>JAAWJI010000054.1 GCA_022796795.1 Lachnospiraceae bacterium | reverse complement strand
TTTGATAAGTATTTGATGTAAAATTAACCACAGGGAATCCTCCTTCTTTTTGTTTAGTATGATTTTTTTGTGGTGATTAAATTTTACATCAAAAAGGAAAAGGATTCCTTATATTTTGGGCGTTTTTTGAAAGTTGTGTATAATCCGCATAGCCAATCAACGGTTTTGTGGACAGAACTGCGGAAACTCAAGATTAGAAGAGCTTACTGTTGGAGAAAATCATTATGTGAAGGATGGTGAACCCAGCGGCGCGCTTACAGGGACAATAAATGGAAGCGATATCGTGGTGACGATTCCTTACACGTTGGACAATAAGGGAAACGACCCGGAAAAGAAGGGTGACGGCATCCCTGACAAATATCAGGCGGTTGTAACCTACGAAGCTGTAAATGGAACCTTGACAGGGCCCACAGAGGTTGTGATAACTCTGCTGGATGCAGATGGAAACTGGGCAGAAAACGGAACCGCTCATCTGACAGAGGATGAGATTCCTGCGGCAGCTCCCAACAGCGGTTATGGAAATGGAGTTTGGAGCCCGGCCACACCTGCTACGGATTATGAGATTGGGAAAGACGGGGTGCATTTCGTGATTACTTATTCTCCAGACACACCTGATCCGACACCCGTAGACCCAACTCCGGAAGATCCGACGCCTGTCGATCCAACCCCGGAAGACCCGACGCCTGTAGACCCAACCCCGGAAGACCCGACGCCTGTCGATCCAACTCCGGAAGACCCGACACCAGGGCCAACAGATCCGACGCCAACGCCAGGCCCAACAGATCCGGCTCCGACGCCAACGCCAGGCCCAACAGATCCAGCTCCGACGCCAACACCAGGGCCAACAGATCCGGCTCCGACGCCGGGACCTGCTGATCCGGCTCCGGGAGCAGATCCTGGTCCTGCGCCAACGCTTGTTGCAACGCCTGCAGCGACCCCAACTCCGACACCTGCGCCGACGCCTGCACCTGCAGCAGCCACGCAGGCAGAAGCTGAGACCCCTGTAGCAGCGGTAGAGGACGAAGAGGTACCCTTGGCAGATGTGAGCCTTGGTCCGGAGGATGAGACAGAGAATCAGGCCGAATTACGGCAGCTAGAGGACGAGGAAGTACCTCTGGCAGGCGGCGGAAGAGCCTGGGCCCTGATCAACTTTGCCTTGATGAATCTGGCAATCTTTGAGTCACTCATGCTTTTGATCGGTTATTTTGTAAAGACCAGAAATGATGAGGATGAAGAAGAGGAAGAAAAGAAGAAGCTAAAGAAAAAGGGACTTTTCCGCATTATAAGCGTACCGGTTGCAGTGATTTCTCTGATCGCATTTATACTGACAGAGGATATTACACTGCCCACAGGATTTGTGGATCAGTACCATTGTTATGGTAATTATCGCAGTGGTGCAGACGGTTATGGTTGCACTCTCCAATAAAAAGTATGAGTATGACGAGGAAGAGGCAGAAGCATAGGCAGATGTGTAAACGGTAAAAAGTAAACCAGGAGCCAGCCAATTTTGAAAGAGATTGGCTGGCTCCTGGCTGTGTTCCGGGGAAATGAGGCTAAGCGCCAATTACTACAACAGCCCCATTTACTGTAGCCCAAGGAGTATTACTGGGTAATCATCTGGTAAATCTGCTCCACATTCGGTTCTGAGCCGCACTGGCCTGCAGCCTGGCAGATCTGCTGAATCATTGCCGCATCCTCATCCAGATCTTCCGCGATCTCTGCCGGCAGCTTTCCTTTTTCCAGCTTGCGCAAAACCTGTTGAATAAGCTTCGTATGCTCTCCCTTTTCCATGCCCTTTTCCAATCCTTTTTCCATCCCTTCTTCATAGCGGACCTCCAGGGCGTCATCTACATTGAATTCCGTAAACAGCATATTCTCCACCTCCGAACCATGCTCCTTGATAAAATCCACCATAATCCCGGCATCCAGGCTGATCTTTATGGCCTGTCGGATGGCTTCGTCCCGGGATACCCCAGGCTTTTGAAGCTCCCGGATTTTCTGTACGAACCAGGAGTATTCATACATAGAACGGCTTCTTTGCAGAATCGGGTGTCCGGCGGATAGATTGATATTGATTACCTTTACCTGTAATTCTAACATGGGGGCGTCGGTCTTTTCAAGGTAGGAATCGGAAAGGCGCAAAATCTCTTCTACCGGCCTGGGAACCTGTCCATTATAAAAGACAAAGAATTCCGGGGTGGGAATGGGGATGCGTCCGGTTTTGTAGATATCCCTGGATGGCACCAGCCGCTCCATGGTACGGCCATAGTAGATGGCGCTGCGCAGGGGCATGTTCCTATTTATAGTTGACTGGTGCTCTCCGATTACCAGGATCTTTTTCCCCACAGTAAAAGCCATATCGTTTTTACGCACCATAAAGAGGACCCCCTGGAGGGTGGCAAATGAAATATCCTCAGGCCCGACATCTTCCGTCTGTTCCAATGCCCGGTACAATTCCGCCGCCCGTTCTGTGGTTCCAAAATACGTGGTAAATGCGCTGGATTTCCATTCCCGGTTAGACTGGTCCTGAGTTTCCTGTGGGTTTTTATTTTCACTCTGTTTTTCTGTCATCCATTCTCCTTTCCGGCACAGGCTGTGCCGCGCAAGAACCAGAAGCTTGCGTTCATATTCTTTACAAGCCTTCTGATATTTTTGAATTTTGTTACAAGTTATTTTGATTTTCCGCAGGAACCTGCAGGAATATCAGAGCATCCGGAGGAAGAACCTTCCGGGACTGTATCAGTATAACAAGGCTTCTGTAGAAATGCAAGAAACTTTTCATAGAAAACCCCCATAAATCCCCAGAAAAGCCTTGACATCCATGCCCATATCGTGTTACGATACATTGGCGAATGGAAGTAGGCTTTTTTTTTATGCCTAAAAAATGGTGGTTTTGGCAGATCACCAGCAAAATGAAAGCAAGCGGAGGTGGAAGTCGTGCGCGTAAAGATCACATTGGCATGTACGGAGTGTAAGCAACGGAATTACAACATGACAAAAGAGAAAAAGAATCATCCAGACCGGATGGAGACCAAAAAGTACTGCCGGTTCTGCAGAAAGCACACCATGCACAAGGAAACGAAGTAGGACAAGTCGGAAAGGAAAGTGAACCATGGGAGAAACAGCTGTTAAGACAGAGAAAGCCCCAAAAAAGAGCTGGTTTAAGGGTTTGAAAGCGGAGTTCAAGAAAATCATCTGGCCAGACAAAAAATCACTGACCCGGCAGACGATTGCAGTCGTCACTACTTCCGTGGCATTGGGTATCATCATTAAAATACTGGATATCATCATTACCTATGGTATTGATTTTCTGGTAACTTTATAAGGGTGAGGGTGATTGTATGGCAGAGGCAAGCTGGTATGTAGTGCATACCTATTCCGGGTATGAGAACAAGGTAAAAGCCAACATTGAAAAGACGATTGAAAACAGACATCTGGAGGAACAGATTCTGGAAGTACGAGTTCCCATGCAGGATGTGGTGGAAATGAAGAACGGTGCGAAAAAGCAGGTTCAGAAGAAGATGTTTCCGGGATATGTTCTGATTCACATGATCATGAACGACGATACCTGGTATGTTGTGCGAAATACCAGAGGCGTCACGGGCTTTGTTGGACCTGGTTCCAAGCCGGTTCCTCTTACAGATGCTGAAATGCGTCCGCTGGGAATCCAAACCGAAAATGTCACAGTTGACTTTGCAGAAGGTGATACCGTGATCGTTATGGGTGGTATATGGAAGGATACGGTAGGCGTGATCCAGACCATGAATCATAACAAGCAGTCCGTGACGATTAACGTGGATCTCTTTGGGCGGGAAACGCCTGTGGAGATCAATTTCTCAGAGATCCGAAAGATGTAACAGAAATGATGGGAGGGTCAATCCCGCTATTACCACAAGGAGGTGCCTATTATGGCAAAAAAAGTAACAGGTTATATTAAATTACAGATTCCTGCTGGAAAAGCAACACCGGCTCCGCCTGTAGGACCCGCATTAGGCCAGCACGGCGTGAATATCGTAGAGTTTACGAAGCAGTTCAATGCGAGAACCGCAGACCAGGACGGAATGATTATTCCGGTTGTTATCACAGTTTATGCAGACCGTTCCTTCAGCTTTATCACGAAGACGCCGCCTGCAGCAGTGCTTCTGAAGAAGGAGTGCAAGATCCAGTCTGGATCAGGCGTGCCCAACAAGACAAAAGTAGCATCCATCTCCAAGGCGCAGATCCAGAAGATCGCAGAGATTAAGATGCCGGATTTGAACGCGGCAAGCCTTGAGGCAGCCATGAGTATGATCGCAGGTACCGCAAGAAGTATGGGTATCACGGTAGAGGACTAACCGCTGTCGGAATATAGACAGGACAGCCCGTAGAAACTGTATGACAACACGTAAGTGGAAGGGCTTAAGCCCGCAATTACCACCAGGAGGTTATGTAATATGAAACGAGGAAAGAGATACGTTGAGGCTGCAAAACTTTATGACAAACAGACTCAATACGATAGAGATGAAGCAATCGCCATTGTAAAAAAGCTGGCCGTTGCAAAATTTGATGAGACCATCGAGGCTCATATCAGAACAGGCTGTGACGGACGTCACGCAGACCAGCAGATCCGCGGAGCCGTAGTGCTTCCCCACGGAACCGGCAAGACTGCCCGGGTGCTGGTATTTGCCAAGAACGCAAAGGCGGACGAGGCAGAGGCTGCAGGCGCAGATTTCGTAGGAGCAGAGGAACTGATTCCGAAGATCCAGAACGAAGGCTGGCTGGATTTTGACGTGGTAGTGGCAACTCCCGATATGATGGGCGTTGTAGGACGCCTGGGCCGTGTACTTGGACCCAAGGGATTAATGCCCAATCCCAAGGCGGGAACCGTTACCATGGATGTAACCAAGGCCATCCAGGAGATCAAAGCTGGTAAGATTGAGTATCGTTTGGACAAAACAAACATTATCCATGTGCCGATTGGAAAAGCTTCCTTCACCGAGGAGCAGTTAGCGGACAACTTCCAGACGCTTATTGATGCCATCAACAAAGCAAAACCCTCTGCAGTAAAGGGACAGTTCTTAAAGAGCGTAACCCTGGCTCCCACCATGGGACCTGGCGTGAAGCTGAATCCGGTAAAGATCAGCTAGTCAGAAGCAGAAAAATGCAAAGTTGATTGACATTTATAATGAAATATGCTATTATACCATAGCATGAGCACTACCCGAAGACAGCAGGTGCCGTTAGGCATAAGGTTTCAAACGCCTGCCGAGGAGAGACATGATTTCAGGCCGTATCCGGTACCCGGATCCTGCGAGAGCGGGAGGGGAGTTTTCCAAAGGAAAACCGGAGAAAACCGAAAGATTGACACACAGCCCTCTCTGTCTTGCGGCAGAGAGGGTTTTTGTATCAGGAAGAGATTTACGATCTTCCACATGATACAATAGACGCAAGGGAGTGCCAGAATAAAATAAGGAGGTGCACCATTCGTGGCAAAAGTTGAGCTGAAAAAACCGGTTGTGGAAGAGATTGCTTCCTGTATCGAAGGGGCAGCCAGCGCAGTCCTGGTAGACTACCGCGGTCTGACCGTGGAGCAGGATACCAGACTCCGCAGAGAGCTGAGAGAAGCAGGCGTCGTCTACAAGGTTTACAAGAACACAATGATGAATTTTGCATTCAAGGATACCCCGTGCGAGGCGCTGGCTCCGCACCTGGAGGGAACCAATGCGCTTGCGGTTTCCAAGACGGATGCAACGGCAGCGGCAAGAATCATTGCCAAGTATGCTAAAGAGACGCAGAAGCTGGAGATGAAAGCCGGAGTCATCGAGGGAAGCTATTACGATGCGGCAGGAATGCAGGCAATCGCTGCGGTTCCGTCCAGAGAAGAGCTGCTGGGAAGACTGTTGGGAAGCATGCAGTCGCCCATTACCAATCTGGCCCGCGTACTGAACCAGATCGCGGAAAAGAACGCAGAGGCTTAAGTGAAAGCCGTTGGGGCTGCAAACAGGTATGCCCAACAACCTTGAAAGCTTTTTATAAAGCAAATTGTATTGTTTAAAATCAAGAATGAATTACAGGAGGAAAATAAAATGGCAAAGTTAACAACTGCAGAGTTTATCGAAGCAATCAAAGAGCTGTCTGTATTAGAGTTAAATGAACTGGTAAAGGCATGTGAGGAAGAATTCGGCGTATCCGCAGCAGCAGGTGTGGTAGTGGCAGCTGGTCCCGCAGCTCCCGAGGCAGAGGAGAAGGATTCCTTCGACGTAGAGCTGACCGCAGCTGGAGATTCCAAGGTTAAGGTTATCAAGGTTGTTCGTGATGCAACCGGTCTGGGCCTGAAGGAGGCAAAAGAGCTGGTAGACGGCGCTCCCAAGGTAGTAAAGGAAGGCGCTACCAAGGCAGAGGCAGAAGAGCTGAAAGCCAAGTTCGAAGAGGTTGGTGCAACTGTAACCTTGAAGTAATCAGTTGTTATGGGGGCACATCAGGGATGTGTCCCCTTTTATCCCGTGAAAAGTCCTGTGAGATAAGCAGCCACGGAGGGCTTTTATGTGTATCGGCAGGACAGAGGTTTCATTTCTCTTCTATAAGTAAAATAAATTATGAGGAGGGCAAAGCTCATGAAAAAGCAATGGAATGTAACGGTGAACGGAATCCAGCATAATATTGAATATAAAACAGGCTTTGGCACTAAACTGATCGTAGATGGAGAAGTACATAAGCTGAAATCCCAGAATCCCTTTGTAGTTCTTATTGATTGCCCGATTATTATTGACGGCGCAGAGGTGCGTGTGGTGGTCATTGGAAATAAGGCGGATATTGCTGTAAATGGCGAGTATGTGGGCAGTCACGAAAGATATATTCCGGTGCGGAAGGTAGCTGCGTGGGCGAACGTGCTTCTGGGGCTGAGCTGTATTGGAGGATGGCTTCTCTGCGGAGTACTGGGCCTTTTGCTGGGAGTTCTCTTTGGTGTTCAATATATCAAGTTGAACCTGAAAGATAAAAATGGGGGGGTTATTGGATTCTTTATCTTCTGCACAGCGATTCAGGTTCTGATCTGCTGGCTGGTCAACTTCTCTGGACTTTTTGCACTGCCCTACTAATACCAGGAATATCTCCAGAGAAACAACTGGACTTGATTATGGACTGGAATAGGAAGATGGATGGGAGGAATACCTATGGAATATAAGAATGATTTTGATCAGGCGCCTGAACAGCAGGCGGGAAATGCATATGGTGGAAACAGTTATGGCGGCGGTCAGGACGGATACGGCAATAACGGCTATAACAATGGAAATGGTTACAACAGTGCCGGAGGAGGCTATGGCAGGTCTCAGGTCATTGTGGGAGAGCAGGATCCCGGCCGCAACAGCAGTACCTTTGCCGTGGTTTCTCTGGTATTGGGAATTCTGTCGGTAGTCCTGATCTGCTGCATTTATTGGTTTTCTCTGATAATGGGGGTCATCGGCTTGATTCTCGGTATTATCAGCTTGGTACAAAATCGGGACGGAAAAGGAATGGCTATTGCCGGAACGATTCTAAATGGTATTTCCATCCTGTTGTCTATTCTTCTTCTGATTCTCATGCTGACTATCGGAATCGGTCTGGGAGATTTATCCGCGGACTATATGAGCCAGGATCAGATTCCTTATGAAGAGCAGGTCCCAGAGTATGAGAATAATTTTCAGGGCGGACCTGTTCAGCTGTCAGTGAGCTGGGAGTAGAGAGAAAATTGATGAAGCTGGAAAAAGTAACACTGGAAACAGTTTTCTTTTATATTGGAATACTGGGAACAATAGCTGCGGCTGGAGCCGCAGCTATTGTTCGTCAGGAAGGACTGCAGCTGACGGGGCGTATGCTCCCTTGTATTCTCTATACCTGGTTTCATATTCCATGCCCAGGCTGCGGTGGAACCCGGGCAGTCCAATATCTTTTGCAGGGAAACATTTTGGATAGTCTGCGGGCGCATCCCCTGGTGCTGTATGGGGTGATTTGCTATCTATACTTTATGGGAAGCTATGCCTATACTACGTTTTTTCAGAAAAGCCGTTTCTACATTAGTAGCTTGAGAGGACTGCGAATATTAATGATGGGGAGCGCTGTGTTACTGGCTGTTCAGTGGGCGATAAAGCTGATGTTTCATACCAGATTATGATCACATAAAGCAGTTTCGCAGCTTCTTTAACAAATATTGGCTGAATGGATGGAAAATTTTGTTGACATGTATTTTTTGTTGTGATATCATGTAAGATGCACTATTGTGGTGACGTATGCTTATGTTTCCCACAATTACTGTGAAGACTCTATGGGTGGGGAGGAACCAGTCTCCACACATTAAAAAAGTTTTGCACAGGAAAGTTATAGATGCCGCATTTAGAAAGAAAATAAGGGGTGATCGTCAATGGAAAAGAACAGAATCCGTCCTATTACAACCGGGAAGAGTTCGAGAATGAGCTATTCAAGACAAAAAGAAGTCCTGGAAATGCCCAATCTTATCGAGGTTCAAAAGGATTCCTATCAGTGGTTTCTGGATGAAGGTCTTCGTGAGGTTTTTGCTGATATTTCGCCGATTGCGGATTACAGCGGGCATTTGAGTCTTGAATTTGTGGATTTCACGCTCTGTACAGGTGAGGGCGATATCAAATATACCATCGAAGAGTGTAAAGAGAGAGACGCTACCTATGCAGCTCCCCTGAAAGTAAAGGTACGCCTCTACAATAAAGAGACAGATGAGATCAACGAACATGAGATTTTCATGGGAGATCTGCCGCTTATGACAGAGACAGGCACCTTCGTAATCAATGGTGCGGAGCGTATCATTGTAAGTCAGCTTGTTCGTTCCCCTGGCATTTACTATGCGATTGACCACGACAAGCTGGGAAAGAGACTCTTTTCCTCCACTGTGATTCCCAACCGGGGAGCATGGCTGGAATATGAGACGGACTCCAATGATATTTTCTATGTGCGTGTGGACAGAACCAGAAAGGTACCCATCACGGTATTGGTGCGTGCTTTGGGATGGGGTACGAATGCGGAGATTATTGATCTGTTTGGCGAAGAGCCAAAGATTATGGCTACCTTGACAAAGGATACGGCAGAAAATTATCAGGAGGGTCTTCTGGAGCTGTACAAAAAGATCCGTCCCGGTGAACCACTGGCTGTGGAGAGCGCAGAAAGCCTGATTACCAGCATGTTTTTTGATCCACGCCGGTATGACCTGGCCAAGGTAGGCCGTTATAAGTTTAATAAGAAGCTTCTGCTGAGAAACCGGATCCGCAATCAGGTGCTGGCAGAGGATGTGGTGGATACGGTTACCGGGGAGATTCTGGCGGAGGCCGGCACAGAGGTTAGTGCCGAGCTGGCGGATAAGATTCAGAACGCTGCGGTACCTTTTGTGATGATTCGTCTGGAGGAGCGGGATGTGCGCGTGATCTCCAATATGATGGTGGATCTGACCAACTTTGTGGATGTGGTTCCCAGGGAAGTGGGAATTACAGAGTTAGTATATTATCCGGTGCTGGAAAAAATACTGGAAGAAAATAGTGAGCTGGAGGACATTAAGGCGGCGATCCGCAGAAATGTCCATGAGCTGATTCCCAAGCATATTACCAAGGAGGATATTATAGCCTCCATCAACTACAATATGCATCTGGAATACGGCATGGGAAATGACGATGATATCGACCATCTGGGTAACCGCCGGATTCGTTCCGTGGGAGAGCTTTTGCAGAATCAGTACCGCATCGGCCTTTCCCGTCTGGAGCGCGTGGTGCGTGAGCGCATGACCACCCAGGATCAGGAGGGCATTACGCCCCAGTCTCTGATCAATATTAAGCCCGTGACTGCGGCTGTGAAGGAGTTCTTCGGTTCCTCCCAGCTGTCTCAGTTCATGGATCAGAATAACCCTCTGGGCGAGCTGACCCATAAGCGCCGTCTGTCGGCTCTGGGACCCGGCGGTCTTTCCAGAGACCGGGCCGGATTCGAGGTCCGGGACGTGCACTATTCTCACTACGGCAGAATGTGCCCCATTGAGACCCCTGAGGGACCCAATATTGGTCTGATCAACTCTCTGGCCTGCTATGCCAGAATTAATGAATATGGTTTTGTGGAGGCTCCCTACCGAAAGATCGACAAAACCGATCCCAAGAATCCCCGGGTTACAGACGAGGTTGTCTATATGACCGCGGACGAGGAGGATAATTACCATGTAGCCCAGGCGAATGAGGCCCTGGATGAAGAGGGACATTTTATCCGGAAAAACGTATCTGGCCGTTACCGGGAGGAGACCCAGGAGTATGAGCGTTCCATGTTTGACTACATGGACGTATCACCGAAAATGGTGTTCTCTGTGGCGACTGCCCTGATTCCCTTTTTGGAGAATGACGACGCAAACCGTGCGCTTATGGGATCCAACATGCAGCGTCAGGCAGTGCCCCTTCTTGTCACCGAGGCTCCGGTGGTGGGAACCGGTATGGAGACCAAGGCGGCAGTGGACTCCGGCGTCTGCGTGCTGGCAAAGCATGCCGGCGTGGTGGAGCGGTCTGTTTCCAATGAAATTGTGGTGAAATGCCCGGACGGAACACGGGACACCTACCGTCTGACCAAGTTTGCCCGCAGCAACCAGAGCAACTGTTACAACCAGAAGCCTATTGTGTTCAAGGGAGACAAGGTGGAGGAAGGCCAGGTCATTGCAGACGGTCCTTCTACCTCCAACGGAGAAATTGCTCTGGGCAAGAATCCGCTCATCGGCTTTATGACCTGGGAGGGCTATAACTACGAGGATGCGGTACTGTTAAGTGAGAGATTGGTGCAGGAGGATGTGTATACCTCTGTGCACATTGAGGAATATGAGGCGGAAGCCCGTGACACCAAGCTGGGACCCGAGGAGATTACCCGGGATGTGCCCGGCGTAGGCGACGACGCGCTGAAGGATCTGGATGAGCGGGGAATTATCCGCATTGGAGCCGAGGTGCGGGCCGGAGATATTCTGGTGGGCAAGGTGACCCCCAAGGGAGAGACAGAGCTGACAGCCGAGGAGCGCCTCCTGCGTGCTATTTTCGGTGAGAAGGCCAGAGAGGTGCGGGATACCTCCCTGAAGGTGCCTCACGGAGAATACGGAATCGTGGTGGACGCCAAGGTATTTACCAGGGAGAACGGGGATGAGCTGCCTCCGGGAGTGAATCAGTCTGTGCGCATCTATATTGCCCAGAAGAGAAAGATTTCCGTGGGCGACAAGATGGCAGGTCGCCATGGAAACAAGGGTGTGGTTTCCCGCGTGCTTCCTGTGGAGGATATGCCCTTCCTGCCCAACGGACGCCCTCTGGATATCGTGCTGAACCCCCTGGGCGTGCCCTCCCGTATGAATATCGGACAGGTATTGGAGATTCATTTGAGCCTGGCTGCCAAGGCCCTGGGATTCCAGGTGGCTACCCCGGTATTTGACGGTGCAAACGAAGTGGATATTATGGATACTCTGGATCTGGCAAATGATTATGTAAACCTGGAGTGGGAAGAATTCCAGGCAAAGCATAAGGAGGAGCTTCTTCCGGAGGTTATGGAATATTTGTATAAGAACCGGGATCACAGAGAGCTGTGGAAGGGCGTGCCCATTTCCAGAGACGGTAAGGTGCGGCTGCGGGACGGACGGACCGGTGAATACTTTGACAGTCCGGTTACCATTGGCCACATGCATTATCTGAAGCTGCATCACCTGGTGGATGACAAGATTCATGCCCGTTCTACAGGACCATACTCTCTGGTAACCCAGCAGCCCCTGGGCGGCAAGGCTCAGTTTGGCGGACAGCGTTTCGGAGAGATGGAGGTTTGGGCCCTGGAGGCATATGGAGCTTCCTACACCCTGCAGGAGATCCTGACCATGAAGTCCGACGATGTGGTGGGTCGTGTGAAGACTTATGAGGCCATTATCAAGGGCGACAACATTCCGGAACCGGGGATTCCTGAGTCCTTCAAGGTGCTCTTGAAGGAGCTGCAGTCTCTGGGACTGGATGTGCGGGTGCTTCGTGAGGACAACACGGAAGTGAAGATCATGGAGACCAGCGATTACGGCGAAGTGGACCTGCGTTCCATTATCGAAGGAGACCGGAACTTCGGCGGAGACGAGGAGTCCTTCCGGGATTACGGCTTCCAGAAGCAAGAGTTCGAAGGCGAGGAGCTGGTGGACATCGAGGAAGAGGAGGACGAGGAGGACGACGACGTGGAGTTCTCGGAATTTGACGATGTATTGGATGACGAAGAGTAGGAGGGAGTGCCAGATATGCCAGAGATGACAAAAAATGAAGTGTATCAGCCGATGACATTCGATGCCATCAAGATTGGCCTTGCTTCTCCGGAAAAGATCCGGGAGTGGTCCAGGGGCGAGGTGAAAAAGCCCGAAACCATCAATTACCGGACCCTAAAGCCGGAAAAGGACGGTCTCTATTGCGAGCGGATCTTCGGACCCAGCAAGGACTGGGAGTGTCATTGCGGAAAGTATAAGAAGATCCGGTATAAAGGCGTGGTCTGCGATCGCTGCGGCGTGGAGGTAACGAAATCCAATGTCCGCAGAGAGCGTATGGGCCATATTGAACTGGCGGCTCCCGTGTCCCATATCTGGTATTTCAAGGGAATTCCCAGCCGCATGGGACTGATCCTGGATCTGTCCCCCCGGACACTGGAGAAGGTGCTGTATTTCGCCTCCTATATTGTACTGGATCCGGGCGATACCAGCCTTCAGTACAAGCAGATCCTCACGGAGAAGGAATATCAGGATGAGCGGGAGAAATACGGAAACAGGTTCCGGGTCGGCATGGGTGCGGAGTCCATTCAGGAGCTTTTGCGGGCCATTGATTTGGAGAAAGAATCCGCAGAGCTGAAAGCGGCTCTGAAGGATGCCACGGGACAGAAGCGGGCCCGTATTATCAAGCGTTTAGAGGTGGTGGAGGCCTTCCATGGCTCCGGAAATAAGCCGGAGTGGATGATTATGGATGCCATCCCGGTGATTCCCCCTGACCTGCGTCCCATGGTGCAGCTGGATGGCGGACGCTTTGCAACCTCTGACCTGAATGATTTATATAGAAGAATTATCAACCGCAACAACCGTCTGAAACGGCTGCTGGAGCTGGGAGCTCCGGATATAATTGTCCGGAATGAGAAGCGCATGCTCCAGGAGGCGGTGGACGCCCTTATTGACAATGGCCGCCGGGGCCGCCCTGTGACCGGTCCCGGAAACCGGGCTCTGAAATCTTTGTCTGACATGTTGAAGGGAAAATCCGGACGTTTCCGTCAGAACCTTCTGGGAAAACGTGTGGACTATTCCGGTCGGTCGGTGATTGTGGTGGGACCAGAGCTGAAAATCTATCAGTGCGGCCTGCCCAAGGAGATGGCTATCGAGCTGTTTAAGCCCTTTGTGATGAAGGAGCTGGTGCAGAACGGCACAGCCCACAATATTAAGAGCGCCAAGAAGATGGTGGAGCGCCAGGTACAGCCCGAGGTGTGGGATGTGCTGGAGGAGGTCATCAAGGAGCATCCGGTGATGCTAAACCGCGCCCCTACCCTGCACCGTCTGGGAATTCAGGCCTTTGAACCTATCCTGGTAGAGGGTAAGGCTATCAAGCTGCATCCCCTGGTGTGTACGGCTTTCAACGCGGACTTTGACGGAGACCAGATGGCAGTCCATCTGCCCCTGTCCGTGGAGGCTCAGGCAGAGTGCCGGTTCCTACTGCTGTCCCCCAACAACCTGCTAAAGCCCTCTGACGGCGGTCCTGTGGCAGTGCCTTCTCAGGACATGGTGCTGGGAATCTATTACCTGACCCAGGAGCGTCCCGGGGAGCTGGGCGAGGGAAAATATTTCAAGAGCGTAAACGAGGCCATTCTGGCGTATGAGAACGGCGTAATCCGTCTCCAGAGCCGGATTAAGGTAAAGGTAAGTAAAAAACTGGCGGATGGCAGCGTGATCTCAGATCTCATTGAGTCCACCATGGGACGTTTCATTTTCAATGAGATTCTCCCCCAGGACCTGGGGTTTGTGGATCGGAGCGTGCCGGGCAATGAGCTGAAGCTGGAGGTAGACTTCCACGTAGGCAAGAAGGGCCTGAAGCAGATTCTGGAAAAGGTTATCAACACCCATGGAGCCACCCGGACTGCAGAGGTGCTGGACGATATCAAAGCCATGGGTTACAAATACTCCACCAGAGCGGCCATGACGGTATCCATCTCGGATATGACTGTGCCCCCGGAGAAGCCGGAGCTCATTGCAAAGGCTCAGGATACGGTGGACCGGATTACCCGCAACTATAAGCGGGGGCTGATCACCGAGGAGGAGCGTTACAAAGAGGTGGTCCAGACCTGGAAGGAGACAGACGATATTCTGACCAAGGCCCTGTTGGACGGCCTGGACAAATATAATAATATTTATATGATGGCTGACTCCGGAGCTCGTGGTTCCGATAAGCAGATTAAACAGCTGGCGGGCATGCGCGGACTGATGGCGGATACCACAGGTCACACCATTGAGCTGCCCATCAAATCCAATTTCCGTGAGGGACTGGACGTACTGGAGTATTTCATGTCCGCACACGGAGCCCGGAAGGGATTGTCCGATACGGCTCTGCGTACCGCAGACTCCGGATACCTGACCCGGCGTCTGGTGGATGTGTCCCAGGAGCAGATTATCCGGGAGATGGACTGCTCAGAGGGAAAAGAAATCCCAGGCATGTATGTAAAAGCCTTTATGGACGGCCGGGAGGAGATTGAGAGCCTGCAGGAGCGTATTACAGGCCGTTTCTCCTGTGAGGACATTTTCGATAAGGATGGAAACATCCTGGTAAAGGCGAATCATATGATTACGCCCCGGCGTGCGGCAGCCATTGTAAAGGATGGGGTGGACGCAGAGGGCAAACCCTTTGATAAGATTAAGATCCGTACCATATTGACCTGTAAATCCCATATTGGAATCTGCGCCAAGTGCTACGGCTCCAACATGGCTACCGGCGAGGCCGTACAGGTAGGTGAGTCTGTAGGTATTATTGCAGCCCAGTCCATCGGTGAGCCGGGAACACAGCTGACCATGCGTACCTTCCATACGGGAGGTGTGGCCGGCGGCGATATCACCCAGGGTCTTCCCCGTGTGGAGGAGCTCTTTGAGGCCAGAAAGCCCAAGGGTCTTGCCATTATCACGGAGATTCCGGGTACGGTGACCATTCTGGATACCAAGAAGAAGCGAGAGATCCAGGTAACCAGGGACAATGGAGAGTCCAAGACCTACCTGATTCCCTATGGTTCCCGCATGAAGGTTCAGGACGGCCAGGTATTAGAGGCTGGCGACGAGCTTACCGAAGGTAGCGTGAATCCCCACGATATCCTGAAGATCAAGGGAATCCGGGCCGTACAGGATTATATGATCCAGGAAGTGCAGCGTGTATACCGGCTTCAGGGCGTGGAGATCAACGATAAGCATATCGAGGTGATTGTGCGACAGATGCTGAAGAAGATCCGCATTGAAAACAACGGAGATTCGGAGCTGTTGCCTGGCGCACTGGTGGATGTGCTGGAATTTGATGATGTGAATACCCAGCTGATAGAAGAAGGCAAGCAGCCTGCAGAGGGCAAGCAGGTCATGCTGGGAATCACCAAGGCATCCCTGGCGACCAATTCATTCCTGTCCGCCGCCTCCTTCCAGGAGACCACCAAAGTATTGACAGAGGCGGCCATTAAGGGCAAGATAGATCCGCTGATCGGCCTGAAAGAGAATGTTATCTTAGGAAAGCTGATACCTGCGGGAACCGGTCTGAAGCGTTATCAGAATGTGAAACTGGATACAGATATGGATGAGTTTGACGAGCTGGACTTCAGCGAGGAGATTGATCTGGATGAAATGCCAGAGGAGAGGGATCTGATGGATGAGGACGGGGACTTCTCTGAGGAGGACTTTGACTCAGATCTTGATCTGGAAGAGCTGGCAGATGAAGCCGAAGACTTTGTAGAGGATGAGGCCGAAGACCTTGACGCAGAGGAAGATGCTGCGGAGGAGACGGAGGAGTAAAGTCCGGCAAATGGAATAAAAGCAGCTGACGATATAGAGCAGAAGAGCTGTCGCGATAAGCGGCAGCTCTTTTGCATACTTATAAGATATGCTTGCCAGATGAAGTATCTGTTAGATATTGTTCTGGGGGGCAATTCGTATGAAGCTTTGCCCATTCAATAATAGGCAAAAGATTTTCCAGAGGTTCTTCGAGATCCTCGGCAATCTGTTCCGGAGAGCGGGCTTTGGTAACCTTTTTTTGTATTAGGGATACAAGCTTTGCGGTACTCCCCTTACGAAACCCGCGTTTTTCTCCGACCTGTTCATGCTCTCTGCGAAGATATTCCATGGTTTCCCTTTCGTTATATTCTGATAGCAGCATATTTAACACCTCCGTTTGGCAATGTTTCAGGATGTCCGACAGAATTCCCTGTGCTAGGCAAGTGTCGATGGCCTTTTCCATGGCGATCTCCACTGTATATCCTTGTGCCAGATTTTTGCGTATTGTTTCGATAAATTCCGCATATTCCCAAAGCCGTCTACAGCTTTGCATCAGTTCCTGGTTATGACCCTGATTTATATTCAGGATAGTGGCGTTGCATTCCAGGCAGGGTTTTCTGTTTACCCCTGAAGGAATTAGAAAAGCATCTGACAGACACAGCTCCGTTTGATCAGGGATCTCCGGAAACCCGTTGTAAAATACCAGATAATTGGGAAATGGCAGAGGGATCCGCTGTTCTCCATAAAGATTAAAGCCCTGTTGTTCCAGATAATTTTGATATAGTCTGGCAAAATAGAAGAGGCCACGCAAAGGCATATTGGCATTCCAGGTACTCTGATGCTCATAGAGATTCATAGTAGCGCTAATGATAAAGGAAAGATCATTTTTCATGCCAAGATAGATAGCATCTTCCAGGATGTTGATGGTGAGCTCCTGTTCATTCTGGTAATCTGTATGATTTAAAGCATTATAAAGGTTCAACAGGTCCTTTCGATTTTGAAAGATAAAGCGAAAAAGCCGATCTTTGTGTTGGCGATTTACCGATATAGTAGTTTTTTCATTTTTTTGTTTAGACAATTTATCTCCTTTCATTATACAAGATGCGTGCGGAAACTTGCAAGGAAAATCTGCATGAAAATGTAACATGAGAATGATACGGTGAAAATATTTAGAATTGATTTTGGACTATATATGTTATCGTACAGTATGAACGATGGGAATACAAGAGCGCTTTTCTAAAAATTCCATAAAATTTTATAATCCATGAAATTTATTTGTATACAGAGAATTAAAGCCGACAAGGAAAAAAATAAAATTTTGTGACAAAAAATGTGGCAAACCTGAACCAATTTCCATTTTCAAACGCTCTTTATAAATGTAGAAGTAATTTCTAAAAACTTGACGCAAATATGGGCTGATTTAAATAAGCTGCTTGATTTTGGGAATCGTGTCCATGTTTTGAAAATTTTGAAACATAGATATACGAGAAATATGAGGGTGTTGTAGGGGGATTGATCCTTTGTGGCATACTCATGGCAAGGATGCTGATAATCTGGCAGAATGAGAATCAGAAATCCATAGTCTTAGTGCCGTTGAGTTTTCAACTTTTATGAAGGGAGGGTGCCATGTTAGAAAGAAAAAAATGTTTTTGGACAAAGGCTTTGTCTATTCTGCTGGTTGTGTGTATGATGATGGGTACAGTCGGTACATCTACCACTTTTGCGGCAGAGGCGGAAACTGCTGTCACAGCAGAAACCACAGAGCTTTCCGAAGAAACAGGCAGCCCTGAAGAGACTTCGGAGGCAGAAACTCCAGAAGCAAAGGATGGCTTGGAGGAAGAAGAACCGGAAGAAGTCCAGGAAGAGATCCAGGAAGAACCTGGGGAGAATGAAGAAAATCCGGCAGAAGAGGCAGACACAGAGGACACAGAAGGAACTGAGGAATCTGAGGAGCCCAAGCAGCCCGCAAAGGAGCTGGAGGAGGAAAAGCCTTCTGTAGATACAGAGGCAGAGGAAGAGGAAGAGCAGGAAAATAAAGAACCTGTGAATAAGGATCAAGAGATTTTAGAGGACGAGACGGAAACTTCGAAGGACAAGACAGAAATTTCGGAGGATGAGACAGTAGTTCCGGAAGAGGAAGAGGTTTTGGACTCAAAAGAGCCAGACGGGGAGGTAAAAAAGTTCCTGGATCTGGTAGCCCAGATTCCCGCTGAAATCACGCAGGAGAATCTGGAAGAGGTAGCAGAGCTGCTGAATGGACCCATAGCAGAGGCCTATGAGGCGCTGTTGGGTACGGAGGATGAAGAGCGTGAAGATGTTCAGGCTGCAGTTGAAGTTATGGCTGCGGCGTATAGTAGAGTGGAAGAGCTGGCGGAAATTGGAACTCAGACATTTAGTGGAGAGATTTATGGTAACGATATTACAATTTCTCCTAATAAGAGACCGTCAAATATAGGAGCGGCTGCTGATGATAACTATGGAGGAAGTATAACAAAAAAAGTTGGGGAGACCGGTTTATACCAACGCCTGCCACACACGACAATACTGGGAATGTATTGTGGACACATAGTTGCTGAGTATTTACCAGACGAATATTGTGGTATTCAAACAAGTTATAGTAATAGTGGTATTATTGGTAATCAGGCATATGTTGTTGGAGAACATTTATATCAAGGGGATTATTGGGAATGCCTAAGGACAACATTTGAGGCATTGAAGCCTGGAAAAACAACAGTTACTCTTAGTTATTATGTCAATTATAATATACTTTACGAAGAAGGATACTGCGTTTGCGGAAGGTATACAACGATTCCATCTGATCATAGCTGGCATAGATATAAGGATATTTTTGAGGTTGTAGTCAATGCAGATTATCGATTGGAGTATAACGCAAACGGCGGAACCCCATCCCCGGCGGCAACCACAAGGACAGTCGCTGCCACCAGCTGTGCGCTCCAGGTAACAGCGCAGCAGCCTACCCGCACCGGCTACAAATTCCTTGGCTGGGCAGACAGTCCGGATGCTAAGACAGCTCAGTATACGGCTGGTTCTCAGATTACTTTAAATTGGGTAAGCGGCGACACGGTGAAAAAGACTCTCTACGCTGTATGGACACCTGATAGCGCTCCTAAAGCGCCTGAGAGAACGGAATTATACGGAATCTTAGGAAATTTTGTTCAGGTGCATTGCGCCAGCAACGTTGCAGGACATGAGGATAAAACATATTCTACATGGGGAAATCAAGTAAATGGCAAATACGAAGCAGAAGTCGGAGCAGTGTATGAAGAGAACGGCGCCTATTTCTGCGATGTTACCTTAAATGGCGTTGTTTATGCAAAAATGTACGGTATGGAGCCAATTTTGGGAACAGGCAAAACGCATACCCTGGCTGAAAATGAAACTCCGACGAAGACCGTCAAGCTGAAATATACAGGCGAGAAATGGCAGGAAGCTTCAGGCGCTGCAAAAGGTACTGTTTTAGCTGTCTTCAATGTAGAATGTAAGAAAAGCGAGATCACCAGTTTCCAGAAGAGTCTTGTAAAGACGCAGGCTGAGGCAGAAAAGGCTGGCATTACGGTATCGGGCATTACTTATCCTGGTACGGGTAAGGTAGAGATCCCAGAGGGTGCAAGCGCCACACTGCTTTATAAGATCATGGTTACAGGTACAGCCGGAAAGGCGTATGAGGTAACGGATGCAGGCGCTGTATGGGTTGGCGGAAATCCTATGAAGGGAACCATCCCGGCAAGCGGAAGCGCTGTGATCTATGTGACAAAGACCTTTACTGAGAAGGACATAAACAGTAATGGAAAACTGGTAAATAACGCAAATGTTAAGCCTGGTAAAGGAGATGAGTCTAACACCAGCAGCACGGAGACCACACCCGCCCAGGTTGTCCAGAAAAAGCTGACCATTGACAAAAAGGTGACAGATGCCAGCGGGACTCCCATTTCAGCGACGACAAATCCGGCTACTGTAGGCGATACGGTGAAGTATACCATTACAGTGACCAATCCCAGCGCCAAGAAGGCTGTCAATGTAAAGGTGACAGATCCGCTGGATTCCCAGATGCTGCAGTTTGTGTCAGCTGCCTATGGGGCAAAGGAATGGACCACAGAGCCTGCAAACGGCATTTATGAGCTGGGAGATCTGGAGCCGGGAGCAACGGCAACACTGGTAATTGAGGCCAGGCTTTTAAAGGCAGGAGATGATTTTAAGAATTCAGCCACAGTCAGCAAGGACGATGGCTCTGCACCTGACGGCAAGGATGATGCAGTGATTGATGAGATCCTGGATCAGAATAAGAAGCTGACGGATATCAGCAAAGCACTGGTGGCAGAGGGCAAGCTTCCGGATGATGTGGCAACAGCAGACGGCGTGGATCTTGCAGACTACAACTTTGCGGAGATTCGGAACGGCAAGGCCGTGGTTCCGGCAGGAGCTACAAGCGTGACGTTGCTGTATGCCATTACCGTGACAGGACAGGATGGAGCGAAGTATGAGGTCACCGACGAGGGAGCCGTACATGTGGGCGGAGCGCCCCTTAAGGGTACGCTTGCAGGCGCCCAGGCTGTGATATATGTGGCAAAAACCTATGCGGTGACAGACGGAGCGGTAAATGTAAACAATACGGCTTATCTGAAGCCTGGAGATAACACAGAGCTTGACCCGGCGCCTGCGGATCCGGACAAGGGCAAACCTTCCAACAAAGTGGAGACAGAGCTTGACATTGAGAAGGAAGAGCCTAAGGATAGATCCATTACCATCACCTTTGTGGATGAGGAAGGAAACAAGCTTAAAGAAAACCAAGTTGTTCCTGTAAAGGAAGGTGAAAGCTACAACGTAGAGGATCAGATTGCCGGTTCTCTGGATGACGGAAAGGGAAATCATTATATCCTGGAAAAGGTAACCGGAGATCTTACAGGAACCATGGGCGATAAGGATCTTACCATTACTGCCACCTATACCTTAGACAACATTGGCGGGACAGATGAAAACGGAAATGACAAGGGAGACGGAATTCCGGATAAGTATCAGGTAGTAGTTACCTACCGTGCGGTGAACGGAACTCTGAAGGGACGTACCCGTGTGGTGGTAACCCTGAAAAATGCCAAGGGAGAATATGCCACAGCGGCCCAGGGAGGAATCGGTCACTTAGTAGCCACGCAGATTCCTATGGCAACAGCTAATGAAGGCTATGGAAATGGCCAGTGGACGCCAGCAGAACCCACCAAAGACTACGACATCAAGGGAGACACAGAATTTGTCATTACCTATTCTGCCAATCTGCCGGAGAATCCGGAGGACAGAACCGTAACCATT
>JAAWJI010000013.1 GCA_022796795.1 Lachnospiraceae bacterium | reverse complement strand
AGAATGTTGGCAGATGGAATGTTGACACTTGAAAAAATTGCGGAATATGCAGGACTTCCTCTTGACGAAGTGAAAAAATTGAAAGCAGAACGGACAGCACAGTAAAACCGTAGGCCGGGAATCTAAAAATAGGTTCCTGGCCTTATTTTTTTGCCCTGAAATGTAAATTTTCTGTGAACTTGATTAAAAAGTCGTCCTTTACAAAACGTCACTGGCCAGCCAAATCCGAAAGTAAAGTTACACTATCCAGGCGGGAAAAGATGCTGGATACGATATGAAAATTATGATAAGATAAATTCAGGAAAGGAGGTATGAGGTATGGCCCGGACTGTGGGGATTGGAATTCAAAGCTTTGGAAAAATACGCGAGAATACCTGATTTTATGTGGATAAGACAAAGTTTATAGAGGAATGGTGGGAGAGCCAGGACGAGGTTACTTTGATTACCCGTCCCAGGCGCTTTGGAAAAACATTGAATATGAGTATGGTGGAACAGTTCTTTTCTACAAAATATGCAAGCAGGGGAGATTTGTTTCAGGGACTTGCCATTTGGGAGAAGGAAAAGTACCAAGAACTACAGGGAACATATCCGGTGATTAGTCTCTCCTTTGCCAATGTAAAGGAGAGGAATTACGAGACAACGGTTCAGAGAATGAATCAGATTCTTACGGAAGTGTATTATGATGTTTCCTTTACCAGAAGCTTGTTCAATTCCACCTTTAAGACAAATCCATATCTGGAACGGGCAATTATGACGGGAATTACACGGGTGAGCCGGGAATCGATTTTTTCAGATTTGAATAATCTGGAGGTAGTAACAACTACTTCTGAGAAGTATGCAGAACGTTTTGGCTTTACAGAAAATGAAGTTTTTGCGGCATTGGATGAGTTTGGGATGTCAGACCAGAAGCAAAAGATAAAAAACTGGTATGACGGCTTTACCTTTGGCAAACAAACGGACATATATAATCCATGGTCTGTTTTGAACTATCTGGATAAAAGGAAAGCTGCCACCTATTGGGCCAATTCCAGCTCCAACAGCCTGGTTGGGAAGTTGATTCAGGAGGGAGATAAAGAGATTAAACAAAAGCTGGAGTGCCTGATGCAGGGAGGGAAGATTCGTGTAGAGATTGATGAACAGATTGTGTATGGGGAGCTGCATACGAAGAGAAATTCTATCTGGAGTCTTCTCCTTGCAAGCGGATATCTAAAGGTAGTCCAGATGGAGTTTATGGAGGAGACAAGCCGCTGGTATCATACGCTTACTTTGACAAACAGGGAAGTACGGTTAATGTTTGGGAACATGATCCGGGGCTGGTTTGCAAAGCAGGATAGTAGTTACAATGATTTTATTAAGGCGTTGCTTTTGGGTGATCTGGATGCCATGAATGATTATATGAATCATGTGTCTCAGTCTGTTTATGGCTGTTTTGATTCGGGAAAGGGATCGTCGGGGAGTCAACCAGAGCGCTTTTACCATGGCTTTGTCTTAGGGATGCTCATGGAGCTGGAGGGCCGTTATCAACTGACATCCAATCGGGAAAGCGGTTTTGGCCGGTATGATGTAATGCTGGAGCCCTTAAAGCCGGAGGATCCTGCCATAATATTGGAATTTAAGGTGTTTCAGCCAAGGAGGGAAAAGGAGCTTTCCGATACGGTACAGGCTGCCTTGAAGCAGATTGAAGAGAAGCAGTATGAGACGACACTGTTAAACCGGGGGATACGGCGGTCACGGATTCGGAAATACGGGTTTGCCTTTGAAGGCCAGCGGGTGCTGATCGGGGAGGCATAGAGAAAAGTAAGGCAGAGGATAAGCGATGTTTGAGAAGATTAAACGAATTTTGGCGTTTGCAGGAGCAATCCTGCTGGCGACCATGTACATAGGAACTCTTGTGTTTGCTCTGATAGACAGCCCCTGGGCATCGGATTGGCTGAAGGCCTCTTTGTCCATGACCCTGGTTATTCCGGTGCTGCTGTACGCTTATATTTTTATTTACAGACTGTTAAAGGGACGCGGCGCTTCTGGCAGAGAAGGAGAACAGACTCCAGAGAGAAAAGATTGAGGGAGCGCTGGGGCGCATTTTCCAAAAGGGACACTGCGTAGTGCAAATGGCGTGCTCTGGACGGTGTATTATAAAAAAATTAAAATTGTATGTATAAAATGGAATGGGAGGGCAATACTACTATTGAACAAAAGATGAACGATTACTTATATATCCTCCCCTTGTAAATCCCCATCGCAGTGATACAGTGCCGCGGTGGGGATTTTTATTTCTGCGGGCAATGAGCCAAGTGCCGTGCTTGCATGAGCATTTGGCCAATGCCGAGGGGTATTTGACATGAGTAAATGGATGAAGTATGATAAAACATAGAGAAAAGAAACTTGACTTGTTCTGCGTATCCGTAGACAGCCGGGAGGCGGCAGATGAGATGTTGAATCGCATGTATGCGTGGAGTAAATAAAATTTTCAGCGCCATTTCATGCTTGGCCGGAAAACAACGGAAAGCTATTGTGTGAGATAGGGAAATCCTTTATAATAAAAAAGAGCAAAGGACAGCTATAGGGAATACAACAGATTTTTAGAGTCCGGAGGAGGGAAGGCCCCACATGCAGCTGGTACGTATCCATATCAAAAATTTCAAGTCTGTCCGGGATCTCTGCATTTCCGACATTGAAAATGCCCTGATTCTGGTAGGAAAAAACAATACGGGAAAGTCCTCTGTGCTGGATGCCATCTGCCTGGCAGGAGGTGTCTACCAGGTCAAACCTGAGGATTTTAATGAACGGCAGCAGAATATTGAGATCCAGGTGTCCCTGAAGATTACGCCGGAGGATCTTAAGATACTCCACGCCCACGGCATCGTCAGCGTTTACAAGCGCTATGAGGCCTGGGAGCGGGATTTCTGCAGCAAGCTTCCTTCCTTTCAAAATGGGATTCTGGAGTTTGAGTATGTGGTAAACTGGGAGGGACGGGTGCGATATGGCGACGGCAAGAAAAAGCACAACCGCTGGATCCCGGAGCTTCTTCCCCGGATTTATTATCTGGACGCCCAGCGGAATTTGAGCCAGATCCAGGAGGATCTTCTGCTGTTCCAGGAGGATGAGCAGCTGAAACGGATGCGCTCAGACTGTTGTATGTTTGACCAGAGCAAAAAATGCAGCCGATGCTTTTCCTGTATCGGCCTGATCCACCAGAAGAAACCGGAGGAGCTCAGCGCCTTTGAGACGGCCAAGCTTCTGGAGTATAAATTTTACCAGCTGAATCTCAACGCCTTTCAGCAAAAGGTCAATGAGAACTTCCATCGAAACGGAGGGGCTCTGGAGGAGATTCGCTATACGGTCAGCTGCGATTCCAACCAGATGTTCCGGGTAAAGGCCAAGGCCTGCCAGCGGGAACGGGGGGACGTGCGTTCGGTGGAGCGGCTGGGGAAGGGCATGCGCAGTATGTATATGCTGTCTCTTCTGGAGGCCTGCATGGACAGCGAGAACCGGCTGCCCTGTCTGATTCTCATGGAGGATCCGGAGATTTTTCTCCATCCTAAACTGCAGAAGGTGTCCAGTGAGGTGCTGTACCGCCTTTCCAAGAAGAATCAGGTGGTCTTTTCCACCCATTCGCCAAACCTGCTGTTCAATTTCAACAGCAGGCAGATTCGACAGGTGGTTCTGGATGAGGAATGTTATTCCGTAATCCGGGAAAAGGCGGACATTGGGCGTATCCTGGACGATCTGGGCTATTCTGCCAACGACCTGATGGATGTAAGCTTTGTATTCCTGGTGGAGGGCAAACAGGACAAGAGCCGCCTGCCCCTGCTTTTGAGCCGGTATTACTCAGAGATTTATGATGAGGAGGGAAAGCTGTCCCGCATTGCCATTATCACCACCAACAGCTGCACCAATATTAAGACTTACGCCAATTTAAAATACATGAACCAGGTGTATATCAAGGATCAGTTTCTCATGATCCGGGATGGAGACGGCCAGGATTCTGAGAAGCTGGCCAGGAAGCTATGCCAGTATTATGAGCAGCGGGGAGAAGAGGATCCGGACCGCCTGCCCCGGGTGACCCGGGATCATGTGCTGATTTTGAAATATTATTCCTTTGAGAATTATTTCCTGAATCCGGAGATCATGGCTAAAGTCGGCGTGCTGGAACAGGCGGAGGACTTTTACCGGATATTTCTGGAAAAATGGCGGGAATATCTGCACCGGATTCGAAGCGGCCAGGCGCTGGCCGCCGTGCTGGGCCATGACATCCGGACAGAGGAGGATGTAAAGGAGCATATGGAGGAGATTCGTATTCATATGCGGGGACATAATCTCTATGATATTTTTTATGGCCCTTACAAGGGGCAGGAAAATGAGCTCTTAAGCCGCTATATAGAGCTGGCTCCCAGAGAGGAGTTTGGGGACATCCTGGACGCTATTGACCGGTTTGTGTATTTTGACAGCAGGAGGATTTCAGAACACTAATTGTCTAAATAGCGGTGAAAAACAGTGACTGCTATTTGTGTAATGCTGTACTAGCCAGCAAAATAGAGGCTTTTTTGCTTTGGCACAATCATTGTACCAAAAGCAGAAGCGCCGTGAAAGATTCATATCTGCGAGTCTGTTTTGGATGATCGGAGCTTTTTTGAAGATATATCTGAAAGAGCACGGTCATAAAGGAATTAGGTGGTTTCTTGGTTTAGCAAGATACAAATGGGAACATCTAACACTTCAGAGAAAAAGAGAAGTCCAAAATCAGGGACAACGCGTTTGCCAGTTTCAATCCTGCTGACGCGAGACGATCAGAAAATTGTAATAGACTTTGCACTCTGATTATGGTACACTAAATCTATTAAAACAGTCGTTTAGCATAATCTGGAGGTGATCATGTGCCTGGTAACGGAGAAATTATTGAAAGAAACATAAACGAATTTCAAAGGGTACAAGCTCATATGTTGATTGCAAAAGAGGAAAATGCAACAAAAACATATGCGAGTTAAAAAAAGATTATCGGTCATTAAAGGCTGTATTAACGTCTTTGGACGTAAATCTGACGGACATTGATGAGATTAAAGAGTAACAGAATAGTAAGCTGTGATTAGGACGGAAGCTTCTGCTAGATAACTTCCGTCTTTGTTTTTTGTTTATAGATCATAGACTCTTCCTTTCCAAACAGAGAGCACTTGTGATTGTCCCGGTTGATCATAAGCCCCAGGATCTCATATTCACAGGCTGGCTCCTCCTGCCTGGATGCCGAAGGAGTATAGTGCAGATACCGCCGCAGCTGCGTTTTACCCTGGCCACCACTTCCAGAGGATGAAAGGGCTTGGTGATGTAATCGTCGGCTCCCATGGTGAGGCCCGGAATTTTATCTCGATTCTCGGTCTTTGCCGTCAGCATGATAATGGGACAGTAGAAGGTCTCCCGGATTTTTCTGCGGATTTTCTTAAGATTTTCCTATGGTGCTGGAGAAGTATGCCTGTGGATCCTTTTGGCTCATTAATGGGGATACCATTTTCTTATAGATTTTTGGAGCAACTGGCGGATTACGAGATTACCGGGGCGGATAAGCTTTTCCCTGGATGTATGATAAGCGCAGGCTGAACGGACGGCAGCCAGTAACTTTTAGTTGAAAATCCTCCCTGGATAAGCTATACTATCCTTGTTAAAGGTGCGTGCTGAACAGACGAGCGATATTATATAAAAACATGCACAGCGGCAGAACAGTTTGATAAAAGGATGGTAAATGAAAATGGCATTATTAAAGCAGTGGCGGGATATGGCCTATGACCAGAAGGCCAATAAAGGAGATCTCCAGAGATTTTGGGCAACATATTTCGATATTGAAAAGGGAATCTATGAGCAGCTTCTGGAGCAGCCGGAGGTGGAAGTAAAGGGCACGGTGAAGGAGCTGGCGGAGAAATATGGTCAGTCTGTGCTGACTATGACTGGTTTTCTGGACGGGATCAACGACAGCCTGGTGGAGCCAAACCCCATTGAGGAGATGGAGGAGGACACGCCGGTGAGCCTGAAGTTTGACACGGAGAAGCTGTACCGGAATATGGTGGACGCCAAGGCGGACTGGCTGTATGAGCTTCCCCAGTGGGAGGCGATTTACTCAGAGGAAAAGCGGAAAGAGCTGTATCTGGATCAGAAGAAGTCTGGCACCATCGTGAAGGGGCCCAAGATCGGGCGCAACGATCCCTGCCCCTGCGGAAGCGGCCTTAAATATAAGAAATGCTGCGGAAAGGGAAAATAGGATGGCAGGATTGACTCTGATACTGGGAATCGGATGTCTTCTGTATTTTGTGGCGCTTATACTGACTGCGGGGATTCGCGTTTCCTTTGGAGGAATCTGGCTGATCCTGGGGGCAGGATTTTTGGCAATGTCCAAAATTCTCAAAACCCCCAGGCTTTTGGAGGCGGTACGCAGTCTGCCAAAATGGATTAAGGGGGGAGCCGGGCTGTTGGCAGCAGTCGGGCTTCTGCTGTTTTTCGGAGCCCAGGGCTGTATCCTAAGCGGCATGACAGGCAGGATGCCTCCAGGGCTTGACGCGGTGGTGGTGCTGGGAGCCCAGGTCCGGGGAACCCAGGTGAGTCGGGCACTGGCCCAGAGGCTTCGGGCAGCGGCCAGGTATCTGCAGGAGAATCCAGAAGCTTACGTAATCGTGTCCGGCGGACAGGGAGAGGGGGAGGATATCAGCGAGGCAGAGGCTATGAGCCGGTATCTCCAGGACCTGGGCATTGAGCCGGGTCGGATTGTACTGGAGGACCGGTCTGTGAATACGGCCCAGAATCTCCGCTACAGCTTCGGCCTGTTGAGAGACCCGGACGATGCAGTGGGAGTGGTGACTAACAGCTTCCATGTGTTCCGGGCCGTGCACATTGCCAAGGCCCAGGGAAGGGAAGTGCTGGGGCTTGCGGCTGTGACAGATTGGTGGATGCTTCCCCATTATATGATGCGGGAGGCCTTTGCGCTTGGGAAGGATTTTCTGGTGGGGAATGCGGTGTGGTAGAGATCTGATTTAGAAATCAGGTTTAGAAAGGAAAAGGCGGCTTATGGGTATGTTTTTGATAGGCAGTACGCCGGAGGAAGCGATCAGACAAATTAAAGATAAAAACTATAGGCTGCGTTTCGCAGGGAAATTAGGCGAAACACCGAAATATACGGGAAGAATCCTGGCAGTTGGAATCAGCTACAACAGAAAAACGAAGGAGAAGGCATGTAAAATTGAGGTATTGAGATAAGCTTGAAATGTAACTACTCTCAGCGGACAAGGGGCGTGTATCCTCTTGTCCGCAAGAGGAAATAAAGAAGATATAGAAGTTAAAAGGAAAACAGGCATACCATACAGTTGGCAACAATAAGCCGGAAATCTTAAAAATAGGTTTCCGACTTTATTTTTTATGCAAAACATACAAAATATCCACAGGTTAAGATGGAGTGCATGTGAATATCTGCATTTTTTCTGCTTTTTTTATCTGAAAAGTGGAAAAGTGTACAAGCAAAGTTGAATTTTGAAAGAGATCTGTCCGGGAAAATGGTAGGATTTACCCATCAAAAACAAACACGGAAGAAATCGCGTACTGATACGTATAGTATTTGCCAAATGGTTTGTATGAAAAGGAACATGTCAGTATATTGACTGGAGAAGGGGAAGAAACGATGGAGCAGAGGATGTTTTCTTTGGAAGGAAAGGTGGCCCTGGTAACGGGAGCTGCCTACGGGATTGGATTTGCCATGGCTCGGGCCCTTGCGGAAGCGGGTGCAGAGATTGCCTTCAACTGCCGTAGCGAAGAGCACCGGAGGCAAGCGCTGGAAGAGTATGAGAAAGTGGGGATTCGCGCCCGGGGCTATCTCTGCGATGTGACCAGAGAGGATGAGGTACAGGAGATGGTCCGTGAGATTGCCAGAATCATGGGCACCATTGATATTCTGGTGAATAATGCGGGGATCATCAAGCGGATTCCCATGGAGAAGATGACGGTGGAGGAGTTCCGGGAGGTGGTGGACATTGATCTGAACGCACCCTTTATTATGTCCAAGGCTGTGATCCCGGGCATGTTGGAAAAGGGTCACGGAAAGATCATCAACGTGTGTTCTATGATGAGCGAGCTGGGGCGGGAGACGGTTTCGGCCTACGCGGCGGCCAAAGGGGGACTGAAGATGCTGACCAGAAGTATTGCTTCAGAATACAGCTGCCGCAATATTCAGTGCAATGGCATTGGGCCAGGCTATATTGCCACGCCCCAGACAGCTCCTTTGCGGGAGAGGCAGGAGAACGGGGAGCGTCATCCCTTTGACCAGTTTATCTGTTCCCGGACACCAGCAGCCCGGTGGGGGGATCCGTCGGATCTGGCAGGCCCAACCGTGTTTCTGGCCTCGGATGCGTCCAAATTTCATTGTGGTTGACGAGAGTCATCTGTATTCCTTTGAGGATTCGGTGAGCTTTGAGCAGGCAGCTCTGGCGGAACCTTTCTCCATTGCTTCCAATGTTTTGGAACGGACTGGCATGACGGGCAAGGACCAGGTGGTGATCCTGGGAAGCGGAACCATTGGCCTTTGTACTCTGCAGGCGGCAAAGGGCGTGGGAGCCCGGGTGCTGGTGTCCGATGTGGTGGAGGAAAAGCTGGAGAGAGCCAGGAGAGCCGGGGCAGACGCGGTGGTAAACAGCAACGAGCATTCCCTGGCGGAAGCAGTGGAAGCGTTTGCCCCCGGAGGCGCTGACGTGGTGATCGACGCGGTGGGAATAGCGGCACTGACGGAGCAGATGCCCGATCTGGCAGCGCCCAGAGCCCGATTGGCAGTCCTTGGATTTGACGAGAGGGAAGCCCGGATTCCGCCGGTGAAGATTACCAGGAAAGAGCTGACGCTGGTGGGCTCCCGTATGAATTGCCATCAGTTTCCCCGGGTGATGGAGTGGCTGAAGGAGGGAAAGATCGACGATACCCTCATGGTTACAGGAAAATATCCCCTGGAGGAGATTCAGAAAGCATTTGAAGAAACCCTGGGAGATAAAGACGGAGCAGTCAAGACCTTGATTTTGCTTGGAGAAGAAGGGCAGAGTGAAAGAGATTCCTAAAACTTTCAGAACCTGCTTATGCATTAGAACGGAGTGATGAAAAGCATGAAAAGGAAAAACATAGCGTGGTCCAAGTGTGCCAGACCATATTTGATGCTGCTTCCAACCTTTGCTATTATCGGGATCTTTATGCTCTATCCCATTTTCAACACATTCTTTTTGAGCACCCAGAATTATGTGCTGACCAATTTGAAGGACGCAGGGTTCGTGGGGCTTGAGAACTTTAAAACGCTCTTGCGGGATGAGACATTTTTAAAGGCAGCGGGAAACTCTCTGTGGTGGACCGTAGTAAATGTGGGACTGCAGGCTTTCCTGGGCCTGATTGTGGCGCTTCTGCTGAATATGAACTTTAAGGGCAGGGGACTGTTCCGGGCGCTCATGTTTACGCCCTGGGCCGTGGGGGGAATTCTGGTGGCCCTGATCTGGAGCTTTCTGTTTAATGAGAGCGTGGGAGTAGTGGGAGATCTGCTGATGAAAACAGGTCTTATCCATCAGAAAATGTCCTGGTTTTCCAGCGGGAGCACGTCCATGTGGGCCATTACCATTGCCAACACCTGGCGGGGAATTCCGTTTTTCGCCATCAGCATCTTATCCAGTCTGCAGACCATCTCCCTGGAAGTCTATGAATCCGCAGATGTGGACGGGGCAGGAGCCTGGACAAAGTTCTGGAAAATCACCCTTCCACTGATTAAAGATACGCTGTTGCTGACTATACTGCTGCGGACGATCTGGACGCTAAATGTAGTGGATATTATCTATGGAATGACAAAGGGCGGTCCTAATTTCTCTACGCTTACCATCCCGGTTTACATCATGATGATATTCAATGACACGCTGGATGCGGGATATGCATCGGCTATGGCGGTATTGATGATACTGGCTCTGCTGATTTTCTCGGCAGTCTATCTGAAGGTAGGAAAATATGGGGAGGAGGAGTATTACTGATGAAGAGAGCCGCAAAGAAAAAATGGAAAAAGATTTTTGGATGTTATATTCCCATCCTATTATTCACCATATTCACGATTTTTCCATTCTATTGGTTTCTTTGTACCTCCTTCAAGGAGGAGAGCAGTATTATGGAGCTTCCAATCCGATACATACCGGTGCCGTTTACGCTGGACAACTATAAAAACATGCTGGCAAGCATGGGATTTGACAGGTACTTTTTTAACAGCCTCTTCGTATCTGTGCTTACTACGGTCATCGTGATTCTGGTGGCGATCTGGGGAGGGTTTGCTATTTCCCGATATAAATTCCGTGGGAAAAAGTTTACGTTTTTCCTTTTGCTGATCACACAGATGCTGCCGGGCGTGGTGATTTTGATCCCACTGTTTACCGTGTTTAACCGCCTGGGGTTAATTAACAATCTCTGGTCCCTTGTGATCACCAATACAACGGTAAATCTGCCTTTCTGTATGATTATGATGAGTGGCTTTTTCTCCGGAATACCCTCCACTCTGGAGGAGGCTGCCCAGATTGACGGATGTTCTATCTGGAAGGCCATATTCAAGATTGTGGTTCCGGCCATTATGCCAGGCGTCGTATCCAGCGCGGCATTTGCCTTTGTAAATTCATGGAATGAGTTTGTGTATGCGTTGAATTTCATCAACGACTCCAGCAAATTTACCCTACCCGTGGGGTTGAGCATGATGAAGGGAGAATTTACAGTCAATTACGGCGGTTTGGCGGCAGGAACAATTGTGGCCCTGATACCAGTGCTCCTGATTTTCTGTTATATCCAGAAATATTTGGTACAGGGGCTGGCTGCAGGGGCCGTAAAAGGTTAAAAATGAAAAAGAAAATCTATAGAACAAAGAGGATGTAAGAAATGAAATATAAGGAAAACTGGGAAGGGACAAAGGAAAAATGGCGGAGATATTGGAAGCATGAATACGCAGAAAAAAACTGGCAGGATATAGAGGGAACATTTAAAATGGAATGTAAAGGAGAAAAGGTATGAAGACAAAAAAAATTATGGGATTATTGCTGGCAGGTGTAATGGGAGCCACTATGTTAGGGGGATGCGGGAGCAATGACGCTGGCAGTCCGGGAAGCGGCACTAATACTTCAGGAAGTGAAGGGCAGGAAGCCTCTGCAGGTGAAAAACAGACGATTGAGTTCTGGTATCACGACGGAAACCCCACCTCCAACCCGATTTTTGAGGAGCTGATTAATCGGTTTGAGGATAAATATCCCCAGTATGAGGTGAAATATGTAGGGCTTCCCTCAGATTCTTATCTGCAGAAATATAATACGGCAGTGGCTACCAACACGGTTCCTGATGTGGTAAGTATCCGTGATATGGATGTCTCCTCCTTTGTCAACCAGGATGCGCTGATGTGTCTGGATGAAGTATATGATTCCTTTTCGGAAAAAGAAAATCTGAACCAGGCCGTAATCGATGCAACCCGCATGTGTTCCATTGACCAGAAACTTTATTGCATGCCGCAATACATAACCGCAGATATCTCCTGGTGCAACACACAGCGAATGGAGGAGGAAGGAATCCCGGTACCTGCTACCCTGGAAGAATTTTTAAAAGACTGTGAAGAATATGCAGATCCGGAAGGCGGGAAATACTTCTATTCCCTCAGAGGAGGAGCGGGATCCATGGAAAACCTGTTTGATTTTATATTCACCTACGCGGATCAGGACAATTTGTTTGATGAGGAGGGAAACTGTGTGCTTTCCCAGCCGGTATTTGCAGAGGCTCTGGACCTTTACGCCGGGATCTACTGGAATGGTTGGACCTCAAAGGATAGTGTGACCAACGGCTTCAAGGAGATGGTTGCCGAGTTTGGTTCAAAGACCAGCATGTACATTAGCCACAACTCTTCCTCTCTTGCAGAGCACAAAAAGAATCTGGGAGAAGGAAACTTCGCCAATGTAATCGCTCCGGCCAATGCACAAGGAAATGTGGTTACCAAGAATTTGTCCTTCACCGGCTATTCTGTCATGGAGAATGCCAAAAACAAAGAAGGCGCGGTGGCGTTTATCGAGTATCTGGTGTCCTGTGAAGGGGCTTCCTACCTCTGCGAGCAGGAGGGCAGAGTTCCCATTAACAACCTGATTTACGAGGAAGAGTGGTACAAAAATGATTCCTATAATAATGTCTACCAGGAACTGATGGAAGCTGACAATGTGAAGTTCCTGACACATCCGGTGTGGCTGCCTCAGTGGAACGAGTTCCGCAGCAAATATCAGGAGCCGGGATTTCAGGCAGTACTGTTGAAGGAAAAGACTTCAGAGCAGGTGCTTCAAGAGTGGGCGGACTATCTGAGTGCAGCTCAGAAAGAGTACCTGGAGGCCAACAAATAGAGGATGAGAAAATGACAAATTATAGAGAAGATTACAAAAAAGAAGTGCGCTTTACCCGTGCAGAGCTTCTTAAATTTCGTCCGATAAAGCTGCCAAAGGTGTTCTATGATTCCACAGGGGGACCGTTTGATACGGTTCCCGTGGATTGCTGGCTCGTGCTCCAGAACCAGAACGGAACCACAGGACAGTGCCCCTGTTCTTCCCGCATGGGACAGTTTCTGAAACGTATTGTAAACGGGGAGACAAGATCGTATGAATCCTGGTATTGGATGCTCTATTGGTCCATCCGGAACTGTGGATTTTCCAGCGAGGCAGCTGTGGAGCTGGGGCGACTGGATCTGGTCTTTCATGATATGATGGCAAAGGAAAAAAATCTTCCTCTACACAGGTTTCTTGGTGCGGACAGAGATTGGACAAATGTCTATGCCAGCGGCTGTGGCACCAATCTTACAGAACGAGAGCTGGAGAAAGAGGTGGCCTCTTTTATAGATGAGGGCTATACTACCTTCAAAATGAAGATTGCCGCCAGGTTTGGGACGCAGACAGACAAGGATGTGGAACGGGTGCGGATTGTGCGTTCTCTAATTGGAGAGAACGCGAAGCTGGCCCTTGACGCCAATCAGCTGTGGAAGGCGGAGGAGGCTGTCCGGTTTGCTGATAAAGTGAAAAAATATGACATCGCCTGGTTTGAGGAGCCGGTTCACTCCTATGATATGACAGAGCTTAAGAAGCTGGCCCCAATATCGCCCATCCCGCTGGCTATGGGGGAATCCCCCAGATGCTACTATCCCATGGAATCCTATGTGTGGGCAGGGGTATCCCAGCTGCAGCCAATTCCCAGCAACCTGAGTTCTGTGGAGGACTGGATGCGGACCAAGCAGCTGGCATACGAAAACAACCTGGAGCTTACATCCGGGGGATATTCTCATCTAACCGCTTCCTTTATCGCTGCAGGAAGAGAAGAGGATATGGTAGAATACCTGATTCCTGTTATGCGGCCCTTCTGGGAAATCATGGATGTACGGCCTCAGGAACAGGGCGGCAGGTTTTATCTGCCAGAGGAGCCGGGAATCTCCATGTCCCCGGATATTCCCGGATTGGAACGGGCCGGCATGATAAGCTCCAAGGAGTATTATTCAGACAGGTGAAACCTGTTTATGATTTGAAAAAGGGCGGAGGAGAATATGGAGAATAAGCTGGAAGTGAAGGGAATCTGGGCGGCGGTTATGACGCCCTTTGATGAACAGGGGGAAGTGTCTGAGCCAATTCTGAGACGGTTCATGGATTTTTTTCTGGAAAAGGAGCTGGATGGGATTTTTCCTGTGAGCAATATAGGCGAGTTTGCGGCGCTTACCTTTGAGCAGAGGTGCAGAATTATCGAGATCTGCACTTCCAGAGTCAGGGAGAGCGTTCGGGAAGGGTCCCAGGTTCCTGGTCTTACAGAGAAGTTTTTAAGAGAGGGACGGGGAAACATGAAGGTATGTCCGGGAGTCACAGATCTGAATCTGGCGCTGGAGCTGGCGGAGTTTTCTTGACAACATGGGGCCGATGGCGTGATTGTGTCTTCTCCCTATTATTACCCTTATGGGGATGCATTTGTGGAAGAGTATCTGAGGATTTTTAGAAAGGAGTCGCCCCTTCCCATAATCCTTTACCATTCTCCCAAGAAAGTTTGGAGGAGGACATGAGGGGCAAAGAGGTTGAAATACAAAGAGTGTTGGAACGGGAACTGGCTCTTGTGGAATGATGGAGGGGATACGGCAGGCCAGGGTGTGGGAGGTTTTGTCAGGAGGTAGCTGTAAGAGCTGAGAACTTGGAGATAGCAGGAGGCGATGCGGATGGCGGCGCTCCCTGCTTTGATCGACGTCTGACATATATAAGAGCTGACTGGGAGGGTCCAGATGATGAAGAGACTGGCGGAATGGTTCAACAATCACTCGCTGCGATTCAAGATGGTGGTCATGCTGTTTGCAGTGGTATTGGTTCTCCAGGCAATCAACGGGTTGATATTTACCCATATTGTATCGCAGAAATTTGAGGAGAATATCTCAGAGGCCAACCTGGAAACGGTGAAGCAGATGGCTATCAACCTGAACCGGGCCATGGAAGATATTGTCAACGAGATGGTTCCCATCAGGGATGAAGTATTCAGCGCACAGATGCTGGCGGAGGGCGGGAAGACCCGCAACGACTATGTAAGCCAGAACATTGTATACCAGGATTTGTTTAACCGGTTGATTTCCGCAGATGACAATTACCAGTTTGTTCATTCCATGTTGATTCTGGACGAAAACAGCAGTTGGAATTATTCCTATGTGCTGGATGAATATCTGCAGCTGAACCAGGAAGAATTGTTTCAAAAGGCCCTGACAGACAACGAGATGACCGGGCCGTGTCAGTGGAGCAGCCTTTTGCCGGCCAGCTATTATTTCCTGGACAGCAAGGAAGAGGTGGTCAGTATTATGATGCCCATCTACCGGTATAGCCAGGTAAAGAACCTGCTGATTGTGAATCTGAAGGCGGAGGCCATCCGAAAATATCTGGAGCAGCTTGGGAAAAATGAGAATACTCTGTTTTTACAGATCAGTGGGGACCACGGAATCTTTGGCTTAACGGAAGACGAGCAGAGGTTTCGTGAGGCGCAGATGGACAGGCTTTTGAGCTGCCAGAATCAAAGGGAAGTGCGGGAGCTGGGAGAGCATGTGGTTATGAGCGGAGAACTTTCCGTCAACCAGTGGAGGCTGTCTATGATTACGGACAAGAGCAATATCAGCAGCAGCGCAAAGGTGCTTTCTCAATATATTGTGGTAATCATCTTTTCCACGGGAATTGTGCTGCTGATCTGCGTGTCCTACATTGTATTTATCGTCACAAAACCCATCCAGAAGATGACCCAGATCATGGAGGCCAACCGGCATACCCGCCAAATTAGCCACCGGTTTCATTCCCGTTATAGGGATGAGGTGGGAGTGCTGGCCGAGACCTACAATCATTTGATGGATGAGATTCAGCAGCTCCTGGAGGATGTGGAGAAGGAACAGATTCAGAGCAGGAAAACCTATCTTAGAATGCTTCAACTGCAGATCAAGCCTCATTTCCTCTATAATACCCTGGAGGCTGCCAAATTTCTTGTGGAAATGGGAGATCCCAAGAGCATGGAAATGATGACCGCCATTGGGAAATATTACAAATTAAGCTTAAGTGGAATCTATGACCGGGTCAAAGTGTCGGAGGAGATGGAGCATCTGACCAGCTATCTGCAGATTCTGAAGCTGCGCTACAGTTCCAAGTATGATTACGCGGTAAAAGTGGACCCGGAAATTCTGGAAAATGAGATTGTGAAGTTTTCCCTGCAGCCCCTGGTGGAAAATGCGGTTTACCATGGGATTAAGCAGCAGAGAAAGAAAGGCTATATAAAAATTCTGGGATACCAGGAAGCCAGGGATGTGGTTCTGGTGGTGTGGGATGACGGGGCGGGAATCGGGCAAGAGAAACTGGAGGAGATTCAACAAAAGCTTCTCTTTGCAGATCATGCCCAGATGACCGAACACATTGGGGTCATCAATGTCCATCAGAGGATTCGGATTCAATATGGGGCTCCCTATGGGGTTTCGGTGGAAAGTGAACAGGGGGCGTTTACCAGAGTAGAAGTCCGGATTCCCTGGAAGAAATACAAGGAGGAGCCAGAAGAGGCCTGGGACGGGGAAGACGCGGAACAGGCGTGACCGGGATGCTGATAAGGGGTTTTACATTTATGGGGGATTGGAGACATGTATAAGCTTTTGATTGTGGATGACGACGAGATTGTGTGTCGGGGATTGGGAAGGTGTATTCCCTGGACGCAGATGGGAATAAAGGTGGTAGGACTGGTCTATGATGGTGAGATGGCCCTGGAATATGTGGAACGGGAAAGGCCGGATCTGGTCATTGTGGATATCAATATGCCCTTTATGGACGGCATGGAGTTCTCCACTGTGGTCCGGCAGAAATATCCGGATATGAAGACCATCCTTCTGACCGCCTACCAGGAATTTGCCTATGCGCAAAAGGCTGTACAGCTCCAGGTATTTGAATATCTGACCAAGCCTTTCACCAACGAAGAGGTGATGGCAGCCGTAAAGCGGGCCCTGAGGGCCATAGAGGAGGAGCGGGAATACAGGGGCAGAATCCGGAAGAATCCGGATGTTTTTCTGGACAGTGAAGTCAGGTTTCGGACAGAGGGATTTCAGGGGGAGCTGCCAAAGCTGCGAAAACAGGTGCAGGAATGTGTCCGGCAGAGAGATTTTTCCAGAATGAAGGAAGAGATGGGGAAGCTATTTGAGAGAATCAGAAAAATCAGGCCGGAAGACGGGGTGGCTGTCCGCTTTTTACTGGTGGAATTGATGCGGGCCGCCTGGGAAGCCACGGAGGATGACCAGGTTTATGGGGAGTTTTTGCAGAAATCCAGCGGGCTTCTGGCCCAGATCATGGATACCCGGTCTTCGTCTCAGCTGGAAGAAACAGCTGGCCGCCATTTCCAGTATGTGTATGAGTATCTGGAATCTTATAACACCACGGATATTGAAAAACGGGTGAATCAGGCAGTGGAGTATATTCGACAATGTTACTCCGATCCGGAGCTGAACCTGAATGAGGTAGCCAGCCAGGTAAGCTTAAGCGCCAGCTATCTGGGAAATTCTCTGAAAAAGTACAAGAATACATCTTATGTAAATCTGTTGAACCAGGTTCGCATAGAGAATGCCAAGAAGCTTCTGGCACGTCCCAGTATCAGAACCTGTGAGGTGGCTTTCCTGGTGGGCTTCAATTCCTCCCAGTATTTCAGCAGCTGTTTCAAGAAGAACACAGGGATGACGCCGGGGGCCTTTCGCAAGCAGGTGCTTTCAAACAAGAAGGGGTGAGTCATGAGAGTGGTGGATGGAAAGGCATTTTTCAGCTTGACAAACCCATTTTCCCTGCTTATAATGTAGACATTAAAACAGACAGGCAGTGTAGCCGTCTGTCATGAAACAAAGCAGTGACGAGACCAGTACCCGGTCGGATATGTCAGAGAGGGATGCGTTTGCTGCGAGCATCCTCGTGGAAGACTGTGGGAAGACCAGCTCGGAGCGGCCCTAATCCGGCCCGGTGATTCCGTTATCGTCAAAACGAGTGGCTCTTTGGAGCAAGCTGGGTGGAACCGCGCAGAATATGCGCCCCAGGCATTACATATGGTAGTGTCTGGGGCTTTTTTTATACAACCATTCAGCCAGAGTGGAAGTTTATCAATAACCATTCCTACCAATTATGTGGATGGAATGTAACTATTTCAACAAAACAAAAGTGAGGAGAATGACCATGAAGATTACACTGAAGGATGGTTCCGTAAAGGAATACGGACAGGCCATGTCTGTCCTGGACATTGCAAAGGATTTAAGCGAGGGCCTGGCCCGTGTGGCCTGTGCCGGCGAGGTAAACGGTCAGATGGTGGACCTGCGCACGGTGGTTGAGGAGGATGCCTCTGTGAATATTCTGACAGCTAAGGATGAGAAAGGGCTTTCCGTGCTGCGCCATACGGCCAGCCATGTGATGGCCCAGGCGGTGAAGCGTTTGTATCCGGATGCCAAGCTTGCCATCGGTCCCTCCATTGCTGACGGATTTTATTACGATATGGATTTTGACACGCCCCTGACAAATGACGATCTGGAAAAGATTGAAGCGGAGATGAAAAAGATCATCAAGGAGGATCTGGAGATCAAGCGATTTACCCTGCCCAGGGAAGAGGCTATTGCCTACATGGAGAAGCAAAAAGAGCCTTATAAGGTGGAGCTGATTCAGGATCTGCCGGAGGATGCTCAGATCAGCTTTTACAGCCAGGGCGAATTCGTGGATCTGTGTGCCGGCCCTCATCTGAAGAGCACCAAGGAGGTAGGCAAGGCGTTTAAGCTTATGAATCTGGCCGGAGCCTACTGGAGAGGGGATGAGCACAATAAGATGCTGACCCGTCTGTATGCCACAGCCTTTGCCAAGAAAGAGGAGCTGGAGGCTTACATCACTATGATGGAGGAGGCCAAAAAGCGGGATCACCGGAAGGTGGGCAAGAAACTGGGACTTTTTATGATGCATGAGGCCGGGCCGGGATTCCCCTTCTTCCTGCCCAAGGGAATGACCCTGAAAAATACCCTGCTGGATTATTGGAGAGAGATTCATAAAAAGGCGGGATATGTGGAGATCTCCACACCCATTATCCTGAACCGGAGTCTGTGGGAGACCTCCGGACACTGGGATCACTATAAAAATAATATGTACACCACAAAGATTGACGAGGAAGACTATGCCATTAAGCCCATGAACTGTCCGGGCGGCGTGTTGGTCTATGCCTCTGAGCCACGCTCCTACCGGGATCTGCCTCTGCGGGTGGGTGAGCTTGGGTTGGTGCACCGTCATGAAAAGTCCGGTCAGCTTCACGGTCTCATGCGGGTGCGATGCTTTACCCAGGACGATGCTCATATCTTTATGATGCCAGAGCAGATTAAGGACGAGATCAAGGGCGTGGCCGGCCTGATTAATGAGGTGTATTCCCTCTTTGGCTTCCAGTATCATGTGGAGCTGTCCACCAGACCGGAGGACTCCATGGGAAGCGACGAGGACTGGGAGATGGCTACGGAGGCTCTGCGGGAAGCATTGGATGAGCTGGGATTAGATTATGTGGTCAATGAGGGAGACGGCGCCTTCTACGGTCCCAAGATTGATTTCCATCTGGTAGACTGCATTGGCAGGACCTGGCAGTGCGGAACCATTCAGCTGGATTTCCAGCTGCCCCAGCGCTTTGAGCTGGAATACATCGGTATGGACGGAGAGAAGCACCGCCCCATTATGATTCACCGGGTGGCCTTTGGCTCCATCGAGCGTTTTATCGGTATTCTCATCGAGCATTTTGCAGGAGCCTTCCCTACCTGGCTGGCCCCGGTGCAGGTGCGCGTGCTGCCCATTTCCGATAAATACCTGGACTACGCCGGAGACGTGAAGGCCCAGCTTGACCAGGCAGGAATCCGGGCCGAGCTGGATGTGCGTTCCGAGAAGATCGGCTACAAGATCCGGGAGGCCCAGACAGCCAAGATCCCCTATATGCTGGTGGTAGGCCAGAAGGAGGAGGAAGAGCAGACTGTATCTGTGCGCAGCCGGTTTGCCGGCGACGAGGGAGCCAGGAAGCTTGACAGCTTCATAGAAGAGGTGCAAAAGGAGATCGCTTCCCGGGAGAACCGCGCCAGGGTGGAGGAAGCAAAGAAGGCGTGAAAAGTAAAAAACGCGGCCACAGTCAGCTGGGCGTGCCTGCATGGCCGGCTGGCTAACTGATCGCGGAAATATAAAGAAGGGAGAAGGAACATGACAATTCAGGAAAACGTAATGGGATTGCAGCATCTGGGGATTCCTACTGTAGACATGGCAAAAAGCATTGCCTGGTATACGGAGGTACTAGGCTTTGAGAACATTGAGGAGAAAAATCTGGAAACAGAAAATCTCCACGCAGCCTTTTTAAAGAAGGGCAACCTGGTGCTGGAGCTGTACACCAATGAGGAGGCAGCCCAGAAGGTACACGGGCATATTGACCATCTGGCCCTGGATGTAAAGGATATTCAGGCAGCCTTTGAGGAGATGAAAAAGGCGGGCTGTAAGATGCTGGATACAGAGATCCACACGCTGCCGTTTTTTGAAAACGGAGTGAGCTATTTCACCGTATTGGGGCCCAGCGGAGAGAAAGTAGAGTTTAATCAGTTTTTATAAAAGGGGTCCGGGTGGAACACTAACTTTCCGAAATTATGATGTCAAAATAAACCGCATCAAAATAAAGGTGAAATAAATCGAAAAAAATAAAAAAAGTGCTTGACTTTTTTGCCGGAACAATAGTATAATAGCAAAGCGGGTTGGGAACACAGCCCGTATGCATGGGATCTTAGCTCAGCTGGGAGAGCATCTGCCTTACAAGCAGAGGGTCATAGGTTCGAGCCCTATAGGTCCCATATGGCGAGATAGCTCAGTTGGCTAGAGCACGCGGTTCATACCCGCGGTGTCGGGGGTTCAAATCCCTTTCTCGCTATTATGAGAAGCCTTAAAATCTTGAGAAAATAGAGATTTTAAGGCTTTTTTATTATTTTGCGAAAATCTAAGTTTCATCAATCAAAGACCCAGGCTTGAAAAATTCACTGATTTCAAGAAAATATTGTAAAAAGTATTGGATTAATAAGGAAAAACCTGTATAATAAGACTTTCTACTGGAGTAAATGAAGAAAGTTATTTAGCAGTCGCTGGAGCCCTTTGTCCACTGAGGGTAACATTGAGATAATGGATTTATGGAGGATAGATATGGCTCTGGAAAATAAATTACGCATTAATGATTCAGCAGAACTTGCAAGAGTAGAAGAGAAAATAAGCAAGACGAAAGCCATGAAATTATATGAAAGCAAAATTGTTGAAGATTTTGAAGTTGGTAAATTTTCTGGGCTTGCGAAAATTCATAAATTTTTGTTTGAAGAGTTATATGATTTTGCTGGAAAAATAAGAACCGTAAATATTGCAAAAGGAAACTTTAGATTTGCTCCTGTAATGTATTTGGAGACCGCATTAAAAAATATTGATGAAATGCCACAGGAAACATTTGACGAAATAATTGAGAAATATGTGGAAATGAATGTAGCTCATCCTTTTAGGGAGGGTAATGGAAGAAGTACACGCATATGGTTAGATTTGATTTTGAAAAAGGAATTAAAATTAGTTGTAGATTGGAATAAGGTTGACAAAGAAGACTATTTGCTGGCAATGGAAAGAAGTCCAATTAAAGATGTAGAAATTAAGGTTTTGCTGAAGGATGCATTAACAGATCAGATAGATGATAGGGAAGTATATAGGAAGGGCATTGATATTAGTTATTATTATGAGGGATATAATACCTTTAAGACAGAGGAATTGTTACATGAAAAATGAAGAAGCAGTCATCCAAGGTTTCTTTTTCTTTCACAGGATATGGGTGGATATGAATTTTATTTTATTGAACATGGAGTATGGCTGACAAAAATGGTTGATACTCCGTATAGGGAGAAAGAATCAATATAGAATGGTTAGAAGGAGTGAATTTGTAATGCGGGTAGGAATGGGATATGATGTACACAGACTTGTGGAAGGCCGGGACCTGATTCTGGGCGGCGTAAAATTGGAATATGAGAAAGGACTGCTGGGACATTCTGATGCGGATGTGCTGCTGCATGCCATTATGGATGCGCTTCTGGGCGCGGCGGCTCTGGGGGACATCGGAAAGCATTTTCCGGATACGGATCCTCAATATAAGGGGATTTCCAGCCTGCGGCTTCTGGAGCAGGTGGGAAATCTTTTGGAGGAGGCCAACTATGTGGTGGAAAATATTGACGCCACCATCATTGCACAGCGTCCCAAGATGGCCCCCCATATTGGGGCTATGCGGGAGAATATTGCGCAGGCCCTGGGAATTCTCACCGATCAGGTAAATGTAAAGGCCACCACAGAGGAGGGGCTGGGCTTCACGGGAACGGGAGAGGGCATTTCCGCCCAGGCTATCTGCGCCCTTACGTCCCTGCAGGAGTATGTCTATGCCTGGGAAAATGAAGAGAACCGGGAAAAAGCCTGCAAAAACTGTCTGGGTTGCCAAAAGTCCGGAAAGTAACGCATGCAGTCCTTTTTTGGCCGGGGAGGCCCATGGAGAGGAAGCGGGGGCTTTAGAGAAGCCCTGCATCATCTGAGAAGAATAGAAGAGGGGAATGGAGGGAGAATGGCATGAAAATTCGGGAGCTTTACGGAGAGGAAAAGCTGCGGTCCCGCATTCTCTATGAGGAAATGTTTCCGGAGGATGAGGAGGCCTTTGTGGATGCCTATTACCGGATCAAGGGAGCCTGCAACCGGATTTTGGTCTGGGAAGACCAGGAGGAGCTGGTTTCCATGCTGCACCTGAACCCTTATCGTTTCCGGATGCGGCAGTGTTTTGCCGAGAGCAGCTATATCGTGGCTGTAGCTACCAGAGAGTCGTATCGCCACCAAGGTCTGATGCGGGGGCTGCTGTCCTTCGCTCTTGGGGATCTGTATGAGAAGAAACAGCCCTTTGCCTTTCTGATGCCTGCAAAGGAGGAGATTTACACACCCTTTGGCTTTCGCAATATGAAAAATCAAGACCAAGAGAAGCTGGCACAGGCCTCTATGGAGCAGCTATCCCGGGAATATGATCTGTTTGTGTGGAAAGACCAGGTTTACCAGGAGCAAAAGATTCCTGCTGTAGAGTGGGAGACCACACCTATGATGGTGCGGATCGTGTATTTGCCCGGTCTGCTCTCCCAGATCGGCGCCAAGGAGCCCATGGAGCTAAAGCTTTGTATTTCTGATGAGCTTTTGCCTGGAAACAGCGGATGTTATCGCTGGGTATTGGAGGAAACTGGAAGCAGGCTTCTTCCGGCAGGAGACCAGGGAGAGGAGCCGCAGCTTTCCACAGATGCGGCCCAGCTTGGCAGCTTCTTATTTGGGGCCGGATCCTTGGAGAAATTATTTCCGGCAGCACCCTGGCAGCTTCGTCAAAAGTTAGAGAAAATCCGGGTGTTTCAAAAAATATTTATCAATGAAGTGGTGTAATACTTGACAAATGTCCTTTTTTTGCATATGCTAGAACAGAATCACAGAAAAAGGCAGAGAACGAAAAAGTAATCCATGCCAAAGCAGCAGAGAGGAGCTGTCATCGGCTGAAAGCAGCTCCGGTAGAAGGAATGGATGAAGTGCATTCGGGAGCTGATTCGGTGAAACGGTTGTTTAGCCGGATACGGGTTACACACGTTACGTGTCTTGAGGGAAAGGCGAGAAGCCTTTTATGAGAGTGGAACCGCGGATCACATTCGTCTCTTAGAGCGAATGAGATCCGCTTTCTATTTCAACAGTTCAGCAAGTGGCGAAAGCTGAACGGAAGCCTTAGAGGGGAGGGCGGCATATGAGTATGATGGAGGACATTAGAGATGAATTCCGGGCCATTCAGGAACGGGACCCGGCTATTAAGCTTAAGGCGGAGGTGCTTTTATACCCTTGTTTCTGGGCGGTTTTACATTATCGGATCGCCCACAGATGGTATCTGAAGGGACATTTTTTCTGGGCCAGGTGGCTGTCCCAGCGTTCTGCCAGAAAGACAGGGATCGAGATTCATCCGGGGGCTACCATTGGGCGGGGGCTGTTTATCGACCATGGTTCCGGCGTGATTATTGGAGAGACCACCATTATCGGGGACAATGTGACCTTGTACCAGGGAGTGACCCTGGGAGGAACCGGAAAGGAGCAGGGCAAGCGCCATCCCACCCTGGAGGACAATGTGATGGTCAGCGCCGGGGCTAAGATTTTGGGCTCCTTTACCATCGGAGAGAATTCCAAAATCGGCGCGGGCTCCGTGGTGTTGGCGGAGGTGCCTCCCAACTGTACCGTGGTGGGAGTGCCGGGCCGGGTAGTGCGCAGGGATAATGCCAAGCTGCCCCGGACAGACCTGGATCAGGTGCATTTGCCTGACCCGGTAGCCGCGGATCTGAACCAGCTGCGCAAAGAGAATGATGAATTGCGGCGTCAGCTGGCTGTTCTACAGGAAAAAGAGGAGCGAAAACGTGCAAAGAAGGCTGCCAAAAAGGCGGCAAAGAAAGCGGCAGACACAGAACAAGAGATAGAGTGATATAAGAGACAGGATAATAAAAGAGACAGAGTAAAATAAAGGATAGAGTAATATAACGGAAAGGAGAATCGTCATGCAGGTATACAATACGCTGACTAAGAAAAAAGAAACATTTGTTCCTTTGGAGGAGGGAAAGGTGCGCATGTATGTGTGCGGACCTACGGTTTACAATTTTATTCACATTGGTAATGCCCGGCCCATGATTGTATTCGATACCGTGCGCCGGTATATGGAGTACAAGGGCTATGAGGTGAACTATGTGTCCAACTTCACGGACGTGGACGACAAGATTATCAAAAAGGCCTTGGAGGAGGGCGTTTCCTCCCAGGAAATATCCCAACGGTATATTGAAGAGTGCAAAAAGGATATGAGCATGATGAATGTGAAGCCGGCTACTACCCATCCCCTGGCTACCCAGGAGATTGGCGGGATGCTGGATATGATTCAGACCCTGATTGAAAAGGGATACGCCTATGAGGTAAATGGGACCGTGTATTTTCGAACCAGGAAATTTGCTCCCTATGGAAAGCTGTCCCACAAGAACCTGGACGATCTGCGGGGCGGAGAGCGGGTTCTGCTGGTGTCTGGAGAGGACGAGAAGGAAGATCCTCTGGATTTCGTACTGTGGAAGCCAAAGAAGGAGGGAGAGCCCTATTGGGAGTCCTCCTGGAGCCAGGGAAGGCCGGGCTGGCACATTGAGTGCTCTGTTATGTCCAAGAAATATCTGGGAGAACAGATTGACATTCACGCAGGAGGGGAGGATCTGGTATTTCCCCATCACGAGAATGAGATTGCCCAGAGCGAAGCCTGCAACGGCAAGGAATTTGCCCGCTACTGGCTTCACAATGCCTTTTTGAACATTGATAACAAAAAAATGTCAAAATCCCTGGGCAACTTCTTTACGGTGCGGGAGATCAGCGAGAAATACGATCTGCAGGTGCTGCGGTTCTTTATGCTCAGCGCCCACTACCGCAGCCCCTTGAACTTCAGCGCCCAGCTAATGGAGGCCTCGAAAAACGGCCTGGAGCGTCTGGTGACCACGGCGGATAATCTGACCTACCGGAAGGAACAGGGGGCGGATGGCCCCATGACAGAGGAGGAAGAGAAGCTTTTTGCTGCTACAAAGGCCTATGTGGAGAAATTTGAGGAGGCTATGGACGACGACTTTAACACAGCGGACGCCATAGCGGCCATGTTTGAGCTGGTGAAATATTTAAATACAAATGTGAATGAGGGATGCACAAAGGTATTTGCGGAAAAATGCCAGGAACGTCTGGTGAAGCTTGGAGATATTCTGGGACTTATTCTGGTTAAGGAAAAGGAGCTTCTGGATGAGGATGTGGAACATCTCATTGCAGAGCGGCAGGCAGCCAGAAAGGCAAAAGATTTTGCCCGGGCCGACGAGATTCGGGCCCAGCTGCTGGACCAGGGCATTGTGCTGGAGGACACGCGCGAGGGAGTAAAATGGAAGAGAGCATAGCAAAGATCACGGAGGACTTTGAGCAGCTCTTTGAGCTGCCCAAGGTGGACATCCGGACCTATTCTCCCCTGGCCTTGGCCTATATTGGGGACGGCATCTATGAGCTGGTGATCCGCACCATGCTGGTAAGGCAGGGAAATCATTCCGCAGCCAAATTCCATCGGCAGGCCAGCAGCCTGGTGAAGGCATCCGCCCAGTCGGCCATGATCGAGGCCCTGAAGGAGGAGCTGACGGAGGAGGAGCTGGGAGTGTTTAAGCGGGGACGTAACGCTCACTCCGGAACCATGGCTAAGAATGCCACCATGTCGGATTATAGAAGGGCCACGGGCTTTGAGGCCCTTATGGGCTACCTGTATTTGAAAAAGGACTGGGAGCGCATGTTCTGGCTGGTGAAACAGGGATTGACAAAAGGAGAGCTTATATGAGGGAAGAATCGCAGATTATTGAGGGGCGCAATGCAGTGCTGGAGGCCCTGCGGGCGGGAAAGCCTATAGACAAGCTGTTTGTGCTGGACGGCTGCCAGGACGGGCCAATAAATACGATTAAGCGGGAGGCCAGGAAGCAAGAGGCGCCCGTATCCTTTGTGAGCAAAGAGCGGCTGGATCAGCTTTCGGAAACCGGAAAGCACCAGGGTGTTTTGGCTTACGGGGCAGCCTACGCGTATGCGGAGGTGGAGGATATGCTGCGCCTGGCTCAGGAGCGGGGGGAAGCCCCCTTCCTGTTTCTGCTGGATAATATCGAGGATCCTCACAATCTGGGAGCTATTATCCGCACAGCCAATCTGGCGGGAGCCCACGGGGTGATTATTCCCAAGCGCCGGGCTGTGGGGCTTACCTCTGTGGTGGCCCGCACCTCTGCGGGAGCCCTGAATTATACGCCGGTGGCCCGGGTGACCAACCTGTCCGCCACGATTTCAGACCTGAAAAAGCAGGGCATGTGGTTTGTCTGCGCGGATATGGGCGGGGAAACCATGTACGATCTGAACCTCACCGGACCTATAGGACTGGTGGTTGGAAATGAGGGAGAGGGCGTGGGGCGCCTGGTAAAAGAGGTCTGCGATTATGTGGCAGCTATTCCCATGCGGGGAAATATAGACTCCCTGAACGCCTCTGTGGCAGCCGGCGTGCTGGCCTATGAGATTGTGCGTCAGCGGTTAAAGGGATAGGGCTTTGATTGGCAGGAGCGCGGGGCGGAACAAAACAGAGCGTGAACCTGAGGACACGGACAAGAAAGCCTGAGTTAAAACAGAGAAAAAAGAAGTACATACAGGATAGATAAAAAAGCAGGAGGCAGGAGTGGAAGAATATCGGAATTTATCCGAGGAGGAATTAATCGAAGGATTCCGGAATGGAGACGGGATCTGTATGGAGATATTGCTGGACAGATACCGGGGCATGGTAAAATACCAGGCCCGGACACTCTATCTCATGGGAGGAGATCAGGAGGATCTCATTCAGGAGGGAATGATCGGGCTGTTTAAGGCGATCCGGGATTACAGCCCCGAGAAAATAGGAGGCTTTGCGGCCTTTGCTAAGCTCTGCGTGGCCCGTCAGCTCTACAAAGCCGTGCAGGCCTCCAACCGGCAGAAGCACATGCCCTTAAACACCTATGTGGAATTGTCCCCGGAGCTTCATGAGGGGCCGGACAGCCCTCTGGAACAGAGTCCGGAGGAGCTGCTCATCGCCCAGGAGGATTTGTTGTCCCTGCAGGAACGTCTGCGCAGTTGTCTGAGCCGGTTTGAAAGCCAGGTGCTGGAGCAGTATCTGGAGGGAAAGAACTACCTGGAAATTGCCAGGGAGCTGCAAAAATCACCAAAATCCGTGGACAACGCCCTGCAGAGAATCCGCAGAAAGGCGGCGGAGGCAGGGTTATAGACAATGGCAGACGGCTAAAATGGGTATAGAAGCCGGAAGGAATAGATAGCTACCAGGCATAGGAGCCGGAAACAATAGAAAGATAAAGAAAGCGCCGTAAAAATTCTAATAGGAGAATTTTTACGGCGCTTTCTGCCGGAAATCCTGTCAAAGGGGGCCTGGAGTGTTTTTATTTTTCTTGTTCTCAGGCGCGCATTTGGCAGGTTTTTTCAAAAAATGGTAGATATCCTCATAGGATTCCCGGCCGTAGGCATCCGGGGGATTGGCGGGAATCAGGCCCGTACAGTCACCGGCAGAGCAGGCGTTTCCCATATAATCATAGGCGTCAATAATTTCCCGGTTGGCCGCCAGAGCGGCGTCTTCCTTCTTCATATTGCAGATTCCTCCTTTTGCGTCAGACCTGCTTTTTCGCGGATCATAGATCAGATAAAAGCATAGAGATGATCATCTGCGGACTGCCGCGGACATTCTTTTCGCAGGATACTGCCGCATAGTTAGTATGGTGATTTCTGTGAAAATTTATAAAGGGAAAGATTACTTATTTGGGATAAATTTCCATTAAAAGCGGAATTGTTTGGAACTGACACTTGATATCCTAGATTGCGTTATCGCATTTACACACTTTTATCACAGCGAAATAAAAAACTGCAAGAAAGGGCGGTGTAAAGAATGCCTGAATTGCCTGAAGTAGAAACAATAAAGAATATAATTGAGCCACAGATTCAAGGGCTATTCATTATAAATGTAACCTGTTTGGGAAAACGCAAAAAGAGAATGAAAGAATGTTTGCTCGATCAAAGCGTAATTGCAGGAATAGGTAATATCTATTCCGATGAGATTTTGTTTCGGGCAAAAATATATCCCTCTATGCCTGCGAATCGTCTGACAGATAAAGAATGGGAAAGTCTTGCTGCGGAAATTGCCAAGAGTCTGTTTTATTTTATCGAGAAAAACAAGATTTCGCCAGAAGACTTTCTAAAAACGAAAGGACAAGATTACCGTAATACTCCCTTTTTGCAAGTGTACGGTCACGCTCATGAGCCTTGCCCTAATTGTGGTGAAACGCTTATCCGTACCGCTATCGGCGGTAGGGGCTGCGTGTATTGTCCGAATTGCCAGAGAGAGCATGAATAGATATAAAAGGCGTAACAGCATTGCAGAGGTGCTGTCTGGCTTGACCAATCTAACGACATGGGAACTGAACTGTGATGGGCTCAGCGATATAGAGGGGGTGTCCGGCCTGACCAATTTGACGGCGCAAAGACTGAACTGTGCGGGGCTTAGCGATATAGAAGAGTTGTCCGGTCGTGTCTTTGCCGGTTCTGACATCCCTGCAGAATCTGACAGAGATCAGGCAAAATTCTGTATGGATCACAAATACCGATTTTCCGGCAATGCTGCCCTTGTTCTAATTCATTGATGATACGCTCCGTTACCATCTCATATACTGATTTCGCCATAACCGCCAAGATAGAAAAGTGTAAAGCCCTTGATAATTCCATAGACTTTACACTCTGAATTGTTGGTTATATGATTGTTGACTAAAGTGTTATATCTTCAACGTTCACGCCTAAAGAAGATAACTTTGCAACTGTTACTTTGATTAGATAATCAAGCATTTCATTTTCATGACCACCATTTGCCTTTTTGATCTGCTGTAAATCTGTATATCTATCAATGGTTACTGCGATTAATTCTTTATCTGATATTTCCTGTACCATCCTTTCACCGCCTTTAGATTGATAGTATTTCTTGCTACAACCTTATTATAGCGGATTAAATGAAAAGTGTAAAGTCTATACAATTCTTGAGTTTCCGCAGTTTTATACACATAGTCACGGCCGGGTAGCATGGTTTATCCATAACCTCTACAAATTGCAGATAATTTGGAGCTGTCTTTTTTGAAAGCTGCCATAAATTACGATATCCTCAGTGGACAAGGGGTGTGTATCCCTTTGTTCACTGAGGGCATATTAGATAATAGCCCTAATACCATAAAACGCCATAAACAGCACTATCACAAATATTTTGAAACATCTGTATTGCAGGGGATGAAAGTCAAAAGAATTGATGAACTTCTGCTAGAACAGGAGTGTAACCGCATAGTGAATTTAATTTACCAAAGAAAGGTGCAATGCCAAGACGATTTTAAGTGGCATGTATGATTATGCTGTGCGAAAAAAATATCTGACAGAGAATCCCATGAATAAGGTTCAAATTACTATCTACAGATTTATAGACATACAAAAACAGCAGAAACCTTGTAAATTCAAGGTTTCTGCTGTTTCAAATCAAGCTGCTGACGGGAATCGGACCCGTGACCTCCGCACTACCAATGCGACGCTCTACCGACTGAGCCACAGCAGCTTACGTCCAACGCGCTAGATTATAATAGCATTTCATTCGACAGTTGTCAACTCATTTTTTAAAAAAAATCAAAAAATTCAATTGATGGTAAATGGACCTAATTTATGAAATTTCATTCATCAGGAATTCTAAAGCTCCCCTACTCCAAATCCAACCGCAGATGCTCGATCCCCAGAAAATTCCGGATACAGACGCAGGCGGCCCCTAGCAGAATCGAGGCGTCCTGTAAGCCGGATGGGACCAGCCGGCAGTGGGCCCGCATGCGGTTTTTCAGGCGGCTCTGAATATGGATCAGGACCTCGGGAAAGTAGCTGGTGAAAAGACTGTTGATCACAATTACGTCCGGGTTGAAGGCATTGAGAATATTGTTGATGCCTACGGACATGTAGCGGACAAAATCCTCCAGCAGGGCCAAAGCTTCCGCTTCCTGGTGAGAACAGGCTGCCACAAAATCGTCTATGGAGGCCCGGGCCTTTCCCGGCAATTCCCGATACTGCTGTAGGATCGCCCGCTGGGAGGCATACTGCTCCAGACACCCCTGGTTGCCGCAGGGACAGGAGCGGCCGTCCATTTCGATGACGGTATGGCCGAATTCTCCGGCGTTTCCATTTCCGCCCTTGTAGAGGGTGTTTTCAATAATGATGCCGGTGCCGATGCCGGTGTGGATGCTGATTCCCACCAGATTGGGCACATGGTAGCAGAAGGTGTGCTCTCCAATGACAGACAGATTGGCCTCGTTTTCCAGGTATATGGGCACCTGAAAGGCCTGTTCCAGAGCCTGACGAAAGGGAAGATTTTCATAGGGCGCGTAGGGGGAGAAGGTCACCTCATTCTGGTCTACGGTGCCGTGGATGCCCAGGCCGATGCCTACCAGGCCAAAGGGAGTTTCCTCCAGGTCCTGCAGCTGTTCCTTCACAATGGAAATCAGCAGGGGAAGGATTTCCTCCCGGCCAGCCTGGTGGGGATAGAGCTTTAGACGGCAATTCTGGCCCCGCAGATTGCAGGTCATAGCAGAGATGGTATGGGCTCCCACATCCAGGGACAGCACATGGCCGCAGCCTGCGTGGAAGGTGAGCAGAATAGGCTTTCTGCCCATGGAAGTATCATCGTTTCCGATTTCCAGGATCAGATTTTTTTGCAGCAGCTCCAGGACAATGGTGGAGACCGTGGCCTTGGCAAGCCCTGACTTTTTTGCCAGGGCCGCCCGGGACACGGGGCCGTCTAAGAGAATACGTTCCAATATAAAATGGCTGTTGATATCGCGGATTAATTCTTTGCTTCCAATCATGGATTTCGGTTTCCTTTCCCTGTAGAGGAGTTGCCCATGGCTTCCCGGTTGTCAAAGCGCTGCCCCCATGCCTGCCGGCATGTAAAGGCTATGCTCCGTGTGTGAAACCGGCTGCACAGCCTGACCAGCAGATTAGATGACCTCCAGATTCTCAAACCCGGTTAGGAGACGGCGGACGATCTCTGCCATTTGTTCGCAGTCCCCGGGGCGCACGCCCTCCATATTCAGGGGCATGAGAGGATCATGAAGAGAAAGGCGCAGAAGGAGCCAGCCCTGAACCTGCTCTGAGTCAAAGGAGATCCGCACGCCCTCATAGGAGTTGGGTGCCACCGCATAGCCGGCGGCTTTTGCCCGCTCCTCAAACTGGGTGAGAACATTCTGGCCATAGGAGGTGAAATCCTCCCCGGTAAGCTTCATGCGGTATTCCCGCTCCTCAAAGCCCTTTTCCAGCTTTTCAATGAAGGAGCCGATCTGTTTTCCCTCCCGGGCAGCCAATGCGGCGGCGATCAAAAGCTTCACTGCCATGTAGGCCCCATCGTCCAGGAAGTAATTCTCGCTCAAGGCTCCGTGGCCGGAGGTTTCGATAGCCAGAGGCGATACAACGCCCTCTGCGTTCAGACGGCGGGATTCGTTGATTACATTTTTGTAGCCCCTCTTGAAACGGTGATGGGTGAGCTTCAGCTCCTGCTCCAGGAATCTTGTGAGACGGTCTGAGGTGACAGAGTCGGTCACAATGGTTCCGCCGGGATAATCCTTTGCCAGGATGGCGGCCATCATGGCGATAATGGCGTCTCGATTCACCTCGGAGCCGTCGGGCAGCACGGCGGACATGCGGTCCACATCCGTGTCAAAAATAATGCCAAGATCTGCGTGATGATTAAGGACCGCCTGTTTGATGGATTCCATGGCCTGATGGTTTTCCGGGTTGGGAATATGGTTGGGGAACATGCCGTCCGGCTCCAAAAATTGGCTGCCGGATGTATCCGCGCCCAGAGGAGCCAAGACCTGACTTACAAAGAAGCCGCCGGCTCCGTTTCCTGCATCTACCACAATGTGCAGCCCTTTGAGGGGATTGGAGTAATCTTCGGCCTGCACGCCCTCCCGGATCTTTTCCCGCAGACTGCGGGTGTAGGCGGCCAGACTTTCACAGGGAAGGGCCTTTTGATCCGAGTCTGCGGGTGTCAGGGTTTTGGCCAGTGTCAGAATTTCTTTGATGTCGGATTTTTCCAGTCCTCCGTCGGGATTGAAAAATTTCAGTCCGTTCCGGTTAAAGGGCAGATGGCTGGCTGTGATCATCACAGAGCCGTCAAAAGAAAATTCCGGGAAGACCACGGTCATAAACATGGACGGAGTGGAAACCAGTCCGCAGTCATAGACAGCGGCTCCTGCGGCGGAAAGCCCGCTGATAAAGGCTGTTTTCATCTGCTCTGCCGTAATGCGGGAATCGTGTCCTACTCCGATTTTTAAATCCCCCACCTCTTTGCCGGAGCGTCCGGAAAGCCACCGGGCAAAGGCTTGTCCAATGAGGTTTACGGCCTGGGGGGTGAGTGTTACCGGTTCTCCTTCCACGCCCTCTGCGGCCACGCCGCGCACATCGCTGCCGTTTTGCAGCTTTAATAAATCTACCATAGCTGGGATCTCCTTTTCTACATGCTATTCTTTTGTTCTATTTTAGCAAATAACCAGGCGAATGACCAGAGAAATCTTTTCGAAAGAGAAGAGAGGAAAACGAAAAGCAAAAGAAAAACACAGCTTAAATAATGAAAATTTTTATTGAAAGCCCGGGGAAAATATAGTATATTGGTACAGATAACGTTATAGTTCCCAAAAGTATTTGGGGAAAAGATGAGAGGGAGGAATACGAGATGGAGAAACAGCTGAGCAGGAAGATTATCCTGGGAATCCAGCACGTCCTGGCTATGTTCGGAGCTACGGTGCTGGTTCCGGCTTTGACCGGAATGAATATGTCCATTACCTTGTTTTGTGCAGGCCTGGGAACTCTTCTGTTTCACTTGGTTACGAAGAGAAAGGTGCCTGTTTTTTTAGGCTCAAGTTTTGCCTTTATGGGCGGGATCATTGCGGTGATCGGGGATTCCCGCATGGGAGATCCGGACTATGTGTCCAGGATTCAGGCGGTAAAGGGCGCGCTTATTGTGGCGGGTCTGATTTATGTGGTATTTGCAGGTCTGATTAAGATGGTGGGATATGAGAAGGTGAATAAGCTTCTGCCTCCCATTGTGACTGGTCCGGTGATTATTGTCATTGGTCTGCGGCTTTCATCCACGGCCATCAATTCCGCTTTTTACGACAACGGAGAATTCAGTTTGAGATGCCTTCTGGTAACGGTGGCGGTGTTAGCTACCATTATAGTAATCTCCGTGTTTGCCAAGGGAATTTATAATCTTATGCCTATTCTCTTTGCCATTATTGTGGGCTTTCTGGTATGTATTCCCCTGGGCTTTACGGATTTTACGCCGGTTCAAGAGGCCCATTTCTTTAGCTTTGCGGACAAAAGGGTGTTGGAGCAGCTATTGGCAGCGCCTAAATTCCAGGCGGATGCCATTCTGGCCATTGCGCCTATTGCATTAGTCACCCTTATTGAGCATGTGGGGGATATCACCACCAACAGCGCGGTGGTGGGACAGAACTTCATGGTGGATCCGGGAATCCACCGGACTATTCTGGGGGACGGATTGGCTACGGCTCTGGCGGGTTTTTTGGGCGGACCGGCCAACACCACCTATGGAGAGAATACAGGCGTGCTGGCGGTGACCAAGGTTTACGATCCCTCGGTAATCCGGATTGCGGCGGTTGTGGCGATTTTTCTGGGTCTCATCGGCAAATTCGGCGCGGTGATCTCCTGTATTCCTGGGCCTGTCAGCGGCGGTATCAGTATTGTGCTCTACGGTATGATTTCCTCCGTGGGTGTGCGGATACTCATCAACAATCATCTGAATTTCGGCAACAGCCGGAACCTGATGATTGCATCCATTATCGTGGTGCTGGGTATTGGCTGCGACAGCATTCCGGTGGCTGGTACCGTGACCATATCTGGTCTGGCTCTGGCAGCTGTGGTAGGCATGTTCTTGGCAGCGGTGCTGCCTGTGGGGAAAGATGATGTGATGCGGGATTAAAGGGGCTTCTTAGCTGCACGTAAATGAACGTGTCAATACAAAAGAGTAAGCGTCCGGAAAAACTGAAAAATATGACTATGACAGTGGTCATAGATATTAAAAAGAAAAGCGCAGGAAATTTCGAAAATTTGTTCGAATTTTCTTGCGCTTTTTTTATGGATGTGATATGATGATACAAACAAACGTTCTAAAAAGGAAGGGACAAGAAATGCAGCAGATTTTTGTGGCGGAGGATCTGCCTTTGACGGATAAACTGAAGATATTGTCAGATGCGGCCAAGTATGATGTGGCCTGCACCTCCAGCGGCACCCAGAGGGACAATCACGGGAAGGGCATGGGAAATTGTACGGAGGCAGGGATCTGCCACAGCTTTTCGGCGGACGGGCGATGCATTTCTCTTTTGAAGATCCTCTTTACCAATGAGTGCATCTATGACTGCCGGTACTGTCTAAACAGGGCCAGCAATGATGTGCCCCGGGCCTCCTTTACGCCCCAGGAGGTCTGTGATCTGGTGCTGGAATTTTATAAGCGCAATTATATTGAAGGACTTTTTTTAAGCTCTGGGATCCTGTATTCGCCTAATTATACTATGGAGCTGATTTATCAGACTCTGTATAAGCTTCGGTATGAGTATCATTTCTGGGGATATATTCATGTGAAGTCTATTCCGGGGGCGGCTGGGGAGCTGGTGGAAAAAACCGGGTATCTGGCGGATCGTATGAGTATTAACCTGGAGCTTCCCACCACAGAGGGATTACGCACTCTGGCGCCTCATAAGACGCGAAAAAAGATTCTGGCTCCCATGCGCCTGGTGCAGTCCCGGATGCAGGAGAATAAAAATGAGCTGACTCTGTACCGCCATGCTCCACGGTTTGTTCCCGCGGGACAGTCTACCCAGATGATTATCGGAGCCACGCCGGAGACGGATTATCAGGTCTTATCTGTGGCGGAAAATCTGTACCAGAAATTTGATCTGAAGCGAGTCTTTTACTCGGCCTTTGTCCGGGTGAATGAGGACGAAAATTTGCCAATGCTGCCGGGCGGACCGCCTCTTCTGCGGGAGCACAGGCTCTATCAGGCGGACTGGCTGCTACGGTTTTACGGCTTTCAGGCAGGAGAGCTGTTGTCAGAAACCAGGCCCAACTTTAATGTCCTGCTGGACCCTAAGTGCGACTGGGCCCTGAGACACCTGGAGCAGTTTCCGGTGGAGGTCAATCGGGCGGATCAGGGCATGCTCCTGCGAGTGCCGGGCATTGGGCCCAAATCTGCAAAACGGATCGTCCGGGCCCGCCGCATGGGCGCTGTGGGCTTCGAGGATCTGAAGCGCATGGGCGTGGTATTGAAGCGTGCCCTGTACTTTATCACCTGCAGCGGCCGCATGCTTTATCCGGTGAAGCTGGAGGAGGACTATATTACCAGAAATCTTTTGCAGGTGAAGGAGAAGCTGCCCTTTGATCTGGAAGGGCAGACCACCTACCGGCAGTTGTCCCTGTTTGACGACTGCCATATTCCCTATGGAGAGCCGGGCGTCCAGGAGACGGAGGGTCAGGTACTGGAGGCGGTGCGCAGCCTGGAGGCGGTCAGCAGTATGGGAATTCGGGCGGTCTGAGAGGGACAGCTTGAAGGGAAAGGGGAAAAGGAATGACGGTTTTTGTATGCGAGGATTCCCTGGACGGGATACTCACAGGGATTTATGAGGCCTGGGACAGCCGCCTTGGCCACGGGAATGTGCGTCTGGAGCTGGATCAGGAGGATACCCTGGAGCTGTTTTGCCAGTATCGGCCTGTGAAGCCGGATGAGGAGAAAGCAGAGAAGGTTCTGCGCACCCTTCGGCAGCGTCTGGGAGAGGAGGCGGTGGAGCATTTTTGTCAGGCTTCGGCCTGTCAGGATCCCAGAAAAGCAGATGCCTTGTACCGCATGGTGGTGCTGGGACTTTCTCTGGAACGGGGAAGCCAGGTCATTGACTGTCTCACCTATGATCCGGTGGCCACAGTTATGGAGCTAAGCCAGAAGACCTGGCATGAGGCTCACAAGCTTATGGGGTTTGTCCGCTTTACCCAGCTTTTAAGCGGTGTTCTCTATGCAAAGGTAAGGCCGGAACATCAGGTGCTGCCCTTTCTGGCCCCCTATTTTGCGGACCGGCTGCGCCATGAAAACTGGATGATTCACGATGTGGGCCGCGGGCTTGTGGCTATTCACCGAGGAAATGTGGGATGGATTCTCACGGAGGACAAAAACCTGATAGAGGACCAGCTTTTGCAGGTCTCGGAAAAAGAGCAGAAGATTCAGGAGCTATGGAAGACCTTTCACAAGAGCATTGCGGTGGAGGCCAGGATTAACCCGAAGCTTCAGAGACAGCTGCTGGCTATGCGCTACCGGCCTTATATGCTGGAGTTCTCATAGTTCCAAAGGCTCTTTCCTTTTAGAACGTCAGATAAAGTAAAGGGGTACAGGCACTGCTGCAAGACTACTGCAGCACTGATACGGCCAGTGCAGAAAGGATGGGAATGGAAACAGAACAGAGCACCGTGGTAGCCACAAAAATCTGGGTGGCATAGGCCGCATTCTTGTTATACTTATCCGCCAGCATAATGGTGCTGGCACCGGAGGGGGCAGCGGAAGCCATGAAAACCGTATAGGAAACGGGAAAACTAAGGTTAACGATGCTGTTAAGCCCCAGGAGGATCAGAATGGTGGCCGCCGGAAATAGCAGCAGGCGCAGGAGGCAGATCAGGTAGATTCGCTTCTTGGTAAAGCAGTTCAGGATCCCGCTCTTGGCCAGATTTACACCGGCGATGAGCATGGCCAGGGGAGTGTTCATACTAGCCACCATCTGGAAGGGAGACAGAAGTACCTCCGGCAGGCGGATGTGGCACACAAAAAACAGGATTCCGATAAAAATGGAAATATTCACAGGAGACAGATTTTTCCGCAGGATCGCTTTCCAGCATAAGCGTTCCTCTGAGCCGGTGATGAGAGAGACGCCGTGAGTCCAAAACAGGAGATTGAACATGGTTATGTACATGGTGAGGTAAAATACGCCGTCAGAGCCCAGAATGGAGTCAATGAGGGGAAGGCTGAAAAAACCGCAGTTGGAATAGACTGCCATAAGCTTTTCGATGGTGCGGTCCGGCTGCCTGCCAGCTAGGATAAAATGACTGGCAGTAATGGTGATAAGATAGCTGAGGGCAGAGGCAAGCAGGGTAAGCAGCAGTCCGTAAAGCAGCTGAATTTGAAACTCCTTCTGATAGGAGGTGATAATTACCAGGGGCTGGACAAGGGTCAGCAGAAGAGGGGAAAGCCTGGATGCGGTGTGGTCGTCCAGGATGCCGATTTTGTATACAAGTATCCCCATACAAATCAGAAGGAGCATTTCAACTGTTTTTTCTATAATCAGTAGAGTCATAATTCCTAAAGATCCTTTCCATAAACTGCTATTGATTATATACCGCACCATGTCGGTTACGCAAATACTTTTGCTGACCAGGGCACAGATATTTTTGTGCGGTTATTTTTATGGCGGGATCCCTGTTTTTTTGCTACAATGGAAGCTATGAAGAAAGAAAATAAAGTAGAGCTTTCCCTGTCTAAACCAGGGGCGGTGGGAAAGCCGAATATAAAAAAGGAAATGGTTCTCCAGGCGGTGGAAAAGCCAGATACAGAAAAGCATGCAAAGGCAGAGGCGGCAAAGAGGAAAGAGGATGCTGCCGGGATTGGAAATGTGCAGGGCCAGGAGATCCGCAGGCAAATCCGTATTTCCGTGCGGGCCCTGGTGGAGTTTATTTTGCGCTCCGGGGATTTGGATCAGCGCAGAGGGAGCCGGGCAGATAAGGATGCCATGCAGGCCGGGAGCCGGATACACCGGAAGATTCAGCGGCAGATGGGCTCCCTCTATCAGGCGGAGGTGCCTCTTAAGCTGGTGGTTCCCATGGGAGACTTTGACTGTCTGGTGGAGGGACGGGCGGACGGGATTTTTACGGAGGACGGCCTGATCTATGTGGACGAGATCAAGGGGGTTTATCGGGATCTGCGCTATCTGGAGCAGGCGGTTTTGGTGCACCGGGCCCAGGCCATGTGCTATGCTTGGATGTATGCGGTCAAGCAGGGCCTGGAGACCATTGGAATTCAGATGACCTACTGTAATCTGGAGACAGAGGAAAAGCGGTATTTCCGGGAGCAGATGGATGTGCGGGAGCTGGAGCAGTGGTTTGATAATCTCATGAAGGAATACGAAAAGTGGGCGGTTTTCCAGTGTGAATGGCAGGAGAAGCGGCGCAGGTCCATAGAGCCCATTCAGTTTCCCTTTGTCTACCGGGAGGGACAAAAAGACCTGACAGCCAATGTATATCGGGCCATTCAGAGACAGCGCCGTCTCTTCATCCAGGCGCCTACGGGAGTGGGGAAGACCATGTCGGCGGTGTTTCCGGCGGTCAAGGCTCTGGGAATGGGGTTGGGAGACAAGATCTTTTATCTGACGGCAAAAACCATTACCCGCACTGTGGCCAGTGAAGCCTTCGCTCTGCTGCGTCAGCAAGGCCTGAAACTTAAGACTGTGGTGTTGACGGCCAAGGAAAAGCTGTGTATCTGTGAGACTATGGAGTGTGACCCGGATCACTGTCCCTATGCCAGGGGCCACTACGACCGGGTCAACGAGGCGGTGTACAATCTCTTGACCAGCGACGCAGATGACTGGAGCCGGGAGATCATTGAGTGGCAGGCCAGGCAGTATCAGGTCTGTCCCTTTGAGATGAGCCTGGATCTGTCCACCTGGGCAGACGCGGTGATCTGCGACTACAATTATGTGTTTGACCCTAATGTGCGCCTGAAGCGCTTCTTTTCCGAGGGAGTAAAGGGGGAGTACCTCTTCCTTGTGGACGAGGCCCACAATCTGGTGGAGCGGGGCCGGGAGATGTACAGCGCCACCTTGTATAAGGAGGATTTTCTGGCGCTAAAGCGGCAGGTAAAGGGAAGATGGACAAAGATCGAGAGAAAGCTTGAGCGGTGCAATAAATATCTGCTGCAGCGAAAGCGGGAGAGCGAAGCATGTGAGATTCAGGAGGATATCCGGGTATTTGTGCTAACTTTGCTGGATCTTATGGCGGAATTGGAAAAAATGCAGGAGGAGGCCATGGAGCCGGAGCTGTCCCAGGCAGTTTCAGAGCTGTACCTGCAGGTGCGCCATTTTCTGAATATGCAGGAGCGGCCCCAGGAGGATTATCTGACCTACACGGAGCTTCAGGAAGACGGACGATTTAAGCTGCGGCTGTACTGTGTGGAAACTGCCCGGGCTTTAAGGGAATGTACGGACAAAGGGAACAGCGCCGTGTTTTTCTCCGCTACTCTACTGCCTATGCCCTATTATAAGCATCTTCTGGGGGCCGAGGATGACTATGCCATCTACGCCCACTCTCCCTTTTCCGTGAAGAAGCGCCTGCTGCTGGTGGGCAGGGATGTGAGCAGCCGCTATGCCAGGCGGGGAGTCCGGGAATATGAGCGGATTGCCGCCTATATCAGCAAGACCGTACAGAGCCGGAGAGGAAATTATCTGGTGTTCTTTCCCTCCTATAAGATGATGCAGGAGGTGCAGGAGATTTACCAACAGCGCTATGCCGGCGGTCCGGTCCGCTGCCTCATACAGCAGGCGGGCATGAGCGAGCAGGAACGGGAAGAATTTCTTTGCCAGTTTGAGAAGACGGATCCAGAGGAAGGGATCCTGGGTTTTTGTATTATGGGAGGCGTTTTTTCGGAAGGAATTGACTTGAAACATGAAGCTCTTATCGGCAGCATTATTGTGGGGCCCGGGCTTCCCCAGATCTGCCGGGAGCGGGAGCTTTTGCGCCGGTTCTATGAGGAGCGGGGCATGGACGGCTTTGCCTATGCCTACCAATATCCGGGCATGAACAAGGTTTTGCAGGCCGCAGGAAGGGTAATCCGTACTCAGGAGGACCGGGGCGTGATTCTTTTGCTGGATGAGCGCTTTGCCCAGAGCTCCTACCAGCGGCTGTTTCCCAGAGAATGGGAAGAGCATGAGATCTGCCGGATGGAGGAGGCGGGAGAGCTGCTGCGAAGATTTTGGGAGCCGCCTGATGTGTAAAGGACTTCTCTGTCCCCTTGTCCACGAAGGGGAAGGCTGCTTTTTGAAGAATTCCGATAAAGAAGCCTTCCTGGAGATTGGCGCGGAGGATGAGAAGAGCAGCGATCCATGCTTTACACCTATGGCTTTTCCTAGTATAATGGGTCTAAAGATTTATGGCGCAACAGAAATAGAATTTACGGAGGACAGATATGGGTAATGTAAGACGCATTTTTGTGGAAAAGAAGGAGCCCTTTGCAGTAAAGGCCAAGGAGCTGCAGGAGGAGATTAGAAGCTATCTGGGAATACAGGGAGTGACTAATGTACGGGTGCTGATCCGGTATGATGTGGAGAACCTTTCGGAAGAGGTGTTCCAGCGGGCCTGCAGGACTGTTTTTTCAGAACCGCCGGTGGACATGCTGTACGAGGAGCAGTTTGCGGTAACCCTGGACTCCCGTATTTTCAGTGTGGAATATCTGCCCGGGCAGTTTGACCAGAGAGCGGATTCTGCGGAACAGTGTGTGAAATTCTTGAAGGAGGACGAGGAGCCGGTGATCCGTTCCGCCACCACCTATGTGATCAGCGGGTGCATCAGCGAGGAAGAGTTTGGAGCCATCAAGAGCTTCTGCATTAACCCGGTGGATTCCCGGGAGACAGGTATGGAAAAACCGGAGACTCTGGTGACAATCTTTGAGGAGCCAGAGGATGTGAAGATTCTTGACGGCTTCTCAGAGATGCCGGAGCAGGATCTAAAGGCTCTCTATGATTCCCTGAATCTGGCTATGACCTTTCAGGATTTTCTGCATATTCAGCATTATTTTTCCGGGGAAGAGAAGCGGGATCCCTCTATGACGGAAATCCGTGTGCTGGATACCTACTGGTCTGATCACTGCCGCCATACCACCTTCTCTACAGAGCTTAAGGAGGTAACCTTTGGAGAGGGCTATTACCGGGCGCCTATGGAAGAGACCTACCGGGAATATCTGAAGGACCGGGAAGCGATTTTCCATGGACGGAAGGATAAATTTGTCTGCCTGATGGATCTGGCCTTGATGGCCATGCGCAAGCTAAAGGCAGAGGGAAAGCTTACCGATCAGGAGGAGTCAGAGGAAATCAATGCCTGCTCCATTGTGGTTCCGGTGGAGATCGACGGGAAGACAGAGGAGTGGCTGGTAAACTTTAAGAATGAAACCCACAATCATCCCACGGAGATCGAGCCCTTTGGAGGGGCCGCCACCTGCCTGGGCGGAGCTATCCGGGATCCTCTGTCCGGCCGTACCTATGTGTACCAGGCCATGCGCGTAACAGGGGCGGCGGATCCCACCGTGTCAGTGAAGGATACCCTGAAGGGAAAGCTTCCCCAGAAGAAGCTGGTGCGGGGGGCGGCCAGCGGCTACAGCTCCTACGGAAACCAGATCGGTTTGGCTACCGGATATGTAAAGGAAATCTATCATCCGGATTATGTGGCCAAGCGCATGGAGATCGGGGCGGTTATGGGAGCCGCGCCCCGGAAGGATGTGATCCGTGAGACGTCAGATCCGGGAGATGTGATTATCCTCCTGGGCGGACGGACAGGCCGGGACGGCTGCGGCGGAGCTACAGGCTCCTCCAAGGTTCACACCGAGGCGTCCATAGAGACCTGCGGCGCGGAGGTGCAGAAGGGAAATGCTCCTACTGAGCGGAAGATTCAGCGCCTGTTTCGCCGTCCGGAGGTGAGCCGTCTGATTAAGAAGTGCAACGATTTTGGCGCAGGCGGCGTTTCTGTAGCCATTGGAGAGCTGGCGGACGGCCTGCGGGTGGATCTGGACCTGGTTCCCAAGAAATATGCAGGTCTGGACGGCACAGAGCTGGCTATTTCTGAGTCTCAGGAGCGCATGGCCGTGGTGGTGGATCCCGGGAATGTACAGGAGTTTCTCCGCTATGCGGGGGAGGAAAATCTGGAAGCCGTTCAGGTGGCTCAGGTGACGGAGAATCCCCGATTGGTGCTGGTGTGGAGAGGAAAGGAGATTGTTAATATTTCCCGGGCTTTCCTGGATACCAACGGAGCTCACCAGGAGACGGCTGTGGCCGTGGATCTCCCAGATGAAAAGGAGAAATATTTTGTGCGGGAAGAGGTGGGGGATGTCCGGCAGAAATGGCTGGATACCCTGAAAGATCTCAACGTGTGCTCCCAGAAGGGGCTGGTGGAAATGTTTGACAGCTCCATCGGCGCTGGAAGCGTATTGATGCCCTACGGCGGAAAATATCAGCTGACAGAGACTCAGTCCATGGTGGCCAAGCTTCCGGTGCTGGAGGGAAAGACGGATACGGTGACCATGATGAGCTACGGTTTTGATCCCTATCTGTCCAGCTGGAGTCCCTATCACGGAGCAATTTACGCTGTGCTGGAGTCCGTGGCACGGATTGTGGCGGGAGGCGGAGACTACAGGAAGATCCGCTTTACCTTCCAGGAGTATTTCCGCCGGATGACAGAGGATCCCCATCGCTGGAGCCAGCCCTTTGCAGCCCTTTTGGGAGCTTACCGGGCGCAGCTGGGCTTTGGGCTTCCCTCCATCGGAGGCAAAGACAGCATGTCCGGCACCTTCAATGAGATTGACGTGCCCCCCACCCTGGTGTCCTTTGCAGTGGATATTGGCCGGCAGCAGGATATCCGGACTCCGGAGTTGAAACAGGCGGGAAATAAGCTGGTGCTCTTGCGGATTGACAGGGATTCCTATGATCTGCCTCTGTTTGAGCAGGCCAGGGAGCAGTACGGGAAATTCTATGAGGATGTGAAGGCCGGACGGATTCTGTCAGCCTATGCCCTGGATGGAAAGGGCCTGGCCGCAGCCATAAGTAAGATGGCCTTTGGAAATAAGCTTGGAGTAAAGATTGAGCATCATGTGGATGCAAGAGATCTGTTTACGGCGGGCTTTGGAAATCTGGTGGCGGAGGTGCCGGCAGATCAGGTGGGAAATCTTCAGATTACCTATACCCTGGTGGGAGAGGTGACAAAAAGCGGATTTTCCTATGGAACTATGCAGATATCCACGGAAGAAGCTTTGGAGGCCTGGAGCGCGCCTCTGGAAAAGGTATTCCCCACCATTGCCGTGCCGGGAGGAGAGAAACTGGATACCCCGGTTTACAATGAGGGAACCGTCTATGTATGCCGTCATAAGGTGGCAAGGCCCCGGGTGTTTATCCCGGTATTTCCCGGCAGCAACTGTGAGTATGACAGCACCCGCGCTTTTCAGAGGGCAGGGGCTGATGTGACGGTGCGGGTATTCCGCAATTTAAATGCCCAGGATATCCGGGAGTCCGTGGAGGAGTTTGAGCGCTGCATCGGGCAGGCGCAGATTATTATGTTCCCGGGAGGTTTTTCCGCCGGAGACGAGCCGGACGGATCGGCCAAGTTTTTTGCCACGGCCTTCCAGAATGAGCATATCAAGGAGGCTGTGCAAAAGCTGCTGAATGAGCGGGATGGACTGGCTTTAGGAATCTGCAATGGCTTTCAGGCTCTGATTAAGCTTGGCCTGGTGCCTTATGGAAAGATTACGGGCCAGACAGAGGATAGCCCCACCCTGACCTTTAATACCATCAACCGTCATGTGTCCAAGATGGTTTACACCAAGGTGGTAAGCAATAAATCGCCCTGGCTGTCCCAGGCCCAGGCAGGCGCTGTGTACGTGACGCCGGCCTCCCACGGAGAGGGACGCTTTGTGGCTGGGATGGAGTGGCTGGAGAAGCTTTTTGTCAATGGACAGGTGGCTACCCAGTATGTGGATCTGGAGGGGAATCCCACCATGGACGAATACTGGAATGTAAACGGCTCCTATGCGGCCATTGAGGGCATAACCAGCCCGGACGGACGGGTGCTGGGCAAGATGGCCCATGTGGAACGCCGGGATGAGGCAGTGGCGGTCAACATTTATGGGGAGCAGAATCTGAAGATTTTTGAGTCGGGCGTGGCCTATTTTGGATAGAGCTGCTGTGGTTGAAATTTTGTTGGAATCTTTGCGGAAAAGCGTTTTGTTTTCTGAATTCATGCCGATATATACCATATAATTGTTCGAGACAGGATGACGGTATGAGCAGGCAAACAAGACAGGTTCTTTTTCGCTTTATGGAAATGGATTCTATAAAGTGAGGACCCTCCGGGATGGGGACTTTTTATCTAAGGGGGAATTCTTATGAGAGTTACAGCGGGAAGCTGGACTGGAAACAGGGGCATGGAGGCCTATATGGCTGTTGCGGAACGGGAAAAGTACGCGGCGGCGGGAGAAGCCTCCGGTAAACTGCAGGAGCAGCAAGGAAGTGCGGGACAGGAAGCCGACTTTTTTGCCCAGGGCGCCACAGATTCCGGAGCAGGAAGATTTCACAGAACAGAGCAGTATACGCCGGGCTACAGGTCCCCAGGGGCTTCCGGCAGTTCCGGCAGGGAGATAGAGGAATCCAAAGGAACAGAGACAGACTGGTTTTTGGAGGAGGAGAAGCGCTCAGAGGAAGAGCAGGCAGGACAGCTGCGCAAGCTTTTGGAGCAACAGGAGGAGCAGGAGCAAAGCTTTCTGGAGAAATTGGCGGGAATCGCTACCTCTTCCCAGGAGTCTAAGGGGAATTTTAAGATGAAGTCCACCGGAGGAGAGGAATCGGTGGGACAGCTGGCGGCCATGCTTTCCCGGGCGGAGACCCGGATGGATGTGCAGCAGGTGTCCTCCCGGGCTATGCGGGCCCTGACCAGTCTGAAAATGAATTATGCGGTTAGCAGCGGAGACGAGGCCAAGAAGCTTGCCCAGCAAATCCGCCGCATGGAAAAGCTTATCAAGCGGGTCCAGAAGAAGCTACGCCAGTTGGGTAAGGAAGAGCAGCTGGAGCGGCAGAAGAAGCGGGCCCGGGAAAAGCTTCAGGAGCAGAAGGAAAAAGAGATCAAGGAAGAGCTGAAGAGCAGGCGCAAGAAACGCCGCCGGGAGGAACGGCAGTATGCCATGAAGGAGATGGCAAGAGACGGCCAATCCTCCGCCAAAGAGACAGCGGAATCCATTGCGGCTTCTATGGGAGCAGCCGGGGAGGTTCTGCCCTCCGGCGCAGAGGCTTTGGGGTCGTCTGTTACCCTTAGAGAGAGCGGGGCCATATCCTTGGATGGAGGAGCTTCCCTGTCTGTGGATCTGGGTGGAATGGACCTAGGCGGAGCAGACATGGCAATGCCATCTGTGGATATTACTGTTTGACAGGCTTTCGTTTCCTGCCAGGCGTACAGGAGTGTTTGGCAAAGGTCGCCATGATAAAAATGGAAAAAATTGGATTTTACGGAAAAGGAGCATAAAAAGCCTTCGTCTTCAAATACTAGAAATAAAATTATTTGAAGGAGGAAGTTTCAATGACCAATCTGGATTGTACCGTTTTGACCTGTGTCTATAACAAGGACCGCTGCTGCTGCAAGGATAATATTAAGGTAGAGGGCGGCCATGCCAAACATACCCGGGATACCTTCTGTGACAGCTTCCGGGAGCGCACGGACAGCTTTCAGAATGCAGCCGACTGCGGCTGCCCGGCAAAGCCTACCGAGGTTCAGTGCCAGGTTACAGATTGCACCTTTAATCAGCAGTGCAAATGCCACGCAAACCACATTAGTGTGGCGGGAAGCAATGCTTGTGAATGTAAGGAGACAGAGTGCGCATCCTTCCGTTGCAAGTGCGACTAAAAAAGGAAAAGCGTCCGGGAAGGACGGCAGACTGCCGTCTTTTCCGGACGCTTTTTCGCCCAATCTTATTTTTTCTGCTGTGGGGATGCTTTTTCCGGTTTTGTGCTCCTTAGGAGAAAACCATACCTGGGTCAGGAAAGCATTCCGCCCAGAGTGCCTCCGGCTATGCACAGAATCAGCGTGGTCACAAAGTTGGAGGAGGTTCCGTCAAAACCGCGGTTTACGGCAAAAGAAATGAGAGTTAGCAGGATGAAATAAAGAAATCCTGCTGCTGCGCCCCAGATAAATTTCCGGGTTCCCATCATTTTTCCTTCCAGAAATCCTCCCAGGAAGCAGGAGAGAATGTAGATGGCGATGATGCCCACGTTTACCCCGGAACGGGACAGCTGAAAACGATAGAGCAGCAAAGCCAGCAGCAAAAGCAGGCCGCCAGTGAGTACATAGGCAGTGAGCAGCGCCTTAATCATGCGAAGTATCAGATTGGAGATATTCTTTCCCTTGTCCATACGTTCTCCTTTCAGGGCAAATCTTACTTTTCAAACCTATCCCAATATATGCGGCGGCTTTTTCCGGTATGCCAACAAGTTCAGGCCCCCTTCTCGTATATTTTTCTTGCATTTCCCTGGTAAATACGGTATATTTCTATATGTATATCTATTAACCAAGTATGGATGAAACCATACTTCCAGACAAAGGAGTGAACTTTTTTGGATTCAAGTGACGCCATACAACTGGGAAGTTTGGTTGTATTATTGGCATTGTCCGCATTTTTTTCCTCTGCGGAGACTGCGCTGACCACCGTGAATAAGATTCGGATTCGGACTATGATGGAGGAGGGGAACAAGAGAGCTGCAAAGGTATTTTCCCTCATTGACGAGCCCTCCCGGATGCTGAGCGCAATCCTTATAGGAAACAATTTGGTAAACATAGGCATGACTGCGCTGGGAACAGTTCTTGCCACGGCATTTTTCGGGAGTGCGGGAGCCGGGATTGCTACCGGGATACTTACGGTGCTGGTTTTGATTTTTGGAGAGGTAACGCCCAAGAATTGTGCGGCTATCTCTGCGGAGAAGCTTGCCCTGCTGTACGCTGGTCCGATTTACATCTGGGTAAAGATTATCACCCCGGTGGGCCGGATCATTGACGTGATTTCCCGGGGGCTTATGCGGATGCTGGGGATAGATTCGGAGAAACGGTCGGATACCTTTACAGAGACGGAAATCCGCAGTATTGTGGACGAGAGCCATGAGGATGGCGAGATTGAGAGCGAAGAGCGCAAGATGATCAACAATGTATTTGACCTGGACGATCATCTGGCAAAAGATGTTATGGTGCCCCGGGTGGATATGGTGTTTCTGGAGCTTAACTCCAGCTATTGGGATACCATTGACGTGTACCGGGAGTGCATGTTTACCCGTCTTCCCGTGTATGAGGACAACACGGATAACGTGGTGGGTATGATTAATGTGAAGGATCTGTTGCTCTATGAGGACAAAGAACATTTCCGGGTGGAGCACATTCTGCGGGACGCCTATTTTACCCATGAGCACAAGAAAACCTCAGAGCTGATGCTGGAAATGCGGGAAAATTCCATTACCCTGGCTATTGTACTGGATGAGTATGGGGCCACGGCAGGCCTGATTACCCTGGAGGATCTTTTGGAGGAAATCGTAGGGGAAATTCGGGATGAATACGATGAGGAAGAGGAAAATCTGATTCGGGAGATCAGCGACCGGGAATATATTGTGGAGGGATCCACCAAGCTGGATGACCTGAGCGACTGGATCGGCTTGGATCTTCATTCGGATGACTATGATTCCATTGGCGGTATAGTCATCGAGCTTTTGGACAGGCTGCCCCAGGCAGGAGAATCCGTGGTGACGGATTCCGGGATCCGTCTGGTGGTGGATGAGATTGACAAAAACCGCATTGATAAGGTGCATGTTTACCTTCCCGAGGAACCGGAGGAGGAAGAAGAGGAGTAAGCCGGGTCATTTCCTGCAGAGCAATGTGGGGGGACTGGCATATGCAGAATAGATATTAGAAATAATAAGGGCCGGAGTGCAATCTGTTTTCAGGGGGATTGCGTTCCGGTTTTGTTTATAAAGCGTAAGATTGTTGTAAGAATTTGCACAGACTTTTTGTAAGATTTCTTTTATAGGATAGAGACAGGCAAAGGGAGGAAGCAAGATGAAGGAACGGATCTTAGTGGTAGATGACGATCGGGAGATCGTAAAGGCCATTGCCATTCTGCTGGAGCAGGAGGGATATGAGGTAGAGCGGGCCTATGACGGGATGCAGGCTCTGGAGATTGCGGCGGAGAGGCCGGTGCAGCTTTTAATCATGGATGTGATGATGCCAAAGCTTGACGGGTTGTCGGCCATTTTAAAAATCCGGGAGCGTCAGAACCTGCCTATTATTGTGCTCAGCGCCAAAAGCGAGGAGACGGATAAGGTGCTGGGGCTCTCCATGGGGGCGGACGACTACGTGACCAAGCCTTACAATCCCAGGGAGCTGGCGGCCCGGGTGAAAAGCCAGCTGCGCCGGTATACCAGTCTTGGCGACATCTATGCGTCTGGGCGGGAGGATGAGATCTGTAATGGACGGCTCTGTTACCGTCTTCAGGAGCGCACCCTCTACGCGGACGGAGAACCCGTGCGGCTTACAGCCACAGAGACCAAGATTGTGGAGCTTCTCATGCGCAACCGGGGAAGGGTATTTCCGGCGGAGGAGATCTACCAGCGGGTCTGGGAGGAAGTGAGCTTCGCCCCGGAAAATACGGTGATGGTTCATATCCGGCGGATCCGAGAAAAAATCGAGCTGAATCCAAAAGAGCCAGAATATATAAAGGTGGTGTGGGGAATTGGATACAAAATGGAAAAAATGGAAACAGGCAGGTAGTCTTGCCGCTTTTCTGCTGGGTCTTTATCTGCTTTTTTTCGGGCTGATGTCTGGTGGCTGGCAGGTGGTGGGCCAGGTTTTTAACGGAGAGGGCCTGAGCGCAGTGGAGGAAAAACTGGAGGCTGACTATCAGAATACCGGAAAGTTTCGCTGGTATATCAGCGATCAGCTGGAGAAGCTGTTGGTGGTGGCGTCCGGGGGACAGCTGGATTACTATGGGACGGAGAACTACTATTATTATGGGGACGGGTATTACCAGGATATAGAGGTGCCTACAGAGGCACAAGCACAGGAAGGGTGCGAATCAGACGACTGGGCCTGGTTTCATGACTGGGATGAGTGGTATGACCAGGATATGTGGTTTGACTGGTTCTGGGGCGCTGGGGATACTTCTGTCGCCTATACGACGGAGGAGCCTTTGATGGCCCAGGAGTGGGATCTGGGAATTTCGGAGGAGGAAGCGGGAGAAGACCCAAAGGCGCCTACCCGGGAAGAGCTGCAGGATCGGTATATGGAAATCATGGGACGGGATAAAAATCTGCTGTATCAGGTCAGCTACGACGGCGAGCTTCTCTACACCAATGCAGAGGGACTTCTTCTTAGCTGGGAGGGCAGGCAGCTGCCGGAGGGGTATAATTTCCTGCTCTATTTTGACGGGGAGCGAGTCCAGATTTACAAGGATGGACAGGATCTGGAGATCTATGGAAATCCCTACTATGAGGGGATGGGAGAGCAGTGGTTTGTCCCTGGCTATCAGAATTTTTACCTGGATGAGGCCGCCGAAAAAGCACGGATTGTCATGGCAGTGGCCAGCCAGCCCCGGCTGTATGTACAGGGAAACTACGGGGATACTGGCAGCAGTCAGTATGGAAACAGCCTGTACTGGATGGCGCGGAATCAGACCTGGAGGAGAGAGGAGTTTCAGAAAACTATGGCCCGCCTCTTTCTGGGAGTGGCGCTGGTAATTCTCAGTGTGATTTTCAGAAAGCAAAAAAAAACGGCGGATCAGCGGGTGGCCAAGATCACAGGAAAGTGCTGGCTTGAGCTGAAGATCCTGCTGGCAATTCTCGTTTTTTATCCCCCTCGTCAGATGCGGGTGATCTGGTATGGGGAGACGGGAGGCATGCGCCTGCTGGCTTTGGCCGACGCGCTCCTTCTCTACCTGTTGATCAATGATCTGTGGCAAAACAGGCGCAGGCAGAGAAGTCTTCTGAGGGATCTTGGGAAGCTTCTGCTCTGCCAGGAATTGCGTCTGCCTGTACAGAAGCGCATGGTAAAACGGCTGTTTGTGGCGCTGGCTGTGGGAATTGTGGGAATACTGTTTTTGCTCGTGGGCTTGTGGCTGGCAATGTTTGTCTGGGATATGGATGTCCAGGCAGGATTTTTCGTAGGTCTGGCCATGGTGCTGCTGACCCTGGATGTATTTTTGCTGGCGCGCTCTTTCATATATAATAAGCACAATGCAGAAGATATTGGAGCCCTGGGAAGCCAGATTGAGGCGGTGCGGGGGGGAAATCTTACGGAAGGACTCAAAATTCCCAAGGAGCACGACCTTTACCAGATGGCAGAGCAGCTCAATGATATTCAGCGGGGCCTGTACCAGGCCATGGATGAGCAGATGAAGAGCGAGCGCATGAAGGTGGAGCTGATCTCCAACGTATCCCATGATATTAAGACGCCTCTCACCTCCATTATCAGCTATGTAGAGCTCTTAAAGGAGGAAGAGAATCTGCCGGAGCATGTGAAAGATTATATTGAGATCCTGGGGCAGAAATCAGAGCGTCTGAAAGCCATGGTTCAGGATGTGTTTGAGGTCAGCAAGGCCAGCTCCGGCCAGCTGCCGGTATTTATGGAGCAGCTGGATCTGCAGCGGCTCATCTGCCAGACTCTGGCGGACATGGACGAGCAGATTCAGGGAAGCGGTATGACGGTAAAGACGGACCTGCCGGCGGGCGAGGTATTGATTTCCGCAGACGGGCGGCGGCTGTACCGGGTTTTCCAGAACCTGATTCTAAATGCTCTGAAATATTCCCTGCCTGGCTCCCGGATTCATATTACGCTCCGCCAGGAGGGAGAGACGGCCAGAGCCAGAATCCAGAATGTGTCCCGAGTGGAGCTGGACGGCAGCGTAGATTTCACCGAGCGCTTTGTGCGCGGAGATGAGAGCCGTACAGACGGAGGCAGCGGACTGGGACTTTCCATTGCCAGAAGCTTTACCGAGGCCTGCCAGGGCAGCTTTGTGATCCGAATCAATGCGGATCTCTTTACGGCAGAGGTTTCCTTCCCCATATACCGGGGCGGCTTTCAGGAAGATAAACCACTGGAGACAGAGCCGGAATAGAAAGCAGCCAACCATAAACCGGTGAGTACACGGGCGTTGCCATATCAGAGAGGATGCTTGCACTGAGAAAGAAAATAGCGAAGGACCAGGGAACCGTCGCCGGTGGTCTGGTCCTTTTGCATGCGCTCCGGATGCCATTGGACGGCTATGATTGGGAGAGTTGTGTGAAACAATCCCTCCAGCACCTGATCCTGACTGTACTGGGCAGGCAGCAGGCAGGAGCCCAGCCGGTCTACGGCCTGGTGATGAGCGCTGTTGGTGACAAGCTGATCCGGATAGAGGGAATGGAGAAAGGTTCCAGGGAGAATCCGGGTGGTATGGGTTTGGTCTTTTTCCTCCCAGGCGTGGGTTCTGCGCAGCGTTTTGGGCAGATCCTGGAGAAGAGTTCCCCCCAGGGCAACGTTAATGAGCTGCATGCCCTTGCAGATGCCAAGGATGGGTTTTTTTGCCTGACAGAAGGCATAAAACACAGACAGCTGAAACTGATCCAGGGGCAGATCTATGTGAGTGGAGCCCTGATTTGTCTGGCCGAAAAGACCGGGGTGGATATCGCCGCCTCCAGGCAGCAGAAGGCCGTCAAAATATAAGGCCAGCATTTCTGGGGAGGGAAAGCAGACAGGGGAGGAGTCTGCTGTTTTGAGCTGCAATATGGGGGGCCTTTGTGCAGGGGAGGATTCCGACTGCGGCGCAAAGGCAGACAGCGGAGGCAGACAGGCGGTATCAATTCCCGGGCTTTCCAAGGCATTTCTGTAATTCTGCGTGCGGTTTTCGTAACCGGCAATAAAGATATTCATAAAATTCCTCCGAAAAACTTGACATTCTACTGACTGGAAGGTGTATAAACTTGAAGAAAAGCGGGGGTGAGAATCGTTCTATTATTGGATATGGAAAAAAGGTGGAAAAAATACTTAAGATTTTCGAAAGTGTCTTGCGTAATTCTTAAAATGTGTTATTGTATTAAACAAGTAATACAAATGGGAGGAATCTATGAACGCGCTGATTGAGGTAAGTGACATCTGTAAGGTTTATAATCCGGGCGAGAATGAGGTGCGAGCCCTGGATCATGTGAGTCTGCGCATAGACCGGGGAGAATTTGTGGCCATAATCGGGCAATCCGGTTCTGGAAAGTCCACGCTGATGAATATGCTGGGGTGTCTGGATGTGCCCACCTCCGGTACTTATTTTTTAAACGGAAAGAATGTATCCGATCTGACGGATGATGAGCAATCGGACATTCGAAATGTGGAGATTGGATTTATATTTCAGGGTTTTAACCTGATCGGGAATCTGACCGCCCAGGAAAATGTGGAGCTGCCCCTGATTTACCGGGGAGTGGGAAGAAGGGAGCGTCAGCGCCTGGCAGAGCAGTCCCTGCGCCAGGTGGGACTTTCTCACCGCATGGATCATCGGCCCAACGAGATGTCGGGGGGTCAGCAGCAGAGAGTGGCCATAGCCAGAGCCATAGCGGCAAAGCCGCCGCTGATCCTGGCGGATGAGCCCACCGGAAATCTGGATTCGGCCTCCAGCAAAGAGATCCTGCAGATCTTAAAGGAACTGCATAAGGATGACAGGACCGTTATCCTGATTACCCATGACAACGATATTGCGGATCAGGCCAGACGGGTGATCCGGATTCGGGATGGCCGGGTGGAAGCCGATTACATGAATGATGTGGAAGTATAAGAAGCCCTTTTGCAAAAGGAAGTGGAACGGCGAAGCCGCATGGACACAGAGAGGAGAGAAAAAAGGAGGCTATGATCATGATGGTGGAAAGTCCTGCAAAGGAGTGGGAGAGCGAGATGGAATTTGGAGATCAGGGATTGGAGAGAAAAAGAGGATTTTTCTTTGCCTTTGGTAAAAAGAAGAAAGAACCGGAGTCGGGAATGGAAGAAGATTTGGGAGATCAGGAGAAAAAGGGCTTTGGGCTGAAAGGCTTTGGAGGAAATAAGCCTAAGAAGGAAAAGCCAGTGCTGACAAAGGAGCAGAAAAAGAAGCGCAGAAAGAAATTTATCATCGGAGGCGTGGTGGTTGTGGTTCTTGCCATGATGATTCTGCCAAAGATGTTCGCGCCGGAGCAGCTGCCAGTGGTATCTGTGGTGCAGGCGGAAAAGGGGGATGTGTCCCAGACCATATCCGGAAGCGGCACTGTGCGCTCCCAGATTGAGACCTCATATTTTTCGCCTGTGGGCGCTACGGTGGAGAGCTGCGGGCTGCAGGTAGGAGATATTGTGGAGCGGGGGGATGTGCTGCTGACCTATGATGCTCAGGAGCTGGAGAATCTGTACCAGCAGGCCAAGCTTACCGGGGATGCAGGTACATACGGATACCAGGACGCTATTACCCGGGATAATGAAAATATCTCGGAGTACAACCGTTCCACCCATGATATTGGCATTCTGGAGCAGCAGGTGGACGACACGGAGGAGTCTGTGGAGCATCTGACCAACCGGGTCAGCGAGTTCAACGGAAAGCAGGCGGAGTCTGCGCAGACCCTGGCGGCGAAGCAGGAGATGTTGGCGCAGCTGCAGAAAGATAAAATAGCAGTGGAAGCGGAGCTGGAAGCAGCAAATAAAGAACTGACTATGGCAAATGCGGAGCTGGAAGCAGCTAAAAATGAGCTGGAGCAGGCAAAGGCATCCCAGCCGGCGGCTCAAAGTCAGGTAGATCCAGTTGTGCCTGCAGCTCCGGACGGGGGGGCGCCTGAAGGACAGACAGAGGGCGCCGAAGAAAACAACCCGGATGAGGGAACACAGACAGCGGCAAATGATGGACAGGAAGGAGGAGACGCTAGTCAGCAGGGACCGGCAGGTGACGGACAGGGAAAAACAAATGAAGCGCAAGATAAAGTGGCTGCGGCGCAAGAAAAAGTAAATATTGCGCAAGACAAGGTGGCAAAGGCCCAACAAAATCTGGATACTATCAATGCCCAGATTATAGAAGCCCAGAAGGCTGTGGAGATTGAGCAGGGATATCTGGGAGAGGTCAGCACAAAACTTGCCGACTATGAGAACCGCCTGAAAGACGCCAATAAGGAGCTGGGCGAGTTCAGCGAGAATCTGGCCAAGGAAAAGGGCATCCAGTCCTCCTCGGAGGCAGCCCAGCTGACGGGAGCGGCTCGTTCCCAGCTGTCCACCAACGAGAGCCTGAACAACCTGAATACCCGGATTTCCAAGGAGCAGGTAGAGAAGAGCCGGGGCGGCATCCAGGCGGAGTACTCTGGCGTAGTGACCTCCGTAACGGTGGTGGAGGGCGGTCCTGTGGCCCAGGGCAGCGCCTTGTTTACCATTGCCAGCAACGAGGACGTGGTGGTGGAGATGAGCATTACCCGTTTTGACCTGGAAAAAATGGCGGAGGGACAGACTGCCACGATTACCATGGCAGGCCACACGTATACAGGTACTGTGACGAAGCTGAGCCGTCTGGCGGAGAAAAATGAGAAGGGGACTCCTGTGGTAAAGGCGCAGGTGAAAATTGACAATCCGGATGAAAATGTTTATCTGGGTCTGGAGGCCAATGTATCCGTACTGGGCAGAGAGTCCAAGGATGTGCTGGTGGTGCCTGCAGAGACTGTCAATACAGGACAGGATGGAAGCTTCTGCTATGTGGTGGAAAATGGAATCGTGGTGAAAAAACCTGTGGAAATCGGCCTGTCCTCGGATACCATCACAGAGATCGTATCCGGTCTGGATCTGGGCGACCAGGTGATCCGCACGGGTGGTATGGCCATTGAAGAGGGCATGCAGGTCATGGCCATGGAGGGATAGGGATGGCGCAGTTACTGGAATACTTTAAGATGGCCATTGACAATATCAGGGCCAACAAGGGGCGCTCCTTTCTGACCATGCTGGGCATCATCATTGGTATTTCCTCGGTGATTATGATTATGTCCATTGGCCAGGGAGCGAAAAGCTCCATCAGCGACGAGCTGAATGCCATTGCAGGAGGCCAGATCTATGTGAGCGGCGCCTATGGAGACAGCGAGATGATTTATCTGACGCCGGAGGATCTGAAGGCGATTGAGGAGAACATCGAGGGAATCAAGGGCACCACGCCGGCAGACAGCATGCAGGGAAAGCTGATTGCGCCTAAAGGAGAATTTACCTTAAACGTGACCACGGGTACAGAGGGCCTGCGCTATACCCACAATCCGGAAATGAAATATGGACGCTACTTTACAGACGCGGATGTGGAGGCTATGAATCTGGTGGCCGTGGTGGGAGAAAATGATGCCCGCAAGCTTTTTGGCACGGACGACGTGGTGGGAATGAGCGTGGAGGCCACCATCTATGACACCACCCAGGAGATTACCATTGTGGGGGTATATAAGGAGGAACAGAGCCAGAGCGGCCTGACCTCTGCCATGATGTATAATACGGACCGGGTAAGCTTTTATATGCCTTACACGTCTAATTATGCCTTTGGTTATATTCTGGATGAGTTTTATGGAGTTTATGTGATCTGCGAAAACGGCTATGGCGGCGCGGCTGTGGGACAGGAAATAGTAAGTCTGCTGGAGCGTCGGTATCAGGTACAGGGACAGAATCAGTTTTATGTGGAGGATGCGGAGAGCCAGATTGCGTCCATCACAGAGGTGCTGGATATGCTTACGGCCTTTATCTCCTTTGTGGCGGCTATCGCCCTGCTGGTAGGCGGTATCGGCGTTATGAATATTATGCTGGTGTCCGTTACCGAGCGCACCCGGGAAATCGGAATCCGAAAGGCCCTGGGGGCCAGAACCGGCTCTATCATGATGCAGTTCCTGTCAGAATCGGCTATTATCACAGCCATGGGCGGCATCATCGGCATTATTCTGGGAATCCTGGGAGCCAAGGGAATCTGTTCCCTGCCTATGCTGGGCATTGAGCCAAAGATCAGCGTGGCGACGATTATCCTGGCAACCTTGTTTTCTTCCTGTGTGGGAATATTCTTTGGAATTTATCCGGCCAGAAAGGCAGCCAAGATGAGTCCGATTGAGGCGCTGCGGAGAAGCTGAGAAAATGTAGGATGGAATGTCCATGAAATGGAGCTGTTGCAAGAGTAAATCCATTTACCAGAGCAGCAGCTCTAATTTTTGATCTTTGTGAAACAAACCTGATCACAAACCTGACCGCAATAAAATAGTGCTTGTGAAAATGTATTGTGTATGCTAAAATAAATTCGAGAAAATCAAGAGACGATGTGTACCACCACAGGGAGTTGCCGCTCCCTGTGGCAAGGATGGTAAGTCAGCTACCACACAATACAGAGATGTCTGCGATACACAAAAGTAATTATACTGTATTTTTCAGTAAATTACAATATTTTTGTGTGCTTGCAGATCAATATCTGTGCCTTTCCATATATTTGCGAGGTGTAAGTGTGGACGCATACTTACACCTCGTTCTTGATTTCTCACGGGAAACTTTTAGCGGCGGAGGGATTCGCCGCTAAGGTAGTCCGGTGAGAAGTTAAAGAGCGGGGAACTGCGGCTGCTTGTCGGGTTCCTTTTTTATTGCTCTTTAATAAGACATCAGGATTTGCAACAAAACACGAAAGAGGGAAGGGAAAATGGAGTGGCATTTGGAAAATCCGGCATTGGCTTTAAAGGAATATCATGATAACTATGAGACATTTAGAAAGAAAAAATGTGAAGATGAGGACTTACATAGAAAGCTTACAAACAGCGAGACACAGCTGGGACGAAGAAAAGAGGAATTAGAAAGAGAGAAGATAAGCCTGCATATTTTAGAGGGATTTACAGGCAGAAATGTGGACGCCCAGATACAGGAGGAAGAGGAGCAGACGCAGTGCAGGCTGGCTGCGGGCCAGGCTGCTTTTGAGGAGCAAAAAAACAGGCTGGCAGAGCAAAGAGAACAGAAACTAAGAGAAAACGATCAATGGCTTTCGGGAGCTCTAAAACAGTTTTCACAATATGAAGATAACTTAAAGAAAGACCTGACAGGAATAGAAAAAAGAGCTTTAGATTTTGAGGCTGACAGAAGACAGTACATCAATCAGTCCAACAGGAAAATAAATGAATTTGAGGACAGTATTGTTCAGGGAGACTTAGAATGTAAGACCACTGTAAATGGATGGAAGCAGGAGCAGGATGCTATTCGGGAGAAGTTTGCTCCGGAGATTACGAAGTATAAAGAATTGATCCAAGGGATTATTGACAAATACCAGCCGAACGTAAACCGGTATGAGAAGATTGTAAAAGAACAGACGGCTTTAAGAGACGAAGAACTGGAGGATCTGGAGGCAGAGCGGGAACGTGAAGTAGGCTTGATTGAGGACGAAATTGCGAGATACCAAGCGAGCTACAATGAGACGGAGAGCCAATATAATGAACAGATTCAAATAGCCAGGATGCAGAACAAGCCTACGGTCAGACTGGAAAGCAGCAAGACTTCCAATTTAAATTCCATTAAGGGTCATATTCAGAAAGCAAACAACAGAGCAAAGAAAAAGAGCTCTGAAATTGAGCGGAAAAAAAGTGCGGTTCACGACAAATATGATAAGCGAATCGAAAAGGCGGCAGAAGAATTACAGAAAGTGGAATATGAACGGGATCAGGAGTTAAATGAGCCGTTAAGTATATGTTGTGATCTGACCGAAGACAGAGATGGTCAGATTCGCGCTATACAGAAAAAAATTGAGAAAAGGCTGAAAGATAACCGTATTCAGAAACAAAATGTAAAGGCTCAGATTGTGTCAGAAAAAGAACTGCAGGAGAAATACCAGGAGAAGATAGACAAAGAGATTGTTGAATTTGTTATGAATGGAGATACCTGTTATTATGAGGTGCTGCAGGAAATGTATGCTCCTTTTGCGGCGTTGGAAAACAGGACAGAATCCTGGATGAATCTTTTGAGTCTGATGAAGGGAAAGAACATGTCTGCAGCCTATGCAGTAAAGCGCGAAAAGCAAAAAGCGGATTTCATGAGCCGGGATTATCAGGGGCTTATGGAAGCGCTGGCAGAGGCTCAGCAGTTTGGAGGCAGCATCAGTACCATTGCTTTAAATAGTGAGCTGCTGAAAATCATGAGTGTATTGCTGACTGTGACTGGAACTGTGTTGTGGATACTTTTTCATAAGCTGTCCATGGATTTCTTCGGCTTTGTAGGATTACTGATTGGGGCAGCCGGAGCTATACTGGGAATTTATACCATTTTGCAGACAAAAAAAGAATTTTCTTCCATATGCAGATATGTGGTGCTGATCTGTGAGTATCAGGAATTCCAGGGGATTTCTTCCTATGCCATGCAGGTGACAAAGGGGAAGGAGCTGGAGAATATTAAGTCTCTCGGCTATGATTTGTACCAGGCATATTATGGCAGAGGAGAGGTGCAAAAAATTCACGATGATAAGGTGATTGATATTGGCGAGGATTATGACAGGCAGCTAAGGCTTTTGACAGCAGAATGGGCGGATACAAAGGCAGAGGAAGAACGTGAAAAGAGCAGAAAGATAGAAAAGATAAAGGAGTCAGCGGTACAGGAAAGAGAGGAGAACGAAAGAAAGAAGGAAAGTACACAGAATAGAATTCAGCAGCTTTCCCAGAAAATTGAGTTTTTAAATATAGATATACAGGACTTGCACTCTCAGATCCAAGAAAACAATGTTTTTATCAAGGAGTTTGAGAGCGGGTATAAAGCTATAGAAAGAAATTTGCAGGATGAGAAGTGGACTGCATCCATGGATTTTACCCATGGGAATTTGTCAGATGAGCTGTATATTCTTCCGGAAAGCGGGGAGTTAGACGAATACGGCCACAGAAGAGTCGTTCAAATTACCCATAAAAGGAAGCCTCTGGTTATTACCTACGAAATAGGAGAAGAGGACAGCGGAGGAGTTTCCCAGGTAGAGGCAGAGGGAAGGATTATCGAGACCCTTTTGGTGGATCTGATGTATTCCGTATATCGGATGAACAGTAAGGAGTCCTATGCGCAGCTGATTGTAGACGAGGTGGGCGGAAGCAACAGGCTTAAGAGCAATGTGGCTAGAAATGCGTTTAATATCATAGAGATTGTGGGAAAGCTGGAGGATATACGGGGAAGGCTCAAAATCTTCTGGAATCAAAGAGAACGGCTGCTGGAAAAGGGAATCCAGATTCAGGAGATCAATGAAAAGAAATATCAGGAGCAGGAGCGACCGGAGATCTACAATATCCTGTATATTGTCTATAAATCCAATGAGAGAAAAGGAAAACTGGATGAGGACATCCAAAAACTGATTCCGGAATGTGATAAATACGGATTTTTACCTGTCTTTATATGTAGAAAAGAGGTCTGGGAAAGGGAAAGCGAAGAGAAGGATACCATGTATTATGACATAAAATATTTGCTGAACAATTCGGTGCTCTCATTTAATGGAAAACAGTATCAAATATAAATAAAAGGAGGATTTTTTTCATGGCAGAAAATATTCATCTTGATTTATCGGAGGAGATGGAACAGGATTTGGTGAGCAGGTACGGAAATCTGTGCGAGGAATTAACTCAGAGCTTAAATAGAATGGCTGGTGAGATGGAAGGGATTTGTCAGAAAACCCAGTATGAGCCCATGGTCCGTGTGGTAAATCAGACTATTATGGCTTTTAATGAGGAAATCTATCGGGTATCTTCCCAGGCCTTTGAGGAGTGGTGCGAAGGGGAAGGCAGCTTTACGGCTGCCGTAAGGAACAGTCAGGCGGGAGAGGAAGCCGGGGAAACAGCCGCCCAGATGGAAAATCATATCAGAAATCTATTTGAGGAATTTTGGTCCGGCCATCCCCTGGGAGACGGTCTGCAGCTGAGTACAGGCCGCCCTGAAGTAAATACCGAGGATTACGAGGAGTTGAAGAAAGTTTATGAGACATGTTTTCAGGAGGTAGAGACCATAGGGGAGGAGACAGAGGCTGCCCTTGTCACGGATGGGGAAGAAAGTCCAACCTATCATCTTATGATTCCGGCTGTAAGGGCTGTTGCAGAGCCAGTGAAAAATGCTTTTGAGCAGTTTTGCGTCAAAATAGATGAGGCAAAGGAGGAGAGCGAACGGCTGAAACAGCAACAGGATACCCACAATGAAGAATCTGCTGAAAATGCTACAAATACAGCCATGTCTGCAGCGGATATTGCAGAAGAGCTAAAGATGTTTGACGATATTTAAGGTGGTGATACTATGGGTTTTCTGGATAATCAAAGTACCTTGGAGATTTCAGGTGACTCAGGGGTTTTAAATCTTGTAGAATTTGAAAAAAAGTTTGTGCGGAAATTCAATGATCTGGAAATTCTGAACACCAAGTATAAAGCGGAAGAATTTGGAATTACCTATGACAAAGGGAATAAAAGATCAGATGTTTATAGCTTTGACGGGGATGAAGTTATTACCATCTGTCCGGAGCCTTTGGAGTTTATAAAGGAATTCGATGATGTAAGCGACAATAGTCATGCAGCCAATGAGCTGTTTGCAAAGAAGATACAGGGTTTTCAGAAAATAGCCCTGGAAAAGAAGGCTTTGCTGAGAGCAGGGGATACCTACGGGGATCGGATGTGGATGAATAAGACCTTGACAGGGATCAACCTGCGTCCGGGTAATCTGAATGACGATCGGGAGGATTTTACCCCCGTTCGCATGTGTGATGATAATGTTCACGGCCTCATAGCGGGAAGAACAGGATCCGGAAAGTCGGTTTTTATCAATGCTCTCATTTTAAGCCTGATAACAGAATATGCACCATGGGAACTGAATCTGTATCTGGCAGACTTTAAAAAGGTTGAGCTGAGCAGGTACATGAATGACGCAGATTCCCAAAATGATATGACTGCTTTTACGCCCCACATCAATGCCTGCGCTGCCACCAGTGAGATCCGTTATGTCATTTCTCTGATTCAATATCTGGTAGACTGTATGAAGGCGCGTCAGGAGTTTTTTGCCAGAATCGGCGTGACGAAAATTCAGGAGTTTCGAAATAAATATGGGTTAGTGCTGCCTCGTGTTTTGCTTATTGTGGACGAGTTTCAGCAGCTGTTTACGGAGGCTACCAGCCGGGAACGGGAAGAAATTCAGACCATGTTGAATTCCATCACAAAGCTTGGACGGGCAACCGGGTTTCATCTTATCTTTGCATCTCAGGAAATGTCAGGAACTCTTCGGGGAAATACTCTGGCAAATTTTAAGATCCGCATGGCCCTGCCCTGTAATCAGCAGATTTCCGTGGATATTCTGGGGAACGGACAGGCTGTGAATTTGGAACGAGGCTATGTTTTGGTGAACATGGACTCGGGTGACGAATTAAAAAATAAAAAATATCGGGTTCCCTTTATTGAAACGGATAAAAAGGATGACGATGACGGGGATGAAAAAATGCCCTTCTATGGGTATCTGGATGAGATTAAGCTTGAGAGCAAGAAGTTTGACCTAAGCTACAAGACGGAAAAGCAGAAGTTCTACCGGGAGGAGCTGCAGGAGACAGAAAACGATTATAGAAGAGATCTGGAGCGGATTCGGGAACGAAAAAATGAGCTGGTATCCAGAAATAAGGGACTGTTTGACGGAATTATATTGGGGAAGAGTGTGATGTATTCTCCTCTTCCCAATGATAAGGTTTCCTTTTATATCGAGAAGGGGAGAAATAAGGCAGTGATGATTGCTGCGCCTAATCCGGAGGATGCAGCCAGAATACGAAAGCTGCTGGCAGAAAATCTGTTTCGTTCTGACAGGAAAACCTACCATTTTGGCATAGAGCTGAACAATCTGATTCTGGAACGCTATCGGATGGAGGAGGCTGTAAAGGCATATCCATCTCAGATCTATTGTCGATGTGAGACAGACAAGGCCCTGGAGTATTTGCAGATGGTTTACTTTTTGAGAAAGTCTGCTTCCAAATATCTGTCTCAGCAAAGGCAGGAGTATTCCCGGGTCTGCCAGCTGGAGGAGCATTTGGTTTGTCTCCTTGCCGATTCCGAGCAGGTACGGGAATACAGGGAGTTCAGAAAGGAACGGGAACGTCTGGAGAGGCAGATTGCACAGATTTCGGAATGCCTGCAGGAGGCTTCGGCCCTGTCTAAAAAGAAACTGGTAAATCCGGTGGTAACATATCTTGAGAAATGCTCGGGAGAAATTACTGTTTTAAGCGACGGAACAAAAGCGGATTTGATAAAGCTGAGGGTATACGGGGAGATTGCCGGCATTTTTTCTCTTATCCTGGATACGGCGGCTGCGCTGGAAAAAAGCCTTGGGATATTGGATAAAAAAATCGGAGAGCTGGAGACAAAGAAGGAGGAGCAGAAAATAGCGGTGGTCCGGCACAAGATTTTCAGGCGGGCGCTGTTATATTATAAAGACCGGTATGAGGGCAGGGAGCCTGAAAAAAAGACATCTGTGACAGATACGCTGGAAAAATGTTATTTGCAGGTGGAGACCTCAGTGAATACCTTTAAAAAGGAATATGCTGCTAAAAAATCAGCGCAGAAGGAGAATGCAAAAGGACTTGAAAAGGGAAAAGAGCTTCAGGAAGCCCTGGACAGAATACTGTCAGAGCCTAATGAGATTCTGAGGACAGAAGAGGCACTTAAGGGATACATAGGAGCATTTATCAGGCACATTTTTGAGGAGACCTACGGCAATATGGGCTATAAAAGAAATCGCCCTCCCATACCTGAGGCTGATTATGACTTTTCCCAGGGGAAACTTACATGGACCTTATGGGGGGAAAACATAAGCGAGCCGGTGCAGCTTTGTGGAAACGATATTCTCCAGGTTTACGAAGCCGTCTGCCAAGGCGCCGGCTTTTCCGGAAGTTCCTTTGCTAAAGGCGTATTTTGGATAAACGGCCTGGATGAATTGGAGAAGATTCCCAGTCAGATCGTTGAGATCATTCGAAATGCCATAAACCAAAATATTTTAATGGTTTCCATGATCACATCAGAATTAAAGGATACGACCATACGGAAAGCATTTGATTATGCTTTTGTTACGGGGAATATTGAGAAATTTTATTCCATGTTTCAAATCAAATACACAAAACAGCCCTTAGATTCTATTGTGGTAAATTTCGGAATTCGCAGCAAGGGTTTTGATATACCCTTTAAAATGTACAAATCAAATTTGGAGGATATACAGGCTCCGAACTTTATAGACCAGCTGCTTAATGGGTAGAACTATATCCTCAGCGCAAGGATTCGTGCTGAGGATATTTTTAGAAAGGAGGCGGTATATTTTATGAGGTTTAGTCTGCGGGAGAATGAGACAAACGGGTATTTTGCCCTGTTTCAGGATTATTTGGAACAAGTCCAGGATTTAAACAATAAGGTTATGGATGTTCTGAATGAGACCATGCAGCAATCGGAATATGATAAGCTGCAAAACCTGATTTCCTATATGATAGATGTCTATGAAGATGTGATACTGCAGAATGTGAAGACAGGGGCCTTCTCATCCTGGGAAGGATCGGATGCTTCTTTGCGGGCTTGTATGCGCATGTATCAGGCAGGGGAAGAGGCGGACCAGGTCTGTGCACAGATGGAACAACATTTACAGGAATGTATGACAGAGATTTTAAAAATAGAAAAGGCGGAGGTGGCAATTACCGAAAGGCCCAAGGTCAGTGAAGCGGGTATGGAGGGACTGGAGGAAATATGCAAAACCGCCGAGAAAGAAATTACGGATATCAGGGCGGACTGTCTGGCGCAAATTATCAGCAGGAAAGAGGAGAATGAGATTTACGGAACCTTGGCGCCTCTGGTGGAAGGGATAGCAGCCAGCCTGGAAATGTTTTATGAGAGCGCCTTGGGAGAATTTAAAAAGCTGCATGAATTTGTTCGGGAAATTTCTCATAAAATGCGGAATCAGGCGGAGGAAGCCAGTAGGAGGATGGCAGCAGAGGCAGATTCGGGTGCTTTGGAAGCCACAGCTGCAGCCAACACAGGGAGAGGCGAAGCGGCGCCTGGAGCCGTCACTGGTACAAAAACTGCAGCTGCTCTTGCTGAAAAGCTCAAAGCCCGAGCAGATTTTGGGGAATTTAGGGAAATCACCAGAGAGCTGTATCATAACTTGTGTCAGGAAGAGGGCCAATCTAAAAAGACTGTAGGCTATGAAAAGATGATACAGATCGCAGATGTGTATCACCAATTTTATGAGCAGCACGGCACCATGCTGGAAGACTCCTTTCAGGATTCCGTGGAGCGTGAGGAATACATAAAAAGAGAATATATAGAGGCTATCCAGGACAGAGGCAATGATAAATACTTTAATGGAGAGGATGTGTGGACATTTCGGAGCTATGCACAGAGGGGCTATGCATGTTTTTGGACAGTTGCCGATATGGTAAAAAATGTAACAAAAGGCTGTATAGATCAGACGGCGGATGACGCAAATCTGATCTATGGGGCATATGTGCTCTTCGACCCAATACTAAATGGACATATAAAAGAGGAGGGAAAAGAAGAATGTATGGATTTTTGCGGCTGGGCGGTAAGTGAAATCCGGCGGATATTGGGCGAAGATGAGAAGGCAAAGGCAGAGGAAAACGCGACGGACAGAGAACAGGCCGGGGATATCCATAAAATGAAAAGACATGATTCAGAGGAAGGTCTGAAGGTCCTTGTACTTGTTGTGGAAAAAATGGTGCATCAGGTTGGCGTGGATCAAACGAATCAGCTGATGGAACAATACGGAGATGACCTGGATAGCACCAGGAAAATTTATTCCAGGAAACCGAAACCGGTGGTTAAAGAGAGAGATAACAGAAGAGAAAGCAGCAGAATAGGAGGAGGCGGCGGAAGCAGAGCACCGGAGAATCCATATGGAAGATATATTGTGACTCGCCAGTCGATCCAGGCCATGGCTACCATGTGCGGATGGACAAACAGTATATTGGAGCCCCTGGATGAGTTTTATAGGGAGAAATTTGAAAAGCTGGGGAAAGGCTTTGGAACGGCAAGCAATTTTATTCATAAAGTATCTTCCACATTCAGCTTATGGGATACTATTTGGAAGAAAATAAAATCTAGGGATGAAGAGGATGCGTCAAAGGAAAACGCAGAGGATGCGTCAGAGGAAAACGCAGAGGATGCGTCAGAGGATAAATCCACTGATACAGAAAAAATGGTGAAAGAAGCTTTGAACCTGCTTGCTATTTTATCAACGGGACAAGCGGCTGCAGCCACGGGTTCAGCATTAAAGCTTCTTGACAGTGCAATGCCGCTTATTAAAAAGAACCATATTTTGGAGAAGGTAAGTTCTGGGTTCTGGAAATTTACAAGAGAGACGATCAACACAGACTATAATCAGAGATTGATGGATCAGTATATGTTGGAACATTATCAAATCAAGCATGGAATAGCGCTGAAAAACGGAGGCCTATTTGTGCATTACCATAATGTGGGAAAAAGTGTGGAGGAAAGTCAGCGGAGAATCTACGAAAATGTGATATTTGCTGCAGATATGTATATTAGTCAAAATTATACAATTCGGGTTACCCAGCCTGTGAGATTCCGAGAGATAGCATGTGGGATCTATCTAAACCTGGTACGCTCTGGTTTTTGCAGCAGCCGGAAGGTGGAAGCAAGCACGGCTAATAGGATTACAGATAAGCTTTATCAGGAATATAGAACTAAAGAACAGGTGAGTCCCCGTGTGGATATTAGTCCTGACCATAGGAATATATGAAGTTCTAAATTTTTAAAGGATTTAAAGGATCTGCTGAAAAAACAGTTGACACCCGTCGCCCCATATGCTAAACTATTTAAGCGACAGAAAGCAGAGTATCCACTCTCACCTTAGCGCAGGGGCGACTTGGGTTGATATCGAAGAGAAACGGCGCGGATTTCCGGGCTTTGTTTGGAGAGATAAGTGGATAGTCTGACTATCCACTTTTTTTAATTGCGGCGCAGGAGAAGCGCCGGATGAGGAGGGCAACTACCATTAGCGATTTAATGATTAACGAACAGATCAGAGACAAGGAAATCCGTCTGGTTGGAGAGGATGGAGCACAGCTGGGCATCATGCCTACCAGGGAGGCGCTGCGGCTTGCCAGAGAGGCAGAGCTGGATCTGGTAAAGATTGCGCCGGGGGCGAAGCCGCCTGTCTGCAAGATCATCGATTACGGCAAGTTCAAGTATGAGCAGGGCAGAAAAGAGAAGGAAGCGAAGAAAAAGCAGAGAATTATTGAGGTTAAAGAGGTTCGTTTATCACCAAATATCGAGGAGAATGACTTGAACACCAAGATTGGCGCTGCCAGGAAATTTATCCAAAAGGGTGACAAGGTGAAGGTAACTCTGCGCTTCCGGGGCCGTGAGATGGCCCATGTACAGAAGAGCAAACAGATTTTGGACGTGTTTGCGGAGAAGCTGGCGGATATTGCGGTGGTGGAAAAGATGCCAAAGCTGGAAGGCCGGCAGATGATAATGTTTTTGACGGAAAAGCGTTAACCGGCAAGGATAACGGCTTGCGTTAAAATAAAAGATGAGAATAAGCACAGGAGGAGATATACAATGCCAAAAATGAAGACAAGCAGAGCAGCTGCGAAACGTTTCAAGAAGACAGGTACTGGAAAATTAAAGAGAATGAAAGCTTATAAGAGCCATATCTTGACCAAGAAGTCTCAGAAGAGAAAGAGAAATCTCAGAAAAGCAACGATTACCGATGCAACCAATGTAAAGAACATGAAGAAGATTTTACCTTATTTATAATTCGGATAAGGGTGAGAATTCAAGGAGGAAATAGAAGATGGCAAGAGTTAAAGGCGGTTTAGGCGCCAAGAAAAGACATAATCGGGTATTAAAGCTGGCAAAGGGATACAGAGGAGCCAGAAGCAAACAGTATAGAGTGGCAAAGCAGTCTGTGATGAGAGCGCTGACCAGCGCATATGCAGGCCGCAAGGAGAGAAAGCGTCAGTTCCGTCAGCTGTGGATCGCCAGGATCAATGCAGCGGCAAGAATGAACGGTCTTTCCTACAGCAGATTTATGTATGGATTGAAGCTGGCAGGAGTGGAGATGAATCGTAAGATTTTGGCCGACATGGCAGTGAACGATGCGGCAGGGTTTACCACACTGGCAGAGCTTGCTAAGAGTAAGCTGGCATAAATAAAGAAATACACATAGAGAGTCCCGCACAGGCGATATGCTTGTGCGGGATTTTTTTATGATGATTTATCCTGAATACAAGTTATCAGAGTGTGGCCGGATCTTCATAGGAAGAGGGGCTGCAACCTGTGGCATCCTTGAAGCATTTGCAAAAATATTGTTGGGACGAAAAGCCAAGCTGAGAGGAAATCTGAGCTAGGCTCATGGTGCCCTTTAGAATCAGCTGTTTTGCATGCTCCATCCTCAGTTCAGAAATATACTGGGCGATGCTCATGCCTGTGGAGGAGCGGAACTGGGCTGTGAGATGAGAACGGCTGTAGTGAAGGGACTTGGCCAGATCGTCCAGGGTGATACGCTCGGACAGATGGGCAGATACATATTCCTTTACCCGGCTGGTCAGATGATTTTCCAGGGCTTTTTCCAGATTTGTAACGGACCAGGGTTCGTTTTCAAGACAGGTAATGCTGCGCAGGAGATTGATGAGAAAACATTCCATGTAACAGGTGATCATCTGCTCTGAGCCCAAAGGAGAGTGGGAACTGGGATGAAATTCCCCCAGCAAAAGCTGGCCATTCTGAAGTTCAAAAGCATTTCCCAGCTCATTGATGATCAGCAGAAGATGATGCCGCAGGTTTTTATCCACAGACATGGGAAGGTTTTGCAGGAGTCGCAAGACCTCGCTGGAGCAAATAAAGGAGATGAGAAACAGAGAGCTTTTCTGAGAGGTGACCTGGAGATAGTGTTCTGTTTTGGGGGGATGGAGCAAAAGCTCATTGGCATGGAGCGTATAGGGAGTAGAGTCGCTGAAGATCTTCACAGCCCCCTTAAAGCAGAAAGCCAGCTCCCAGGCGTCATGCTGATGAGGAGGGGTGCTGTATTTGTGGATCTGGGGCAGGTAATGAGCCGTAGAGAGTTTGCGGATTTTCAGAATCTGTGTCATGTTGTATTTTTGAAAGGTTATGCGTGATTTCATGGGAATCTCCTGACAGAAAAGCGTTCAGGCGCTTTGGACACTTTCCTCTTACACAGCTAATTTTATTGACAAAACAGGCGTTTCCTCAGAACACAGCGCAACTGTCAATTCGCGCAAACATCCCATGTCAGACAGGATAGTACGTCTGTCCGCTGGAAGGACATGTATTACGGTATACCCGAGAGTACGTTTTGTCAGTCATAGGTGTTCTGGCTGATCTGATATTGTAAAATGTGGTTATAATTATAAGATCACTGGCGGATTTTGTAAAGACAAATTTCCCGGGAAAGTATATGATATTTGTAACTGGTTCAGCCAGAACACAGAGTGGATGGTAAATAAAAACTGATCCAGCAGCAAGACAACAAGATAAGAAAGGCGGACATAATTATGGGAGAATTTCTCTTTAATCCAGCCCCCTGGCTTCCTGCGCATGATCGGGAGACCCTGGAGCATGTGCGGAACGTGAAACGAGAGGACATGGAATATGTGAATGAAAACGGATTTTCTGTACAGGTTGTCCTGGATCCTCTGCTACATATGGTGATGGATTGTTTTCACCGCATTTACTTAAGCGATGTCCAGGATACGCCGCTTACCATGATTTTTCCAAACCAGTGGCCGGGAGCGTATTCAGCCATTGCCAATATGATCAATAGATATAATATTAATTGCCGCAATGTCCACGCCTTTGCCATGGACGAGTGGGCGGATGAGGAGGGAAATGTAGCGCCTCTCACTTACGGCGCAGGACTTGGTTATTCCTTCCGCAAGCATTTTTATGGTAATATCCGGGAGGACCTGCGGCCTTCCGTGGAACATTGGCACGTATTCACCAATGAAAATAAGGGCAATGACATATATTCGGAGGAGATCGCAAGGTGCGGGGACGGAAGAGCGGATGTGATCTATTCCGCCACCGGATGGCCGGGTCACATTGCTTTTATTGATCCGGGGGTGCCGGAGTTTCAGGCGGAATCTCTGGAGGAGTTTCTGAAGCTTGGTTCCCGGGTGACCACTCAGCATTATATGACTGTGTGTGAGAATTCCTTGTTTGCTCCTATGGGAGCGGCCGGGGATGTGTGGGCGGTTCCTCCGAGAGCCGTTACCATTGGCCCAAGAGATGTGGTGAACGCCAGGGAACGGATTACCATGCACAATATTACCAATCCGGGAGGCGATTCTTGGCAGAAAATGATTTCCCGTCTGGAGCTGTATGGGCCTATTTCCATGAAATGTCCCTCCTCTATTACCAGGTTGGGGAAAGGCACTTGCTACGTTAGTGAGGTGATTGCACGCCCCTTTGGAACATGGCCTTGTGGATTGGAAAATAAGGATTTATAAAGAATAAAATGCGAGAGGCGGTGTATAACATGGCTAACATTCATTTTACCGGTATTATTCCGGCGCTTGTAACCCCTTTAAAGGCGGACGAGACCATTCATGAGGAGACAGCCCGCAGACTCATGAACTGGCAGATGGATCAGGGGGTGGACGGCTTTTATCTGTGCGGAGGCACGGGGGAGGGGCCGGTGGTTCAGCCGGGAGAGCGTATGAAGCTGGCAGAGATTGCCCGGGAGGAGACCGCAGCCCGGGGGAAGAAGCTGATTGTTCACGTGGGTTGTGTGGATCTGAAATCTGCCATAGAGCTGGCAGAGCATGCGGGGAAGATTGAGGCAGATGGGATTTCCTCTGTGCCGCCATTTTTCTTTCACTATGGAGAAGAGGAGATCCGACAGTATTACACGGCGCTGGCGGAGGCGGCCAGGGTTCCGGTGATTATGTATGCCTCTCCTCTGTCCGGGGTAAATATTACCTGGGATATGGTAGAGCGGCTCTTGGATGTGCCCTATATGGCCGGTGTGAAATGGACCAGCTATGACTATTACACCATGCGCAGGATCAAAGAGCTCAACGGCGGAGATATCAATGTGCTGAACGGGCCGGATGAGCTTTTGCTCTGCGGCTTGGCTATGGGAGCCGACGGGGGCGTGGGAGCCACCTACAATATTATGCCCAGATTATACTGCAGATTGTATGAGGCCTTCCGGGCAGGCCAGATGGAGGAGGCCCAAAAGCTGCAATACAAGGCAAACCGGGTGATCCAGATTTTGATTCGCTATGGGGTGGTGCCTTCGGTGAAAGAAATATTGAAACGCATGGGATATGACTGCGGATACTGCGTATATCCTGCCAAACGTCTGGAACTGGAAGAGGATCAGAAGCTTAATAAAGAGTTGGATGAGCTTCGCTTTGAGGAAGAATACGTAAATCTCTGATTTTGGGCAGAAAGCTTCCCTATAGCTCCCCAGATTAGGCGTGGCTTGGGATTTATGTATTAAGCATATGTATAGAGGCGTTTTACACGGATAAAGGATGAATCAACGAAAGGAGAAGGGATAACATGAGAAAGAAATTTATGTCACTGGTATTAACCTTGGCGCTGGCAGCAGGAGTGATGGCTTGTGGAAGTAAGGAAGAGCCTGCAACGCCTGCACCTGCGGAAACAGGAGCACAGGAGAACGAAGGGGAAGAGGCGGCTTCGGGAAGTCCGGAAGGAATTACTCTGAGATGGGTGGGAGCCGGTTGGTCTCAGAATGATAAGGCGACAAATATTATTGCGAAATGGAATGCCATTCATCCTGACATTGCCGTGGATTACATTGAGCTGGGAATCGCGGTGGATGAGGGCTATCTGACTAACCTGGACACCATGATCAGCGGCGGCGAGGTGGTGGATCTCACCTATCTTACCTATGACGATGTGTATAAGCGTGTGATTATCGGGGGGCTCTTCCGCTGGATTCCTATATTGAGGCGGCTGGCGACAATTATGAGGATATGTACGGCACCCTGTCCACGGCCATGCTCACCTACAACGATGAGATTTACGGCGTTCCCTTTGCGGGAAATACCTTCAAGGTATTTTACAACAAGACCATGACAGACGCTGCAGGCATTACCATTCCCGAGACCTGGTCCTGTGAGGAATTTACTCAGGCGGCGAAGAAACTGAACAATCCTGACCAGGGGATTTACGGCTGTGTGTTCCCCTATCTGTGGGACAGCTTGAACTATGTATCCGCGGAGCTTTGCGGATGGCAGCCGGTGAAGGTGGAGGCCGACGGCACGGTGGTTCCCAACTTTGACGATGAGACCTTCAAGGCAGCTGTGGAGTGGGCCAGAAATCTGTCCGCAGTGGAGCAGGTTTCCCCGGATATGGCAACCCAGCAGTCCGAGTCTCTGAACCGCCGCCAGGCCTTGGCTACCGGAAAGGCTGCTATGATTATGGACGGCCCCTTTACCCTGGTATGGATGCAGAACTACATGTTCAATGATCCGGGAGAAGGCCCTCTGTCCTTTGAGCTGGGCGTGACCAATGTGCCCTATATAAACGAGACTGGAAAGGACGTATCCTACAACAAGGTGGCGGGCGCTCTTTACGTTCCCAAGTCTGCCCAGTATCCGGCCGAGGCCTATGAGTTTATGAAGTTCATCTGTAACGAGTGTCCGGAGGAGTCCGCCAACTATATGCCCATCTATGCAGGAGCGGATATGAAGGCAGCCACCAAGTCTTTTACCGAGTATGTGGATGCCAACGGCGAGACCCACACAGAGGTTTACTCTCAGGAGGTGGCGGAAGGCGCCGTGGCAACGCCCTTTGAATCCCATATCGGCCGCTACGAGTATGATCCGGGCCTGGCTACGGAGATTTCCCTCATGAACACGTTGTTCGCCGAGCAGTACGGATTGTACATGTATGGGGAAATGGATCTGGAGGACTGGGTGGAAATGATGCAGCAGATGGGTGAAGCAGAGCTTCAGGCAGCAAGATAGTACCGTTGTTTTAGGGGCGGATAGCGGTTTGCTCCGCTTTCCGCCCTTGTATCATTATATGATATGGGGGTCAAAAGGTATTTTGCCCCCTATGATACCACGGATTGCTTCGCACTACGTGCTCCCGCAGTCCTAAAACACCTCAAATCCGCTCATTTTTATTTCAAAATGGCTTCTTTTCGGTGTTTTGCGGGTCCAAAAGTCATGTATTGACATGCAAGCATGTCATACCTGACCTTTTGACCCTGATATCATTATATTAGGGAAAGGATGTGGGTTATGGTTCCAAGGAGAAGGAGAAAAAAATCAGAAAATCTGGCAGGTTATCTGATGATTGCGCCAAACCTCATTGGCTTTTGTGTATTTACCCTTTTTGGCATTGTGTTTTCCCTGTATATGGCGTTTACGGACTGGAATCTGCTACAGGGCTATGAAAATGCACATTTTGTGGGTTTGAAAAATTTTAAGGATATGATCGGGGATGTGTATCTCACGGCAAGCCTGAGAAATAATGCGCTGCTTTTGTTGGTGGTGCCGGTCTCCTTATTTCTGGCTGCGGTTCTGGCAAACCTGATGAATAAGGCCATCTACGGAAAAGGGGGAGCCCGGGCTTTGTTTTTCCTGCCGTATGTGACAAATATTGTGGCAGTTGCCACGGTTTGGCAGGCCCTGTTTCACAAGACCAAGGGGCCCATCAATGTACTTCTGGCTACCCTGGGGATCGCGGAGGAAGCCCTGCCAGGCTGGCTGTCCAGCAGCAAGTGGGCGCTTCTGGGCGTGGCCATTGTGCTTTTGTGGAAAAATATCGGATACGACATTCTCATGTACAGCGGAGCGCTTCAGGCCATTCCCTCGGAGCTTTACGAGGCGGCCAGTCTGGACGGGGCGGGCTCTGTTGTGAAGTTTTTTAAGATTACCCTGCCCCTTTTGAAGCCCACCACCTTTATGCTGACCATTCTGGGGATTATCAGTAGTCTGCAGATGTGGAGCTTTGTGCAGATCATTACCAACGGTGGGCCGGGAACAGCCACCTATACCCTGGGACTTTATATTTATCGCTCCGGCTTTATCACCTATCGGACAGGGTATGCCTGTGCGCTGGCCTGGCTGCTGTGCGTGATCGTCATGGTTTTCACCCTGATCCGCTGGCAGACGGAAAAGAAGTTCAGCGCAGAGTAAGGGAGGTGTGGGATGAAAGGATCATACAAAACGAAAACAAAGGTGTTTAAGACGATTTTGACCCTGCTGGTCTGGCTTCTGGGAATAGCCATGGTGCTGCCCTTTATCTGGATGCTTTCCACCTCCTTTAAGGGCATGAACGAGGTGTTTACCTTTCCTATTGAGTGGATTCCCAAGAATCCTAAATTTACGGCATATATTCAGCTGTTTACCGGCAAGATCTCCTTTGTCACCTATTTTATCAATTCCGTGAAAATTTCTCTGATTTCTCTGGTCGGCACGTTTTTTGCCTGTACTATGGCGGGCTACGCCTATGCAAAGGTTGATTTTTACGGGAGAGACAAGCTGTTTATGATGAAGCTTATGACTACCATGCTGCCGGGAATGGTGACCATGCTGCCCACCTACATTATCTATTCCAAGATGGGGCTTTTGAATACCCATGCCTCCATTTGGATCGGATATATTTTCGGAGGCGCTTTCGGTGTCTTCCTCATGCGCCAGGCCTTTGTGTCCCTGCCGGATTCTCTCATTGAATCGGCCAAAGTGGACGGTGCCGGGCACTTCCGTATTTACTGGAGCATTGCCCTGCCCAATGTGAAGTCCTCGGTTTCCACCCTGCTTTTCATGTATTTTCTGTGGTCCTGGAACGATTATGAGAAGCCCCTGCTGTATCTGTGGGACGAGAAGCTTTTTACCATGCCCATGGCGGTGAAGGCTTTTGCGGATGACCAGATGCAGAATTATCCGGCTATCATGGCGGCCAATGTGATTATGCTGCTGCCCATTATGATTGCCTTTATCTGCTGTCAGAAATTTTTTGTGGAATCCCTGATCGGTTCCAGTGTGAAAGGATGAGAAATCATGCGGATTGTAGAACATAAAACCATTTATCGGGATGAAGAATATGTGGCCTTTCCCAATCTGGCCAGGCTGTCCGACGGACAAGTGATCTGCGCTTTCCGTCATGCCAGAGAGAGGCAGAAGGAATACGGCAGGGTAACCCATGTGGATCCCACGGCCAAGGATGTGTATATTGGTTCCCCGGATGGGGGAAGGACCTTTGAGAGCCAGCTTCACGTGATTCTGGATGATGAGATGAGCGATCAGGACCCCTGCGTCAACGTACTTTCCGACGGAAGAATCATTGTCACCTATTTCCGTTGGGATCTGGTACCCATAGGTAAAGGAGAAGAGAAATGGGGAAAGGCGGCGTTTGGCAAGTATGGCCGCAGCCTTCACGGGAAATACGACTGTTATCCCGACGGAGCCAGCTACAGCATTTCCGACGACAACGGAAAGACCTGGCGTCATATGCCGCCTCTTCATATGGAGGGGGGTGCCAACGGCAGGGGGCGTTCGGGGAAATATTCTGGAGATGCCGGACGGAAGTCTTCTCATGCCCTTCTATGGAGCCCTGCGGACCGGGGAACTGTCCCGGGCCGGGCTGGTGCGCTCTGACGACCGGGGGGAGACCTGGTATTATTACAGCACCATGGCCTTTGACGAGTCTTGCAAGAAACATTATCTGGAGGCCAATATTTACCGGACTGACTCGGGACGCATTGTGGGGCTCTACCGGACCCAGAGCGACTATACAAAGCCAGGGGTGGATTTTGAGGAGACCTATCTGAATCTCCATATCTCCGTGTCTGAGGATGGAGGAAAAACCTTTGGCCCTGTGGAGGAGATTGAGGACTGTTGGGGTTCCAGCCCCTTCCATCCCTTGCGCCTTCGGGACGGGCGAGTGCTCCTGACCTATGGCTACCGGAGAGAGCCCTTTGGGATCCGGGCCCGGATCTGCAACGGGGAACTTACGGATATTGGGGAAGCGCAGGAGCTGATTCTTCGGGACGACGCGCCCAATGGGGATCTGGGGTATCCCCATGCTCTGGAACTGGATAACGGAGAGATTCTGGTGAGCTATTATATTTCCGCACCGGATGGGATCCGGACCATTGACGTGACTGTTTTACGCGAGGATTAACCATGTTTTTTCCCAACAATACCGTGATGCCGGAGGGGAAGGGGAAGGAAGCGCCCCGCTTCGGCATCCCCCGGGTAGCATATGTTTTGCGGTATCATTTCTTTCGGATGATCTGGGCAAACCTGCTGTGGGTCGTTTTTTCCCTGCCCCTGGTGACGCTTCCGGCGGCTTCCGTGGGACTCTATGCGGTCATAGAGGAGCTGTTTCGAAAGGGCTACGGGGATGTGTGGCCTGTGTTTATCCGGGAATTTAAAACGGCGTTTTTTCAGCGTACTATCACCTTGGCGGCGCTTGTTTGCCTGCCGGTGGCAGGCTGGATGCTGGGGAGCGCCAGAGGAGAGCTCCAGGCCTATGGCATGTGCGCCGTTTTGCTGGTGGCCGTGCTTATGATCCACGGCTGGCTCATTCCCCAGTGGGCGATTTTGAACTTAAAACCCTGGCAGGCTCTGCGAAATGCAGCGCTTCTCATGGTGCTGGAGAGTGGGAGAAACCTGCTAACCTTGCTGATTCAGGTTGGCAGCCTGGGGCTGCTGCTGTTTTTTTGGCCTGTTTCTTTTCTGCCCCTGTTTGTTCTGGGGCCGGCCCTTATGGATCTTATGCTGGCGGCAGTGGTGAACCCGGTGCTGGAGAGACGCCTGATACAGGAGACAGAGGAAGAGAAAAAATAGAGGAGACGGAATATGGCACTTTTTGAGGTTACGGATTATGACAGAGCGTTTTATGAAACGCATTTAAAAGACTTTTTGCCCAGGAAAATTTTTGACATTCATTGCCACATTTATTTAGAGAAGTTCCGTCTGGCTAAGACCGGGGATCCCAGCAAGCGGGTAACGGCCTAGCCGGAGATGGTGGCAAAGGATAATCCCCTGGAGGATTTGCAGGAAACCTATCGGCTGCTGTTTCCGGATCAGGAGGTAAATTCCCTGTTTTTTGCATCCTGTACCTATCGGGACGATATTGTGGCCAACAATGCATATGTATCCCAGGCAGCTGCCTCCACAGAAAGCGAAGGCCTGTACTATTCCAGGCCCTCCCAGACGGCAGAGGAGATCGAGGAGCAGGTTTTGGCGGGAGGATTTTTGGGGTTAAAGAGCTACCTGGATATGGCGCCCTCCTATCTTCCAGGAGATGAGATCCGTGTATTTGACTTTTTCCCACCCCATCAGCTGGAGGTCTGCCAGCAGCATGGGTGGATTGTGATGCTGCACATTCCCCGTTCCAAACGGTTCCGGGATCCGGTGAATCTGGCGCGGATTCGGGAGATCAAGAAGAGCTACCCCAATGTGAAGCTGATTGTAGCTCATATGGGACGGGCTTATTGTCAGGAGGATGTGGGAAATGCCAGAAGACTGATTCAGGAAGTGAAAGAGAGGAATAAAAAATGACAGGAAGAGAGCGGTTATTGTGTGCGTTAAACCATAAGGAACCGGATATGGTACCTATTTTTGAGTGTAATTACAGCAGACCCTTATTTCAGGAGGTTCTGGGACATGTGCCGGAAACCTTTGATCCCGTCAGCGTTATGGAATGTTCCCATAAGATCGGCTATGATTTTGTATTTATTCCCATTCCGGGAGTCAGCGGTTTTCGGCCTAAAGGGATTCAGGAATCCATTTACACGGATGAATGGGGCATCCAATATAAGATGGACCCGGGGACCTGGCCCATTGACGCGGGGATTAAGCCGCCCATTGAGGATGTGGAGGACTGGAAGAACTATGTGATGCCCGACGCCAGAGCGGATTTCCGCTATGAGGGCCTGGAAGAAGTTTTAAGAAGGACGAAGGAAAACGGCATGGGCGTGGTGGGGAACGTCCGGGGGCCCTATTCCGCAGCCTGGCAGCTGTTTGGCCTGGAGAATTTCTCCATCTTCCTTTATGAAGAGCCGGAGATGATTCATCAGGTGCTGACAGCTACCACGGATTTTGCTATTATCGCAGCGGAGAGGATGGCGGACATGGGAGTGGACGCCGTGCTGTTTTCCGATGATTACGGCTCGATCCTGCAGCCCCTCATGTCCCCAGGCCATTTCCGGGAATTTTTAAAGCCCCAGCTGGAGCGGATCTGTCAGGCCATGAAAAAGACGGGAAAACAGATGCTGCTTCACAGTGACGGCCATATCCATGAGGTGCTGGCAGACTGTGTAGGCGCAGGGATTGAAGGGCTCCATCCCATTGAGCGGGCGGCGGGCATGGATCTGCGGGCCGTGAAGGAGCAGTACGGGGACAGGCTTTGTATTTTTGGAAACGTGGACAACAAAGAGGTGCTGGTAAAGGGTACTCCCAGAGACATAGAGGAAATGGTGAAGGAGTGTATTTCCATTGCTGCGCCGGGAGGCGGCTTCTGTCTGGGCTCGGATCACAGCGTCCACGACGATATCCCCAACGAGAATGTATTCGCGCTGTATGAGGCAGGACGGAAATATGGAAAATATCCTGTGAGATAGGAAGAACCAGGAGGAGATGAGAGCATGGCTTTAACGGAACGGGAACGATTTACCAGATGCGCCTTTGGACAGGATCTGGATATGCTGCCTATTCCATGTGATTTTTCCGGTAGCGGATTGAAGCACTTTCTGGCACAGAAGGGCATTGGCTGTGTGAGCGATCTGGAGCTTTTACGGTTTTTCCCCAATCATGTGCTGTACGCCTACTTCGGCGGCATCTGCAACCAGCATGTGCTGCCCTACTGCACGCCGGAGGAGATTGACAGCAATGTACAGGAGACTACCCGGATTCTGGGAAAACACGGACGCTTTATTATTTCCCCATCCAACGGGGTGGGCAAGGACGTTCCCATGGAAAACGTGGAGGCCTATTATCAAGCTGCAAAAAAATACAGGAAAATATAGGGGAGGCAATGAGACATGGCATATAGGAAGATCCAGGCAGGACAGGTCCGAAGCTTTTGCGAGGCGGTTTTTCAAAGCTACGGCTTTTCGGAAACGGACAGCGAGACTATTACGGATGTGTTGCTGACTGCGGATTTATATGGAATTGAGTCCCATGGGGTGCAGCGTCTGATCCGGTATGCGGAAGCTCTGGAGGAGGGCTCCGTCCGGGTGGACGCCTCCCTGGAAACTGTTTATGAGACGCCCTGCTCCGCTGTCTGGGACGGAGCTTATACCATGGGCCAGGTGGCAGCCAGAAAGGGAATGGAGACCGCCATAGAAAAGGCCCGTAAGACAGGCTTCGGAGCCGTGACCGTCCGGGGCTCCAACCACTACGGAATCGCCGGCTATTACACGAAAATGGCGGCAGAGCAGGATATGCTGGGGATCTGCATGACCAACACAGAGGCCATTGCCATTCCCACCGGGGGCAGAAAGGCCATGCTGGGTACAAGCCCCATAGCGGTGTGCATGCCGGCAGACCCGGTTCCTTTCTGGTTTGACGTGGCTACCACTGTGGTGACCCGGGGAAAGCTTGAGGTCTTCAATAAGCAGGAGGAGCCTCTTCCCCTGGGATGGGCGGCGGACGAGCAGGGGCTGGACTGCTCCGACGCAGACCGGGTGATCCAAAACATTACCAGGAAAGCAGGAGGCGGGATCTTCCCCCTGGGAGGATTTTCAGAGCTGACCGGCTCCCACAAAGGCTATGGGCTGGGGATCCTGGTGGAGCTTTTCACCTCGATAATATCCGGAGGCACCACCTCGCCTCATGTACAGCGCAGCGGAAACGCGGATACCTCCTTCACCTTCCTGGCTCTGGACTACGGAATGTTCGGGGATAAAGGGGAGATCAAGGAGCGCATGTCCCGGCTTTTGCAGGAGCTTAGGGAGAGCCCCAGGGCGGAGGGCTGTGAGCGGATTTACACCCACGGGGAGAAGGAGTGGGAGAGGGAGCAGTATCATCTTTTGCATGGGATTCCGGTGAATGACAAGACCCTGGAGGAGATGCGCAAGATCGGCGCGGGAAGGGAGGTTTGTTTGGAGGAGTATATTACCTTAGAGTAAAGATACGCTTAAAAGGGAGACTAAAAGTCTTTTTAGGCATAGGAAGACGCATGGGCTACAGATTGGTGTTCCATGCGTCTTTTTCCGTTGTTTGACAATCAGAGGGAACGTGCTATAATGGGCAATAAGAAACAAGAAAGAAGGAATCAGAAATGACAGAGATTAACATTATTTCCGGATTTTTGGGGGCGGGGAAGACGACCCTGATCAAAAAGCTGCTGGAAGAGGTGTTTCAGGGAGAGAAAATCGTGCTGATCGAAAACGAGTTCGGGGAGATCGGCATTGACGGCGGATTTTTAAAGGAGGCGGGAATTCAGGTCAACGAGATGAATTCCGGCTGTATCTGCTGTTCGCTGGTGGGAGACTTCGGCGAGGCTTTAAAGCAGGTGTTGGAGACCTATCATCCGGACCGGATTCTCATTGAGCCCTCCGGCGTGGGCAAGCTGTCGGATGTGGCAAAGGCTGTGGAGACGGTCAGCGCCCATATGGATGTGCGGATCGACAGCGCGGTGACGGTGGTGGATGCCAAGAAGTGCAGTATGTATATGAAGAATTTCGGAGAATTTTTTAATAACCAGATCGAGCATGCGGGAACCATTGTGCTGAGCCGGACCCAGATGGTGACGGATGAGAAGCTGGAGGCCTGCGTGGCTATGCTGAAGGAGCACAACGGAACGGCTACATTGATCACCACTCCCTGGGATCAGCTGAAGGGAGAACAGATCCTGGCCGCCATGCAGCATGCTCAGCTGGATATGCGGGAAATGCATCACAGCCATGATCATGAGGAACACGAATGTTGTGGGCACGATCACGATCATGAGGAGCATGAGTGCTGCGACCATGACCACGGTCACGAATGTTGTGGGCACGATCACGATCATGAGGAG
>JAAWJI010000053.1 GCA_022796795.1 Lachnospiraceae bacterium | reverse complement strand
TAGGTCAAATCGAAAATGGTGTAAACGAAGGGGCAGTTCACTGGAATGCCAAAACTGCTTTTTCGTTTACCCCATCATCGATTCTAACCTAAAGAATTTCTCTCCATCTTACTGTTTTTCCCTGACTCATAGTCTCCCTCCTTATCATTCATGGTTAAAAAGTTATCTAAAGCCCCGCCATACTTCTCTTAGATGTCCAGAGCTGTATAGTACCCCATTTCTACTGCCGTTCGAATCAGGCCAGGCGCATAGCAATCCCCGATCCAGGCAAAATCAACTGCTGCTTCCCGAAGGCTCTCTACCAGCTCTTCCCTGGGCTTCATGCCTCCTGCAGATATGATGGTATCGGCCTCAAGCTCATAGCGGGTACCGTCCTGGTTTTCACAGACAACCACATGCTCCCTTACTTCCATGCATTTTGTATTGAGACGGACATCCACATGATTTTTATTTGCATGGAGCCACAGGGCATCTACCTGCATGGACCCTGTTCCCGGATAAGGGGTGTTGGGGCCGGAGGCAATATTGTCGCACATCTCTATGACTGTCACCTTCTTGCCGTTCTGGGCCAGGCCAATGGCACATTCCACGCCTGCGAATCCGCCGCCGATCACGATTACCTGTTCACCTGTCTCCGGCATACTTCTCCGGTAAAAGTCTACAATGTTTACGGCTTTTTCAATTCCCGGCACCGGCGCATTGATGGGATCTGCACGGCAGCGATCAGCTTATCAGGCCGGATTTTGTCTACAAGCTCAGGAGTTACTTCTGTGTTCAGGCGCACCTCAATGTTGGACTTATTTACCATTCGGATCAGCCAGTCGCAATATTTCTGTAAACGGATCTTAAATGGCTCCACGTCAATAATCCGCAAAAGACCGCCTAAATGATCCTCCTTTTCGCACAAAATCACCTCATGTCCCCGTTTTGCCGCCGTCAGGGCGCACTGCATACCTGCCGGGCCGCCTCCTGCAATCAATACACGCTTCTTTTTAACAGGCTCTAAAAGCGCAAACTTATAGTCAAATTCCCGGCCTACCTGAGGATTCACTGCACAGTGCAAAGGCAGATCATAATATCCGCCTGTGAGACAGGCAATGCAGCGCATACAGGGCCGGATATCCTCACAGCGTCCCTCCATGGCCTTTTTCGGCAGATCCGGATCGGCTACCAGGGCTCTTGCACAGACCACATAGTCAATAAGCCCCTGGGAAATCCATTCCTCCATTTTATAGGGATCGGTAATGGCGCCTACCGTTCCCACCGGAATCTTTACATGCTTTTTAATTTCTATGGCTGCATCCAGGTTTTTCCCTTCCATCAGATCAAACCAGCTGGGCTCTGTGTAGGGGGTGGTATCCGGATAATGAAGGGAGCCTGCTGTAATGTGCAGAAGATCCGCCCCATGGGCCTCCAGCATCTTACAATATTCCATGGTATCCTCCAGCTGATAGCCCTCGGTAAGCCCCTCCTTCCAGGACAGGCGGATTTCAATTATAAAATTGTTCCCGCAGTATTTGCGAATTCTGTCCACAACCATCATAGAGATCCGCGCCCGGTTCTCCAGGCTTCCCCCAAACTCATCTGTCCGCTGGTTGAGTACCGGGGAAAGGAATTGGGCAAGCAGCCATCCGTGGCCTGCATGAATGGTCACCATCTGATAGCCGCAGTGCTTGGCCCGAAGAGCCGCTTTTCCATAGGCGTCTACCACCTCTTCAATAACCTCCAGAGGCATAGCCGTAATCTTGTGGGTACGTTTCCCGTTTCCGTCTCCCTGGTCAAAGGTGTCGATCCGGTCGCTAGGCCCATAGTTGATCCGGTCGTCGTCATGGAAATGCATGCCCGCATGGTTCAGCTCCACAGAAGCCACCGCCCCGTGGGATCGGATTTTGCCCGCCATGTGATAAAGGCCTGGTTCGCTGCGGTCATCATAAATCTTGACCTTTTTACTCCATTTCACTGCGCCTGTTTCATGGACTACTACGTCTCCCACGGTAATAACAGCCGCTCCTCCTTCTGCCCTCCGCTCAAAGTAATCAAAGGAATTGTAATCCAGATAGTCGTGGTCTGTTAGGATCTTTAATGATGTGGGTGACATAAAGATCCTGTTTTTAAACACCACATTTTTCACCTTCATAGGGCGAAATAGATTGGGAAAATAAGGATTCATTTCTGTGCTCCTTTCTTTTTTATATTCTTCCTATATTTCTTGCCGCATAGTATGCTTGCGTGGTTGCATTCATAATATCCTTAGGCGCAACACAATCAGCTATGGGATAAAACTCAGGAGCGCAGAATTTTAAAGAATCCGCTTCCTTTAACAGCGGCTGCTGTCCAACTGCATAGATAACGGTATCTCCCTCTAAAAACAGTTCTCCCTCCAAAGTAGAACATCTTACCCCGTTTTCCAGGATTTCCTCAGCTCTGGTATTAAAATGTGTTTCCACCTTTTTGTAAATCAGCTGATTTTTGCCTTCCTCTCATAATAGGCAACAGCATCTCTGGTAGGCATACAATTTCTGTCCATATCCTCCCATCCGGTAGGTGAGGCAAAAATTCTGTTGCGAAAATATGCGCCTGCTAATGTAATTGGCTCAAATAAATGTAGATATTTAATTGCTGACATATCTCCCATTCTCCTTTACCTTTATGTTTTCCTCTTGTATTTTTACAACTGTTCAGCCAGACCACAGATAGCTGGACTGCTGATTCTAAAATCCATGATTCTTATATGCCTGTTCCAGCCGCCTCAGACATTCTTCAATGGTAACCCGGCTGCATCCTATATTCATTCGCACATACCCTGCGGTATTTCCGCCAAAGAGATTTCCCATCTCTATGCCGACGCCTGCCTCCTCCACAAAAAAGTGGTACAGCTCCTCATCTGTCATGGCAAGCTCCCGGCAATCCAACCACATCAGATAGGTAGCCTCCGGCCTTTGTACCTGGATCTTCGGCATATCCTTTTTGAACCCTTCATCCAATACCAGATAATTCCCCCACAGGTATTCCAGCAGCTGTTCCAGGTATTCCACGCATCCCGGCTCTCCATAAGCGGCTTTCAGCCCAACAGCCCCAAATACAGAGGCAATATTTTCAAAGCCAAGAGCCTCCAGAAATTTATTGCGAAGCTCTTCATTCTCACAGATAATGGCCGACATTTGAAGCCCCGCAATATTAAAGGTTTTGGAAGGCGCTGTGGCAGTGATTGTAATATTGCTGATCTGGCTGCTCAGGGATGCGATGGGGATATGCCGGAAGCCCTTAAATACCAAATCCCCGTGTATTTCATCTGACATAATAAGCACCTGATGCTTAAGGCAGATTTCTCCAATCCTTAATAATTCCTCCTTCTCCAGCACTCGGCAGAGCGGATTATGAGGATTACACAGAAGCAAAAGTTTTGTATCCGGCATAGCCGCCAGCTTCTCCAGTTCTTCAAAATCGATCCCCCAGCGTTCCCCAGCGTATTTCATGTGATTTTCACGAAGAACACGATGATTGCCCACTACTGTATTTTTGAATGGATAGTATACAGGGCTCATAATAATGACCCCTTCCCCAACCTTTGCAAAGGCCCGAACAGCCATACTAAGGGCCGGAACCACTCCATTTGTATAGGTAACCCAGGAAGGATCAATCTCCCATCCATTCCTATTCTTTTGCCAGGCCGCTACCAGCCGTTCACTATCCTCTGCCAAAGTACTATAGCCATAAATCGGGTGCTCCGCACGATTACGGATCGCATTTACAATTTCAACCGGACAGGGAAAGTCTGTGTCCGCCACCCACATGGGAATGGCATCTGGCCGGTGGGGAAATTCCTCCTTATTGCAATCCCACTTATAGCTGAACGTATTCATTCTGTCTGGAACCTGGTCAAAATTGTATTTCATAAAATACACCTCCTTTATTTTTAATATCATTTACTGTTAATAAGCTTAACTATATGATATCGGAACTTTTGACGAAAATCAATGAAATATTTTCAAAAAAGTATCCAAAATTACTATGGGCCTTTTGTGCAATTTTTCGTATTTCTCTTTTTGTTTCTTTGGTTTATAATTAATCTATTAAACTGTTTATATACGAAACAGAAACGGAGAATCCCTCATGAAAACAGAATATTTTAACAAAGTCTGTGAGCTTCTGGATGTATTTGACCAGGGCCACGGGCTGGTAAGCGAATACGATTCCCTGCTCCACGATTATAATGGAATCATTCTTTATCAGGCCGAATCTCAGTTTATCCGAAGAGTCGGAGACGTACCAGGCATTACCATTACAGAGCTTAGTATCTTTTTTAATAAAACTAAGAGCGCCTGCTCACAGCTTATGTACCGCATGAAAAAAAAGAACCTGCTGATGCAGGTTCGCAATGAGCATAACAACCGGGAATATAATCTCTATCTCACAGATGAGGGACAGCAGCTTTACCAGTTCCACAAGATCTTTGAGGAGGGCTGCTATCGGCGCACCGCTGAAATGCTGAGTTCCTTTACTATGGAAGAGCTGGAAATCTACATAAAAATCCAGAAGAAACTAAACGCTGCGTTTCTTTTGGACGTGGAAGAAAGCAGGGAGCTGAACACCATATAGGCCTTCAGCTCCTGCCGTACATTTCTCTTATCCAGCGCATCTCACCGGCTCAGCCACGCCTCCAGCTCCTCCCTCTCATAAAAAGGAATCGAGCTTTTTTTCGCGGCAATAAAGGCTCCCATTTTATTCCCCAGCTGGCATGCCTCTCCTACCCTCATGCCGGAGCACAGCCCGTATAGGAATCCTGCGCTGAAGGCGTCACCGGCCCCTACAGTATCTGCCACCTGCACCTTCATTCCTGGTGCAAATCCCCATTCCTCCTGGTTCCTCCAGGCCGCCCCCTGTTCCCCGCAGGTCACAATCAGGGTTTCCAACCCATATTGGCGCAAAAGAACCTCCATGGAGCTTTGCAGGTCTGAAACCTCCCAGTGCAGCATCATTTTCATAATTTCCGGCAGCTCTTGGTCGTTCATCTTAACAATAGTGCTGGCTGTCAAACTCTCATGAATAATTTCTTCACTGTAAAAGGGCGTCCTCAGATTCACGTCACAATACACGATCCCGCAATGGGTATGCTCCCTTTTCTATCTCCGAAAGCCTGTGATCCCCAATCTCTGGGCGGCATGGCCTGCTCCCTGCTGGACGGAGCATACAAAAATCTGAAAAATCATCTGGGATTTACAGAAGATATTGCCCCCTTCCGCAAGCGAAGCAATAGCAGCTATTTCTTTGAGATTGCCTGCTGGCTTCGGGGAATGCAAAACTTTATAGTGGATATGCTCAGCGACGAGGAATTCGCCCATGCGCTGACAGATAAAATCCTGGAGGTTCAGACAGCGGCAGCAGACATGGATCCCTATGATCTAAAACGGGAATATGGCAGTCTAATCTGTTTCCACGGCGGCGTAGATACCCAGCAGGCTCTGCGGGGCACTGTTCAGGATGTGGAAAAAGAGGTCAAAAAAATGCTGGACGCCCTGAATCATCAGGGAGGATACATCCTGTCCAGCTGTAACCATATCCAAAATGATATTCCTGTGGAAAATATCATTGCTATGTTTGAGACAGCAAAAGCTTATAGCAAAGGAACCCTTTAAGTCAAAACTCCTGCTGCAAGCAGGCCCTTGTCTTATTGCCCACGGGAATCAAATAATCTGTCTGCTTTCCTCTCAGAAAGCAGACAGATTTTGCACAATGAAAATCTAAACTTCATTTCCTGCTATTTAATAGCCGATATAGCAATAAATATAGCATCTGTCCTCAAAATCCGCTATGCGCTCCAGATATGCTTTAATACTCTTAAACATTTCTCACACCTCCTGCTTATGTCTCTTCCTTTAAGACACTTGCATTATAGCGCAGTCTCCATTATAATACATGTCAAATCCCATTTAAAAGTAGCCAAATCTTGCAGGAGGATTTCTCTATGCGACCTATTTACAACTATTCTGAGAAGGATCTGAAAATAACTCACGGAAAAGCCAGACATTTTCCTCCCCATATCCACGGCTCCCTGGAATGCATCCACATTGCGCGCGGAACCCTGGAACTGGGAATCGGACAGGAATTCTATCACATGGAACAAGGAGATCTGGCCATTATTTTCCCTGATATCATTCACCACTACCAAATCTTTGATTCCAGAGGCTGTACTTGTACCTATTTGCTGGCCTCTCCCAGTCTCACGGGAGATTTCTCAGAATCCCTGCAGAAATATTGCCCGGAAAATCCTGTGATTCCCTGTCAGAATTTGCATCCAGATGTAATCTACCTCCTGAACCGGCTGCTTTCCGATTCAAAAAACCAGGAACCCCAGCCCTTTGGCTCCACGCTCCAACTCTCCTTTATCCAGATCATCCTGGCCAGATGCCTGCCTTCTTATACGCTTATGGAAAAAGGAATGATCGACAATGATGATCTGGTCTACCAGGTTGTCTCCTATCTGGCGCGAAATTTCACAGAAGAGGTATCCCTTACCTCCATGGCAAGGGATCTGGGCGTGAGCCCCTACATTTTATCCAGGGTATTCTCCGGTACCTTTCATATGAATTTTAACCAGTATCTCAACGACCTGCGTCTGAACCAGGCCTGTATTCAGCTCGTTCACACAGATCAGACCATAACGGATATCTGTTTAAATGCCGGCTTTGAGAGCCAGCGCACCTTTAACCGGGTATTTAAAGAACGGTTTCATGTATCGCCGAGAGAATTTCGTGCTCAAAATCGGGTATTGCCGTGAAGAAGTGTTATTGTTATCCTTTATCCTCCTTGCGTAAAACACTTTAAACCGGGTATGCTACTCAGAAAGCGGGTATTGGCGTCCTATCTTAGCGGCCTATATCCACACTTTGAGACTGTTTACGCCTGCTTCCTTTGGAAAATGCACCTTGGATTCCAACGGTATGAATCTTCTGTATGCCAATGTTAATCCATATTCTTTGGGTGAAGGGGGACTCAGGTGGCACAACACGCTATTTACAGTATATTACTTCAAGCCACATCCTTTGCGGGGTGGAAAAGTCCATACCCACCGGTTCCTGGCAACAGCGTCCACAAATGCGCTAAACCGGGGGATGCTGGTACAGGATGTGCAGGTGCTTCTGGGCCATGAGGATATAGGGACCACCATGATCTACTGTACCGGACCAGGAATAACGTCAGGGCGGAGCATAAGCGATGTTTGTCAGCATAGTCTGCCAGAATAATAAGATCAGTGGCACTCCTGGAGGTTTGGGTAGTTTTTGTGATGTGATATGTGGAGAAAAATGTAGAATAGTGACAAGATGCGTCATATAATGGCATTGTTACCGCCCCTAAACTGGTGACAGAAAGGGGGGCGTTATAGAACTATTACTTTCTTTTATACTCTTCGTATTAGCCAATGTAGTCACCTACTACCTGTGCAAGTGGCTTGACGAAGAAGAATAGATGGTAACCAAGCCCAAAGGTTGACTTCTCCGTAAAAGAAGGAGAACCCCCGGATGTATTTGCGGTACATACCGGGGGTTCGTCCTTTTTGTGCATTACATGGAAACTATACACTCTTTTGCCTAATGGCACTATAGCATATGCGTGTTTTGCGTGCAAAATGCATTTTTAGAGGAAATAGTAAGGAAATAAGCTCAAAGTTTGAACTTTGGGCTCAAAAATATTTCAATCCATACCCTCCACACGGAGGGTGAAATCCACCCCACAAACATGAGCAAAGTGCTGGAGGGATTTCAATCCACACCCTCCACACGGAGGGTGACTTCCCTGTTACGGTTTACGGTTTCGTAAAAGTCAAAATTTCAATCCACACCCTCCACACGGAGGGTGACATTTTGACGCCACACCTCTGGGCGGAGGTTGATAGGATTTCAATCCACACCCTCCACACGAAGGGTGACTCAGGAGGTGTAAGATATCAAATAGATGACAATATTTCAATCCACACCCTCCACACGAAGGGTGACCAGGTTCCGACTGTGGATATAACATCACAGGTAACATTTCAATCCACACCCTCCACACGAAGGGTGACGTACTGACTAGCGACACAGCAATTATGACAGAGTTTATTTCAATCCACACCCTCCACACGAAGGGTGACAGCCGTGGAGCTGGGAGCTGGAGATTTTTTAAGAATTTCAATCCACACCCTCCACACGAAGGGTGACCTGCAAGGGGAGCAATAAAAGGCCCCGGTTCCGTTATTTCAATCCACACCCTCCACACGAAGGGTGACAACGCCGCACAAGAAACAATTTATTTGATTGATATTTCAATCCACACCCTCCACACGAAGGGTGACCATACGATAACACAAGCATCCTCAATCGCCATTATTTCAATCCACACCCTCCACACGAAGGGTGACAGGTAAAAGGCAGAAACCCCCCTGATTTTTCTGATTTCAATCCACACCCTCCACACGAAGGGTGACTATGACGCATAAGATGATCGACGTTTCCAACTACCAATTTCAATCCACACCCTCCACACGAAGGGTGACTGAGGGGGAGCCTTATGTGATAGCAACTCAAAGTGCATTTCAATCCACACCCTCCACACGAAGGGTGACCTACCGTTGAGTAATCGTTGACTATTTGATAGGATTTCAATCCACACCCTCCACACGAAGGGTGACATGATTTGAGTTTCATCTTATCGTCAACACCTCGATTTCAATCCACACCCTCCACACGAAGGGTGACGGGACGAAAAGTGGCTTAATGCAAGCGTATCCATATTTCAATCCACACCCTCCACACGAAGGGTGACCGTGTCCGGAAACCGGGATTTGGTGACGATGCAGATTTCAATCCACACCCTCCACACGAAGGGTGACATGCTTATCTCTGTTTTCTTCTCTTGTCATTAAGAATTTCAATCCACACCCTCCACACGAAGGGTGACACCACAGCAGGTAACCTAAGAGGAGTCTCCTACCCTATTTCAATCCACACCCTCCACACGAAGGGTGACGGAATTATTGTATCACTCACCTAATGCTATACGATTTCAATCCACACCCTCCACACGAAGGGTGACCGCAAAAATTGCCAAAACAATATCCGCTTATCTCATATTATCCAGCTATTTTTGCCAAAAAGCAACTCTTATGTTCAACCATTCAACTCCTTCAAAGCCTATTCCCTGTAAAATACATGGCAATTTTCAGTGCGAATCCCCTGCATTTCACATGTCCCCTTAGGGTTCGCACTAAAAAATCAATGGCCCTTTCATATCAACACTTTCATTCACCCCAATATGCTCCACCTTATTTTTATAGTGATTCCCCAAATAATAAAACCGCAGGCTATCCTTTTTCACATCAATCAGTTCTTCCAAAATTGCCTTCACCTCTCTGCATTTCGCCGCATCCATCTCGCACTCAAACACAGAATTCTGCACTCTTCTTCCATAATTGACACACTGTTTTGCTACCTGCCTCAGACGTTTTTTCCCGGCATCTGTCTCTGTATTCACATCATAAGTAATAAGTACAAGCATTTCAACCTCCTGAAACAAATTCTTTCCAGCTGTACAACTCTGCCTTACTTCCACATAAATGGCGGATATCCATCCAAATCCCCCCGAATATAACGAGCCAAAAGCAAGGCTTGGGTATAAGGTACCATTCCCCACTCCACCTTTTCCTCCAGAAAAGGATGCCTGATGGTCTCCTGCTTTCGCGTTTGCCAAGCCAATAAAATGTTCTTTCGCGTATTCCCATCCATGAGGACTGCACCATTTTCTTTTTCATAAAAGCCAGATGGGGATACCATCCGCTTATTGATCAAAGAAAGTACAAACCTGTCTGCAAACACAGGTCTTAGTTCCTCCATCAAGTCTAATGCTAGGGAGACTCTTCCCGGGCGGTCCGTATGCATAAATCCCACATAAGGATCCAGACCCACAGTTTCCAAAGCTGCTGTACACATATTTGTCAGCAAGGTATAAACAAAAGAAAGCAGGGCATTCACTCCATCCAGAGGAGGACGTCTGTTCCTTCCCTGAAAGGAAAAAAATTCTTTCTGCTGTAAAATCAGATCATCAAAGACAGAAAAGTACAAGCTTGCCGCTTCTCCTTCTATACCGCGCAAAGTTTCCATGGATTCACACTTCTGAACGGCTCTCATCGAATTTTTTAGCTGGCTGGAAACTCTTTTCAGCTTTTCTGTATCCAAGCGCATCCCGTGATCCCGCGTGGCCCGTTCCAGAATCCATCTGGTGTTAAATATTTTCCCGGTAATAAAGCCTTTTGCTATATCCAGGCTTGCTTCTTTTGCTTCCGAGAGTAAATACTGCCTCTTCCTCAACAAAACATTTCCCCGTTCCTCCCCAGAAACTCTGGCCAAAAAACGTCCTGACTGTGATAAAAAGGAAAGGGCCACATTTCTTTTTGCACAGGCTCCCATGAGGGCCGGACTGGCCCCCGTAAAGCCGAAAGTTATAATAGCCTCTAAATTATGTAGCGGTACCCGACCTATCTCCTGCTTTTCAGACAAAATAACAACATTTTCTCCATCTAAGGCCAAATAGCGGTCCCAAGATGTAACATAAAGTGTATTGAGAAGCTTTTTCAATCCTCTTTCTCCTCTTCTATCCGTTTGGAAATGTACTCTTTTGCAGATGGATTTTTCAAGAGCCTGGGGACACATAAATCCTTAAGTGAACAGGCATTGCAGGCTTTGGTGCGTTTTACCTTGGGGGTATATTTTCGCTCATAATAGCGGTGCATTTCCTCAAAGGAATCCCTCACCTGCTGCCGCAGCGTCTCCTCCATCTGTACCTCAATCCGCCGTCTGATTTCCCCATAGTACAGATATCCCTTTGCAATTTCACACTCCAGCATTTCCTCCAAACACATGGCCTGAGCCGCCAGCTGAAGAACATCCGCCTCATCCTCCTTGGGCTGTCCCTTTTTGTATTCTACTGGATAGACCATATACCGTCCTTCTCTTCCGTGAAGAGGAACTCCCCTCTTATCATCTCTATGGAATTCCACAATATCACAGACGCCGCTTACTCCAAGTGTGGGAGAAAACACTGCCATCCCTCGGGATATGATCACATCCTTCCTCTTCTCTGCCGAGTATCCGTCATGGGCCTTTTTATGGAAAATAGCGCCTTCCACAGTTCTAAGGTTTTCATTCCACTGCTGTTCCACATGGATCAAGGCCCACTGTCTCCTGCAAAAGGTAAAATGCTGAATTCCAGAAAGCATGAGATAATCTTCTTCCTTATATCTGTTTAGTGTCAACGAACAGAATGTAGCACAGCCCACGGCCGCTAGTTTCTCCGAATACATGTAACTCCTTCCGGAATTCTTTCCTCGCAGATCTGAATTTCATAATCCCCATAGCATCTTGGCTGAAGCTTTTCCTGTTTCTTTTTTACCACTACAGAGTCAAACAGCTTATGAGCTGGTGCGTTTCCCAGCTCCGAATCATGTTTAAAGATAATCAGCTCCCGAACAGCCATCTTTCCTCTGGCCGCCGAATGATCATGCTCAAACATATTCAAAATAGCTTCCCATAAAAGTTCCAGGTCTGCTTCGCTAAAGCCTGTAACCTTGCGGGCAAGATTTGCCGATACAAATCCCTCTGCCCGGTACAGACCATAGGGAACGATCTCCTTTCTCCCCATCTCCGTTTTCTTTTTTTCCGCATCTTTTTCTGTGGTAATAGCCACTCTTGTAATAGTCAGACTCTGGGGAACCACCGGATCTACAGACCTGGCAAAGCCAAACTGCACGGGGCCCCGTACTTGTCCGCAGTTTAAATTTGCCTTGACAAAGGTTGTCATTACCGCTCCGAAGGTACGGATATCAAAAAATCTGGAGCACATAAAATCCCGAATTTTCCTGTCCAGCTCCGGATCCTCCTTTTTCATTACTGGTATCTTTTTTTCGTCGATAGACAGCTCTGCAAAAGCCTGGGCGTCACTGGTATTCAGGGGAATCCCTTCCTTAATATAGATTTGATAGCCTGCGTCTCCCTCTTTTACTGTCTCCACATAGTTACGGATTTTTCTTTTCAGACATACGTCAGTCACAATCCCATGTCCTGTGTCCAGATCCACCCTCGGCGCATTTCCGTTGTCTGGATCTCCATTTGGATTTCCATTCTCCACATCAAATAAAACCACAAAGTCATACCGATTTTTAATTACCTCGTTCATTTTTGCTCCTTTCAAAGATAATTTCACTTCATTATAGTAAATTCGGAAGATTACCTCTAAACCTCTTCCTCCTGCTTTTTCTCATACCGTTTCTGCGTCTGATGATAATATCCAAGCATAAATACCGCCTGCTCCTCCAAGCTTAATTGTCTGGGAATTTGGATTTCCAGTCTGTCCACAATTTCCATCACCTGCTTGTCCAGATTTATGGCAAGTCCTGGTTTATCTCGCCGCAGTTTTTTTATATGGCTTTCCTTAAGCTTTAAAAGCTGGGCCATAACCAGAGCCGGCGTGCTGCACATACTATTCAAATATTGTTCCTTGATGGTAGTATTCAGCTGTCCTCCCGAAGATGCATCCTGCACACTTTCCAGCAGGGAAAAAAGCCTCCCTAAAAGATATGCCTGGTTATTGGTTTCCGTGTTGAGTCCCACGCCTAATCCCTCCCTGTTTTTTTCATTTATACTGTTTTTGCTCAAATATGCCTTTAATATGGCGGCCCGTTTCCAACTCAGCTTGTGTTCCGCCCGGATTCTCCGGATTGTACAGTACAGGAGCTCCTCCGGATATCTGGAATTTTGTAAAACAGATTGCAGCAAAGCTACCGTCAATGTGGGAATCGTGTCCTTTCCACCTGGCGCTTTCAGCTCCTCCAGAATCATCCAGTAGGGCAAATACGGTTTTGTGACATAAGCCGGCAGCACAACGCGCAACCGCTCTTCATGAATCCGTATATTGTCCAGCCATGCTCCAAACCGATTTTTCAGAAAAAACCGCACAGACAGACGTGCCGCGTTGGGAGAAAGCCCTAACACATAAAAAGGATGATCCGGTTCAATTTCCTGGTCCTTCCATGTAATATTCTCTCCTCTTGTCAACTTCTTCAAAGCCCTTTGAAACTCTTCATCCCCAAAGGTTTCTTCCTGGTTTAGCATGGCCATCACCAAATCCGAATAGCCCTTTGTTCCTTCCTCCACCCAGCCTGTTACCGTCACGTCTCCGACTGTAAAGGTTCTGTCCCTGTCCGCTAGCAGATAATTTAGCGCCGCCCCATAGGCTCTGGCTGTCCCCTCTCCTGTCTGGGCATTCTTTCCGCTCTCCAGCTCATAGGAGCAAAACGCCTCCGCGTTAAAGGAAACCAGAGAAGCTCCGCTGGGTTGTGCACCCCGCACGCCCTTAATCAAAGGGTGCAGCCTTGCTATGGGTTCCCTTGTACCTGTCACCAGGCAAACTCCGATTTCCCCATCTTCCTGCCCATTTCCATGAAGCTCCCACATGTGTCTGATTCTCTCATCCTCTGTCACCGGATTCGCTCCATAATAAAAGGTAAGATTCGCTCCCTTTAAGAGCTCCTCCGCCTCCGGTTTTATGTCCTCATGTTCCAAAGCTTTCTCCGGCTTCCAGGTCAGAAAGAAATTTTTCACTGCCCAGGCTGCCTCTGAATCTACCTCTTTCAGCAAATCCAGGTGGAGCTTTTTGGATGCCTCAAAGCGTTCCCTGGCTTTCTCCGGCTTCCCGGCTCCCTGGATGCCCAGCAGATAAGTCCCATTGTCCCACAGGAAAAAGGGAAGGACTCCGCTTGTCCGCCCCGGGTGCTGAGGAACCCTTAACCTGCCGGCTTTCCCGTCATCATTTCTTAGAGAAACCAGCTGCACCACCTCTCCCTCTCTGTTCAGCATTAATCCATAGGAAACCTTTTCATCCGTCCATCCAGGAGCGCTTATTTTTTCTTGCTGCACCAGCTGTTCATACAGCTTTACCAATTCATAAAAAATCATCTCAGCACCTCGCTCTCCCCAAGGTTCAGGACACCTCTCTTCAGCTTTGCCCGGAAAAATACCGGAGCGGCGTCATAAACCACAGTTCCGTCCTGCAAGGTTCTGGGCGTATATTCCATGTGGTGCAGCATGATTCCCAAGTCCTTCTCCGGCTCCTGGTATGCCGTCACAATCTCCCCACCCTCCCACAATCGAAAATAAGCCGGAAACTCCCGGACTCCCAGGTAGGGTTGATGATAGCATTGACCCTTTTTCGTCCTCCGTTTCAAAATATCCTGAAACTTTCCGGGGTTATCTGTTGCATTGGCCTCCTTTCCAATGGTAAAGTGAGACTCAATTACATAATGTACATTTTTCAGCACTGTGGCAGCCCGCTGTACAATCTCAGCTTTTGTATTCAGATAAAGGGATTCTAATTCATTTTTCTTTATGGCGGTTTTAACACCGGAACCAGTTATTTTTGATTTCACTTCATTTCGCCTTACACTGGTAAACTGGATAGGATTTAACACGTAAATTCTGTCTATCTGGTAATGTAGTCCCGGATGCCAGAAAATGGCCTCTAAGATTCCCACTGCAGCTCCTGGCGTCATGACGTCATATGTATACCGTTCTGTCTTTAGCTCCGGTCTTGTAAAGCACGCATAAGATCCCCAAACCTCCAACTTTATGGACATAGTCTTCCTCCTCTCTATTCCGGTATGTTCCTCTACCCATGGACAAACGGAATCTTGATTCTTTTATGCTCTTCTCATACTTAACAAAAAATGGCCATCCCCTCCCTCTCCTGAAATTTCAATCCGGTGTCCCCCTGATACAAAGCTATATTTGTTAATACCCCCATGTCATGAATAAATTCTACATCCCCCCGCTCCACCAACTCTCTGTAATGGGGCGCAAACACATTCACCCCGTATCTTCCCAGGTCCCGAAACAATTCCTTATTACAAATACCTTTTCTCAATCGGTCTATATGCTTCTTCCCCTCCTCCTTCCAGGGAATATAGATGGTATAGGTATCCTCCTCTATGAGCCGAAAATCTTTTGCAATCTCACAAAACGCATACCGGTTCACCTTTTTCATGATTTCCTTCTGATCCAGATTTTTCTCTCCCCGCAAGTTCCTCCAGAATTGAAAATATGCCTCTATGGCCTCCAGGGAATCCCACTCTTCAAACTCCCGCATCACATAGCGGGCCGCACTCACCTGCTGTCCAATGGAAGAGGGAATCTGCCCATCCAGGGAAAAAATCTCCACAATACTTTCTCTTATGTTTCTTTTTCCATTTCGATTACACCGGCCTGCCGCCTGCAAAATGGAGTCCAGTCCCGCCTGTTCCCGCATCACATAGGCGAAATCCAAATCCACTCCCGCCTCTACCAGGGAAGTGGCAATGACCCTGCATCCCTTTCCTTCCTGCAATCTTTTTTGGATATTCCCAAGGACTTCCTTTCTATGTGCAGGGACCATCATAGTTGATAAATGAAAAATTCCCTCTGCCTCTGGCAATATCTGAAACAATTTTTGAGCTGTTGTTTTGGTATTCACAATGCACAGCGTCTGTTCTCTTCCCATTATTTTCCCTGCCACATACTCCAGGGACAACAGACCTGCACGTTTAAAGGTTACTCTCTGAAAAGCGCCATAATATCTCTTTTTATTCTCCACAATTTCCAGGGGAACTGTTTTCCCAGGAAATGTAATGGCTGGCTGAGTCGCCGTGCAAAGGATCTGGGTAGCTCTGCAGGAACCGGATAGCTCCTCCAAAGCCTGTACACAGGGAATCCAGTGCTTCACGGGAAGCATCTGTATCTCATCGTAAATGATCACGCTGTTTGCAATATTGTGAAGCTTGCGGCATCTTGAAGGTTTATTGTGAAATAAGGATTCAAAGAATTGAACTGCAGTAGTAAGAATAACTGGCATCTCCCAATTTTCGCTTGCCAGCGCCAAACGCCGCTCTTCCTCCTTCTCAGGAATTATATGGGAGTGATGCTCCAATACGTTTTTCTTTCCCAGTATCTCCCGAAATTTTTCTGCAGTCTGCTCGATGATATTTACATAGGGAATCACATAGATGATCCGGTCTAGTCCATGCTCGACCGCGTGTTCCAGGCCAAAGCGCAGGGAGCTAAGGGTCTTCCCTCCTCCGGTGGGCACTGTCAATGTATAGATTCCTCTGCCAAGCGCCCTTCCTTTCCGGGCCGCTGTCTCTAAAATCTCCGTGCGCATGCCATTGATCCCTGTCTGTGGGATTAACCAGTTTTTCCTTCTTAGGTAAAGATCCAGGCGTTCTCTTAATTCCGCCATAGTGTCATACTCACCCCTCGGAACCGCTTTTTCTTCCATAAATGCTTCCGTATCCAGAAAATCTGCGTCCACAAGGGAGGAGTATAGCATTTTGACCTCTATGTATCGGCTAAAGGCTGTCTGAGAAGCATCCATCTTGGGCACATCCGAAAAGTCCCTCCAAAGACCTGTGCTCTCCCATGCACTGTAATCTGGGATTTTCCCTTCCCTTCCTTTTTTTATGCGGCCCTGAACCGTTTTGTCCTCACTGCCATCTCTGCTTCCGCCCAAGTCCAAAAGACCACCGTGATGTCCCAGAATACACATGGCTACGTCCAACTGCCCTTGATGGAAAGCCTCTAGGGCCCCGGCTGTGGCGTGGTCACATTTCTTTGTGGATTCCGGGTTCCGGATTCTTTTCTGAAATTCCTTTGCATGCTTTCCAATATCGTGCAAATACCCGGCCATTTCTCCCTGTTTTTCTCTGCCAAAAGCAGATGCAAATTGGCTGGACAGTCTGGCGGTTCCCTCCAGGTGGTCTGATAGGATCTGTTCTCTCTGGTCGATTTTATGAGCTAAGTATTTTTCTTTGCTTGTCATTTGTTTTCCTTTTTAATTAAAATTCAATTTATTTATAAAATGATATCATACTACCCATAATAAAGCAATGGTTTAAGAACATTTTTCTTTACCTTTAAATTTCGCTATGTTATGATGTCCCTAGCTAATTTCTCATATCCGACTCAATGAAAAGCTGTGAATCAATACATTTGATTCCAGGAATATCATGGAGATAAACGATATGTAAAGGAAATCAGCTGCCTGTCATATGAAAGTGCTTGATACAATTTCATATGTGGATTGAAATAATTATTTTATCAAATGGAGTGTCATCTGTTCATACAGTCTTACTTTTCCTGCCTGTATGATAGATCACACTCTTATTTGGTTTTACCCAATATATAATCTCCAATAACTTTTCAAAAGATCTTTTCTCCTGTTTATTTCTCAGAACAAGGATACAAATATCCAACCATAAGGATACTTAAAGGTATCAGATTCCCATAACGCCTTTCTAATCTTCCATTGTTATTTGTCCTTCAATCTTCTTTCCCCTGTCTATTTGATGCCGCAGCTTTCTGTTTTCCACACTGTCAAAAATAATAGAAAAATCGTAATCATCCGGATACAGCTCCTCCGCAGCTACATGAAGCTTAATTCTCTTGTGGTTAATCCATATTTTTCTGTCCGCCATCTGCACTCTCAAAACTCCTTTTTCATTGGCTGTTTTGCAGATAATGCCTATTTTTTTCTCCGGATATACAAGGACGCTGTCACCCAGTTGAAATTCCCGGGCATTTTGCGCTCCTCTATTCCTGCTCTTTCTTTTCTGTATCCCAGGCCCCTTTTTTTCTTGCAAATGGTTTCCAGCGACTACCTGCTTCAAGCTCTCCGGTATTTCATCTTTTCCATAAGCTGCCCGCATTGCCGTTTTCAACATTCCCTCTGACATTCCCATTTTTCCGGCTATATAGAAGGCGCAGCTTTCCCCTGCTTCTCCGATGACTAATTGATAGAGAGGTTTCAGACTTTCTTTGTCAAAGGTCATCTTCGCATTCTCAATTCTGGATTTGTGCTTTGCATATTGTTTTACCTCCGGATAATGGGTGGTAACCAGGAATAATCCTCCTCTCTTTTGCAGTTCCTCCAGTATTGCAATGGCAATTCCCATGCCCTCTGTAGGGTCTGTGCCGGAACCAAGCTCGTCCATAACCACAAGGCTGTCTCTATTCACCTTCTCTAAGATCTCCAACACATTCACAATATGTGCGGAAAACGTAGAAAGATTCTCCGACAGATTCTGTCCATCCCCTATGTCACACAGAAAATTGCTGTTCATGCAGATTTCCGCCTTTTTGCACGCCACATGCAACCCGCATTGCGCCATCATGCAATTTAAGGCAACCGTCTTGATTGCAACTGTTTTACCGCCTGTATTGGGTCCTGTTATTACAACGCCGTCATAGCTCTTCCCAATCTCAAATTGAAGGGGCACACACTCGGAGGAATCCATAAGAGGATGTCGGCCATCTTCCAACCGGATATACCGTTCCGTATGAATCCTTGGCTCTGTTCCATCATATTCCAAACTCAATTTCCCTTTTGAAAAAATAAAATCCAATTTCTCAATCATGCTGATATTTTGTTTCCATATATCCGCAGAATCGGCCACCATGCCGGATAGAGAATAGAGGATCCTGCGCTCTTCATTTTCCTCATATACCCGCAGAAGCTGCAAGGTCTCATAATATTTTCCCACGGTGCCAGGCTCTATAAAAACCGTGTTTCCTGTGGAGGATTTATCCATCACAACGCCTTTTATTTTATGTTTATATTCTTTTTTCACAGGAATACAAACATGCCCGTTTCGCAGAGTGCTAAAATGATCCGACAGGATTTCCTTATTTGCCCGTATTACTGCATCTGCTTTCTCCCGCATACTCCGTTCATTTTGTTCAATGTCATCTCTAAAGGATTTTAGATCCTTAGACGCATTGTCATCGACCCGGCCATATCGAATTTGCAGACTGATGGTTTCCTTTAGATCGTCCAGATAATCCAGATTCTCCTCATAATACGCCAGAGATATTTCCCATTGCTTCGAGCGGCTCAGATAATCCTTGATCCGCATTACGGCAACCAGGGCCTTTTCCAGTTCCTCCAGCTGGGAGATGGATAAACAGCCTCCCTTCACAGCTGTCTGGATGCTTTCCCTGATTCCGTCTAAAGAAACTAAGGGCGGATTTCCATTTTTCTCCAGAAGCTTCCTGGCTTCGCTTGTCTCCCTTTGCCTTGCCAGCAATTCATGTTCCTGCATACAGGGAACAATATCCCTAATCCTTTCTTTTGCCCAGTTTGTAAGCGCCAGTTCCCTCCATTTTTCTTTAATCTTATCAAATTCCAATACCTGATCTGTCTGAATCATTTTATCCCACCTCTTTCCAAAATTGATTTACTGCTTGCACTTTCATACTTGTGCACTCCATATGACCAAAATGATACTGCCAAAAAAGTAAAAATACCCACCATTGCTACTCCGAAAAAACAAACCCTTTGCTGACAGCGCTCCCATATTTCTTTGATCCCATATGCCAGAATACATGCGCTGAAGGCAAATAGGGAATGAAGTTCATCCGTCTGTATGATTTTCACCGTCAAATCCTCCTGTTGAAATCGTATTTATTCTTAAAATCGAGTAGGAGGGAGTGACTAACTCCCGTCCTCTCACAGCACCGTGCGTACCGTTCGGTACACGGCGCTTTCAATAGTTGACGTGCACAGACTGATAGGCCGTGGCTAAATCATAAAAACCACTGTTTATCAGTCTTTGTTTTGATAATGCTCTTTTGACTGTCGTTGTGTTAGATGTGAACCAGTATGCCTTGCAACTGTTCGCCGCCATGCTGTGCACTGTCCCTTTCCTTCCATATCTGATTGAAAGAGCGACGCGCTCTCACATATCCTTCGTGTTCCGCACTATCCTTTTGTAAGCAGCTTTCTTTGTTTTCTGCGTTCATCTGCTCTTTCCTCCTTTCCCAGTCGTACTAAAGACTCCTACTGATTCGGTCCTTCGTCCTTTCGTCCTACTATGACCTCTGCTGACTTCTGTATGTTCAGCACTGCCTCGTTTCCTTGTGCAGTGGTTACTCCTTTCAGAGCGTGCCATACAGACCTCCCTGGGTACCACACGTTTCTTTCTCTCCATCTATCTGCCACATTTACCATACATGATTCCGTGTAGTTATTGGGCTTCGGCTTGTGTTGCAGTCTTACCTTCATGCATAGCCTGATGTGATTTCTGTTCGTCAGACCAGAGATTTGCCCGTGGGTTAGTATGTTCCCCACATCCAGCTTCCTTCAGATTCCATCTCACGACGGACACCCTTGCTTTCGGCTATATCCTTCCCACTACCAGGCGGATTCCGGACTTACACCGGTTAGAAACGTGCGCCGCCAGGCGCACAACAAAAAAACGTGGTTTCCGCCTATCATAAATAGACTGAAACCACGAATTCACAGGTCCTAAATAACATAACAAAATAAGACCTCTATTCCCGGCGTGTGCAGTATACTGTAAGGCAAAAACAACCAGCATGTAAGAATGCTGAAAAGGGTAACAAAAATAAAACACAATCTGTCGCGCTTACCCTCTTATTTCATTTAGTTGTTCCTTGTCGTTACAGATACCACCAACATATAGCATAATTACCTTTTCTTCAAAATATGGTTTTATCTTAGCTTATAACTTTCTCAATGTCAACATTTATTTTCCCGCTATTCCTTCAGATGTTTAACCATAAATCTCATTACCCTTTCCAGCCCTCCATAGCTCTGCTTCTTCTTTCATAAAAACAGGAATCTTTTCCATACACCTACACCAGTCCTTCTCCTATTTCTTTTCTAAAATAAAGACGGCTACTTTCTATGTTAAAAAAAAGCTCCATACTGAATTTTTCCTTACTTCCAATATCTTCTATATCGTGCAGCTTGCATCGATTCCTGCCGTTCCCACAATTGCACTGTCAACTAGGGCAAGCAGTTCAATCTCCCTTTCACTATGTATCAAATTGAAATTATCCACTACAAACTGACTATCACTCTCTGTCCCATTCCTCGAGCAATTTCATCTCTAAACTCTACTCTCTGTGGCAACTCCCATTCTTCCAGATTGGGGATGTGCCGCTAGTTACACAATATCTCATTTTATTTTGCCCACAATACCATATTCAATCAATATCCAATCAAATTTCCATTAATTTAGCAATCGCATAAAAAAATGTCATCATTACTCTATGGGAAGATTGTGCTGTTTCAAAAATGAGAGCTTATCCCAATAGCCTCGTTGGAATAAAATTTTTCCATTTACTACCTGAAAAAACCCGCACCCCCGTAACCCCAATGGATCACGCCATTCAAGGATCGCCCATTGTCCATCCTCAAATATATTTTCTACAATAGCTTTCATATCCGCTGTCGAAAATTCGGCTGTGAACATGGTACGGATTGCTTCAATGCCTACTACTGGCTCATTCGCTACTTGATGGTTCGTTGCATTTTCATGATAAAGTGCTGTAATTGCTTCCACATCATGCCTATTGAATGCGTCTACCCATAACTGAACAACTTCTTTCGGTCTTAGCATCTCTATTTTTTCTCCTATTCCTCATACCCTCAGTGGACAAAGGGATCCACGCCCTTTGTCCACTGAGGGTATGTTTTCATTATATCAAAATACAAGTCAAAAGTCGAATACTTAGATCTGCTGTGGATTTCATTTACTTTTACTGGAAAAACAAATTCACGGGAGTTTGACAGTTGCAAATATAGAAAATCCTTCCAGAGCCTTATTTTTGGCTTATTTTTTTGTCAAATAAATTATTTTAATATATAGTATTTTTTA
>JAAWJI010000052.1 GCA_022796795.1 Lachnospiraceae bacterium | reverse complement strand
TCATAGCGTCTGCCTCCTTACATGAAATATGCTCTAAATGAGTTCTTCACTAACCATGAGAAAATCTCGTGATTAAGAAGTCATTTAGAGCATATATCAACAGTGACGGAGGGCTGCTTTTGATTCCGGCTCTGACGGTGTATTTTCCGATTCTACAGTTGCATCATTGGGATCTCCCTATAAATAAATACAAGACGGGCGCCCTGGAGAGGAAGGACGGCTCCCTCCAGGCCTGTAAGATAAACGGACCCATCTGAATCTACCTTTGTAAACTGACATTTTTAATCTAAGAAGCTTCTACTGATGGAAAATAAAGATTTTTTGATTCTCCATTTTCCTTCTTTTCATCCAAACGCTGTACTTAAAACTCCCCGAAAGATGCTTTGATTTGCCAAGGGCTGCGGTACAGTTCCTTCATTTCTGCAAGTGCCTTTACCCTCTTTTGACTTTGTTGTCATTATCATGGAGATATCATGGAATCTCATTTGCCCAGAGGTAATTTTGCAGCCTTCTTATGGCGGAATAGTTCTATTTAACTATTGTAAAAATTTGGTATTTGTTTCTGCTTCCACAGACAACAGAAGGTTATTATGCCCTCCATATTTTTATGGCAAATGGAGAGAGGAAGTGGTATAATCAAATCTGTAAATTTAGGGGAATAGAGGGTACCGCCTTATACGATTGTTGGAGGTGTCCCTGCAAAACCAATACGAAAACGGTTTTTGGACCATGTAATTTCTGAATTATTAAAGCTTCAATGGTGGAACTGGTCTGAAAACAGGATTAAGAAAAATACTGCGTCGATTCAATCAGGTCGAATTGAAGACCTGGAATAAGTGGTAATATAACAGAACGAAAACTGTGAGTCGGGAACAACAGGAAGCTAAGGAACAAATGGAAAATCAAAGGAGGAAATACAATGCTTGAAAATATACCATCTCCATCTGTTATGACGGAACTACTCGGTCCATCTTTGTTTGAAGTTTGGCAGGGGTTATGCGTGGCTATTGATGAAAAATACGAAATGGAACGATTATGGAATACGGGCGGTAAGAATTGGACTTATGAGTATAAATATCGCAGAGGCGGCAAAACACTTTGTTGTCTATATGCAAAAAAGAATAGTGTTGGTTTCATGGTTATCTTTGGGAAAGACGAAAGAGCAAAATTTGAGGATATCAGGGAGACTCTTTCTGCTGCCGTTTGTAGGAAGTATGATGAAGCAAAAACCTATCGTGATGGAAAATGGGTAATGTTTGAACCCACCAGCACTGCTGAATTTGATGATTATATGAAGCTGCTGGCTATGAAAAGAAAACCGAATCGGAACAAACTTGCAAAACAGTGACAGAGGGAAAAGATTCTGCTATGAGAAAAAGAGAAAGCTTATCAAAGATGAAATTGTCTGATACGCAAAGAGAAAAATTGAAAGAGGAAATCAAGGCGTTTTACATCACAGAACGAGGTGAGGAAATCGGCGTAATAGAGCAAATGCAGCTTTTGGATTTGTTTGAAGAAAGAATGGCGCCGGTCATCTACAATCGAGCTCTTGATGATGCCAAAGGATGGTTTACCCAAATGATGGATCATATGGACTGTGATTATTACGCCTTATATAAAAACGTGGATTAGACGGATCCATACTCCTCGTTTTGGACAGACAAAGAGAATGCAAAAGAATGCTAAAAGAATTGACATTCCAGGTAAACTGCGATAATATTTAGGAAAAGAATGCAAAGGAGCTTACCAATGAGATATACATACCTGGATTTGATGGAAGAGGTGCTAAGAGCAGAAAAGCGGGAGATGACACTGAGGGAAATCTGGGAATTGGCGGAGAAGAGGGGATACAGCAAAAAGCTTATGTCCGTGGGAAAGACCCCGGTTAATACCATGAACGCATGTATCCGAAAGCATATTGCAAGCGCGAAAAACGTGAAGTTTAAGCAGACCTCCAAAAGACCTGCGCTGTATTACCTGAATAATTAGAGAGGCATGTCTTATGATGGAGCAATACATAAACCAAATTTTTAACCGGGATTGTCTTGAGGGAATGGTGGAGATGCCGGATCATTCCGTGGATCTGGTTATAGCGGATCCTCCCTACAACCTGTCCAAGGGGGCGGAGTGGAAATGGGATAACAGCGTGATCTTAAAGGGAATGGGGGGAAACTGGAACAAGGTAATGGCGGACTGGGACAATATGTCCTTTGAGGACTATTGGAGTTTTACGGTCCAGTGGATTTCAGAGGTGAAACGGATTCTGAAGCCCACAGGTTCCCTCTGGATTTTCGGCACCTATCACAACATGGGAATCATCAATGTGATCTGTCAGATGCTTCAGGTGGAAATCATCAATGAAATCATCTGGTTTAAGCGCAATGCTTTTCCCAATCTTTCCGGAAGACGATTTACTGCAAGCCATGAGACCATTTTGTGGGCCCATTCGGGAGGGAAAAAAAGGCAGTATTATTATGATTATGAATATATCAAAAATGCGGATTTTCCGGAGGATCAGATTAAACAGCCGGGGAAACAGATGCGCACAGTGTGGGATATTCCCAATAATAAGACCAAGGAGGAGCTGGCCTATGGAAAGCATCCCACGCAAAAACCCATCCGCCTGCTAAAACGCATGATTTTGGCCACAACCAGGGAGGGGGACCTGGTATTTACCCCCTTTAGCGGTTCGGGAAGCGAATGTGCGGCTGCAAAAATTTGCGGCAGAAACTATTGCGGCTTTGAGTTGGAGGAGGAATACTATCAGATCTCCCTGGAGAGATTGAAGCATTGTGAGAGGGAACTGTCTGGGCAGCCCCTTTCAGGGAAAGGGGGATCCAAGGAACGTGAACATTGATCCGGTTATAAAATGGAGTGGCAGCAAACGATCCCAGGCCCAGGAGATTGTCAGGCGGTTTGGAAAATTTGAATGCTATTATGAACCCTTTCTGGGAGGCGGTTCTGTCATGTATGCGGCCAGGCCCTCCCGGGGCGTCTGCGGGGATATCTGCCAGCCTTTGATTGGATTCTGGCACATGGTGCAAAAAAGTCCCCAGGAAGTGGCAGACTATTACATGCGGGAATGGAATCGGCTTCAGAGCGACGGGTATCAGGTATACTATGAGATTCGCCAAAGATTTAACGCGGAGAAATCGCCTTTGGATCTGCTCTTTTTGTCCCGCACCTGTGTGAACGGGTTAATTCGGTTTAACGGAGATGGGGAGTTTAATAATTCCTTTCACCATACCCGAAAGGGCGTGGATCCCAGGCGTTTTGAGAAGATTGTCTTTGACTGGCATGAGAAAATTTCCCAGATCCGGTTTCTGTGCGGGGATTACCGGGAAACCACAAAGACCGCCACGAAAAACGACATAATCTATTTAGATCCCCCCTATGAAAACACCAGAGGCAGATATTATGGGACCATTGATTACGAGGAGTTTTACACATATCTGGAAGGGCTGAATAAAAAGGGAATCCGGTATGTATTATCCTTTGACGGCATGCGGGGAAATAAAGAATACGAGACTGGGATCCCCAAGGAGCTGTATGTCCATAAAATCATGCTGGCTTCCGGAAATTCGTCCTTTAAAAAGGTGATGGATAAAAGCAGGGAACCGGTGTATGAGGCCTTATATACCAATTGGTAGAAGGACTTTTATGGGGAATGTGCGGACAGGTTTCTTCCAGGCAAAGGGCAGGAGGAGCCTGTCCGCATACAGGCTTTCGGAGTCAGATGATATGGAAAATATTTACAGGTGATTTCTGGCTCTGTATCGTATGTGTAAAGTGCTTTGCCAGAAGACGCCCCAGAGGGGAGAAGCCCTGGATTTGCAAGGAACACCTCAGGGGACGGATATCTATCCAAAAGCCCATTAAGACATCACAGCAGACCCGGTCTGCCATTACAGACAAATCCGAGCTGGCAGTGGCGAAAAAACATCCCATGGAGGCGCACAGGTAATCGGAAGCAGACAAGCAGGAGGAGGAAAAGGTCCAGGAGTCCGCATACAGGGGGCGTTCCACGCTGGGAGGATAGGCCAGCAGATCATATATGTATTTCGTCAGAGCCGGGCCTATGCCTGGCTCTAAGCTTCGGAAGGATTCCTTGGACTCTGTACACAGGATAAGGGGCTTTTCCAGCAGATCAAACAGGACCGTAATGTGGTCGGGACGCTTGCTGTGGCTTACCCGGGGCAGGGTGAGCCACCGGAATTCCCGGCCCTGGGAGGGATCCAGGCTGTCAGGAAGGGAGATGCCGCTCCAGTCGCCGCCAGGGGGATTGCAAAAGCCCTCAAAGGTATTGGGGATGAGATGCTTAAATATCATATGGATGAAGGTGTCCACATCATTTTCTGTGTAATGATTGGGAAAGGGAGAGATCATCACTTGCGCCGTCTGGGTCTTGGGAGTTAAGGCTGCGGCTTTATTGGCTTTGTTTGGAATCAGCCGGATCACATTAGGCGCTTCCTCTTCTTTTGGGATTTTGGGCGCATCCAGGATGATAAAATCGCTCAGGGATACAATGGCGCTCCACAGCCCGTTTCCATTTGCCAGGGACAGGATATCTTGATCCAGCTTTTGCAGGGCGGATTCGGTAGTTTCCCCGTATACAAAGGTAAGGATTTCTGCCGCCTCTCCCATAAGCATGGCAATGAAGGGCAAAATGCCCCGGTCCGGCCTGGCGTCGTCTCCCTGGGGCTTGAACCCTTTAAACATGCAGACGATCATGTCCTGTTCTGTGGACAGCTGTGTATAGAAATCTTCTCCCATTTCCGGGTAAAGGGCCTGTAGCTCCCGGGCGAAGGGGATTTTCGCATAAGAGGGAATCAACCCAAAGGGTAAATCCCTGGAGGCAATGCCGATGCTGTATTTCGTAGCCAGATCAGCGAAATCCCGGTTGCGTCCGGTGACGGATTTCTTGGCAATTTTTTTCATGAAGGGAAAGCGGTTGTGGTCCTTGGAGAAGGCAAGAATATCTCCGGAATAATCCTGGCGGATAGACTGCCAGTCCTGCAGGGTGTAGCTGTGGGACCTGTTTGCAGCAGCCATAAAGTTCAGGACGCTTAAGCTTTTCTGGATCAGGCAGGTATATAGGGGCCTTACATCCTTATCATAGAGCAGTCCGGAAAGTAGGGCGCAGACATCCTGCTGGCCAAACCATGAGGGATCGAAATTCTGCAGGGACGGATCGAAGGCAGGCTGAAATTCCTCGGACCGGAAATACACCTGAATCACAGGATATTTCCAGCTGCTGGAGGCAAGGTAATAGCTAAATGGAATCGCCGCATTGGGAAACCGAAGGGCGATGCGATTTCTGTTGTCATCTAATTCATATTTGACGAAATCCACAATGTACAGATAAGGGCAAACGTTGGAGCGAGCCGTGGAGTAGGCCCTGCCGCTGCGCTGCCAGGCCTGATTTCCTGCCTGTAGTGCGCTGCAGAATTCTATGGCAATGAGAATCCGTTCCCCTGCAGGAGTTAGCTCTGTCAGCAGAACATCCGGCGTTTCATTCAAAAAGCTTCCGCGATCCTTTAAAATCTGAAAGATATTGGAGCTCCAGCGATCGCTGGTATTTTTGTTGAAGCCGGGAAAAAATTCAAATATCAGGCTGTCATTCGTTGCGGTAGTTACCTGCATAGATGGACAAGCCGGGGACAGAAAGAAGGGTTGCTCCTGCAGGATTTGGATGGATTTTGAAATGAGTGCGTAGAGACGTTCACATTCCACAATATTGTCTCCATGGATTCGGAAGCGTTTTATCATAGGTGTCTCCTTTCCTTGGCGCGGTATATGATATATATTATACCATGTTACCCTTAGCGCACAAGGGAATACACGGTTTTGCACCTCAGATTTGCGATTCTGCAACGCAAATCTCCTTTGGAAGATACACATTGACAAAACCAATCCCTTGCCATATAATAAAAAGACAATAATGTCGCTTTTGGAGGTGTGGAAGATGAAAACTTTTATTCTGAGAGAATGGGAGCCGCAGGATGCCGTGTGGATCGCAAAAGCAGCCGATAATCCCAGTATAGCTGGGAATCTGCGGAACATATTCCCCAATCCCTATACCCTGGATGATGCTGTCTGGTATATCAATGATTGTCTTGCAAATACAGACAAAAAGCAAATCAGTTATGCCATCGTGGTTGACAGCCAGGCCGCGGGAAGTATCTCAATATCCGTAAAAGAGGACGTATACGAAAGATCCGCAGAGCTGGGCTATTGGCTGGCTCAGGAGCATTGGGGAAAAGGGATTATGACAGAGGCTGTGGGCAGGATTTGTAAAGAGGCCTTTGCACGATTTGACATTGTCCGTATTTTTGCCGAGCCCTTTGCGGATAATATCGGCTCCAGAAGGGTTTTGGAAAAGGCTGGTTTTACCTGGGAGGGAACCATGCGAAACGGTGTCTATAAAAACGGGAAGATTCGCTCCTATTGTATGTATGCTGTTTTGCGGGAGGAGTTTGCCGGCTGATATGGGGGAGAAGGGGAATAAAACAAAACAGCGGATCCGCCGTCAGGCATACCAGCTGTTTGCCGAAAAGGGCTTTCAGGCGGTAACCATGACGGATATCTGCGAAAAAACAGGGATGAGCAGGGGAGGACTCTACCGGTACTATTCCGGTACAGGACAGATATTTTCGGAGATTCTGGCCGAGGAATATGTGATCGCAGACCGCATAGAGAAAGGGGAGAGGGCAAGCGTTATTCTGGAGGATATGCTGGCGGCCATAAAGGCGGAGATTTTGGATCGGGCCGCCTCTTTAAGCCTTGCCATTTATGAGTATGCCAACCTGGGAAATGAAGATTTTTTTGAGCAGGTCCATGAAAAGGCCAAAAAGCGGTGGATGAGCCTTTTGGAGTATGGGATCGAAACCGGAGATTTTAAGGTGGTTGATACAGACCAGGTTTCAGATTTGATTTTGTATTATTATCAGGGGCTTCGCATGTGGTCCCGGGTGATTTTCTTTGATGAACAGGCAGCGGAGCATTATGCCAGAAGTGTAAGACAGCTGGTTTTGAAGTAAGAGAGGGTATCTGGCTTCTGGCCATTTTTATGTCTGCTCAATCTCCCAGCAAAATCTCAATCTGCACAATATAATCTTCCATCCGTTCCGCCACTGTCTCATTGATCCCCTTTTCGTAGGAATATCCCAGCAGGGTCAGGCCCTGCTGGCAGGCATAGTCCAGGATTTCCTGGTAGCGAAGGGTCAGGCCGGCCCAATCCCCTTTGTGAAAGGCCCGCAGATATTTTCCACCCGGCTGCATATGCAGGCCTTTCGCTTGTTTCAGGAAAGGAATCTCAATAAACAGCCTGGTATAATCGTTAAAGTTTCCCTTTTGCAGGCTGGAAACAGGGATCATGGAGCCATAAGAGGCATGGTGCAGGCGGCCCAGCTGATACCGGGCTGTTTCGGCTGTGACCAGCTCCACTTCTTTTTCAAAGGTAGTATTTTCGTCAATTTCCACGGTTACCAGGCAGCGCTCCTCTTTCTCCACGATACTGATTTCCCCCAGATCCATGGTCAGCAGGGTATGCATATCCTGCCTGTATCCACACAGGGTTTTTCGCACTGCCTGCAGGTGCATAATCTGCAGGTCCAGCGCTTCTATCTTTTCTTCTAAAAGGCTGTTCATGCTTTTTGCGGAACGGTTTTTCATGAAATTCTGTATATCCGTAAGGGATACGTCCAATTCCCGAAGCAGAAGAATGGTTTCCAGTACAGGACTCTGGTGGTAGCTGTAGCACCGATATCCGTTTTCAGGATTAACAGCGACGGGCCGGAACAGGCCGATTTCATCATACCACATAAGGGTTTTTTTGTTGATGCCGTGGAGGGCGGCGAACTGGCCGATGGTGAGCAGTCTGCTTTTCTCATTCATTCTTATGATTCCTCTTTTTCCGCTATTCATAAAAATTTTGAATTTGCTATTGACTGTACTGTAACTGTACGGTTTATGATACGCCATGTAAAGAAGAAATGCAAGATGAGAGGAGAAAAAACTGTGGAAAATCAAAATGCATACGCTAAACCGGTAACTCTGGGAAATATCCTGAAATTTGTCGTGCCAACCATTGCCATGACCGTATTCATGTCCTTTTATACCATGGTAGACGGCCTGTTTGTGTCCAATCTGATCGGCACCAGCGCCCTTTCTGCCATTAATCTGACGGCGCCGGTGATTCAGCTTGTCACGGCCATATCCACCATGCTGGCCACAGGGGGCAGCGCGGTGATTATGAAAAAGATGGGAGAGCAGAAAACCAGGGAGGCCAGGGAAGACTTTACCTTTCTGATTCTGGTGAATGTTCTTGTGGGGATCCTCATGTGTATTGTGGGATATGCAAGTTTGGACCAGATCTTTGTCAGCATGAACCTGTCCCCGGATGTGGAGGGATATTGTGTGGAATACTTGAGCCGCTACCTAGTGTTTACCGTTCCTATTTTGTTGATGAATAATTTCACCCTCTATATGATTGCCAGCGAGAAGGCGGCTTTGTCCCTGATCTGTTCTGTCACAGGCGGCGTTCTGAACATGGCGCTTGACTATGTGTTCATAGCCGGCTTGAATCTGGGAATCAGCGGCGCGGCCATTGCCACTGGCCTGGGGTATTCTGTGACAGCGGCAGCAGGATTGTTTGTGTTTTCCAAAAAGGAGAGTCTTCTGCATTTTACAAGGCCTGCGTTCCGGTTTCGGGTTCTTGCAAACGCAGCTGCCAACGGGTGCTCGGAAATGGCCGCGGCCCTGGTAACGGGAATCATCACCATGATGTTCAACTGGACCATGCTCCGCTATGTGGGAGAGGACGGAGTGGCGGCTGTAACCATTATCATGTATGTGCTTATGTTTGCCAGCTCCCTGTATACGGGATATTCCTATGGGGTTGCACCCATGCTCAGCTTTTTCTATGGGGAGCAGAATGAGGAGAAGCTGAAAAAGCTGGTTGCAGTGAGCATGAAGGTGATTGGGGGAATCTCTGTGGTTACGGTGGCAGCCTCCTTCCTGCTCACCAGACCTTTGGTATCTGTATTTGCCCGACCGGACAATCCGGTATATGATCTGGCTGTAACGGGAAACAGGATCTGCACCATTGCCCTGTTCTTTATTGGCTTCAACATCTTTGCCAGCGGTATGTTTACCGCCTTATCCAACGGGGTGGTATCGGCGATCCTTGCTTTTTCCAGATCCTTTGTGTTTATGCTGATTACCATGCTGACTCTGCCTTTGATTCTGGGAGTCAACGGGATCTGGCTGGCTACGCCGGCGGCGGAGCTTATGGCGCTGGCGCTTTCGGCCTCGTTGTTTTTCCGATACCGGAAGAGGTATGGGTATTGATTATATTTCATAATCCGTTAGGATGACGTCAACTCCAGGATTTCTTTATTTAGAAGAATTAACTTGATCCGGGAGGCGTCCAAAAGCTTCTTGCTGGAAGGCGTGGATTGCGGGAGCGAAGATACCAGAGGATGCACATAATCCTGCCAGAAAACGCTGTCCGGGTTTCCGCCCACCAGGCGAGGATGCCAGCAGACGCAGTGATTCATGCTTTTTATACCGTCCACCTGCTCAAGTTCATGCATGCCCCGGGAGTTGACGAAAACGCCTTCCCCGTTATTTTTGTCTACAAAGGTTTCCGGTGAATCTAAAATCATGTTTTGCCATTCCTTTCCAGGGCAGAATTCTTTCGTTTTCCTTCCTTAATTATAGTATATACATATCCAGAATGATCAGCTGTTTTTCTGCGCTAAGCGACTAGTTTTATCCGCAGACAAAAGAGCAGCACCATGACAATGGATAGCGACATGCAAAGACAGGAAACCAAAAGGAGTCGAAACCTGGAAGATAGGGATAGGGAAAGTGCAAGGCAGGATAAAAGATACTGGATCATATGTAAGAACTATGATAAGATAGGATAAATCAAGGGCTGAAAAGGGGCGAGGCGTATGAAACGAATCCTGATTGTGGAGGATGACGCTGAGAATAATCAGATGCTGCGGGAATATCTGGAGGGGCACGGCTATGTATGTACCCAGGCGTTTTCAGGAAGCGAGGGGAAGCTGCTTTTTTCCATGGAGGAATTTGATCTGATTTTGCTGGATCTTATGCTGCCGGGGATTTCCGGGGAGGAGCTTGTGGGGATTTTTTCCCAAAAGACGCCGGTGATTGTGCTGTCTGCTAAGAGCGGGCTGGACAGCAAGGTGGACGTGCTGTCTGCAGGGGCAGAGGACTATCTGTGTAAGCCTTTTGACCTGCAGGAGCTGTTGGTGCGGATCCAGGTGCAGCTGCGCCGCAAAGACCGGGAGTCTGGGAGCGGGAGGGATTCGGAACCGGAGAATACCGTGTATCAGTATCGGCAGTGGAAGCTGAATCCGGATACTCTGGAGATGACGGCGGCCGGAGAGCCGGTAACTCTCACAAAGCACGAATTTTTGATTTTGGAGCTGTTGATCCGGAACCCCAGGCGTATTTTTTCTAAGCAGATGATCTACGAGTATGTGTGGGGGGAGGAGTATTTGGCGGAGGACAAAACCATTCACGTACATATGAGCAATATCCGGGCCAAGCTTAAGGCGAGCGGCACGGATTCTTATATACAGACTGTGTGGGGCATGGGCTTTAAGTTGACATGAATCTGTCCTTGGGGAAAATCCTTTTTATAACTTTACCTTTTCTTAAACTTTTCTGAGAGCTTTTTTAAAGCCATAGGATTATGATAGGTTTACCGTCAAAGCCCGGGGAGATGAATCCCAGCAAAGTGAAAACATCTTACAGAGAGGCCGGTTTAACGGCCCGGGTCTGACCAGGAAAAGGAGATAGAAGGAAATGGAAAAGAAGAAAGAGGAAGCCTATGTGGTGGAAACCAGGGCTCTGACCAAAATGTATGGGGCCCACGCAGCGGTGGATCACCTGGAACTAAAGGTTCGGGAGGGCGCTATCTATGGATTTATCGGCAGAAACGGAGCTGGAAAATCCACTACTCTGAAAATGCTGTGCGGCCTGGTAAAGCCCACCCAGGGAGAAATCCGGCTGTTTGGAAGGGAAGCGGGAGATCTGTACGCGGCCAGAAGAATCGGCTGTCTCATTGAGTCTGCAGGCTTGTATCCTAGCATGACTGCCAGGCAGAATATGGTCATGAAGGCCAGATGTCTGGGACTTGCGGATGAGAAAAGCGTGGATGAGATTCTGGATCGGGTAGGCTTAACCCAGGCCGGAAAGAAAAAGACAAAGCAGTTTTCCATGGGAATGAAGCAGCGGTTGGGCGTAGGTTTGGCTCTCCTGGGAAATCCGGATCTGCTGATCCTGGATGAGCCTATTAATGGCCTGGATCCGGAGGGCGTGCGGGAGATCCGTCAGCTCATCTTAAGCCTTCGGGAGGAGGGGAAGACCTTTCTCATTAGCTCCCACATTTTGGGAGAACTGAGCCGGATTTCCACCCATTATGGCATCATCAAGAACGGAGCTCTGGTAGAGCAGCTAAGCCGGGAGGAGCTGGAGCGAAGCTGCGCCGATTATTTTCAGATTGAGGTGGACGATGTGAAACGCGCCCTGCCTCTTGTGGAGGAGCGGATGCCGGGAATCCAGGCGGAGGTGTGCGATGACCGGAACATGCGGCTGTATGGGATGGATGCCGGGAAAGCGGCCGGCCTGAACCAGCTGCTGATCCAGGGAGGGATTCAGGTCTATGGATCCGGTTTTCATCACATGGATCTGGAGGAATACTTCCTGGCACGCATGGATGGCGTTAAAGAACGCCAACGGATTGCCAATGGCCTGGGAGAAATGGATTCTGACGGGAAAAAGGGGGAGCAAAAGGATGTTTAATTTACTGCGTATGGATCTGTATCGGTTGAAGAGAAGTAAGTCTGTTTATATGGGCCTGGCGGGAATGATGGTTATGGTTGGATTCTGCTACTGGTTTTTGTGGCTGCTGGTCACCTCTGGCGGCAGAGATCTGGCTCTTAAAATGGAGATGGACGCCGCCCTGGATAGCGGCGTCTTAGATGGATACACCTCAATCATGATGTTTCGGGATACCGGAATGGACGGAGGCATGTACTGCAGCGTGCTGGGAATCATGGTGGCGATTTTTGTCTGCGGGGATTTCCAGAATGGCTTCATCAAAAATATCATGGCCTTGCACCGGGATCGGTGGAAATATGTGGTCAGCAAAATGATTTCCGGAGGGATCCTCACCTTCTGCTATATGGCGGTGCAGCTTGTATTCTGCCTGATTTTAAATCGTTTGGCCTTGGGGGAACTGAATATCCCTTACACCAGCCTTTCGGACAGCCTGTTTTATCTGGCGCAGGCCTGGCTTCTCACCACGGCATTTTCCACCCTGATGATTATGTTGTGCGTGACCACCCGGAGCATGGCGGCAGGCGTTCTCCTGGCGCTGGTGCTAGGAAGCGGCATGCTTGTGGTGGCCCTGTCTGCTCTTAGCGGGCTTTTTCATGCCGACGGATGGTCCCTGTACACTCTGTATTTTAATTTAACCAATGCACCCTCCAGCTTTACGGGACTTGGAGACCTGAGGGGATTTGCAGTGGGAGCCATATTTCTGGTGGTCTATGGCGTCCTGGGAGCAGCGGCGATTCGGATGCGGGACATCTAGGATAGAAACAGGGCGGATGAAAGGGAAAAGTGCCAGGACACTGGTACGGTTGGAAAGGAAGCCCGGGAACTGCAGAGAAACGGTGGCGAACCGGAATGGAGTGTAGCATGGTTGTTTTAGTTATTGGATTATGTGTAGTCTGTCTGGGTTTGGGGGCGTTCTATATCCGGCTTTGCCTGGATATCCGCTCCCTGGGGGGCCAGCTGGGAGAAATAGAGAGGGGAAGCCACATGGAGCTGGCGGTGAACACCCGCCAGAGGGATCTGCTGGCTCTTTGCCGGAGGCTAAACCAGGTGCTTCAGGCCCGGGACCAGAGTCATATGCAGTATGAGGGAGCACAGAAGAGTCTGAAGCAGAATATTACCAGTCTGGCTCATGATATCCGCACGCCTCTCACAGGGGCCTCCGGCTATGTGCAGCTGGCAGGGGAATGTGAGGAACCGGAAAAACGAGAGCATTATCTCCTGGCGGCAGAGAACAGGCTGGGGGAGCTGAAGGACATGCTGGAAAAGATGTTTCTCTACACGAAGCTGGCAAATGAGGAGTATGTGATTTCCAGGGAGAATATGAGAAGGATTCAGGTGCTTCCCTTTCTGGGCGAGTGCCTCCTAAGTTTCTATGGGGAATTTGAGGAGCGTGGGATTACCCCGGAGGTTCTGTTAGAATCGGAGGGTCTGCAGGTGTTGGCGGAGGAGGAGACCCTGGGGCGTATTTTCCGGAATCTGATCCAGAATGTGCTGGTCCATGGGGTCGGCGGGCTTACCGTCACCCAGCGGAAGACCAATGGGAAAGGCTGTATCCTGGCGTTTGAGAATCCTGTTTCCGGGGATCAGGCCATAGACACAGAGCGTCTGTTTGAACAATTTTATAAGGCGGACACAGCCCGGAGGAAAGGATCTTCCGGGCTTGGGCTCTTTATTGTGCGGGAGATGATGCGGAAAATGGGCGGGGATGCCAGGGCGGAGGTGGAAGAGGGAATTTTTCGGATTTTGTTGGTGTTTGGGCAGATATGAATCGTACGACGATATAATGGGAACGTTTATTTTATAGCGTAGCTGTATTTGGAAATTTATATTGCTTGCAGGAGTAAGATTGGTTAAAATAAAAGAAATGGGAAAAGAGACAGGATGTAGAATGTAGGTGAGTTTATGAAAAAAACGTATTTAAAATCACTGGCATTAGCAGGATATCGTTCCTATAACAGTGATCTTATGCAAAATAAAATTGAGTTAAACGACATTAACATTATCATTGGAGCTAACGGGGCGGGGAAAAGCAACCTGATTTCCTTATATACAGCTACATGAATTTGAAGCGCTTCTGTTTTCTGACATAAGAGTGCTAAAATATGACTATTTGGAGCCGGAGGATGTGATCAAAATTGATCGTTTATATGAAGAGACAAAGGATATTCCACCGGAAGATATTAATCATGGGAAAGAAACCGCACCATCAAAACGTCTTCTTCAGACGATAGATTACAAAAAGGGAGGAGCCGTAGCGGAATGGTTGGATCTGATTGGTATGAATAAAATCCGTGAAAAATGTCCTCATTTTTCAGAGTGGCTGCAAATCCTGCAGGAATTGAAGGAAGGACTTTGAATAGAGAACAGAAAGGAAAGACCATGGAAATCGTATATCACGAGAGCACAAGAATTTTTCACCTGTATAATGAGTACATCAGTTATATCATGATGATTATGAGAAACGGTCATCTGGGCCAGTTGTATTATGGAAAGCGGATTTTGGACAAGGAGGATTTCTCCTATCTCCTGGAGACCTGTGAAAGGCCCATGTCCTCCTGTATTTATGAAAATGACAGGACTTTTTCCCTGGAGCATATCCGGCAGGAATATCCGGTGTTTGGAACTACGGATTATCGGGAGCCGGCTGTGGAGGTGTTGCAGGACAACGGCAGCAGGATTTCCGATTTTCAGTACCGGAATCATGTTATAGAGGAGGGAAAGCCAAAGCTTCCCGGCCTTCCGGCTACTTATACGGAGTCTGAAAAGGAGGCCAGTACCCTTCGGATTACCTTGGAGGATCCGGTGACAAAGCTTGAGGCACAGCTTCTCTACACCATCTTTAGAGAGGGAGGAATCCTGACCCGCAGCGTGGGATTCTTTAACGGCGGGGAGCAGCCGGTGCGGCTGGAGCGTGCCATGAGCCTTTGCCTGGATCTGCCGGACAGCGGGTATGTGTGGCAGCAGCTCTCCGGATGCTGGGCCAGGGAGCGGCAGATTTACCGGAGAACCCTGGAGCCGGGAATCCACTCTATTGGAAGCATGCGGGGAAATTCCTCCCATGAGCATAACCCCTTCCTGTCGCTTCTGCGCCCGGGGACAGATGAGAGACAGGGGGAAGTCATAGGCCTTTCTCTGATTTACAGCGGCAATTTCCGCATCCAGGCAGAGGTGGATGCCCACGATACCCTGCGGATTCTGGCTGGGATCGATCCCCTGACCTTCGGATGGAAGCTGGAGCCGGGAGAGAGCTTTCAGACTCCGGAGGCTGTGCTGGTCTACACAGACCAGGGCCTGAATCATATGAGTCAGACTTTCCACCGGCTGTTTCAGAGGCGTTTGGCAAGAGGGTACTGGAGAGACCGGGTAAGGCCCATTCTGAACAATAACTGGGAAGCTACCTATTTTGATTTCACAGAGGACCGGATTATAGAGATTGCGTCCCGGGCCAAAGAATGCGGCGTAGAATTGTTTGTGCTGGACGACGGCTGGTTTGGGGAGCGCAGCAGCGACCGGGCCGGCCTGGGAGACTGGAAAGCCAATCTGAAACGGCTTCCCGGAGGAATTGCCGGCCTGGCAGACCGGGTGGAGGCCCTGGGATTAAAATTTGGACTCTGGTTTGAGCCGGAGATGGTAAATAAGGACTCAGACCTTTTCCGGCAGCACCCGGACTGGATTTTAGAGACGCCAGGACGCAGCCGCTCTCACGGAAGATATCAGTATGTGCTGGATTTTTCCCGAAAAGAGGTGGTGGACAATATTTATGGGCAGATGACGGAAATCCTGAGTAATGCAAAGGTTTCCTACGTGAAATGGGATATGAATCGCAGCATTACGGAGTGCTATTCTTCCTCATGGCCCGGGGACCGGCAGGGAGAGATTTACCACCGCTATATTCTGGGGGTATACGATTTATATGAGCGTCTCACTTCCCAATTTCCCCAGGTGCTCTTTGAATCCTGCGCAAGCGGCGGTGGCCGGTTCGATCCGGGGATGCTCTACTATGCGCCCCAGGGCTGGGTCAGCGACAACAGCGACGCGGTGGAGCGTCTGAAAATCCAGTACGGCACCTCCCTGTGCTACCCCATCAGCAGTATGGGAACCCATGTGTCTGTGACGCCCAATCATCAAGTGTTCCGGAATACGCCTCTGCATACCAGGGCCAATGTGGCTTACTTTGGCACCTTTGGCTATGAGCTGGACTTAAACCAGCTGACCCAGGAGGAGAGCCGACAAGTGGTCCAACAGGTAGCCTTTATGAAAAAATACAGGGAGATCCTGCAGTTTGGGAAATTTTACCGCTTGCTGAGTCCCTTTGAGGGAAATGAGACGGCCTGGATGGTGGTAAGTCCGGATCAGAGGACCGCCCTAGTGGGCTGGTATCGGGTATTGAATGTGGTAAATGACAGATATAGACGTCTGCGTCTGGAGGGGCTCAATCCTTCTTTCTGCTATCGGGAACAGAGAAGCGGGCGCAGCCATTTCGGTGACGAGCTGATGTATGCGGGACTGATTACCAGCGATGAGACAGCCGGACAGGCGCCTGCAGGCGCAGAGCCCTGCACGGATTTCGAATCCAGAATCTATGTTTTGGAGGCGGCGGGGAACCAGGACTCAGAATAAAAATAAAAACAAAAACAAAAATAAAAAGCGAGCAGCTTGGCGGCAAGCGTACCGGTGCAATCCGCAGGGGGAAACCCTGTATAAATGCGGGTGTATCCGGTGCGTTTTTTTGAACGTATCTGTTTCCTACTACCACTATTTAACAAGAGCGGGCAGCTTGAGAGGAAGCAAATTTTTTACACGCAGAAAAGCAATGGATGATTTACAGGGAGATGATCCACCTCCTGAGATGCGGATTCGTTTATACCCAGAACAGGGATGGATCAGAGACAACGATGGATCAGGGACAACGATGCCTGTAAATGACAACAGGGATAAAAGTACAAGAATGGTACATATTAAATGAGAATGATTTTTGTGGAGAAAGAAGTCACGAAAAATTGTGCAGATTTACCAAAATGGATTTGGAAATAATTGCGCTGAACGGAGGCTGGTTAGAAAATGCCAAAAGTACTTTCAGGATAGAGGGAAAATCTTGTAATTCCTTTTCCAGAAGCTATACTAAAAACATCTAACGGACCGCCGTAAGGGGGCCGGACAGGGGCCGGGCAGTCTGCGTTAGCAGCCTGCAGGCTACAAACAGGAGGTGGTTAAGATGAACGAGAGGGTAATGGGACTGAAGGGAAAACTGGTGGTATCCTGTCAGGCCTTGCCGGAGGAGCCGCTCCATTCCTCCTTTATTATGGGAAGGATGGCGCTGGCTGCCAGGCAGGGAGGAGCCCAGGGCATACGGGCCAACACCAGGGAGGATATTCTGGAAATTAAAAGCCAGGTGGATCTGCCGGTGATTGGAATCGTAAAGCGGGTGTACGAGGACAGTGAGGTGTATATTACGCCTACTCTTCAGGAGGTGGAGGAGCTGATGGATGCGGCTCCGGAGATTATAGCGGTGGATGCCACGGGACGGCCGCGCCCCGGCGGGAAGAGTCTGGAGGAGTTTTTCGGGGAGCTTCGTAAGCGGTATCCAAAGCAGCTCTTTATGGCAGACTGCGATACCCCGGAGAGCGCCCGGCAGGCGGACGCGCTGGGCTTTGATTTTATCGGTACAACCATGGTAGGATATACCCAAGCCAGCAAAGGACTGCGGATTGCGGAAAACGATTTTCAGATTCTGCGTGAGATTGTGGCATCCGTAAAGCATCCCGTGATTGCGGAGGGGAATATTGACACCCCCCAGAAGGCCAGGAGGGTGATTGAGCTGGGAGCCTACTGTGTGGTGGTGGGATCTATTATCACAAGACCTCAGCTGATTGCCAAGGGATTTGCGGAGGCTCTGGAATAAAGAGAACTGGCTGCAGCCAGGGAGAGAAAAGGAGAAGGAGAACAAGAATATGAGAAATCTGAACAAGTATCGGGGAATTATTCCGGCATTTTATGCCTGCTATGACTACGAGGGAAATGTAAGCCGGGAAGGCGTTTGGGCCCTGACCGAATATTTTGTGAAAAAGGGAGTGCAGGGACTATATGTAAACGGTTCTTCCGGAGAGTGCATTTACCAGAGCGTGGAGGATCGGAAGCTTATTCTGGAGCAGGTTGTAAATGCGGCCCAGGGAAAGCTGACAATCATTGCCCATGTGGCCTGCAATAATACAAAGGACAGTATGGAGCTGGCCAGCCATGCGGAGAAGCTTGGCGTGGACGCTATTGCGGCAATTCCGCCCATTTACTTCCACCTGCCGGAGCATGCCATTGCCAGGTACTGGAACGATATCAGCAGCGCGGCGCCCAACACGGATTTTGTGATCTACAATATTCCCCAACTGGCTGGCGTGGCTCTCACCTTGCCTTTGTTTGCCAGGATGCGGGAGAATCCTCGGGTCATTGGCGTGAAGAATTCCTCTATGCCCGTGCAGGACATTCAGATGTTCCTCCAGGAGGCCGGGGAGGATTATGTGGTATTTAACGGTCCGGATGAGCAGTTTATCAGCGGACGGGTCATGGGCGCCCAGGGGGGAATCGGAGGAACCTATGGAGCCATGCCAGAGCTGTTTTTGAAGATGGATGAGCTGGTGCGGGTGGGGGACCTGGATCAGGCGCGGCAGATTCAGTTTGCAGTCAATGAGATTATCTATAAGATGTGTTCCGCCCACGGAAATCTGTATGCGGTGATTAAGGCCATTCTGAAGCGCAATGAGGGACTGGAGCTGGGAAGTGTGCGAGCGCCCTTGGCGCCTCTGACTGAGGAGGACGGCAAGGTTGTGGAGGAAGCCGCCGCCATGATCCGGGCCGCGAAGGAGAACTATTTGTAGATCCGCAGGTCAGGCAGCCTTCTGGCGGCTATGGTTTGCATGGAAGGTTGGTTTAACAGAAATAAAAATGAGGAGGAGTAACTATGCAGGGATTTACAAATATTGATTTAGTCATATTAATCGTATATCTGGCCGCGGTTCTGTTGGCCGGATTGCACTTTGCAAAACGGGAAATGAAGGGTAAGGAGTATTTTAAGGGGGACGTCACGGTTCCCTGGTGGGTGACCTCCGTGTCTATCTTTGCCACATTGCTGAGTCCCATTTCTTTTTTGTCGCTGGCAGGTAATTCCTATGCCGGGACCTGGATTATGTGGTTTGCCCAGCTGGGCATGCTGTTGGCCATTCCCCTTACCATCCGGTTTTTCCTTCCTATTTACAGCAAGCTGGATATTGACACAGCCTATCATTATCTGGAGCTGCGCTTTCACAGCAAGGGGCTGCGTGTTTTGGGAGCAGTCATGTTTATTATCTATCAGATCGGCCGTATGTCCATTATCATGTATCTGCCTTGCATGGTGTTGGGGAATTTGACTGGCATCAGTGTGAATCTGTTGATTGTGCTTATGGGAGTGATCGCTATTATTTATTCCTGTACCGGCGGTCTGAAATCCGTGCTTTGGACAGACTTTATCCAGGGCTCGGTGCTTCTGGTGGGAGTTACGGTTGCGCTGATATTCCTGCTTTCCCATTTGGATGGAGGCGTGGGAGCCTTACTGAATTCTCTGACCAGGGGAGGAAAGTTTTTGGCTCCGGATCAGCCTATTTTTAATCCCAATTTGCTGCGGGACAGCGTATTTCTCATGATCGTGGGAGCAGGCTTTAATACTATGGGCTCCTATGTGTCCAGCCAGGATATCGTACAGCGATTTACAACCACCACGGACACCAGGCAGCTGAATAAAATGATGCTGACTAATGGCGTTTTGTCCATATTTATCGCCACGGTGTTTTACCTCATCGGAACGGGTCTGTATCTGTTTTATCAGCAGAATCCTCTGCCTCCTGCAGCGGCCCAGGACCAAATCTTTGCCTCCTATATTGCCTTTGAGCTGCCGGTGGGAATGACGGGCATTTTGCTGGCAGCCATCTATGCGGCGTCTCAGTCTACTCTTTCCACAGGTCTGAACTCTGTGGCGGCCAGCTGGACGCTGGATATTCAGGCGCGGCTTTCCAAGAAGGAGCTAAGCTTTGAGACGCAGACAAGGATCGGTCAGTATGTGTCTCTGATCGTAGGAATCTTCGCCATTGCAGTGTCTATTGTACTGGCAAACGGCGGCATTAAATCAGCCTATGAATGGTTCAACGGATTTATGGGATTAGTATTGGGAATTCTCATAGGCACCTTTATCCTGGGGGCCTTTACCAAGGTGGCCAACACCTTTGGAGCTACTCTGGCATTCATTGCGGCTTCTGTGGTAATGGTTTCTATCAAGTATTTTGCACCTGCCGGAGCGGTTTCCATCTGGTCCTACTCTCTGATTTCCATAGCCGTTTCTCTGGCGGTAGGAGTTCCGGCCAGTATCATATCGCGGAAAGTGCAGGGGGACGACTCCAGACCGGATCCCAACACCACGATTTATCGGGAGCAATAGAAAGAACGCCGGGGAATAGGCGTAAATAAAAGAGTCCTGTGCAGGGCATGTAATAGTGAGGGTGTGGAAATGAAAAAATATGTTTGTATTGATATCGGCGGAACCGCTATAAAGTATGGCCTCATTGAGGAAGACGGCAGAATCCTGAAACGCAGTGAGACTCCCACCAAAGCGTGGGAGGGAGGTCCTGCCATTCTGGAACGGGCAAAGGCTCTGGTGCGCCAGCTTTTGGGGGAGGATTCCGCTGGTATCTGCATTTCCACAGCCGGTATGGTAGATCCGAAGAAGGGCGAGATTATTTACTCAGCGCCACTGATTCCCGATTATGCGGGAATCCGGTTTAAGGAGGAGATGGAGCGCTGCTTCGGGGTGCCCTGTGAGGTAGAGAATGATGTGAATTGCGCCTGTCTGGCAGAATACTGTTCTGGTGCGGGAATCGGCGCGGATCCCATGCTGATGCTGACTGTGGGAACCGGAATCGGCGGCGGCCTGATTAACGGGGGCAGGATCTTTCATGGGTTTGGAAACAGCGCCTGTGAGTTTGGCTATATGCATATGCAAAACAGTGATTTTCAGACGCTGGGAGCTGCCAGTGTTTTGAGCAGGAAAGTGGCGGAAAGAAAGAGGGAGCCTTTGGAGCAGTGGAGCGGCCGCCGGATATTTGCCCTGGCAAAGGAGGGGGATCCCCTGTGCCAGGAGGCCATCGATGAGATGGCGGATACGCTGGGGTTGGGCATTGCCAATATCTGCTATGTGGTAAGCCCCCAGACTGTAGTGCTGGGGGGCGGCATTATGGCTCAGGAGGAGTATTTGAAGGGAAGGATCTGGTCTGCAGTGGAACGATATCTGCTGGAATTTTTATCCTCCCGCATCAACTTGGAGTTTGCGGTTCACGGAAATGATGCCGGCATGTTAGGAGCCATGTACCATTTCCAAAATTGCAGGCGCTAGAGCTCTTGCAGTGACAGGAGAGTCAGAAGACAGAGGGAACAGATCAATCAGAGGGACCAATGAAAAGGGGAGCGGCTCATGGAATATTATGTGAAGTCGGTGATACCGATCATAAAGATGAATTATGAAAAGTTTACAGTTGTGGAAAAAAGTATTGCAGACTTTTTTATTCAAAATCAGGAAAAGATCGACCTGTCGTCAAAGGCTGTATCAGACCGGCTTTACGTATCGGAAGCCTCCCTGTCCCGGTTTGCCCAAAAGTGCGGGTATCGGGGTTACCGGGAATTTATGTATCAGTATGAAGTAACCTTTGTGGAAAATCAGGATTCCATGACCGGGAACACCCGCATGGTGCTGAATATCTATCAGGAGCTGCTTCACAAAACGTACCGCCTGGTGGATGAGGAACAGATCAGGCGTATCGCCCAGTATTTGGACAATGCAGAGCGTGTGGTGGTCTGCGGCAAGGGAAGCTCGGGCCATGCGGCTGCGGAAATGGAGATGCGTTTTATGCGGATCGGGGTGCGCATAGACTCTCTTCAGGACAGCGATTTAATCCGAATGCAGGCCATTTTCCAGGATCAAAACAGCCTGGTTATCGGCATCAGTATCAGCGGAGAGGCGGAGGAAGTACTGTATCTTTTGCGGGAATCCAGCAAAAGAGGAGCGAAAACAGTACTGATCACGGCGCAGGAGGAGGACCGGTTTTACAATTACTGTACAGAGGTGGTAATGATGCCCTCCCTGCAGCATTTAAACCAGGGAAATGTGATTTCCCCCCAGTTCCCCATTCTGCTCATGATGGATATTATTTATTCCAGTTATGCCGGTCTGGACCAGGGGAAGAAGGAGCGGCTCCATGACCGGACTTTGCAGGCTCTCAGCGAAGGTCGGGAAAAGAAGAAGTCCAGACAGCAGAAGCGGGATGAGAAGTAAACAAAAATTGTGAGACGGGCCTGTCTGTGAAGAAATGGTAATATGATATAGGATAGAATGAGGAGAAACCGTCCTGGCAAAGCGCTGGGGCGGTTTTCCTTATAGAAAATGAGACGTCCTTTTCATGCAGTAAATTTTCAATAGAGTTACTCAAACTTCCCACATTAAAAATGGGATTTGCTCCTTGAAAAATCAATACTTTAGCTCACAAAATAGCGCTCAGGCAGCCGCTGAACCGCACTCCA
>JAAWJI010000012.1 GCA_022796795.1 Lachnospiraceae bacterium | reverse complement strand
TAAACAATACTATCTTGGGACATTCTTGTCACTGCTTTTTTAGAAAAAGAAAACTGCGCCACAGCCTTGGCAGGCCATCGCGCAGCGATTTGGTTCAATGGGAATTTACGGAGGTGTGCTTATGGAATATATTAGAGTAACAAAGGAGAATATCGAAAAAGAACATATATGTTGTGCAATTTCAAACAACAAAGATATCCAGGCGTCATCAAAAAAAGATTGGTTAAAAGAACGTTTTAAAGATGGTTTAGTTTTCTTAAAAAGCGAACAACGGGGGAAGTGTTTTATTGAATATATTCCCGCTGAAAATGCATGGAATCCCATTGTCGCAGATAGCTATATGTATATTGACTGTTTATGGGTAGCAGGTTCTCTCAAAGGACATGGTTATGGGGCAGAACTACTGAATGCTTGCATCGAGGATAGCAAAAGCAAAGGAAAAAAGGGATTATGTATATTATCAGCAGCAAAGAAAAAACCATTTCTGGCAGACCCTAAATTCCTAAAATACAAAGGGTTTACCATCAGTGATGAGGCGGATAATGGGATTCAGTTATGGCATTTATCTTTTACGGAAAATGCTCAATTGCCAAAATTGAAAGAATGTGCAAAACACCCTCATATTGATGAAATGGGATATGTTCTGTATTACACCAGTCAGTGTCCGTTTAATGCAAAATATGTTCCCGTAATTGAAAACATTGCAAGAGAAAAATCTATACCGTTCAAGTCGGTTCACTTACAGAACAAAGAGGACGCACAAAACGCTCCAACGCCTATTACTACTTATGCATTATTTTTAGATGGTAACTATATTACAAATGAGCAAATGAATGACAAGCGGTTTTTGAAATTATTAGAAAAGTGACTTTCCGTTTGCAGATGATAGGCAACAGGAAATTGGACAATCGCTGTTGCATAGACGGCGCACCAAGACAGGAAATCCGTCAAAACCACATCCACAGCTGCCTCTAAAGGGGCTTTTCATTGCTTCCTTCCCCCGGCGCAGTTCCATAAGGGGTTCGCTGGTTTGCTTTGATTTTTGTCTACTGCTCCAAGTGGTTTCTTTCTTGTTTTTCTTCGCCGACTCACCCGTATAAAAAGACGGCAGGAAATTTCCCTGCCGTCCCCTTATCCCCTAAGATTTCTGATGCCTGTTTTTTTCATGCATTCTCAAAAAATGTTTTCCCGCATCCCGCGCCCATGCGCTGCCTTTTCCTCCTCACTACTCTAAACTATACGCAGCGTATAGGCCAGCTGTCCTTTATCCTCTTTTGGCAATACAAGTTTCAGATTACCGGCATCTGTGGTATGGGACACTTCCCCTGCAAAGCCCAGCAGGTTGATCCTGGCGCTGTCCGGAATATGCAAATCCCGGATTACCACTTCCCTATCCACATGGGAGTCCAATATGGTGGCATACAGAGCGTCTCCCCGGGAGGTATAGCGCACCTCCTGTCCCTTTTGCGTCTTTGAGGACGGGCGCTCCCAGGGACGGGTACCAAAGATTGCCTCCCCGTTGAGATGGAGCCATTGTCCCAAAGCCCGCAGAGGCTTTCTCTGCATTTCCGGAATCACGCCGTCTGCAGTGGGGCCCACGTCGATGAGCAGGTTTCCGTTTTTACTCACAATATCCACAAACATATGTATCAATTCTTCAGAGGAAAGCATTTCCTTCTCCGTCTCATTCTGGTTAAAGCCAAAGGATAATCCCACGCCCCGGGTGGATTCAAACTTCTTTTCCTGAATGGCATCCACCGCCATGTATTCTGGTGTGGCAAAATCATAGTGGGTCCTGCTTCCAAATAAATTCATCTCCGGAGTTAATCCTCCCTGCTTCTCCACAATCCGGTCCAGCTCTTCCCCGGAGAGACCTTCCGGCAGCTCTGTCTGGGACCAGCGGTTATTGACCACACCCTCGGGAATTGCATTGTAGTAATCCGCAAATATTTGATTCAGGTTCACACCGCCAGGATAACCGATATCATTCCAAAGTATGGAGGGCTGGTAACGCTCTATCAGCTCATAAATATGGTTGGTGGCGTATTTTGCATACTGCCTGGAAGCAATGGAGTGTTTGAGAAAACCCTTTTCTCCGTCCAGAGGATATTCCTTAAAGGTCCAGTCAAGAATCCCCGAATAGTACAGGCCTACCTTCATTCCCTGGGAGCGTATGGCCTGGCTCCACTGGCCCACCAGGTCTCTGGGGCACTGATAGGCGGAGTCAAAGGGATTCTTATATTTGCTGGGCCACAGGCAGTATCCGTCATGATGCTTGGTTACCAGAACCGAGTATTTTGCACCACATTCCGCAAAAAATTTGGCCCACTCGTTAAAATCCGCTTTTTGGGAGCGCTCCTCAAATTCCTTCTGGAATGAAAAATAGGAGAAATCCTTTCCGTATTTCTGCTCATGGTATGCTTTAGTAGGAGATCCCTCAATACGCAGGGTATTCAAATACCACTCCGCGTAGGGGTTGCGCTGCATCATATAGCTCATGCCGCCTTCTTTATTCATGGACATAATATCCCTTCCGTCAATAGACGCATAGGCCGGAACGAAGAACAGGGACCAGTGAATAAAAATCCCCAATTTGGCATCGTCATACCAGGCCGGTATTTTATGCTGACTTACAGATTCCAAGGTCGGTTCAAATTTCATAGAGTTCTCCCCTTTCTATTTCTTTATTTTTCTGACAATAATGACCATCAGCAGGATCACTGCCGTGATAATCATCTGCCAGAAGGAATTGATGCCGTTGATGGTAAGGCCGTTGGCCACAATGGTGAGCAGAAGGGCTCCAAGAAGGCTTCCCACCACTCCGCCTCCGCTGCCCATGGCGCCTCCGATGACTACTGCCGTCATAATATCCATCATGGAATTTCCCGCTAAGCTTGGCTGTCCCGCCATCAGGCGGCTGGTGAGTATCATGCCCGCCAGGCTGGCCAGCACGCTGCAAATCATAAAGTAGGCAATTTTAAAATGAACCACCTTCACACCAGCCAGCCGTGTAACCGTCTCATTGCCGCCGATGGCATAGGCATAGCGGCCAAAGAGGCATTTGGACAAGATGATCCAGGCAGACGCCACGATCAGAGCCATCACCACAACCTGAAAGGGGAATATCCCCACATAGCCTCTTCCCAGAAAGGAAAACCCCTCCGGTAATCCGTAGACAGCTGTACCGCTGGTGAGAAGGCTGGCCGTGCCGTTTGTAATATTCATCATTGCCAGGGTAACTATCATGGAAGGCAGCTTAAATCTGGTTACCACAAAGCCGTTTACCAGGCCCACTGCCAGACCAATGCAGAGTACCAGGGGGATCACCAGGGCCATGCTCATGCCGCTTTTCAGCATCAGGGCCGCCGAGATCCCTGACAGGCATGCCACACCGCCAATGGACATATCAATTTCCCCGGACACCATCACAAAGGTCACGCCCATAGCCATGATAATGTTTACCGACGCCTGGCGGACAATATTCATCAGATTGTCCGGCGTGATAAACGCCGCGTTTAATATGGTAAACAGAATTGCCAAGATTAAAATAATACATAAAATACTGATTTGATTAAAATATTTGCCTAATTTTAAATGGCCTCCACTGCTCTTCATGCCTGATCGCTCCTTCCCGTGGCGTACTGCATCACAAGCTCCTCCGTATATTCTTCCCGTGTAAGCTCACCGGTGATTCGTCCCTCATACATAACCAAGATCCGGTCGCTCATTCCCATGACCTCAGGAAGCTCTGAGGAAATCATCAGCACAGCAATTCCCTCTGCCGTCAGTTGGTTGATTAACTTGTAAATCTCTGCCTTGGCGCCCACGTCGATTCCCCGGGTAGGTTCGTCCAGAACCAGGATTCTGGGCTTTGCAGCCAGCCATTTTCCCAGTACAACCTTCTGCTGATTTCCGCCGGAAAGGTTCATCACCCGCTGATCTGGCCCGGTAGTCTTAATATGCAGCATTTCAATATATTCTTGTGCAAGGTTCCTGACCTTTCTGTCATCGATAAGAAAACTTTTTGCCAGGCTTCTCAACACCACCAGGCTCATATTCATGGATATGGTATCCCGGAGTATCACACCCTGGGTTTTCCGGTCCTCTGTAACCCAGGCCATGCCAAGCTTTAAGGCGTCTGCTGAATCATGGATCACCGCTTCTTTTCCATGGATAAAAATGCTTCCCTCCAGCTTTTTCATATCCCCGAAAATGGTTCGGATCAGCTCTGTACGCCCTGCGCCCACCAACCCTGCGATGCCAAGGACTTCTCCTTCATGCAGGGAAAAGCTAATGTCTGTGGGCGTATAGGCGCTTCCCTGGGTCACCGGCTCAGAGGTAATATGCTCCAGACGAAGGATTTCCTCCCCCTCAAAAGTTCTCTGTCGGTTGTAGTAATCGTCGTAATTGCGTCCCACCATATTTTTAATAATTTCATCTGGATTGGTCGATTTGGCATCCAGCTCCGCCACCTTTTTTCCGTCTTTCAGAACTATGACCCTGTCGCTGATTTCCAGGATCTCTTCCAGGCGATGGGAGATAAAGAAAAAAGAAATGCCCTTTGCTTTCAGCTTTCTTATAATGGCAAAAAGCTTCTCATTTTCCGCCTGGGACAGAGAGGAGGTGGGCTCGTCCAGAATAATTAATTTGGCGTTGCCGTTAATCCCCCGGGCAATTTCTACCAACCTGACCTGGAACTACCACATCTCCTGTCTTCTCGCCCTTTAATGCACGGATCGCAGCAAGCATGCACTCTTCTCCGATTTTCACCGGCTGCTGTGCGATGGTAGCTTTATAGATAGCCCCGCTCTGCAGCGCCGTCAGCTGGCCTTCCTCATTGTCAATTCCCATGACGCCGATTTCCGTCCGGCCCGCCACCTCCACGGCGGCAATGGCGCCCATAGCCATGCCTGCGTTGGCAGCCCACACAATGGCTACGGAATCCCTGGGTTTAGACACCAGCACATTATCCAGATAGGTCTGGCAGCCTTCCGCTGTAGACTGCATAGAACTTAAATCGTGCTTGTCAATCTGAATATCCGGATATTTTTCCGTCAGCGTCTCCATAAAACCAAGACTTCTCTGATTCATCGTCTCCGCCTCTGGACAGTTCAATACAATTACTTTCTTCCTCTATGGCTTCATCCTCTCCCAGTTCCATTTCATCCACCATGCCATAAAACCGGAGGCGCAAAAGTCTGCCCCCACAAATTGGAAAGCTGCAAAAAATACCGCCAGAATGTTCAAAAGCACTGTCCTAGCGGTATATCATTTGATATATTCTTATTGCAAAACGATTTTTACTTTCAGTGACTAAAGTGTCATTGAACTTTTTAACGTTTTCGTCCTTTTTATTCAACAGATCATTCATAACCCCCCGATAATCTTTATATAGTCCTGTCTTTGGTCTATAACAGCATAAACCGTGATTTCCCGTTTTTCATCATTGATTTTATAAAAGACCAAATTCTCTTCTAAAATCAGGACTTTGTAGCCTTGTCTGCGTAAAACTCTGTACTGTGGATCTGAACGCATATAGGGATTTTCTTTAAGAGCCATGATTTGATGTTCGATTTCATCTAATTTTTTCAAAGCCACATCGGTTCCCCAGTTTTCCGCTATATATATGAGAACAGCGGCGTACTGGAAGCCTTTGCTCTTGCGGCAGATCCGGCAGGCGGATCCATCAAGGTGGTTATAAACTACGAAATGTAAGGGAAAGCCCCTGCTCCTCAGGGTTGAGGGGCGGGGCTTTTTTCATCCAGCATTTGTCTGGCATAATATCTAAGTTTTATGCCTCCCCGATCAACACCTGCTTTCCCTGAAAGGCAACGCCATATTTTCGAATCCGTTCCGGCTGTATTCCCCGACTTTGCAGCTCCATTTCATATCTCTTCTCCTCAATCTGCTTTAAAGCCGCCTGTACCGTATCGGACAATTCCTTTTCCTTTCTTGGCTGAAACACCTTAAATTCCAAGATCAAGGCATCATCCTGGGGTTTTAAAGGCTCCAGCATCACATCATATCGTCCAAAACCGCTTTCCCGATTGGATGTGAGTCGATAGCGTCCTTCCAGCTCTACCATTAAGCCTAAGACAAAGCCGTGATAAAAGCGCTCCGGTTCCGTACCTGAGGGTCCCTTTCCCGTATCAAAATAGCTGAAAATACAATGAGACACATGATTCATATAATCATTCATGGCATCCAGATCTCCCAACAGCAACGCCTTAATAAAATCGTTGTAGCTGCTGTCCTGCTCCGCAAACCAGCCCTGGATCATATTGCCAAACATCCGCCGTACTTCCCTGTTGGTCAGTACCAGTGTATAATAGCATCGGTCTTCCTTTTCCAGATCCTCTACTCGAAGAACCCTCAGATAACCGCTGGCAAGAAGAAGGCTCCAGACAGCATTTCTCTTTGTGCGCAATTCTCCATACACAATCTGTTCTTCCATCTCAACCCGGATCTCTTCTCCCTGCATAAGGCGCTCCAGTTTTTGTTTGACATCTCTGTCACCCTCCCGAATCAACGTTCCCACCAGGCTGTTGGAGCTGGAATTTGCCCAGTAGGTGGTTATCCTTCCCGTATCCAGATAGTTTATAATAGACCATGGATTATAAATGTCCGTCTGTCTTCCAAAGGTAAAGCCATCATACCATTTCTTTACTTCCGACTTTTTGTCAGACATTCCATACTCATCCAGCGCCGCAAAGACCTCCTCCTCTGTAAAGCCGAAGCTGTCTGCGTATTCCTCCGAGGTAGTGGTCACCACCTTTAAATGATTTAAATCAGAAAAAATGGATTCCCGGCTCACCCGGGTAATCCCTGTCATAATGGCCCGCTCCAGACTGGGATTGGTCTTAAATGTGGAATTGAACAGACTCCTGGTAAAGGAAACCAACTCCTCCCAATATCCGTTTACATAGGCCTCCTGCATGGGCGTATCATATTCATCGAGAAGAATAATTACTTTTTTTCCATAATATCTATTTAAAAAGACGGACAAATAGTGAATACTCATAGTCGCGTCTTCCTCTTTCATCGTCTCTGATATTCGGTTAAAGTAATCCTTTTCTCCCGGCGTCAGCAAATCCCCCTCTAAAAGGAAACGATTCTGCACATACAGATCCCTCAAGATCTGACACATTCTGTAGCGGACCTTTTCATAGGTGTTTTCCTTCACATTGGCAAAGGAAAAGCTAATCACCGGGTAGGTTCCCTGCAGCCTTCTGTAGCTTTCATTCTCCCAAAGAGAAAGTCCCTGAAACAGTTCTCCCCTGTTTGCATATCTTGTGGAAAAAAACTGTTCCACCATACTCATGGTCAGCGTCTTCCCAAAACGTCTGGGGCGTGCAAGCAGGGTAACCTCGTCCTGGTTCTCCCACCATTCCTTTATAAACGGTGTCTTATCCACATAAAAGCATTGATTCTCTCGTATTTTTTCAAAGCTCTGAATCCCTATGCCCACTGTTCTGGCCATATTCCCCACCTCCTTGCCACTTTTGTCTCACTTTTCATATCCGAATAACTATATTTTACCAAATCGGAGAGATGATGTCTATGGGAGTTTCTGTTACTGTTTACTCTGTTTCCAGTAACACTAGAAAGCAGGTCATTATATTGCATAAGGCAATCATACCCGATCCAACAGGGAACTTATACTCTTTCCGTCGGTCATATACACCGTATCCTTCATAGGCAGCACGGAGATTACTCCGTCATGCCCCTTCATATCCGCAAGGCAGCGGGAAATCTGCTCCGCCGTCACAAAAGGCCGGTCTGCATCATGGATGATCACCGTATCTCCTGACTCCGCATACTCCCGCAGATCCGTAGGGGCCTGATAAATGGACAGCTGCCTGTTGGCTCTGGGATCTAAAAATCCCCACACGTTTTCCAATCCATGATTTGTCCACATCCAAGCCAGTCTCCAGAACAATCCCGGAAAACTCGTGGCCCGGGATCAGGGGATAGGAATAGGCTCCGGTTTGACATAGGTAGAGTGCCTGCGTTTATCCGTGATCTCCTCCAGCCATTCACCAGCCGCCTGGGAAAATAAAATCTGCGTGCAGTATTTCCCTCCTCCCTTTTGTATCGCTTTTCTCACAGGTTCAGACTTCATACCGGTAGCCTGCATTGCCGCCCGTTTTTCCTTTGCCTCTTCATAATTGCTTCCATACACAGAACGATAAATTTTCCGCCCTTTATCCGCGTGGAATATCTGGTAACGCGCCTCCCATCTGTCTTCCCCACATCTTATCACTCCCATATTGAAAAATTTACGGTCAAAAACCTGCCGTTTGCGGACATTGGGGCACAAAGCTTTTTTTGTGTTATGATAGCTATCGTAAAGGAAATCTCAGGAGGAAAATAATATGCGTCATATTTATATTCGTAGTATCTTATCTTTGATCTGGCTGGCAGCCGCTATGATCAGCGCCATAACCAATAATCTGGAAATGTCTCTGTTCTATGCGCTGCTTTGTGCAGTATTTGGGTATTCTGCCCTGGCTTCCTGGAAAAAGGAAAAAGAAGAAGGGAAAGGAAAATAACCATGGAAGGAGACGTTTTTGCTGTGCAAAATCTGTGGGCCTGGTATGACAAGGAAAAGCCTGTGCTGTCTGATTTTTCTGTGGAGCTGCGTCCCCATGAAGTGGTGGGACTCATAGGACTTAACGGGGCCGGAAAGACTACCCTTCTGAAAACCCTGTCCGGCCTTCATGAAGCCTGCCGGTGTGACAGCGTCCGGCTCCATGAGGACTTTGTCACTTTCCGGGATGCCTGCTTTAAGCTTTGCCGATACACCGTGTTTGCAGAAGACAATTCCTTTGGGTATTTCACATTTCAGGAATATCTCTCTTATGTCTTTGCCGCGTATAAAAAGAAATTGCCGGATGTGAGCCAGCTCATACAGGGCTTTCACTTTGAGGATTATACCCGGATGCTGCTAAAGGATTTATCTACCGGTAACAGGAAAAAGGTTTTTCTGATTACGGGGTTTGCCCTGAAGCCGGAACTTCTTTTTCTTGATGAGCCGGTAAATGGGCTGGATTTTCAGAGCACAGAATTTTTATATAAACAGATTGCCGGATATGGGGAGTATGGAACCATCCTGTTTTCCTCCCATATCCTGGAGAGCATTACGCTGACTTCTGATCGGGTGCTGGTTTTGGAACACGGAAAGATTGGACAAATTTTCAGCGGCGGACAGATGAACGCCGCAAATATCCGGGAGGTGTTGGACCATGAACATGATTTTTAAGGCTGTGGGAAGAAATGTTTGGGGCGTGGGCTATAAACGCCTGTCCAGAACCCTCATTCTCTATCTGGTGATATTTTGGAGTCTTCGCATCTCCGGGCTGGAAATAAAGATTGCACCTTCCATCCTGTATGTAATGGCAGGCGCTTTCTCTGCCAGTATGATGTGGCAGGCGCTTTTGTCAGAGCGCAATGGAGCCAATATGGAAAATATGTTCATGCTCCCCTTTGAGAAACGCCGTCTGGCGGTTTCTTATGTGGCTGCCCTGGGCGTCTACACGCTGTTTACAAAAACTGCCGGTCTTCTGGCTGTAGCGCTGGCGGTTTCCCCCCAAAGGGGAACGGTGATTCTGGGAAGCCTGCTCAGCGCAGGAAACGCTGTCCTGGCTGCTGCCTGCATCTATTCCCGAAAAAACCTGCGGGGAGTGATGGGAAGCCTTTGGGCAGGGATTCTGGCTGCCGCTCTTCTTTTTCTGGGCGAAAGTTTGCTGATTCTGCCAGTTCTGGCAGGAAGCTTCCTTATGGCAGCTATCCTTTTACAGAACACAGATCCCTATCTCTTTTATTTTCAGGGACAGAAGCCCAGACAGATCTTGCGGCATCCCCATGAAATTAGCGCTTTTAGAAATAAGGGCAGATCCGGCAGCATTGCTGCCCGCTGCTCTGTGTGGCGCTATCTGTTCCGTTACCTTACGGCGCACAAAAATTACCTGGCCAATACTGCCGCTCTATGGGGCGTCGCCTGCCTTCTGCCTGTCCTTTTTGAATCCATAGAAAGCCGCTTCGCCCTGCCGGTTGGATTTGCGATTCTCTCCATCAATACGCCTCTTTGTATTCTCCTGTCCTCTGACCCGGCTCTGGAGCAGGCAATCCGCTTCCTGCCTGGTCAGAAAACGGCCTTTTGTATCCCCTACGGTCTGTTTCTATTCACCTGTAATATGACCGCAAATATTATTTTCCTTTGCAGCTGGAAAATCCAGATGGGCGCTCTTGCAGGATCGGCTCTTCCAAAAGCAGGATTCTTTGCGTTGTTTAGCGCAGCAGGCTCCGTTTCCCTGGAATGGTACTGTCCTATCCGGAAATGGAAGATAGAAAGCGACCTTTGGCATCATCCGAGGAAATATGTTGTGCCGGTTGTTATGCTTTTGTTTGCCGGAATCACAAGTGTGTTCTGGTAATTGGAAAAGCTGTTCCCAGAAGCCTGCATTTTCCCTACACCGGCTCCACGCCATCATAGGACAGGGTGGCCACTGCCCGAAACATCTCCCCGGAAATCCCCGTCTTTACCATGCCCTCGTATTTCTCCGCTGCCGCTTGCGCACTTTTCAGGCCCCAGCCGTGAAGCCCGCCTTCTGTTTTCGTGGTGTGCAGCCGGCCCTCCTCCCACACAGGCGCCTTTAAAAAGCTGTTCTCCACTTTAATAATCAACATCTGGTGGATCCGGCGTATGGTAAGGGTCACCAGTCTCTCCTCTGGTTCCGGCACCTGGCTGGCTGCCTCCAGGGCATTGTCCAGAAGATTTCCCAATATGGCGCACAGATCCGCGCTTTGGATATTGGTATGACGGGGAAACTCTACCTGCACCTGAAACTGAATTTTACTGTCTTTGGCGGAAGCCGCCTTGCTGTTGATAAGGTAATCTGTCGTCTCGTCTCCTGTCCACACCGTATCCGTCAGATCCCGCACAGGAGCCTGCAGCTCATCCAGATACCCCACGGCCTCCTCATATTTTTCATGGGAGAGGAACTGCCTGAGCACCCCCATATGATTGTGAAAATCGTGGAAAAGCTTTGCATGAACAGCATAGGAATGATTCAAGGCCGTATAATCCCGCTCCAGCAGTTTCGCCTGCTCTGATTTCAGCCTTGCAAGCTCCCGCTCCATTTCATACTGCCGGTTCAGGTGAAACACCAGCACCGACATCATGAGAGACACTGCCAGGATCGTCCACATAAAGAGAGTGTCCTCCGGAATCTCCAGAGCCCTTTGCTCAGACAGGGTCACTACCGCCAAAAAACCTGCCAGGGAAAAAGCCGAGGCTCCCCGGAAGACACACCCTTCCGGAAGCTCCTGTATCCGAAAAAAAATGACTGTCAGGACTGCCAAAAGCCCATGGAACAGCCACAAAACCGCCTGCCCAAAAGGCAGATCCCTGACAAAAAAATCCGAAGAGCCTAAGAGAATCCCCATGGCTGCCGCCAGGAGAAATTGTCCAAGAGCCCCCGCGATCTCATAAAAAATACTCATAAACAGGCTCATCCGCAGCCTTTGAGCCTGAAAAGAGCAGGCACAGGCCGCAAGCAGCAGGGTTTCCAAAGCCAGACAGAAAAATAATGAGGCGTCTGTCCTTTCTCCCCATATTCCCAGGAAAACGGCGCCTCCAAGTCCTGCCAGAAGACTTTTCCGGTCAGGCTTTCCATCCTTCAGGAGCCTTCGTATCACAAACAATCCGGCCAGAATACGCAGCACGCTGGTAAGGACTGCGGAAAAAAGCAGAAAAGCTCCATTCATATATGTTCCCCCCAATACGTGTTAATCTGCGCCTTCACATCCTGCAGGTGAGAACGGCTCACCGGGAGGGACACGCCATTTTTCAGAACCACCATTCCCTCCCTGACCTGCATAATATGAATCATATTCACAATACAGCCCCTGTCAATAAAGAGAAATTCCTCTGCTCCCAGTTCCTCAAACACCTGCTGCAGGCTTTTCCGAACCCTGGCCTTCCCATTGGATGAGGTGATCACTGCATTTTTCCCATCCCGCTCAATATAGAGAATCTCCTTCAGGGGGATTTTTTCCAGCCTGCTGTTGGTATGGATCGTATAAACCTTTCCCTCCTCCAGCTGAATCAGCCGAATCGCGTCCAAAAGGGCTGCGGGAAGCCGCTGGTCCCTGTCACTCTTGGGCACATAGCGGAAAATAGACAGCGCAAAGGCGTCTATGGCATACTCCACATGGGAGGTGATGAAAATGATTTTCACATCTGGCAAAAAGGGCCGGATCTTTTCTGCTAGCTCCATTCCGGAGTTGTCCGGCATTTCAATATCCAGCAAAATGAGATCAAAGAAAAATCCGTCCTCCGTAATATCATACAGAAGATTTCCGCTGTGGGTATAGGCAATCACCTCACCAATACTACCGCATTGCTTCAGGCAATCCTTCGCAGCCTTTTGGTTCTCATAAACAGTAGCGCTGTCATCGTCACAGACGGCGATCCGCAGCATACATGGGTCACGCCCCTTTCTCTCTTCTTATACAGACTCTATATCACAGATTAATACAATAAATGCACAAATGCATTTCATTCATCAGGCAGCTCACTGCCCATATATGATTTCTTTACTTTCAGTGATTTCTATAAGCTCTCCAACAAACTGTTTTAAATATTGTTCAACTTCATCCCAATCTATATTTCTTTTTCCTTTAAATCGAATATCATTTACAGATTGTTTTTAGTATACTATCAAATCCCCTTGATTTCAAGGTATAGGAAATCATCTCCGAAACGCGAAATCTGCCCGTTGTTTCAGCAAATCTTTTCCACATTATTTCAGGGGAGAACGTCACCTGTATGGATGACATTCTCCCCTGTTCACATCTGGCAATTACATCAGTGCATGCATTTTTTCACAATAATACTGTACATTTTCCCATTTGGCGTCCGGCGGGATTCGATGGTCAGGGCACGGAATATAGCCGCCCAGTTCTATGAAGGGCTTGATGCGTTCGATTTCCCGGTCAATGGCCTGATAATCCTGAGCAAATATCTTTTTGTCTACGCCGCCCACGCCCTTTAGTTCTCTGCCGTAGGTTTTCCGCCAGTCTGCCATGTTAGCGTTCCAGGATCCTATTTCTATAGGGAACATGGTGTTGACCCCGTTTTGCAGCCAAATAGGGATTAACGCATCAATTTTGCCGTCGCAGTCTACGGATATGGTGGTAATGTCATATTCGTGCAGAAGATCCGTGATCTTTTTATAATGAGGGCCGGCAATACCCGCCAGGGCTTCCGGTGGGAGCAAGGGCCCATTATTCCCGCAGATATCTTCCCAGAAGTGAGCGTAATCGAAGGCAACACCCAGCTCCAGGATGTTTTTCGTCTGGCGGTAAATCAGGCCTCCTATGGTATCCACCATCTCTGTAAAAAAGTCAGGATCATCGTACCACAGATAGATGCAGTTCTCCAGGCCGAGCCAGTTGCGCATGCGGCCAAACAGAGAATCACAGTACAGTCCCAGGGGATATTCCCGCGTATTGTTTTCTTCTTTCAGACGGCTATAGAGGGAGCGGTCCAACACTTCCGTTCCATAGGACATCCGTGGAAGGTACTGTGTCCGGAAGCTTTCACGATCCACCAGAGTATGTCCAATCTCTTTGGGGATGGAGGCTGTACCGGACTTCAGCAGAATCCGATTGCCTTCCTCATTCAGGACTTCCTGCTTCCCATCCGGGTAGGTCTTCAAGACAGCGCGGGGAAAGGGTGGCTCCAATAACCCCCGCCTAATACCATACAGTGAATTCCAGTTGAAATCAAAGCCCAGATCTCGGTTGATCTGATCATATTCCCAATCAGACATGGAATCATCAAAGTCGGTCTGTTCCTTTATATGGCCCTCTTCTTTCCATTTTTGCAAAGTCTCTGTCCAGTAGCCAAAGCTGACCACAGGCATTTGGTCGAAGGGTTCATAATTCATAATAGCGTGTACCCGCTCTCTTGTATTCATCCTAACGTTCCTCCCTTCATCTCCAACCATTCTCCCTTCATATACACCGACGCCTGAACCCCTTCCGGAAGCCTGACTCTATACTGACTGCCCTCCCGGCAGATTTCGATCCTTCCCCTGGGGCTGTTCAGCCATACCTTTACCCAGGCGATTTTCTCTGTAAAACAGGGCTTTAAAATCAGATGCTGAAATCCCGGCTTCCGCCAGTCCAGACAGATGCCTGCCAGGGTACGGTAAAACCACTCTGCGATTCCCGAGCGCATGTGGTGATTTAGGGAGCCCTTGCCGCCTTCCCAGCGCTCCCACAGTGTGCCATTTCCCTGATTCGCCATATACACCCAACCTGGACATTCCGGCTGCAGGGCCGCCTCCAGGGCTTCCTCAAAGTATCCGTACCGTGTCAGCTCTTCCAGAATGTATAGGGAGCTGAAGATGCCCGTGCCAATGCGGAAGTCATGTTCCTTTAGAAGTAGAGCCAAATCTGCCGCCCAGGTCTTTGCCTTCTCCTCTGTATCGGCAAGATCAAAATGCAGGGCGCTTGCCAGGTAGCTTAGGTTCCTTTCCGGATTCTTCCCATATTCTCTGCGAAGTATATCCCTGGTCTCCTCTGCCTGGACCTTAAACCTTTCCGCGTCCCCGCCTTCCCCTAAAATCCCGCTGATTCGGCTCATGATTTCCTGGATTTCTCCCAGATGGCCGGTAAGCATCAGACCGTCCGGACAGACTGGAACCCCTTCCATGGGCAAGAAATCTCCCAGTCCGCTCTCACAGACGCCCCGATGGTCCCGAATCCAGGGAAGGTACTCCATGTAGCGCTTCATCTGTGGATACCAGCGTTCAAGCCAGACTTTGTCTCCTGTATAGACATACATGGTCCAGGGGATACGAAACAGCGCTCCGTCCCAGGTGGGACCGCTCTGAAAATTATAGCCGTACACGCTGGTGGGGGCAATACAGGGAAGCTGGCCGCTTGGCCATTGGCTGTCCGCAATACTGTTCAGATAATGCTCATAAACCTTCTCCATCTCAAACTGCATCACGGACTGGCCGCAGGACATATGAGCATCCCCCAGCCAGCCGTTCTTTTCCCGGTGAGGGCAGTCTGTGATGGTATGGTGCAGGTTGCTAAGGGTGGAGCTTTGCACCAGATCCATGATCTGGTTTACCCGTTCATCGGAACAGACCAGGGCTCCCCGTTTCTTTACCTGCGTGTGAAAGCTTCGGGCCGTCACTTTTTCCACCTGACAGTCTCCTATGACTTCCACATATCGAAAGCCCTTATAAGTAAAATCGCTTTCAAACACCTCGGTTCCCGTTCCCGCCGGAATATACGCATCCATCTGGATCCGGGGGATTTCCGGATGTCGCTTGATGAACTGCTGATCAATTCTGCCTTCCCTATCCAGCCGCTCTCCGTACCGGATTTTAATTTTGCGTCCCCGCTCTCCCCTGAAAGTGATCTTTGCGTCTCCGGCAATACTTTTACCGAAATCATAGACACACCATCTCTCTCCTTTCCCGGAATTATCCTCGACCTGAATTTTACTGTTCTCCCAATCATAGCCGCCCTGGATTTCACTCTTTTCCAATTCAGAGCCTCCACGGATTTCACTCTTTGGCTGCAAGGTTTCCTCCACCATAATGGGCGGTATGCTCTGTTCCTCCAGACATCCTCCTGGCCCCTTGGCGATCACCGCCTTGTCATAGGGCTCCTCCGGGCAGGCGGCGTCGTAGGAGACTCCCAGTCTCAGGGAGTTAAACTTCCACCTGCTGCCCCGGCACTGCCAGTCTGTACCAGAGGCAGCCAGCACCTGTTGTTCTGCCAGTACCTGTTGTTCTTCCGGTACGTGCTGTCCTGACAGCGCTTCCTGCTCTGCAAACATCTCTTGTCCTGTCGATCCTTCCTGATCCGCCAGCAGCTGGCACAAAAGCATAGGCCGCATTTTCCAGACTGCATGCTCGAAGTCAAAGCTGTCTGCTCCCGGCTCGTGAAACCAGCCGTTTCCAACAGTTACCTCCAGCACATTGGTTCCCTCCTGCAGCAGGCCGGAAACCGGATATCGGTTATAACATACCCGCCTGGTATAATTGGTAAAGGCAGGCTGAAGCAGCGCCTCTGTCACCCGCTTTCCATTTAACTGGGCTGTATAAAAGCCCAGTCCGCTGATCTCCAGCACGGCATGCCCTGGAACATGCTCTAGGACAAATTCCCGGCGAAATTCCGGCGCCGTGTTTTCCCCGCACCAGGGACATTCGATCCATTTCCCATACCATTTTTTATCCATTTTTATCTCCCTCTCTCCTTACCAGCTCCTCCGCAAAATGGCAGGCCACTAAATGCTCCTTCCTGTCCTTTAACGGCTTTAGCTTTGGCTCCTTCTGCCTGCAGATTTCCTGACAATGTGTGCATCTTGTATGAAAATGACAGCCAGAGGGCGGATTGGCCGGGGAGGGCACATCTCCCTTTAAGATTATCCGCTCCTTTTTCCCACCCAGAACCGGGGAGGGAACTGCTGACAGCAGCGCCTGGGTATAGGGATGTGTGTGACAGCGGTATAGCTCCTCTGACCCGTCCAGCTCCACGATTTTCCCCAGATACATGACGGCGATCCGGTCGCTCATATACTGCACCACGCTTAGATCATGGGCGATAAACAGATAAGTAAGTTGAAATTTCCTCTGCAGCCTCCGCATAAGATTCATGAGCTGCGCCTGTATGGATACGTCCAGAGCCGAAACCGGCTCGTCGCAGACGATCATCTCCGGATTCAGGGCCAGAGCCTTTGCAATACAGATCCTCTGCCGCTGTCCTCCGGAAAACTCATGGGGATAGCGGTACATATAGTCCGGCTGGAGATTCACGGTCTCCAGCATTTGGGCGATCCGTTCCTTTCGCTCTTCATGGTTGCCGATTCCATGAATGCGCATAGGCTCGTCAAAGGCGTTGTAGATATTCATACGGGGATTTAAGGAGGCGTAAGGATCCTGAAAAACCATTTGTATTTGTCTGCGCGCCCCAAAGCTCTCCTGACGGTTCAGGGACAGAATATCGCGCATGCCCTCCTGCCCTTGCAAAAGGATCTGTCCCTCTGTGGGCGCATGGAGCCGGACTATGCATTTTCCCAGTGTACTTTTCCCACACCCCGATTCCCCTACCAAGCCCAGAGTCTCCCCCTTATAGATAGGAAAGGAAACGTCGTCAACCGCCTTTACATAGCCCACGGTCTTTTTCAATAATCCCTGGGTAATGGGATAATATTTTTTCAGATGCTCCACCTTCATCAATTCCCTGGGTTCTTGTTTCCCTATCATAGTTTTCCCCATTCCTTTCCCAAGCACAGACAAGCTCTATCCCTCCTCATATCGCAGACACCTTACCCGGTGTCCGTCTTCCATAGTCCTTACAGAAGGCATCTGCTTCCAGCACCTTTCTTCGGCGCAAGCGCACCGCCCGGCAAATTCGCAGTGGGTGAAGACCTGGGATCCGTCCGGGGTGGCCCCGGGTATGGTTTCCAGCTCCTTGTCCCGATCCATCCCCATCACCGGTACAGACCGCATCAGCGCCTTTGTATAGGGATGAAGGGGATTTTCAAACACCTGGTCCAGGCTTCCGTATTCCACCACCTTTCCCAGATACATGACAGCCACCTCGTCGCAGGCCTCCGCCACGATCCCCATGTTGTGGGTAATCAGGATCATGGAGGTTCCGTGCTTTTTCTGCATCTCCTTCATCAGCTCCAGGATCTGGGCCTGAATGGTTACATCCAGGGCCGTAGTAGGCTCGTCTGCGATCAGGATCCCAGGATTGCAGATCATGGCAGTGCCGATCATCACCCGCTGCTTCATACCGCCGGAAAATTGGTGAGGATATTCCCCGTACCTTCTCTCCGGATCCGGTATCCCCAGCTCCCTTAGCATGGTAATGACCCGTTCCCTTCTTTCCTCCCTGGTCAGCTTCTCATGGCGGATCAGATTTTCCTCCATCTGCTTTCCCACGGTATACACAGGATTCAGGGAGGACATGGGATCCTGAAAAATCATGGAAATCTCCTTTCCTCGCAGATTCCGCATGGTTTTCCCGTTTCGTTTCAGTTCATGCAGTTTAAGCTGCCCCTGCTCTCCTTGATAGATGACGCTGCCCTTTGTGATATTCCCGTTTTTTGGCAGGAGCTGCATGATGGAATGTGCGCTGACACTTTTTCCGCAGCCGGATTCTCCTACGATTCCCAGCGTCTTTCCCTTCTTTAGTTCAAAGCTTACATCATTGACTGCGTGGACCATTTTTCTGCCCACCTTAAATTTTGTCTGCAGGTTCTCTACCCGCAAAATCGTATCCTGCTCCATGCTCTTGGCCTGTAAAGTTATGTCCTGCTTCATGTTTTCCACCTGCCTTTATGTGGGATCCAACACATCCCGAAGACCGTCGCCCAAAAAGTTTACACCCAGTACAAACAGGGATATGGCTACTCCGGGGCCAATCCACATAACCGGATAATTCTGTATCACATTCAGGTTTTTCGCCGCATTGAGGATGTTTCCCCAGGTGGGAATATCTGTGGGCACTCCGATATTCAGAAAACTTAACGCGGACTCCTGCAAAAGATAGCCTGCGGTCAGAAGCGTCACATTGACAATCACGGGTCCAATGGTATTAGGCAGCATATGCCGGAACATGATGGACGCATTGCTGATCCCGTTTGCCCTGCAGGACTCAATAAAGGGTTCCTCCTTCAAAGAAAATATCCGGCTCCTGACCAGGCGGTAAATACTGGTCCAGCCGGTCAGTGCAAAAATGAAAATCAGATTCCCTATGCCCTGTCCCACAAAACCCACCAGGATAAAAATCAGAAGCATCTGGGGAAATGCCATAAATATTTCCGAAATATACACGATCACGCTATCCAGTCTTTTCCCCAGATAACCGGAGATACAGCCCAGAGCCACCCCCAGAGCCGCCGTGACCACAGCGCTTACAAAGCCTACGAAGATGGACACTCTGCCCCCATAAAAAAGCCTGGTCAAAAGATCCCTCCCCAGCTGGTCTGTGCCCAGCAAATGCTCCCGGGAGGGAGCCTGATACCGGTTGGCCGTGTCCAGTACATTGGGCTCATAGGGGGTGAGCACTGGCGCCAGCAAGGACACAAACAGGATCAGCAGCACTAGCGCCAGGCCCAATATGGCCAGCCGGTTTGTCATAAACTTGTATAGATTTCTTTTTGCCAAATCTGATTTGGCGGCTCTCTCAGCCTTAGACCCTCTCATCATCATCCTCCTATCCCTCAAAATGCACTCTTGGATCCAGCAGAGCCGTAACCATATCCGAAAGAAAGCTTACCAGAAGGATTACGGCAGAGATGATGAAGGTGGACATCATAACCACCGGCATGTCCCCGCCGGAGATAGCGCTCAAAAGCATGTCCCCCATTCCCGGATAGTTAAAAATACTTTCCACCACCACTGTGCCGCTGACCAGGAGAGGGATCCGGAATACAATGATCACCATAATAGGAATCAGGGCATTGCGGAAGCCGTGTTTCAGATTCACAGTAAACTCTGACAACCCTTTGCTTCTGGCTGTCTTTATGTAATCCTTGTTCAGCACATCCAGCATGGAGCTTCGCGTAAAGCGCATGAGGGTAGCCGTGTAGGAGATTCCCACACTCATCACCGGCAGCGCCAGATATTCGATCCGGTCCAGGAAGGCCTCCTTCCCCGGAGCCATCCTGCCTCCGGGGGGAAGCCATTTCAGCTGAATGGCAAAAATCAGGATCGCCACCATGCCCAGAAAGAATTCCGGCACGGATACGCCGATCATGCCCACAAAGCTGCTGGCATAGTCAAAGAGTGAGTTTTGCTTAACAGCCGCCAGAAATCCCAGCGCCAGGCCAAAGATGGTAGCCACTATAAGCCCCAGTCCCGCCAGCTCCAGGGTTGCGGGAAGCCTCTGGGCCAGCATCTGGGCAATGCTGCTGCCGTTTACCTGGCTGTATCCAAAATCCCCCTGCAGCATATTTCCCATCCAGCGCAGATACTGTACTGGCATAGGGTCATTTAAACCCAGGCTCTCCCGCAAATCCTCCAGCTGAGCCGGACTCATATTCGCATAGGCGTCCGGTGAAATCGTCCTGGTAATGGGATCTCCAGGCAGAAGCTTAAGCCCCACAAAAATAATCAGGGAAATGACCAACAGCTTGGGGATCAGAGATATCAGCCTCTTAAAAAAATACTTTGCCATAGGACTCCTTTCCGCCACATCCAAAGGCCTGACTGGAAAAGGCTTCTACTCACTGAGCAGCTCCCAGCTCTCAAAGTGGTACTCTCTTTGCTGCTGCAGATCCACGTCAAAAATACTCATATCCAGCTTCACCTTGCTGGTGTTCAGCAGGATCACTCTGTTCAGGGAGTAAACGTCAATGTCATAGCAATTCTGTACATCAGCAAGCTGAAGCTCATCACCCAGCTTTTTCTTTTCCGTCTCGTCAGAAGCTCCGATGTATTTCTTATAGCGTTCCCCGAAGAGTTCATTTCTCTTCTCCACATCCCCATAGATCTTGTCTATGTTGGCTCCGTCCGGAACAATGTACTGATATCCCAGAATGGGATCTGACTTGTCGCCGCCGGCACAGTACATCATATCCCAGTTTTTATTCTCAAAGATCTGTGTGGCCGTATCTCCGGTAATCAGGAAGGGTTCGCAGGTAATGCCTGCCTCCGCCAGATTCTGCTTCATAATCTCCATGATATCAATCGAGGTCTGATCGTCATAGTAATACAGCAGTCTGATGGGACGGCTATAATCAAAGCCTGCTTCATCCAGCATCTTCTTCGCCTCCTCCACATTGCGCTCAAAGAGGGGAATATCCGTGTTATAAGCAGGACTGCCCGGATTGATAATGCTTGACGTGGCCACAGCCTGTCCGTTGTACATGCCGGCAATGGTCTCTTTGTCAATGAGCAGGTTGATAGCCTGGCGCACCTCTGTTTTCAGTATATCATCGTTGTATTTTCCGTCCTGGCTCTCTCCGCTGGTGTTAAAGCGAAGCTGGCGAACATAGCTGGAGGGAATCACAATCGCCTCCATATCCGGATTCTGAGCCACAATATTATCTCCTGCAGCCTTGTCATTCACCGCATTTCCAAAGGCATAGTCCAGCTCTCCCGCCGCGCAGGCCGCTATGATCGCGTCATTGCCTCCGGTGGCATAGCTGGTAAACAGAGCATTTTTAATGGCAGCCTTGGGTCCATAATAATTCTCGTTCCGCACAGCCGTGAAATAGTTGGGGAAGGAAACCTGGGAAATCTCATAAGGGCCGCATCCCACCGGCTTTTTCCAGTAACCCTCATAGCTTGCCACTTCGTTTAAGGCCACGCCCTCAAAGCAATGTTCAGGCAGAAGCTGCAAAGAGCAAAGGCCCAGAAGGAAGGTGACATCCGGCTGAGTCATCTGAACCGTAACCGTATTGCCGTCCACAGTAACGCCGCTGATGCTCTCGCTGGTTCCCTCCTTTACCTGGGCCATACCCTGAACGCTGGTGAAGTAGTTGGGATACATGGCCTTGGCATCCGCCACGTAAGCATTCATGGAGAAAAGCACATCCTCTCCTGTGACAGCCTCACCGTCATGCCATTTGGCATTGTCCGCCAACGTAAAGGTGTAGGTCAAACCGTCGTCGCTGATTTCGTATTTCGCCAGCTTGGGAATATAGTTCAGATTTGTGTCCATTTTCACCAGAGTATCAAAAATCATTTGGGAAAACATACACTGGTCCTCATCCCAGGGACACTGGAACATGGTATCCGTGCCATTGGATGCAAACCAGATCAGCTTTAAGGTTCCCGTTTCATTGTAATTTACCGCCTGAGCCTCGGCTCCCTCCTCCGCCTCTTCTGCGCCGGCCGGCTGGGAAACCTGCTCTTGTGTCCCGGACTGTGCCGGCTCCTTTTTTGCACATCCGCCTATGACAGAAACTGCCATAACTGTGGCGATCAAAACAGAAATCATCTTTTTACCCATAACGTTCCTCCTTCGATTTTTGGAAATGTATACGGGGCAACGGATGCCGCCCTCTCACTACTAAAGTAACCGTAGCTTATACAATATTTTTCTTAAAGTCAATTATCTACGTATACTCTGTTAATATTTCTGAATAAATAGTTATATATCGCACTTTTTTCTCTCTTTGTTTTATTGAATTTTAAAAATCTATTCGTTATTATATTTACAGAAACATTTAAGAACAATTATGCTTTGAGGTGACAAAATTTGGGAATTTTGCAAAAAATAAAAACCGGTTATCTTAGTCTGTCCTTTCCAAAAAAGCTGTCCTGCTCCATGATCCTGATCACCTGCCTTATGGCAGTCTATCTGACCTTTTTTGCCTTTTTCTCCGCCTTGCACTCTATCCGGCAATTTTCCTGGGAGCTGGCCGATTCCTATGCTTCCAATATCTGCAAACAGCTGGAAAACCATTTTTCCGCTGTTACCCAGACCACCACGGGCATTATTCAGCTGTCCTCCCTGAGAAACGCAGGCGCTCCCATGACCAGGGAGCAGGAAGCAGCGCTCACCACCAGGCTTCGCTCAGATCTTCAGTCCAAAATTCTCACTGCCAATGCCAGCCATGGCATTCATTTTTCTGTGCTAAACATCTATTTAAAAAACGGCTACACCTATACTCACTACCCGGTTTCTCTGCCCTTTAAGGATTACCAGGGCTGCAAGGATTACTACACAGCTTCCGGCTATCTGGGGGAATCCTATTCCTCCGCCCAGTATGTGGATATCCTGGAGAAGGACAGCGGCCGAAACACATACTACGTCCTTTTGTATTTGCGCCCTATCTATTCTCCCAGAACCTATGAGCAGACCGGTTTTCTCCTCTGCGGCATTGACGAGGCGGATTTTCTATCCTACTATGAAAACCTGGCCTCCGACGTAATGATTCTGGAAAACGACCGATACATTGTCTCCCACAATGTGCGGCGGGATCACATTGGCGCCAGCTACCCTGGGGATCAGACGGCTTCTTCCGGCGATTATATCCTCCGCCAGATCACCCACACCAATTTATCCCTGGTGATCCCCAATAGCTTTTACTGGTCCGTAGGTAAAAATCATATTCTCATGTTCGTCGCCTCCATGGTCCTGATTATTTTCTGCGGTATCCTCATGGCAGTCTTCTTCTCCCGAAAGCTGTCCAAGACCCTGTCAGACTCAGTACTCTCCCTGAAAAATTTTATTGTTCAGGTAACCAGAGGCGACATGGACGCACGCTATACTTCCAGGGGACGGGATGAGATCGCCTTTCTGGGAAACCATATTAACACTATGCTGGACCAGATCCAGGCCTCTATCCGCAGGGAGGAGGAGCTGGAAAAGGCCGGGGAGCTTCTGGAGCTGCGCCTGATGCAGTCTCAGATCAATCCCCATCTCCTGTACAATACCCTGGAATCCGTTCTCTGGCTCATGGAAAGCGACCAGAAGACCCAGGCTCTGGAGCTTTTAACCTCCCTCAGCGGGTTTTTCAGGCTGTCCCTGTCCAAGGGCTCCTTTCTCATTCCTTTGAAGAACGAATGCAAGCTGCTGGAACACTATATGACCATTCAGCGCCTGGCCCACAGCAGAGAAATCCAGTTCCAGATCCGCTCCTCTATAGACTGGGAGAATATCCCGGTGATAAAATTCACTCTGCAGCCTATCATTGAAAACAGCATTATCCACGGCTTCTTCGGCTACGACCAGGCAAGAATCGAGCTGCAGATCGACCAGGATTTGGAAGATATTGTCACCATCCAGGTGACAGATTACGGCATCGGCATCCTCCCGGAGGAACTGGTCTCCATGAAAAATTCCCTGGCCATGTATCCGCCTCCGGAAAATCTGCAGCATTTCGGACTCTATAATGTGAACCGGAGGATCAAGAGTTATTTCGGAGAAGCCTACGGACTTACCCTGGACAGCGAATTCGGCGAATATACTACGGTCGCCTTGCGGTTTCCGTGCACATCCGGACCGGAAAGCTTCCGGCGAGGGAAAGACCCCCAGGCTCCCCCATGGGCGCAAGAGCAGGATACTAAAGTTTCTGGAGAGCGAAGGTACAGACTTTGCTTCCCCGCATAGAAACAAGGCAACGACAACAAAAGAAAGGATATCTGCATGTACAAGGTAATGATTATCGACGACGAAGCCATCATTCGGGAACGGCTGAAAAGCATCATTGACTGGGAAGGACTCTCCCTGACCCTGGTCTGTGAAGCAGGCGACAGCAACACAGCCCGGGAACTCTTTTTCCTCCACAGGCCCTCCATTGTGATCACGGATATCAACATTCCTGTCATCTCCGGGCTGGAGCTGTGCCAGGAGTTTACGCAGACCTATCCGGATACCCGTTTCATCGTTATCACCGGCTACAATGATTTTGAATATGTGAGAGCTTCCGTGTCCCTGGGCGCTGTGGATCTTATCTCTAAGCCCATTCTTCGGGAGGAAATCAACCAGAGTCTGGAAAAGGCAATCAAATATTTCCGCTCTCTTGTTCAGACCCAGGAAAAGCTGCATGCTCTCCGCAGGGCTCTGAGGGAGAATCGTTCCCTGCTTCTGGACCGCTGTGTCTCCCGCCTGTTCTACACCAAAAATCTGGAGCAGGATTCCATAATCCTGGATGAGCTGGCCGCACTGGGATTAAAAATTCGGGGGAACTATTATTTCATCCTGATTCTAAGCCCAGACTGGGATACTTTTCCCCCTGATTTCAACCGGGATCTGGTTCTCTCCTCCCTCCAAAATATTGGCGATGAATTTCTGGACAAGGGAAGCTATCGGCACTATGCATTATTTGACAGCCATTTCCACATCAATTATCTAATCAGCCGCGCCTCCCCCTCTAACGATCATCTGGAGCAGCTGGCCAACAATATCCGGGACCGGGTGTGGCTTTACTATCACGCATCCATCCACGGCGGGATCAGCCTCTCCTCCCCCCAGCTGTCGGGCGTCCATGAGCTGTGGACCCAGGCATGGAATTCCTGTGATTACAGCTACCAGATTGAGGACTCCCCCATTCTCAACTACAAGAACAAAAAGCAGCTTCCGGATCCTTTGGAAAATCCTTGTCCTCCCTTTACCCAGGATTTTACCCGAAGCTCTGCCAGCTCTCCGCCAACCAGCCAAAACCGCCTCATCGCCTCCGCCAAGCTCTATATGCAGGAACACCTTTCTGATCCAGGACTTGGATTGACAAGCGTCAGCGAGCACATTGGCCTGTCCTCCATTTATTTCTGCAATCTCTTTCATCGGGAGGAGGGCATAAGCTTCAACGAATATTTAAACCAGGAACGAATAAAAAAAGCCCGCCAGCTTTTAGCAGACCCATCCATGAAAATCTATGAGGTCAGCTACGCTGTGGGCTATGGGAATCCCAAATATTTTAATTTTATCTTTAAAAAGCTGGTAAAGCTTACACCCTCGGAATATCGGCGGAGCCTGTAGACCCCTGTCACCAAAGATCCGTCCCCTCCAGCCCGTCCAGTTCTACCTGCCGGAAATGGTGCTCCCGGCAAATGTTCCGCCCCTCACTGTGGATATTCAGGCCCCAGATCACGGCAAAGGGAATCATCTTTTTGATATAGTATTCCACATACTCATACCCGCAGAGGGCGCAGCGGTGAATACTGTACAGATAGGTCTCTATGGCCGCGTCATAGCAGTCCTGAAAGGCCAGATGATGCTCCTGGATTCCCCATTTGCACAGGCATTTACGGATCAAAGGATCCCCGTATGTTTCAAAGGGATACTTTTGATAAAGCTCCTGCACCTTTTCCGGAATCTGTTTCTGAATCTCCCGGGTTACCCGAGGTATGTATACCTCCAGCTGATATTTGGAAATGCGCACCCGATTCTTTTCATAATAGCGCTTCCGGTACAGCGGACGGGCCAGCCGCTCTCCCAAGGCTCTTCATGTCTTGCTGTCCACCTGTATTCGTCCCTCCCACACCTGAGTATTCTCGTTCCAGGACATCCGGTATACCACGGGAAAGGTAAGCTTGGCCTTTCGCAAAAGCTCCACGATCTGCACATTTTTGGCAATGCCGGCTTTGGTGAACTGGTGGGCGTCCTTTCCCCCTGGCTCAAGCACCAGATTCCTATAATCCCTGCTCATGAGAATCCGGATTTTCTGATCCGGAAGCTCCCTGCGGAGCACCTTGTTCAGCTTCAGCTCTCCCCGTTCCAGCACGCTAAGCTTAGGCTCCTGAGTCCCTGTCTTCTGAGGCTTCAGGACAAAATACCGGTCCGGATCTCCTATCCCTCTGGACTTTCCGGCTGTCCCAAACCTCATGCCCCCTATACCCCCTGTCTCCGCTCTTCCTGTTCCTGTGTCGTCGCCCCGCCTGGTCTCACTCTGACCCGCGGCATCTTCCTGTCCCTCTCTCTCTTCCTCTCTTCTTTTCCACTCCTCCACGGAAAACCCGGGCAGATAAGCTCCCTTCTCCTCTCCCCGGTACAAATACCCCTGCTCTCTCATGCGGTATACCACATTGTTTACAATATTTCGGTCTGCTTTTACGTCTATGCCCTCCTCCTGGCATCTGGTTCTGATCTCTTCCAGAGTATGAGCTTCCCCGTCCTCATAGAGCCGCTCTATGATCTGCCTCACCAATCGGTATCTCTCCATCTGCTCCTCTCCCTCTTATGTATTCCCTCTAAAGCTCTCTGCTTATTCTCCACAGAACTCCACAATAATATCCCGGATATCCACATTCAGAAGCTTACAGATCAGATACATTTTGACCGTATCGGGCAGGTTAAAGCCTTTGATATAATTCCGCACCGCATTGTCCGTCACATCCAGTTCCCGAGCAAAATCGGAAACAGTGATTTCTGCCTGTCTCATAAAGTTTTCGATGTTTTCGCCTGTACGTTTCGTATCTACCTGTGTGTTCTTTCTCCTCATCCTGGGACTCCTTTGCTTTTTAACTAACTATACAGGCAATACACGCAAAAATCAATTACAGTATGGCTGTGCGGCCTCCCTTCCGCAAAAACACAGGAATACGATCTAGGGGCGCTTCCACCTCCACTCTCTGTCCACCCTCATATTCCTTCCCGGTCTCAAATTCCACCCAGATTTCTCCCTTCGGCAGATAGACACTTCGGCTTCTTTGTCCGGCATAGAGCACAGGCGCCACCAGCACATCCGGGGTGCCCTTTTCATGGGCCTCCTGTGGTACCCTGCTGGGGCTGTCTGGGCTCCCGGTCTCCGTGAAGCCGCATGACCGGGCAGAAGGCTCCCCAGGCAAACCAGCGGGCAAACAGTTCCCGGAATGCGGGATCTTCCGGATTTCCGCCGTGGAAGCCGCCGATATCCGTAGTCCACCATGGAATACCCGCAAGGCCCATATTCAGACCTGCTGCCAGCTGGTTCCGCATGCTCTCAAAGCTTGAGGCAATATCCCCGGACCACACCAGGGCCCCATATTTCTGACTGCCTGCCCAAGCGCAGCGCAGGAGATTCACAATCTGTCCCTGCCCCTCCTGCTCCATACCTTCATAGAAGGCCCGGGCATACTCCACAGGATAGAGATTTCCCACCTGCAGATTGGTGCCCCTGTAATACCGGTAAATGTCGAAATCGTAGACGCTGTACTCCGGCTCCGCCTCATCCAGCCAGAACACCCGAATTCCCTTGTCATAATAATTTTTCTTTGCCTTGCCCCACACATACTCCCGAGCCACCTCCAAAAGCTCCTCCTGAGTTTGATAGCGAAGCTTGCACTGCCAGAAGCCCAGAACGTATTCCGGCATCATGGGAACCGTACCGGTAACCGCAGCGTAGGCTTCCTCAATCTGAGCCGGCGAATCCCCGGCTACCACCCAATAATCCAGGGCCTTTGTGGAATAGGCCTCAAAGCTCATGATATTTTTTCCCAATACAGCCCGGCCCACTGCCGGATTGTTCCACAAAAATCCATATCCCAGGGAGGAAATGGCAAAGGGCACGCTGGCCTGGGAATTCCGGTGGGCCAGCTCAAGGTCCAAGCCCTTCAGGTTCAGATAGGGCTGCTGATATTGCCCCATGCCATAGATCTTTTCTTCCGGGTCCTGGGACTCAAACCGCATAGTCAGGTGATAATCTCCTCCTGGCGTAGGCCTAAGCTCCCGGGCCTCCACCTCGATAGCGCTGCATTTGGGGTCCAAAAGATCCCTGCGGTTTCTGCAGTATTCCTCCAGAAGGATTCTGCCATCTCTGTGATAGACGGTAATCTTTCCCAGTCTTGTGATCTTTGCCCAAATCCTGCCATTTGTGATCTGGGCCCCCTTCTCTGTGTAAACAGTCTGAACTTCCGACGCCCTGCCGTCTGCCTCCCCGTTTCCACGCAAGCTCTGGGGTTCGTCTGCCTGCTCCGTGTCGTGATGTCCCTCCGGCTCGCGCAGTGCCCAGTTCTCTTTCGGCATCTACCGTTCCTTTGTGGCCCGGACCCGAAGGGCATCCCGTCCCCAGGCCTCGATCCACACTTCTTCCGCGTCATAGCGGTATATGATTTTTCTGTCTCTAATCTCCAGCATAGTGCCGTGTCTCCTCTCTGTCCCTAACGAGTCTAAATATTTTCCTGACGTCAACTGCCAGAAGAAGTGAGGCTTACAAAAATAAGAGTAGATTTTTTCAGTGAGGTCAGATATAATAAAAATATAAGAAATCGGAACAGTTTTGGGAGGCTTTTATGCTGAAGTTAGAAATAAAATTGGATGAAGTTAAGATTCGTGAAGAAAAAAATATCGTGTTGAGAGCATCTATCAGGCATTAGGACAGGCTTTTTCCCGATATAAACTGAACCAGATGCAGAGTGCTGATGGAACGATGTGCTTTACCGGTAATGGAAACCCCAAAGATTATGGGGCCTTTGGCAGCATCATTACATCCTTACGGGAAAAGGCGTGGTTTATGGATTATGTGACAAAATGGGTGTGGTACAATAGTGATGATGGGGAAAGCGAAGATGATTATATTGTAGAAGATGTTCTATACCATTATACAAAAAGGTTAAGTGTGGCATAATGGCAAAGAGAGAAGCAAGACATTATAAAGCATTGTATTTTGACCTTCGGGTAAAGGATTTAAAGGAGCATTTTTCAGAAACCAATCCCAACGGCGCATATGGAAAGATACGGGATTACCTTCTTAGAAGTTTTTTTCGCATGAGCAGTATTCAGGTTATCATTCCCAATATAAGACGACGGATTTGGAGATTTTTGACTTAATCCGTGAAATGAGCAGGGATCTGTTATGGCTTTCTGCCTGCTTAAACCATTTTGAAGTCACAAATATAGGTGCAAATCATGATTTGATGCGGCTATTTGAAGAAGCTGTACCAGAGCCAGAAACTTTATAATAAGGTTACAAATTATATTATTATAAAATTTTAACAAAAGAAAGAAGGAAAATCTCATGACTCAAGAAGTAAAGGATTTTGTAACCCAAAAGGTACAGGAGCTGATGCAGGCACACTCCTGCTGTCCGGAAGCCAAGGCTGTGGCTCAAAGCTGGCTGGATGCCCTGGGAACGCCCCAGGAGGCAGAAGCGACGAAAAATCTTATCGCAGAGCTGGAAGAGGACATTATGCCCGTGGATAACCTGATTGCCTTCTGCCGCTCCGAGGCAGGCGCTCAGGTCTTTGGCGCAGAGAAGGCTAAGGAGGTAGCCGCCCACGGGGAAGAAATCAAGGCCGCAGGCGCAAAATACTGCGACTGCCCTGCATGCGCGGCCTGTGAGGCGATTCTCACGAAGAAGGACGAGCTCCTCTAAAAAACAAGACTGTAAAAAGTCCATTGCTCCGCAGAACAGTGGTTTTCCTGCTGCCTCTGCGGAGCATTTTATGACTCTTCGCAGCCTCCATTTCTCTTTCGAACATTCACTCCTTCTATTCCTCTTCCCCGTAAACCTCTTTCCACTCTTCCTCTGTAAACCGCGGCGTATGCCAGGCTTCCCCGGCATGTTCCTCCGGAAACAGTACCTGATTGGATACATACTGCACGCCTCCATGCTCCAACAGGCGAATCACCACCTGATGACCAAGAGCCCTGGTATCTCCCTCACAGGGAAATACAGCCTGGACCGTAAGGGTGAGCGTTCCGTCCTCATTTTCCCGGTACTCAATCACCTCCGGTTCGGGATACTCCGGATACTCCGTCTCATAAAAGCCCCGGGGCCTGTAGGTGTAAGTGCCGTCCTGGGGATTGTAGTCTGTCTTGGACTGAAGGGTCCTGCTGTCCACAGAGATATAAGTCTGGATTACCTCCTCAAACTCCTGCCGGGGAATCCGGTATACCGCGCCCTTCTCCAGATTCTCTGCCATCTCATAGGGCAGAGGCTGCCCCTTCACCATAGGATAAAAGAGATCAAAGAGGTCATAAAAATTCAGGTCCCCAAAAGCCTCCTCACTCCAGTCTACGAGAAACAGATTATTCCGTCCATATCCTGCCGGTAAAATATACTCCCGGTTCAACTCCCTGCACTTCTCATCCAGGGGCACAATCCGAAGAGCCACATGCTCCTCCTCCCCGCCCAGCATCAGCGCATACTTCTCCCTGGAAAAGCCCTGTCCGGAAAACATGAGATATCCGTCCGGCGTGTACTGCCATTCCTCTGCCTGATAGCCGTATGATGCCTTCTCCCGAAGGCTTTCGCCCTCATACCGGAAATAGGTCTGATCCACATACAGTTCTCCCTCTTCTGCCTGCAGAACGTATTGGACAAATCCGCCGGCATCATCCACCTGGAGGATGGTAAACCTGCCCTTCTCCCCGGCTTCCGCATTCTGGCAGAAGGAAACTGCCTGGTCCGTCTGGGTCATATCAACCTGATTTTTGCTGTCAACCGCCGCATACCCGGCTTCCCCAAACCGGTTCACAAGCTCTTGGATGGCGGAAAGCTCCGCCAGGGTTCCTTCTTTTGCAGCTTTTTCATAGAAATCCTGGCAGATTTCCTCGAATTCTTCGAGCCGGGCAGAGCTTGCGGCTTCTTCGGGGACTTCTGGGCCTCTGACTTCTTCGGGGGATTCCGGGCTTCCGGCTTCCCTGGTTTCCCCGACCTCCTCCTGATAGCCCTGGGAGCTCTTCTGGGCAATGTCTTTTACTGCCTGTCCTGCCAGATCCGACTCCGTCTTGGTGGAAACTGTGCAGCCGCAGAGTGTCAATGCTAAAAGCGTACATAGGGCCATACAGCTACTTTGATTCTTTCGGTTTATCTTTTCCAATAGCATGGGAAATCGCCTCTTTTCTGTTTTTGCAATGATGTCATAATTTTCTTTCGCAGTAATGTGTTCTCTGTCTGGCGCATGCAGATTTGCTTAAATATTTTCTTCTATAAACCCTGTCCTCTGTATCAGTTTCCCTTTCCAGCGAATTTGATATTTTCTGTACTCAACAGAACGAATCTCCTGGGTTTTGCATTTGTTGGCAACAATGCGATATTGCAAGCTATACCCTGACAAAACTTGCCGCAGTTTCTTTTCCGTAGCCTCTAGCTGCCGAGCAGCCTTGACCAAATCTGAACCCTTTAATTCAATCAAATATGCAATCTGTCGTTCCTCATTCAACAACAGATAATCACATCTATCTCCTTCTTTCATTACCGTTCCATCAATTTTATAGTGTGTTACACAGGCCCTGGCAGGATTGATTCCCTTATGGTATTGTGGATTTCCCTTGTCCCGGGACACAATCTGCGCAGCATTTCTATCACACAATGATTTAAACCCTTTTAAGGGCATCAGAGCGCCTCACTTTCCTCTTCTGTATTCCACAATTCCAAAAGCTCATCAAAATCCTGATTAATAACCTTTGAAATTTCATCAATCCGTTCATTCTGAATCATATGAACTTCCGTATCCATACAGTTCTCAATCGTCCCATCCTTCACAAACCACGCGTCAAAGCTTCCGTCGTCCAGCCATAAAGCTTTCGAAATAATTTCATCTGCCCTTTTTTCGTCTTGTGCCTGGACAGACTGAGCATACAATAAATTATTCAGCGTTCCCAGCACATAGGGGCTATGTGTGGTCACCACAATCGAGTGTCCGCAGTTCCTCACAAGCGCAATCAATTCTGTAATATATTTTTGTGATTCCGGAAATAAATGAGACTCCGGCTCCTCGATAATAAATAAAATTTTCCTTTGCTGTAGCAAATAGTAAAATAAAAGATTCAGAATCCACACACATTCCTGTTGTCCGGAGGAAGAAAAATTTATCTTTACATATTTTCCATCCCCCAGAATAATCTGCTCCTCGCCATTATGATATCGATATGTTCCACGCAATATTTTTTTGATCAAATCTAAAGCCTGCCTTATAAGCTTCTGCGGCAGATAAGCTTTTCCGGCAGAATACGCTGTCAGCCCCTGCAGCCCTTCTGAGAACTCCGGCTTTAAACGCAGGATTCGCTCCAGGTAGTCCTTGGTACAGGTATCCAAAGACCGCTTTTGCATATCATCCATGGTAGCGTAAATATAACTGAGCTGCTGCGACAGCAGGGTTATCATACTGCGCCCTGCCGGGATATATACAACGGAACAGCAGTCCTCAAATAGGCGGTCCAATTCCTCTCGGAATCTTCTCAGCTCATCCTCGGCAATTCCCAGAAGCGTAGCAGACAGACCATTATTTTTTTTTCGCAAAAATTTTTTTATATCGTCGCTCAGTGTTATCCATATATAATTAGGAGCCGCATACTCTTTGTCACTTTTTAGGGAAATCTGTACAAAGCATGTCTCAGTAAAATGATATTCCATATACATTTCATTCGACATCCCCCATGACGAACCAAATGTCCGTAAAAATTTCTCACGCAAACCGTTTTCTAATGCTTTTCTGAGATTACTTCCGTAACATACATCAGCCTCATCCCTCAACTCGTTGGATGAAGTAAGATACATAGCCTGTGCCTTTGCAAGCTCCACAATATCTTCTTTTATTGTCCTAAAATAATAAAGCGCTTTCGCAATGGTACTCTTTCCCGATGCCTGAAAGCCTGTAAACGTCATAAACTGTGTACATTCCAGCTCACACTGTTCAATGGGACCTAGTTTATGAATCACCAGCCTTTGCACGATTTACACCCCTCCTTCACAATCAGTAATCCCAGTACAAGCACTTCCTATGAAACTGGCATGTCTTTATTATATCCACCAGAGTAATTTTGCGCAATCGGATTTTTGTATTCCAATTCCAAACTACTGCCATTTTGGAATATAGGGATCAAAAATGTTTATATTAAAAGGAAACACAGAGCTTCGGAATTAGGTTGGGATGATTTTGAGGATGCTGTTCAGAATGTAACTGCTGAACATGTACATGCGGATTATATTATCACAAGAAACGTAAAAGATTTTGTAAAAAACAACATAGCAGTGTTTACTCCATCTGAATTCATTGATCGGCTCTAAATAAATAGGATACCCTCTTTTGACAAAATACAAGGTGTATGAATTGTTGTTAAAAGAGGGTATTTTTATTTATGATTATATCTTCCTGCCCACTGCCGTCCCGAAGAATGTGGTTGGCGTCATTCCCTGCTCTTAGCGGAAGAGGTTTACAGCCATTCCTTGTATTTTCTCCGGTAGTTCCCCGGAGAAATCTCCATATAATCCCGGAAAGCCCGGGAAAAGGCTTTCTCATCCTGGTACCTGGCAGCCTCCGCAGCCTCCCAGATGCTTCTCCCCTCCATCAGCGCTTTGCTGGCCCGGTTCATCCGCATAGCCAGCAAATACCTGGAAGGGCTCATATGGAAGCTTCTCTGAAACCACCTGCAAAAATAGGACCGGTCCAACCCCACATTGGATGCCAGTTCATCTACGGTGGGACAGTCATTTCCCCGCTCTTCCAGGTAGGAGAGCACCTCCTGCATCCGGCTGTCCATGGAAGGCTGGGGTTTGATCCGCTGTCTGAGGCGTTTTAAAAATACTCCGAAGAGACAGAGAAGCTCCTGGAAGCAGTCTCTCTCTTCCTGCAGGGCCTGGATGCTCTTCAGGAGATAATACAGCTCTCCATTCTCATGAATCCTCACCTTCTCATAGCCCATGGTATGATCCGCCCTGCACTCCACGTGAAACCATAGCACCTCCAGAGGATCCTGGGGATTATGCCACAGGGTATAAGGCTCCATAACGGGAAACACATACAGGTATCCCTTCTCCAGACGTTCGTCCCTGCCCTGATCCCGGCGGTAAGCCTCCCCTCCACATACGTAATAGATCCTGTGAAAGGTGGCGCACTCCTGAGTCATTCCCCAGCCAGGCGGACAAACTGTATAGTCATTTTGATACAGATCAAAGAAATCCCACGCTTCCATTTCTCTCCCTATCCAAAATAAGCCTCAATGGTCTCTCTGGCAATCTCCGCCCAGCGCCACAGCTTCTGAGGTTTATAGTCCACGGTACTGATGTCCTTTAGCACAATCTCAATGGAACAGCCTTCTGTCTCCTTGATAATCTGCTCAATCTCTTTTCTTGCCAGATCCTCATGGAATTCGCCCACGGCAAACATGGCCGGATTGGGCTTGCAGCTCATGACATACTTTCCCTTGCAGCGCTCGGCCGCTACCTTCCAGTTGTTCCAGGGACTCATAGACACCTTCCGGAGATTGGGAATCTGATCCATCAAGTCCATCTTAAAATGCAGGGGCTCACAGCAGCCATAATAGTTCATGCCAAACTGCTTTAGCCATTCCATCTCATACTGCAGGGAAAACTGCATATGCATGGCCGGGCTCACCTCTGAGAAGATCTGGGCGTTTCCGCAGCCCCACATCTGTCTGGTGTCGCAGGCCCGAACGCCTTCCTCCCGGGGCGCCAAGTCCTCTGTAAACCCATATCCGCCGGAGCCTACCCGGCAGGAGCTGTTGTTGGAGGACCAGATGCCAAGCTTTTGGTATTTCTCCATACGCACCATGGCACAGTCCACATACCGCTTCACCACAGCCTCGACAAATTCTGGCTCCTCCACCATATTGAGCATGGTTTCCTGAATCCCCAGCACCCGGATCAGATAATCCCAGGGAGTGAACCAGAGTCCTCTGGCCCCCACAACCACCACCGGAAGAATACCCGCAAAGATCTCCTCCATCAGCTCCGTATACTGTTTTGTCCGCTCCAGATCCAGGATCACCTCAGGTTCCTTGATCTTCTGGATATCATCCATATTCTGAATCAGAATATGAAAATGCCTGGATACCACCTCGCTGTTCCGGTCGGTTCTCCGGATGTCCACCACCTCGTCAATGCCAAAGCCGCTGTCATAAACTACCAGAGGACTCTCCACATAGGGCTCTATGACACAGTTTCCCAGCCCATGCTCAAAGCAATACAGCTCCTTTCGCAGAAAATCCTCCAGCTCTCTGGCAAAGGGATGGATACACAGAAGGTTCAGCTCTCCTGTTCCGTTCAGCTCATTCCAGCAAATCTCGTCCACATACACTGGCGGCTTTGTCATCTTAAAATCATTGGCAGCCGTCCACAGCTTCCGGTTCTCCTCCATCACCGGCCTGGCCGCATACTCTGCTTTTTTCTGCCAAGCTCCTGTAAAACAGCCACATCCTCCCTGGGAAGCTTCAGGGTATCCGGGTTCACCCGTCCAATAGGTTCCCCCTCCGCTCTTGTAATTCCAAACCGGTCTGCCAAGTTCAAATATCTGCTCATAATTGCCCTCCTTTCAAAGCTATTTGTTATCCTTATCTTACTACTCTTCTGCTTCCCATACAACCAGTCTCCGTGTGCTTCTAGTTGCAAAATATGACTTTCTCTTAATCACTCCCACAGTATATTCTTTTAAAAAACAAGGATACCCCAAATATATCCTTGGAATACCCTTGCCTTTTTAGTTTCCTTATGTGTCTTTAATCCAGATGATAGACCTCTTCCATATCAGACCAGAACTCGCCTTCCGCCCGGTCCTCCAGGGGCTCCATCAGGGGCTTTACCGCGTCCCACCATTTCTGGGTGGCCGGATCTGCCGCCATCATAGCCATATCAGCCTCATAGTCATCCCCATCATACTCAAAGTAGGAAAACATATAATCTCCCCTCTGATAGATGGAATAATTCTTCAGATGGCATTTTTTAATCATCTCATTGACTCCAGGGAAGGGATTTGCATGATAGGCCTTATACTGCTCCACTCCCTCTGGCTTTACCTTGATCATCTGACCAAATCTGCGTACCATATGTCCTCCGTCCCTTTCTCGGTTCTTTTACCACTGACAGGGTGTAAAATCTGCTACATTGTCCTTGGAAACCACGTCGGTTCCGATGTAAGATACACGGCTGATATCCACGCCGTTGAAGTATTCCGCCATGGTTCTCACGGCAAGACCAGCATCACCCTGGCAGGACTGATAGCTCATCATGTACAGATCTCCGCTCTCTACCAGCTCTGCACCCTGCTTGGAGATCCCTGCGGCCACTACCAGAATATCATCCCGGCCAGCCGCCTTGATAGCCTCTACGGTACCGATGGCCTGGTCAGAGTCGTCTGCCAGTACGATTGCGTTCAGATCATCGCCAAACTTGGTGATCCAGTCAGCCACTACCTGCTTCACAGCAGCCGCCTCAAATCCCGGAGACTGGATATCCAGCGTCTTGATGTTGGGATATTTGTCTGCCAGCTCCGTCAGAGGACCGTAGCAGCGTGCATAGTAGGGAGAACCATCTACGTTATGGGTAATATAAGCCACTCCCCCTTCTCCGTTCATAGCCTCGCCCAGAGAATCTGCCAGCGTTCTCATCTGATACCAGTCATTGGGGCCTGTGAATGCCATTACATAGTTCATAGCGTCCGCGTTTACCGTAGTGTTTACACAGAAGGCCGGGATACCGGCATCCGTGATCTTCTTAAACTGCTGAGCCGCATGATCCGCACTAACCGGAATCACGCCGATGGCATCGGGCTGCTCGTTGATAGCCTGATCAATATAGCCGTCCTGGGTGGACTGATCCCAGTTGGGGTCGTAGATATCACAGGTCATTCCCACTGCTTCGCAGGCCTGCTCAAAAGCCTCGGAGAAGCAGGTAGTCCATGCATGAGCGCCGTGTACGATCATGATCACATGCTTGCCCTTGCTGCCGTCAGCCGGGGAAGCCGGGAACTGGGCATCCTGGCTCTCATCCCAATCCAGATACTCATAGAAATGCCATTTTGCAGACTGGCTGTCATCCAGCTTATCCAGTTCCTCTGCAGTGCCCTCTGCTTCCGGTACGTCAAAGGTCACGCCGGGAGCCAGCATGGGATGTCCGTCTGTGGTCATAACGCTTGCAACCGCCTGGTCAAAGAGAGCTAAAGACTCCTCCAGGTTGCTTCCGCCGCTGCTCTCAGCGGGAGCTTCCGCCTCTTTCTCTCCAGAATCCGCCGGCTGGCTTTCCTGGCTCTCAGCCGGAGCCTGGGCGGGTTCCTTCTCGGAACTTCCGCAGCCTGCCAGACAGCCTGCCACAACCATCACTGCGCTCAGTAAGATTGCCAAACTTTTTCTTTTCATGTTTTTTCCTCCTGATTGAATTATTAATAAAAGCTGACGCTCTTATTATCTGTGATAAATGTTCTTTAGCCCTTTCCCGTCTCCTTCAGGTACTCCTGATGCAGATTGGGCCTGGTTCCCAACACCTTGCTCTTTCTATACTGGGCAATAGTCTCGTAGCAGATACAGGCGATCAGAATGATGGCAATCACCAGCACCTGCATCTCCGTCTTTTTAAACAATGCTCTCAGGAAGGCCACGGCTACCAGAGATATGTAGGTGTTGAACACGCTGCCGTGTCCTCCCGCAATATCTGTTCCTCCAATGATGGTAGCTGTCAGCGCAATCATCAGCGGCGCGATTCCCTTCTCACCCATACTGATATTGGCGGCTCCGGAGTAGATTCCATTCAGGGCTCCGCCCAGTGCGCAACAGGTGGAGGAGAGCACAAAGGCAATGGTAGTCACCTGGTTGCTCTTGACGCCGGCCAGCCAGGCTGTCTCCAGGTTTCCTCCCACCATATAGATATTTCTTCCTGTTCTGGTATTTCTCATAAAGACCATGACGATCACAATGACCAGGGTGGTAATCAGGAAATACAAGGAGAAGGGTACTCCCGGAATCAGGGCTCCGTTCAGGGCCTCGTTGGCTGTATAATCCCGGCCAATACTCTGCTCCTCGGGAGAATACATGTACATCACCCCCCGCAGTACAAACTGCATACCCAGGGTTGCAATAAAGGAATGGATCTTAAGCTTAGTCACCAGAAAACCATTGATCAGGCCTACCAGCACGCCCATGCCAGTAGCGATCAGGATGCAGACCAACCAGGGAAGCCCCTGGCGGGAATGAAGTCCCAGGCACAGAAGAGCCGCCAGCGTAGACACATACTGCACGGTCAGATCCATATGGCCTGCAATCAGACATATGGTAAATCCCAGGCCCAGCCACATAACCAGGCTGCCGTTTCCCGTAACGGAGTTAATATTAAATCCTGTAAAAAAGTTGTTTCTGAAAATGCCTGCAAATAATACGATGATCAGAAAAAGATATGCCCGGTTATTGTTCAGAAAGCTTCCGTTAATCTTAAATTTTTTTCTCTCCATCAGCCTTTCCCCAACTTTCTTTCTGAATACGTGTTAATCCATACAATCGCCAGGAACACAACGCCCTGCACGGCATATTTGGTATAAGTCCCAAGCCCCACCCAGGACAGGATATTATTCAGGATTCCGTAGGCCAGCACACCGCCCAGGGTTCCCACCACAGAGCCCTGGCCGCCGCCCAGAAGAGTTCCGCCCAGAAGCACACAGGTCAGGCAGGAGAAATCATAGCCGGTACCGTTCTCGTAGGAAGCCGTCTTTCGAAGGGCCGCATAGAAGATTCCGCCTACAGCAGCCGCTGTGCTGCAGAGCACGTAAGACAAAGTCATGATCCTGGTACAGTTGATTCCGGAAAACCGGGCCGCCTCATAGCTGGTACCCACCATTTTCAGCTTCTGGCCAAAAGATGTCTTGGAATGGATAAACCAGGAGATGACAAACAGCACCAGCATGACAATGGCCATGAGAGAAATAACGCCTCCGATATAGGTTCTGGAAATGGAGTAAAAGGTATTTGCCGCATTCTGGGCATATTCTGTGTCCGCCGCCACACTGTCCGCGTACAGCTGCTTGCCGCCCCATACCACCCGGATAATTCCGGATAACAGAAGGTTAAACCCCCAGGTCCAGATAATAGGATTGGCCTTTAACTTTCCGATCATGAAGCCATTGATTAATCCGATACACACGCCGGACAAAAGGCCAATGGCCAGAGCAATGGGAAATCCCAGATTAATGCTCTGCACAGTCATCATGCCGGCCATAGCCATGGTCAGGGGAATGGACATGTCATTCATGTTTCCTGCGTATACCACATAGATCAGGCCGCTGCAGACCATACCCTGCAGAGCCACAGCTTCCAGAATAGACTGCACATTGCTGGCTCCAAAGAAACTGCCTTTGTTAGCCATAGCGATTATCATGCCCAATACCACCAAGGCTATGACGATCACCCAGATTCCCAGCTTATTGAAAAGAATAATTCCTTTGTTAATCTCTGTCTTTCTGGTGTCCACCTTTGCCGGGTTGGGATTGTTATTTACTTGTTCTGACATGTTACATACTCTCCTTTCCCATTGGCGGCGATCAACAGGGAATTCTCTGTGATTCCTTCCTTCGGTATTTCACCGATGATATGACCCTCTCTTAAAATCACAGCCCGGTCGCTAAGACCCACCACCTCCGGCAGGTCGCTGGAAATCAAGATCACCGCGTTTCCCTGCTCCACGTATTTTTTCACCACATTATGAATAATCTGCTTTGCGTTTACATCCACACCTCGGGTGGGCTCATCCAAAATCAGCACGTCTACATCCGCCGCCAGCCACTTAGCCATCAATACCTTCTGCTGGTTTCCACCGGAAAAGCTATTGACGCGGCGGTTCCTGTCTGCAGGATACACGCTCATCTCATTGATCTTCTCGTCCACTAGGTCATCGTTCCACTTGTTAGAGTACAGGATCCCCTTGGAATATTTATCAATGACGCAGGACATTACATTGTCGGCCACGCTCTGAGTCAGAGCCAAACCCACTACCTTTCGGTCCTCGGTAAGATAGCCCAGGCCTGCTTTGATGGCCTCGCCAAAATTTTTAAATTTGACCTCTTTACCGTGGAGGTAAACCTTGCCCCCATCATAGGCGTCCACGCCAATGAGGGCTCTGGCAATCTCCGTCCGCCCAGCACCGGCCAGGCCGCTGATCGCCAGGATCTCTCCCTTATGTAACTCAAAGTCTACATGGTGGAAGAATCCCCATCTGGTAAAGTCCTCTACCTTCAGGACCACCTCGTCAGAAATCTTGCTCTCGCTCTCTGCGTAGAAGCTCTTCACCGGCTCGCCTACCATCTGCTCCACCAGCTGCTCCGTGTTGATCTCGCTGACGTCGCATTCTCCCACCTTTCGTCCGTCCCGCATTACCGTTACCCGGTCTGCAATCTCGAAGATCTCCGACATATGATGGGAAATATAAATAATAGCCAGCCCCTCTTCCTTAAGTTTGCGGATAATGTCAAACATCCGCTGTACCTCTTCCCGGGAAAGAGAGGATGTGGGCTCATCCATGACCAGAATCCGGGGCTTGGAATCCAACACCTTGGCAATCTCCACCAGCTGGGCGTCGCACTGACTGATATCTGATATATTAATGGTAGGATCCAGGTTTCCCAGACCCACCCGCTCCAGACATTCCTTCGCTCTGGCAATGGCAGCCTTCTTATCGATGAACAGCGCGTTTTTCTTGGGAAGGCGTCCCACCAGAAGATTCTCATAAATGGAAATCCGGCGGGCCAGGGACAGCTCCTGGTACACCATTCCGATGCCGGCCTCCTTGGCCATAATGGGAGTGTGAAGCTTTTTCTTCTCCCCATCAATAAAAATCTCTCCAGTATAATCGTTAAACAGGCCGGCCAGCACCTTCATCAGCGTGGATTTTCCCGCGCCGTTTTCCCCCATAAGAGCGTGAACTTCCCCCTTCTTCACGCGGAAATCTACACGGTCAACGGCCAGGGTACCTGGGAACCGCTTGCTTACGCTGCGCATCTCCAGGGCCAGAGCCTCTCCCGTTCCTTTTGGTTCTTGACTCATACTGTCTTTCCTCCTCTTTTCTCTACTGCTGTTTCACTCCAAAATTTTTCGAACCTTGGCAGCCATAGCCCTGCCCAGTCTATCATGGGAATCAGGATGCATATGTACGCCGTCCACCGTGGACGCCTTTCCGTACAAGGATCCATCTAAAAAGGAAATCCCTGCTCCCATGGCAAATTCCTCATAGGCCTGAGCCAGCTCCTGGGACCGCTCTGTTCCCCATTCACCGAACATATCGTAAAAAAGTGGATGGTTTTTATAGGCAGGATCGATATGAATGGGCGATACCAAAAGCACCTTCGGCTTCTCTCCCGCCATGGGAGTGATCTGAAGCACATCCAGATATCGCTGGAGGCCAAAGGCAATCGTTCGGGCGCTTACCCCAAACCGTTCCTTTAGATCATTCGTTCCCAGCATGAGAATGATGAGATCCAGGGGAGACTGGGAATCACAGCAGGGACCAAAATACCGAATACCGCTTAGGCGTCCCTCCACCGGGTCGTCAAATACAGAGGTCCGGCCGTTGTAGCCCTCCACAATCACCTGATATCCTTCACCCAGCTCCCGCTGCAGCACGCCTGTCCAGCGGACATCCTCCGGATAACGACTTCCGTCCTCCGGCACCGCGCCCCAGGTATTAGAATCCCCAAAACACAATACCCTCTTTTTCATTCAAACCTCCTGTTTTTGTTTTCATATTTATTTTCTTTGATTTCTTATATCTTTGATTTCATGTTTCTTTGATTTCTTGTTCCTATGATTTCTCTGCCGTTGTATTCAGGCCCATGTCTGTTTCTAAATCTAAACGTTTCGCCAATTAGTTTTCCCTTAACCAGACAATTCCTCTGTCTTTCACATATAACGCTTTCACAGGTTGCATATATTTTATAAACACCGGTGTACGGAGGACATATACGTCCCCACGCACACCGATTTTTAGGAGGCTTTTTCGCATTTCAGCTTTTTCTATTTCAGCTTTTTCTATTTTCTTGCATTTTCTACAGCCTTGTACATAGCCATAATATTCTCCGGCGGAACATCCGGAAGAATATTGTGCTCCGTGTTAAATACAAAGCCGCCGTCATGATGAAAGATCTCGATCATCCTGCAGGTATAGTCATATACCTCTTCCGGAGTGGAATGGTTTAAAACCGAACGGGTATTGCATCCGCCGCCCCAGAAGGTAATATCCTTTCCAAATTCCTTCTTCAGACGGGCAGGATCCATCTGATAGGCCGTGGTCTGCACCGGATTGATAATATCGTATCCCGCGTCGATCAAATCCCCCATCACTCCGTAGATGGATCCGCAGGAGTGAAGGAAGGTTTTCATATTGCTGTGGGTATGTACATATTCATTAAGCTTGGTGTGATAGGGCTTAAACAGCTCCCGATATTTCTCCGGGGACATAAACATATTTTTATCCATGCCCAGGTCATCGCCGAACCGCAAAATATCCACAACATCGCCTACAACCGCGCAGGTCTTTTCCAGGGTATGAAGATGGCGCACCATCAGCTGCTCTACAAGCTCCTGCACATTCTCCGGCTCTGCATAAATATCCATGAGGAAATTCTCCATCCGGCGCAGGAAGGTTCCCCACTCGAAAAGATTGCACCCGCAGGTAATCATTAAAGCCCGGTCCGTGCCGGCCCGAAGCTTCAGACAGCGCTCTCTCAGGTCCGCGTAGAAGGCATCCTCTGTGGGGAAATCCTTCATATGATCCCAGGGCCCGTGAACCAGGGCGCTCCACAACACCTGTCCCATGGCGTGATCCAGATCGTCAAAATTGTCCGGGTAATCCTCCTTGTAGGGGAAGATCATCTGATCAAAACACATGCCTCCCTTAGGCATCCGTGCAATCAGCACTCCGTCCTGGAACACGTCATAGCCGCCGTCCGCATTTTTCTCCGGCCGAAACCAGGAAGGCCACTGGCCGGTTTTTCCATTGCTCAGAGTCACATCGTACCAGTCACTGTCCTTCTCATTGTAAACCCGGGCCACGTCCAGGGCATCCGCACCGATAATATCCAGCACGCACTCCTCGGGCTGCGCCACCTGCTGCACCACATCGTAAATCCGGGTATGTCCCTCCTTGATTCCCAAGTGTTCTCTTAAATTGGCATAGGCCTGACCGGATATTCCCGCACTCACATTGCTGCCCAAATCCATAGGCAGATAATCTGGTTCTTTATGATTGACAGCAGCTAATACACGTTCTCTGGAAGTCATATTTCGCACCTCTTTCTTTTTGATGGCCCCATTATAGCACACAAAAAAACGAAAAAACGGCTTTTGAGTAAATAAAAATCTAAACGTTTTACTTTTTCTGTCCTACAGATTTTCCATGTAGTTGAAGTATTTTACTTTTATCTTACCCTCTCCTTTATCTCTCCAGCAACCATCCTCTGTGTTCTTTTTGTATCAGAAAACAACCTCTTTCCTGTAATAGCTATCAATCCTTGTCCGTTCAATCTGAGCGCACAAAAACAAGGATACTCCAAATAGATTCTTGGAATACCCTTGCTTTTCAACATCTCCTTATGTGACTTTACGCCCTATTTTTCATCCACAAAGGGCTTTACATCCTTCACCGCATCCGCCGGGCTGATCCTGGCGTCTTCATGGTCAAGATCCACCAGGATATACCTGTCATTACCCATACCCAGCTCTTTCATATAGGTCAGCTGCCGCAGGCCGTGACGAGTTTCCATGCGCTCCACCAGGTCGTGATGATCCTTCTCACCCAGGGCGTACACCAGATCCACGGAGGCCTGGTCTACAGCCAAAAGATCCACAGATGCGGTAATGCCAATATTCGGGGTTACTACGGGAAGCGCCTGGCATCCCTCACAATCGCAGGACACAGACATATTGCGCATGACGTTAATGTAGGCGATCTGCCTGCCGAAGTGATCCACCACAGCCTTGGTAGACTCTGTCATGCGCTCCATGAATTCCTCCATGCTGATATTCCACATTTCCTGAGAACCGGGCGTGGTATGAATCATGCCCTTTCCCACGCGTCCGTCGGCGCATCCGATCCCGATATTCTTGTTGGAGCCCCCGAAGCCTCCCATGGTATGCCCCTTGAAATGAGTCAGGGCCAGCAAAGAATCATACTCCAGCAGATTCTTTCCCATGGACATTTCCGTAAACCAGTTTCCGTCCTTAACCGGAAGCATGGCGGTCCCGCTCTCGTCCAGAATATCCACCGGACAGAAGGTCCATCCGTTTACCTCCAGGGTTTTCCGATGCTCCTCTGTGGTATAACGGTCCCCCTCATAATACGTGTTGGTCTCAATAATGGAAGCCTCCAAAAGCTCCTCCAAAACCAGATGCTCCACCCAATCCCTGGGAATAATGTTGGGACCATTTTTCTCCCCGGTGTGCAGCTTGATTCCCACCTTTCCCGTGAGATTTCCGCTGACTCTCCCATAGATTTTTCTCAGTCCCTGGGGGGACAGATCCCGGGTAAAATATACAATGGACTCATTTCCTGTTCTCTCGCTATAGGGGATATAGCGGTCTCCGGCCGGACACAGAATCATCTTCTTTTGACTCATACGAATTTCCTCTTGTAAGCATTTGGATTTTCCTTCTGTACTGCATCATTTTTATTTTAGCACTTAAAGTCAAGTTTAAGTCAACTGTTTTTTTATTCTTTCCCCAAAATCTGATTCCGGTACTCATTGGCCGAAGCGCATTTTTTAAGATCGTTCCCATAGCATTGTATCCTTTTCCCATGAAAAAGTGTATGCATGCCCGAAGCTTTCCGGATTCATCGGACACAATTTCTATAGGCCCAGAAATTCTTCCAGAATTTTACAGATCCTTTTGGCATCCTCCGGCTCCGGCATCTCGCAGAAAATCCGCAGAAGGGGCTCTGTGCCGGAAAACCGGGCAATCACCCAGCCTCCGTTTTTGAAATACACCTTGCAGCCGTCCAGATAGGAAATTCGCTCTATCTCAAAGGGCAGTTCCGGAATCTGCTTTTCTTCCAACAAAATCCGGTTCATTTCCGCCTTTTTCTCCTGGGAGAAGGAGTAATCCCGCTCTTCCATAAAAATCGCCCCGCACTCCTGGCGAATCTCCCTGGTCAGCTCCGACAGTTTCTTTCCGGTGACCGCAAGCATCTCCACCAGAAGGGATGCCGCGTAGATTCCGTCCTTGCCGCTGATATGCCCCCGGACCGTAAGTCCGCCGGAGGATTCCCCGCCGATCACCGCGTCAGTCTCCTGCATTTTGGCAGATATGTACTTAAAGCCCACGGGAACCTCATAGCAGCGCTCCCCGAAAGAGGCGGCCACCCAGTCCAGCATATGAGTGGTTGCAATATTTCTGACCACCGGTCCCTGCCAGCCCTTGTGCTTCACCAGATAGTAATAGAGCAGCACCAGAATATCATTGGGATGCAGGAAATTTCCCGCATCGTCAATGATGCCGATCCGGTCTGCGTCCCCGTCTGTGGCAATGCCAATATGGCATCCGTTGTCCATCACATAGGTCTGCAGGGCTCGTAAGGTGCTGGCGGAAGGGGAAGGAAGCTTGCCTCCGAACAAGGTGTCGTGGCGTTCATGAATGGTGTCCACCTCACAGCGGGCCGTCAGCAAAATAGTCTTCAGAGAGGTTTCGCTGACTCCGTACATGGGATCTAAGGCAATCTTAAGCCTGGCCCGGCGGATAGCCTTCATGTCCACAGCCGAAATAATGCTGTCCAGGTATTCATTCAGAGGATAAATTTCCGTAATCATTCCCTGTTCCAGAGCCTTTTCATATTCCATCCCCCGGACAGCCTCCGGATCGATATCGGAAATATAATTTTCCATGTCCCTGGTCTGCATCTCATCTGCGTCCCGGCCTCCGGCGGTAAACACCTTGATTCCGTTATAAATCGCCGGGTTATGACTGGCAGTCACCATCATTCCATAGGGAAGCTCATGGGTTTTCACATAATACATCACCAGGGGAGTGGGGGAAGATTTGTTAATCAGAAACGCCTTGATCTCTTCCTGTGCAAAAACCACAGCCGCCCACTGCATAGCCTCCTTGGCCAGAAACCGCCTGTCATAGCCCAGCACGATTCCCTTCTCCGCCACGCCTTCGTCTTTCATTTTCCGCGCCAATGCACAGGCCAGCGTCTGTATATTGCGTTTTGTAAATTCATCCCCAATAATAGCTCTCCAGCCTCCTGTACCAAATCTAATCATCCCGTTCCCTCCTATTTTTTCTTCTATCCCATTACCACCTTAACCTGATGCACGCCTCCGCATCCCGCAGATACACATAGTGGCCCGGCCAGTCCATGGGAACTGCATTTCCCCGAAACCGGGTGATCCGGTGATATTCCGGAGTCTTATAGAAAGCGTATCCCCCCGCCGTGTGATTCACCACCATTGCCAGATCCTTAACCCCCAGATAATTGGTCCAGGAAACAGGCAGGTCAACCCGGTCAATCACATACTCCCTCTTGTCATTGTCAAAATATCCGTATCTCATGCTTCTCCCTCCCCATGCTTATTCTTAAGATTATTATAGAGGTTTTTGGGGAGAATCCTACTGTTAGGGATGGGATATTTTGAATAATATTGGGAAGGTGCCGCCTGGGGGAAACCAGGGGTTCTATTCTTGTTTGTATTGGTTTTCTTTGGATTTTTATATTACTTCATCACCGTCATAACTTTTGCGGGAAAGCATTACAACTGTCTCAACATTCCCCGACCAAGGAAACATATCCACGCACCCAGCCTTCTCCACCTCATATCCTCGCTCCAAAAGCACCTCCAAATCCCTGGCCAGGCTGGTGGGTTTGCAGGAGATATAAACCATCTGCTCTACCCCATAGGCAATAATCTTTTCCAGTGCCTTGGGATGAATCCCGTCCCGGGGCGGATCCAGCACAATAAAATCAGGTTTTTCCTCAATGGTATCCAGCACCTTCAGCACATCCCCGGCCAGGAAACTGCAGTTGGTCAGGCCGTTTTTTGCCGCGTTAATCCGGGCAGCCTCCACCGCCTCCTCCACAATCTCCACGCCAATGACCTTCCTTGCCACTGGAGCCAGGATTTGAGCGATGGTGCCTGTGCCGCTGTAAAGGTCGAAGATTACTTTATCCTCTGTCTCCCCCACATAGGAGCGGGCCTTCTCGTAGAGCACCTGGGCCCCCAGGGAATTAGTCTGAAAGAAAGAGAAGGGAGAAATCTGAAAATACAGCCCCAAAAGCTCCTCCTGAAAATGCTCTTGTCCGTAGAGAACCTCCGTATGATCGCTCTGCACCACATCTGCCAGACTGTCGTTTCTGGTGTGAAGGATTCCCCTGAAGGTTCCCTTCAATGGCAGAGCCAAAAGCCTCTCCTTCCAGATTTCCAGAATCTCCCTTTCTCTGTCCTGATCCAGCTGACCTGTGGTTACTAAGTCTGCCAGAATCTCCCCTGTCTTTGCGCCCTTTCGCACCAGAAGATGACGCAGGTATCCTGTGTGTTGCATTTTGTGATAAAAAGAAAGATCCAGCTCCTGAAAAAGTGCAAGGGTCTCCCGAAGAATTTGTCCAAAATCTTCATCCGCGATCCTGCAGTCCCCGGCTGTCACAATATCGTAAAAGCTTCCCCTTTTGTGCAGTCCCAGAGCCAGAGGCCCGTCCTTATACGCATCTCCAAAGGAAAACTCCATTTTGTTCCGATAGCCAAAAGCAACCGGACTTGGCAGGATCCCCTCAAACTTGTAGGAATGTCCTCTCCCGCAAATGGCTTCATCCAAAATCTCCCGAACCTGCTGCTCCTTTAGCCTTAGCTGGTCCTCATAGGACAGATTCTGATAGGTGCAGCCTCCGCAGTCCCCAAAATGAGGACAGGCCGCCTCCACCTCCTGCTCTGCATGCTCCAAAATCTCCAGAAGTCGTCCTTCACACTTCCCCTTCCGCAGCTTCTGCAAGGCAAAGCGTACCTTTTGCCCTGGCAGCGTGTTTTTCACCACAACCTGTCGGTCCTCCACCCTCACCATACCTTTATTGGGAAACTCCACCTTCTCTACGATCCCCTCGAAAATCTGTCCCTTTTTCATAGCCATCCCTCTCCCCTTTTTTTTCATTCTTCTCAATTATCTGAAAGTCTTTTATTCTCCATTTCTCTTCTGCCTTCCAGGCTCTTATTCTCCATTCCGCTTCTGCCTTCCAGGCTCTTGTTCTCCATTTTTCTTCTGCTCACAGGCTCTTGTTCTATATTCCGCTTCTGCCTTCCAGATCTTCTGTCTTCATTCACCAAACAATGCGGACTGTTGCCTTTCCTTTTCTCCCCTCAGACAGACGAAAAGGCTGCCGCAAACTGCTGCGGCAGCCCTACCTTCAATTTCCCTGCTTTTCTGACTATTCGTCGTCGTCCTCATCATCGTCATCGTCGTCAAAGAAATCGTCATCAAAGTCATCGTCAAAGTCGTCCTCAAAATCCTCCAGATAATCGGGGGTAAAATAGCGGTATACTGCGTAAGCAATAGCCGCCACTGCAGCTACAGCGCCGATAACGGCCAGCACCCAGAGAAGCGTGTTTTTATTTTTCTCCTCTACTTCCTTTTTGTGCAGCAGCTCATTGAGCCTGGAGGCTGCCAGCAGATCGTCAAGCTTATTCATAGTATCACCCAGTTCCTTTCCTGAAACAGAAGGCGTCGAGGTACCTTCTCTCCATTTTTTCGTTATTCACAGTATACCACAGCAACGTTCAAATTACTATCTTTTTTCTTCCAATACTTGTTAAAAAAGTCTAAACATTTGAATGATTACTCCACATCCTGCAGCGCTGCCAGGTCTTCCTCCCCGGTACGGACCTTTACCACCTTATCTACCGGGTAGACGAAAATCTTGCCGTCCCCGATATGTCCAGTGTAGAGGGCCCTCTTAGCTGCCTCAATGACCGTATCTACAGGAATATTCCCCACGATCACCTCCACCTTTACCTTAGGAAGCAGAGTGGCGTCCATTTCCACACCCCGGTACCGCTCTCCGGCTCCTTTCTGCACCCCGCAGCCCATGACCTGGGTGACGGTCATGCCCGTGACGCCGATATCATTCATGGCCTTCTTCAGCTGATCATACCGGGACAGCTTGGCGATAATCGAAACCTTGTAGATCCCGGATTCGGACTTGGGACCAGCCGCCACCTTTACGGCTGCAGCCCTCTGTGCCTGAGAAGCCGCCTGATAATCCTCCACGCCCAGGTTGGTGTTCTCGTTCACCTCCATGGTCATGGTGTTGGCAATATCCATAATGCTAAATCCTGCATAGGCGGAGGGCAGGCCGTGCTCACAGGAATCCAGTCCCACGATCTCCTCCTCCTCTGTCACCCGCAGGCCTACGGCTGCCCGGATCACCAGAAAAGCTATGGTAATGGTCGCGGCTGTCCAGGCTGCCACTGCTGCGAAGCCTGCCAGCTGGATTCCCAGAAGCCGGAAGCCGCCACCATAGAAAAGCCCGGTCAGACTGTCGTTGCCCGGCGCTGAGGTGGTGGCAAACAGACCCACTGCAATGGTACCCCAGATTCCGTTGAGGCAGTGGACCGCCACAGCTCCCACCGGATCATCCACCCGCAGCACATGATCCAGGAACCAGACCCCGAATACCACCAGCAGTCCTGCCACAGCGCCGATGACAATGGCTCCCGTCACATCCGTCACATCACAGGGAGCTGTGATAGCCACAAGGCCTGCCAGGGAAGCGTTCAGACACATGGAGATATCCGGCTTACCGTAACGCACCCAGGTAAATACCATGCACACCACCGTGGCAATGGCCGGAGCCACCGTAGTGGTTACAAACACAGAACCCAGCTGCTCCACAGATGTGGCTGCCGCACCGTTAAATCCATACCAGCCCAGCCAGAGGATAAACACGCCTAGACAGCCCAGAGGAAGGTTGTGTCCCGGAAATGCATTGACCTTCACAATCTTTCCTGTCTGATCCTTCTGAAACTTGCCGATCCGGGGTCCCAGAATCTTAGCGCCGATGAGAGCGGAAATGCCTCCCACCATGTGAATGGCGCAAGAGCCTGCAAAATCGTGGAAGCCCAGCTGGGAGAGCCATCCGCCGCCCCAGATCCAGTGCGCCTCAATAGGATAAATCAGAGCGGAAATCACTGCCGAGTAGCTGCAGTAGGATAAAAACTTGGTCCGCTCTGCCATAGCTCCTGACACAATAGTGGCCGTGGTAGCGCAGAACACTAGATTAAATACAAAATTGGACCAGTCAAACTCCCCATAGCTGGTAAAAATATCAAACCCGGGCTTTCCGATCAGTCCTGCCAGGTCCTCCCCCAGCAGCAGGCTAAAGCCGATCAGAATAAATACCACGGTGCCGATGCAGAAATCCATCAGGTTCTTCATCAGAATATTACCCGTGTTCTTTGCCCTGGTGAATCCCGCCTCCACCATGGCAAAGCCTGCCTGCATCCAAAACACCAGGGCTGCGCCGATCAGAAACCAGACGCCGAATACTTGCCCGTTTACAGCACTTAAAATCTCTTCACTCATAATCATTCCTCCTAATTGCCTGCACAAATCACAGGCCTTTTCATTTCATCGAGTAGGGAAGATTTTCTCCCTACTCCCGCGGCCCGTGCGCCCCATGAACGGCAAACTTTCTCTGCATGGGCCTGTGCATAAAAAGAAGGAGATTTCCAGGTCCTAGACCACTGAAAATCTCCTTCGATTTATCCGTATGTTCTGTTTTGCATGTGGGAACATTTTCAGGAATGTATCATCCCATAGCTTCTTCCCCAAGCTTCCCTGCAATCCAAAAGGCGCCTCCTGCTCTTCGCAAGAAACGCCTTTGTTTTGCTACTCCCCATTATATGCGTCTCTCAGGAAAAGTCAAACTCTTTTTTCCTGCTTTTTCATTTTTGTGAAACCTGACTTTCTTCTTCGAAATATTTTTACAAATTTCTCTGTTTTCTACAAGGTTTTATCTTTGATCCCCAGATCATACAGGCGTATTTCCCGGCCCCCAAAGGGTGTCTGTTCACATTTTATTCATATATCTTTCAAAAAACGTTAAACTCCTTTACATACTCCATTCATTTCTCTTTCCTATAATACTAACATAGCAACAAAGCAATCCTGCAACACCTTTTTAAAACGATTATAACTTACCATTTGAATAAACTTTTTCATAATAAATGCCAGGCAGATCCGCTGCCTGGCATCCTCCCATTTCCGGGACTTTTTCTAAAAACACATCCTCTATACTTCAAACAGCAGATCCCATGGGTATCCACGACTTTCAAAATACAAGCCAGCTTCTGATATATTCTGATTTCCCTACCCTACTCCTTCAAAACGCCGCCGAAAACGTGGAACCTTTCTAAGTCCATCCACATGAATCCCTGGATTTTCCGACTTTTCCGTCATGTGCCACAAGCCAGGCGTATCTGCTCTAAATCCTGACTGCTTATGGGCTCTGTAACGCTGTTGTCCATATCCCGGTTTTCCGCAATCAGCACCTGGCTGTCCTGTGCCAATACAATGGCGTGGCGGGTTCCGGTCTCCACCAGATATACCTGAAGCGGATGAAGAGGCTGAACCAAAAGCTCTCCTGCTTCGCTCCGCTCTGAAAGCCAGGCCCTGCCCTGGAGAAGTACAAATGCTTCCTCGGAATCCAGATGCCTGCCCCAGTTTGCCAGGGAGGCCATGCCGTTTACCTGTTCCTCATAGCCGTGGACTGCCAGCCGCCAGCCGCCGCTGTTGTGCAGCACCTGAAATCCCTGAGCCTGAATCTCATACTGTTTCATATCCATTCCTCCATACTTCCATCCAGCGGACGCAAAGCTCCATCCACTGCGCCACATGGGCGTCTGCCAGACGGCCCTTCACCAGCTCATCTACCTCTTCCGTTGCCAGGGAAAGCCCGTGGACTCCATAGGGGAATACATGCACCTCCACAGGCACTCCAAAGCGCGCCAGAGCATCTGCCATCAAAAGAGTATTCTGCACCGGTACGCCGTCGTCTGCTGCCGTATGCCACAGAAAGGCCGGCACTGCGTCCCGGGTCACCAGTTTTTCCAGACTGTATCTCTGCTGATCTTCCTGCTGCTCCCCAGCCAGACGTACAAAACTGCCCCGATGTCCCCATTCTCCTGCGCTTATAACCGGGTAACACAGAATCATGGCATCCGGCCGATGAAGGGCAAGATCTGTACCCGCCGGAAACCGGCTGGCATCCTTCCACAGAACCCCCAGGCTGGCCGCCAAATGGGCTCCCGCGGAAAATCCGCAGACATAGACATCCTTGCCCTCTATGCCAAGCTTGCCCTTATGGCTGTTCACCCAGGCCACTGCCTGGCTCAGATCCACAAGGGGCCCGTATCCCAGAGGCTCCATCTCCTCCCCCAGCTGATAATTTGCCACAAAGGCGTGATAACCGGCCCGATTGTAGGCCCGGGCCACCGGCTCCGCCTCCCGGGCAGACCGAAATTCATATCCACCTCCCGGGCAGATCACCACGGCTCCTTTGGCCTCATCTGTGACCAGATACCCGTTCATATCCGCCCCATGCTCCAGCTCAATCACTTGCTGCATTTCCATACTCCTTTTCTACGCCAGCTTTTCTACAAATAGTTATGGCTCACCGTCCGTTCATCCCACGCCCATTCCCAAAATCGCGCTTCCAGCGCTCTCCTCTGCTATCGCAGCTCTTTTTGCTCATTGCCGGGCGCTCCCAGGGACACCTTCGGCGCTTTCCCACTGCTGCCCCGGATAATCCTGGGCATAGACAGGCGCTCCCTCATAATACAGAACAACTGGCAAATTGGAGCAAGCCCGGTTTGCCAGTCGTCTGTGTTATGGCTAAACTGCTTATCTACATCACCGGCATCATCAGGTTCGGCAGGAACATAACGAGTCCGGGACAGAAGGTAACGATCATCAGTGCAATCACCATCATGGCATAGAAGGGAAGCATGGCCTTGGACAGCTTCTCAATCTTAATTCCTGAAACTGCGCTTCCCACAAACAGTGTGCCGCCTACGGGAGGCGTAATCAAACCAATACCTAAGTTCAGGATCATAATGGCGCCGAAGTGCACCGGATCCACGCCGATTCCCGTTGCGATGGGAAGAAGAATCGGCGTACAAACCAGGATCAGAGCCGACATATCCATAACGCAGCCCAGAACCAGCAGCAACACATTCATAATCAACATAATTACATATTTATTGTCGGAAACGCCTAAAATAGCGTTTGCCACCAGCTCCGGCATCTTCAGATAAGTCAGCATCCATCCGAAAGCCGTGGAAGTGGAAATCAGGATCAGCACGATTGCCAGGGTATTTAACCCCCGCTCCAGCACATGCCAGATTCCCTTTAGATCCAGCTCCCGGTATACAAACAGAGATACGATAAGAGCATATACGACAGCGATAGCCGCAGACTCTGTAGCTGTAAACATACCGAATACCACACCGATTACCACGATGAGAACGGTCAGCAGTCCCCAGATAGAGTCCCAGCAGGTCTTCAACACGTTCTTTATATTGAAGGGATCTCCCTTGGGATATTTCCGCTTTACGGATATGATATAGCTGTAAATCATCAGCACGATTGCCAGCACAATGCCGGGCACATAGCCTGCCAGGAACAGACGTCCCACGGATACAGAACCGGCTACGGTGGCGTACAGCACCATATTATGGCTGGGCGGAATCAAAAGTCCCTGTACAGAGGAAGCCATGGTCACACAGGTGGAGAAATCCTCATCATATCCCTCATCCTTCATCATGGGGATCAAAATGGTTCCCAGAGACGCGGTGTCTGCTGTAGAGGAACCGGAAATACCGCCGAAAAATACAGAGGCAATGATATTCACCATGGCCAGACCGCCCCGCATCCACCCGATCAGGGCATTGGACAGGGCAATCAGACGTTTCGATATACCTCCGCTTCCCATGAGTTCACCGGCCAAAATGAAGAAGGGAACAGCCATGAGCGAGAATACATTCACACCCTTTACCATGAGCTGCGCCACCTGCATCAGAGGCAGCTCCAAATACAGACAGGTCAGCAGGGTGGAAATACCGATTCCAAAGGCAATGGGAAACCGGCAGACGATAAAAAACACAAAGGTAACCATCAAAATCAGAATTGCGGTGGTTTCTCTATTCATTGACCGTTCCTCCCTTCCTTCTGTAGAAGAAATTGATCAGACGCTCAATCTCCATGAGACACAAGGCCACTCCCGCAATGGGGATTGCCAGATACAGGTACATGGACTTAATCCGGAGTCCGGTCATCATACTTCTTCCCATAAGCTGGGCAAACTGCCAGCCATAGATAATCATAAACCAGGAAAAGCCGAAGATTGCCACCTGGGCCAGGCCCTTAAAAAATCCCACCACCTTTTCCGGCAAAAACAGGTCAATGATGGTCATGCGGATATGCGTGTCCTTGCGGATAGCCAAAGCCGCACTGATCATGGACATATATACCATGCACAGCAGAGCCAGCTCTTCTCCCCAGGACGGGCTGTTATTCAGCACAAACCGGCCAAATACCACATATGCGGTAACCACAACCATGCCGATAAAAAACAATTTACAGATGGTCATGAAAAAAAGATACACATAATCAAAAATCTTTGTGACCTTCTCCATGGAGTCCTCCTTTCGTGATAAGAGCATTCCCGGAAAGTCTTTGCATCCAGATTTCAGAGCAGATTTTTTGTCAGATGCGCACAAATTTATGAGGCGTACACGGTGTGTACGTTAATTAAATTTGCGTGCAACTGGCGGAAAATCGGCCTGAAAGATGGTGCAAGGGGCTTTTCGGGATTGCTCACAAGAGGAGGAGACAGACAGGCTGTCCTCTCCTCCTCATGCGCTTCTAAACTGTCGTTTTCACTTATTTCATGCTTAAGATCTGATCATACAGAGCCTTCAGCTCTTCGGTATTGGTGTACTCAGCGGTAACCTCAGCAGTTGCCTCTACGAAAGGAGTGTTGTCTGTGATCTCGATTACGTTTGCGCCAGCAGCCTTGATGTCCTCCAGCAGCTGTGCATCCAGCTCTGTGATGGTCTCTTTGTTGTACTGCTCGGTTGCCTTTGCAGCGTCCATAAGAATCTTCTGATCATCAGCGCTCAATCCGTTCCATACGCTCTCGCTCATGAGGATGATGGAGGGGCTGTAGGTATGTCCGGTCAGGGTGTAGTTAGGAGCTACCTCGTAGAACTTGTTGGAGAAGTAGCCGGAATGGGGCTGCTCAGCACCGTCAACCACGCCTGTCTGCAGAGAAGAATACAGCTCAGAGAAAGAAATGGGAGTTGCGCTTGCGCCCAGTGCAGTGGTGGTTCCCTCCATAATCAGGGTAGTGGGAACGCGCAGCTTCAGGCCCTTGAAATCCTCTACGGTGTTAATGGGCTTGCTCTCTACGGTAAAGAAGTTCCGGGAACCCTCATCCAGGTAGAACAGGCCAACCATGCCCATGCTCTTCTCCTGGGGCTCAGCCAGGAAATCTGCACCGATCTCGCTCTCCAGCACGTTCCACAGATGCTCGCGTCCCTGGAAAATAAAGGGAAGTCCGAACAGGTTCAGCTTCTCAGCGCCGAAGTCTGCCAGAGAGTTGGTGTTTCCGCGGCAGATGTCAATTGCGCCGCCGCCCATCTGAATGGTCTGATAAGCAGTCTTCTCATCGCCCAGCTGTCCGGCCGGGAATACGTCGATTTCAATACGTCCATTGGACATCTGGCTTACCTGCTCTGCAAAATAGTCTGCGCACTCATCCATGATATGTCCGTCCGGATTCAGCTCCGCATACTTCAAAACGATCTCAGCCTCGCCGGTGCTCTCAGCGGGAGCCTCAGCTTCTGTCTCCCCCTTTTCCTCTTCTTCAGCAGCCGGTGTCTCAGCGGGAGCCTCAGCAGCCGGCGCCTGAGGTGTTTCCTCTTTCTTGGAGCCGCAGCCTGCAAGCATGGACATGGTCATTGCCAGTGCCAATACGGTAGCAATTACTTTTCTTTTCATAAAATTACCCTCCTGTAAAATGTAAATATAGCATTATATTTCAGGTCTTTGGACCTGCCAATATCATTCTTACAATCCTGTCTCCTCATAGAGATGCAGATTGCTGCGCAGCACCACCTCGCTGCGTACATGTATCACATCTGAGATTGGAGTCTCATTCTTCACCAGGTAATCAATCATGGCTTTGGTGGCCAGATATCCCTGCTGATAGGGATTTTTGTAGACAATACTGTTTACAATCCCCTTCTTAAAGTTCTCAATATTTTCTGGATAAACGTCGCTGAGAATTACACTGATCTCTCTCTCCCGTTTCATCCTGGTCACCGCATTGCACAGCACAATGCCGTTGGTGGCGTTTACCGAGTAGGCGCCCCGGATACCCGGATATTCCCTAAGCTTCTCCATGACCCGGTCATAGGTTCCTGTGTCCAGATCCCTGCCGTGAACCTTGATAAGCTCCATGTTGCAGCCATGCTCCCTCAGATATCCCTCAAAAGCCTCCAGGGTTTCATAGTGGGAGGGCACCAGAGTGTCTCCCGCACAGACCAGCACCTGACTGCCGGCTGGAATCTGCATGGACAAAAGCTCCGCAGCCAGGCTGCCACAGCAGAAATGATCTGCCTGCACACAGCAGAGGCGATCCAGGCTTTTCTTGTCATCACAGGCCAGAATCACAGGAATTCCCGCATCTGTATAGCGCTTCACCGCACAGAGATCCCGATTGTTGATGTGCCCGATGGTTAAAAGACCGTCAACGCCGCCTTCATAGCGATCAAAAGCCTCCAGAAGCTCCTGGCGCTGGGAACCTGGTCCGGGATCCATGGCGTAGGGCAACTCTACAGCCTCAATGTTGTAATCCGCCATGTCCGCAATACAGTCCCGAAATCCCTGCCATACATAGGGAAAAAAGAACCGATTGTAGGACGTATAAGCAGGAAAAGCCGCCAGAATCCGAAGCGTTCTGCGCTTCAGGGAGGAAGCGATGTAATTGGGCTGATAGCCCATCTCCTTTGCCGCCTCCAGGATATAGGCCCGGGTCTTTTCACTGACTCCCGGCTTTCCGGCTAAAGCACGGTGAACACTTCCGGCCGATACTCCGGTTTTCTTTGCAATATCCGTGATCGACACCCGTTTCGTCCCCATGCTCCATCCACATCCCTCTTTCGCTAATGATAAAACGTTTTAGCTTCTTCTCAATTTATATTTTATCATTTTTTTGTGGGAATGTCAATGGTATCTCAATGAGGAACACCCTCTCAGCGCTATTTTAATCATTATTACTGATTTTTTCTCTGAAATTTTATGCAATTTTCCTAATAGCAAAAAGGAATATTCTATACCAAACAGCTTTCTCCGCAAACGTTTTAGTTCTTTCTCAGCCAAAACTCAGCAGAGACTCTCCGCTTCTTTACAGGCATCCAGGAAGTTCTTTACCTGCTCATCCGTTATCTTGTCGTCCAGCCCCACGCAGGACACGGAAATCTGCCCTGCCCCATTGGTTCCATTCTTCACCAGATCTGCAACCTCGGCAAACACTTCCTCTCTCTGGGCCTTCATCAGGCGCACAGGACTGTAGCGGGCGTTTAAGAATACGCCGGGTAATGCCTGACGCACTGCCTTAATATCGGAAAATGCTCCCACCTCAGCGAAGGTTAATCCCTTTACCTTGGCATAGCCCTCCACCACATGCTCCATACTACGGCCGCAGTGATGAATTCCAAAGTTTCCGAAGGCATCTGCCAGCTGCTGGTCATATTTCAGCAGGAATTTCTCATAGAGCTCATCAGACACCATCTCCACCGAGCAGTTGGAAGTAAGATAATTCTCCGGCATGACCTGACGAACAATAGCCGTGACGCCGCCGGAAATATCATGAGAAAGAGCCTTGAAACGCTTTCCGATGTCAATACTCATTTTGGTGATCTCAGACAACAGCGCGTCCACCTCTTCCGGAGCCGTATAGTAGGAGGCCATAACCTCCTGACCCATGAGATCCATGGCAATATTCTGGATGCCCATAAGGTTGATATAGGTCTCCACCCGACCATAGTTTTCCAGCAGGTAGTCGATTTGCTTCTGCGTCCGCTGCCACACCGGATTTTCGTCCAGGTTCGGAGCTTTGATCTCCCCGATCTCTTCTTCATCCAGATTCCGGCTCAAAACCTGGGGAGAAGTATCCTTTTCATAGCGGATCTCACAGCCCAGGATCTCTGAATACAGATAGCCGGCGGCCAGAAAATCCGTTCCCAGAAGGGGACGCTTCCTGGGATCCTTCTCACCCAGTCCATAGTCTCCAAAATGCTCATAGAGAGCCTTTTTCATCTTCAGATCACATTCCATCCGGTATTCGGGCTCATCAAAAAATTCCTGGGTAAAATCCACCCCGGCGTATTTATGCCACCAGCTTGGGTGAAAGGTCACATCATATTTCATACTTGTTCTCCTGTTCCGGAAGCCCCTGTAGCATGCTTCCTCTGCTTCTCATAATCCCGGACTGGCAGTCTCTTCCTGCGACTGCCAGTCACTTCCTGCGACTGCCAGACTATCCCTTATCTCACAATGCTTCCCGGGCATCAGTCGGACCCTCCGGCAGATCTTTCATATCCCTTCAGCCCCCTGCCAGCTGATGCAGCATCTCGTAGAGCTGCTCCTGCTCCTCCGGAGTCTTACAGTAGGTTACGGCGATCAGCTTCTGGCCGGGTCTCCACAGCTGCTTTAAGGCTGCAAAGCTGTTTTCCGGATTTCCCACCGCCCGGGCATTGAGAATAATGCCGGAGCCTGCAAAAGCGTCGCCAAAGACCTGGGGATTGTTGGGGGAGGGATCGGTCTCAATGGTAAAGGCTCCGTCCGCCATCCAGATATTAGAAATATTTTTCACCATATCAATCTTCTTTTCCCAAACGCCGCAGGAATGATAAACCATACCCCCGTAGCATTGTCCAATACGCACATCGCTTTCCACAAACAGGTCTTCATAGTCCTCGGCCTGGAGCATGATGGATGCGTCGTCGGAAAGTCCCACGCCGCGAAAAGCCCGGCTGCTGGCAAAGCCATGTCCGGGTCTTGCCAGGGCATCCCCGATGAGATCCGCCTGAAGCTTCAGGAAGTCAATGAGCAGGCCGCTGACCAGCTCCGCCGCCTTTTTCAGCTCATCCGGCGAATCATACACCTCCATAAACAGATCGTTCATAGGCAGGAGATAGGTGAGCATATTTAAAGGAGACTGAAGGTCACAGAAGGACACAGGAACCTTCCCCTTGGTCTGGTCCATGAAATACTCCACCATCTCCAGAATGTGCTTTCCCTCTGCCGTCTGGGCAATGGGCACAAAATCCGCATCCAGGATTTCCTGAGCGCTCTTAAACTGGGCAGTCACATGGGGCGCCTGCCCTTCTGTCCATCCATAAGAAGCCCCGAAGCAGGAGGCAATGTAACCAATGCCATACCAGGGCTCCAGGAAATTGGCAATATCCGCTTTATAGGCCATGCTGGTCTTCAAAGCTCCCAGCTGCAAAGCCAATGATTCCTTAAAATCCCGGCACTTGTCATAAAACACTCCGTCCGCCCGCACTCTGCGATAAACCAGAAGACCTCTGTCCGCCTCTGTGAAAGCTTTATTTTTCTCCAGAAGCTTGGCCTCATAGTCTGCATAGGCGTCCAGATCGAAATTTTCCGGGCTTATAGGTTCCACGCTGGTTCCCTGAGAATCCCGCAGTGTGGTGTCAAATTTTACTTCCGCCATGTTATTTACTCCTGTCTCCGCCTCTTTCTCCGGTCCATATACCGGATGGGCGGTAAATTTTCCTGAATAATCGATTTCAGCAGACGAACCTTTTCTGTTTCCATGTCCCGCAGAGGCAGAATAAATCCTCTAGCCTTGGTAATGAAGATATAAAAGTATTCGTCCCGCTCATAGACCCGGTAGGTCTGCTGCCAGTTGAAATCTACCTTTTCCGTCTGGTTCTCCACGTGGATCCCGCCGTCCGATACGGTCACCGTATAGAACAGGCGAGGAGTGGTCAGCTCAAACTTCTGAATCTGATTCTTTACCGAAACCACATACCGAAACAGGTATCCCAGGGGCGCCAGAATCCCCAGGATCACACAGATCCACCCCAGGGCATTGCTCCCGGTATAGAAGTTCACGCCCCCCAGAAAAAGCAGGAGCACCGGCATGGCTACCAGGGAAATCCAGCGATTTCCCACAGAAAAGGAGACAAAATCGCTGAAATCCCGGTATACCTTATCATCCACATAGGTTTCCACAGGGACTATTCTTCCCTTTGTATTTACAGACACGCTTTCATTACCTCATAGGTTCCCTTGTCACGAATCTGGGCCAGATAACCGGCCACAGCCTCCTCAAAGCCGGGAAGCTTGCTTAAATCCTCACCCCAGAAAGCTTCATTGGCGCATACGGCGCAAGCCATGGCAGCCGGATCGTCATTCTTGTGTTCTGCGAAGAACTCCAGCACAAACCGGTCGTCCTTAATGGTATACTCCTGGTCTCCTCTGGTTCCCGTCAGTCCCTCCTCAGTCAGGGTATGACCGCTGAAAAACGCAATATAGAAGGCAAAGGATGCGGTGATGCATTTGGGCAGCTCCCCAAACTTCTCCACATATCCCTTCAAGCTTGGCATGACGCGGGCCTTCCACTTGGAGGTGGAGTTGAGAGCGATAGCCAGCAGAGCGTGATCAATAAAGGGATTCTTAAACCGCTCGGTTACGGAAGCGGCAAAGCCCTCCAGCTCTTCCTTGGGCAATGTCAGCGTGGGAATAATCTCCTCATAAATAGTCTTGTTCATAAAGCCCTGGATCACGGAATCCTCCATGCAGTCCCGCACAATGTCCTGGCCGGCCAGGTAAGCTCCCAGCACCATGCTGGTGTGAGCGCCGTTGAGGATGCGCACCTTTCTCTGCTTGTAGGGCTTATGGTTATCGGTAATCAGCACAGGCAGGCCTGCCTTGTCAAAGGGCAGCTCCTTTTTCAGGCTTTCCGGTCCCTCGATCACCCAGAATCCAAAAACTTCTCCGGTATCAATCAGGTTATCCTCGTATCCATTCTCCTCATTGATCGCCGCGGCCTCAGTTCTGGGATAGCCGGTTACGATCCGGTCCACCAGAGTGGAGCAGAAAATATTCTCCTCCTGGATCCACTTCTCAAAATCCTGGCCCAATGCCCACTGCTGTGCATACTGGAGCACGCACTTCTCCAGCTCTTTTCCATTGTTGTCAATAAGCTCGCAGGAAAGCACCACAAAGCCCTTGCCCGGCTGGGAGCCAAACTGCTGGAACCGCTCATAGAGGAACTGCGTCAGCTTGCCCGGATAGCTGGACGCAGGCTGATCCGCAAACTGGCAGGCCGGATCATAGACGATCCCTGCCTCTGTGGTATTGCAGGCGATATAACGAAGGTCCGGGTTCTTGGCGCAATCCATCAAAGCCTGGTAATCCTTATAGGGATTCAGGCATCTGCTCACACAGCTGATAATCCGCTTGTCATTGACCTTTTGGCCGTTTTCAAATCCACGCAGATACAGGGTGTACAGTCCCTCCTGCTGGTTAATCATGTCCGCAAGCCCCGGGGCAATGGGCTGGCACAGCACTACCTTTCCGTTAAACCCAGCCTTCTCGTTCATCATGTCAAAGAAATAGTCCACAAAGGCCCGGAGGAAATTTCCCTCGCCAAACTGCAGAACCCGCTCCGGAGCCTCCTTCAAAAGATATCCTTCATAGCCCTGCTCTTCCAGTGTTGCATAGCACAGTTTTTTCATGATTACACTCTCCTTTTTCTTACTTTTATCTCCATCCCGCCATGGATCCGCGTATCCCTGATCCATAACGGGGAACTCCTTGCAAATTTGGTTCTTTCCACAGGTCGTCCCAAGCCCCTACAGAGTCACGCCCTGCTTGAAAATAGCCATATCGTGAAAGCCCGCCTTCTCCGCCTTCACCTTTTCCCCGGAAGCCACAGCCACCACATACTGGAACAGGGAAGCCGCCAGTTCCTCCATATCCGTATCCTCCACCAGCACGCCGCAGTTGAAGTCGATCCAGTTTTCCTTTTTCTGGAACAGAGCGGAATTGGAGGAAATCTTTACCGTGGGCACCGGGGATGCAAAGGGCGTTCCCCGTCCCGTAGTAAACAACACAATCTGGGCGCCCGAGGCCGCCAGGGCTGTGGAGGCTACCAGATCGTTGCCCGGCGCGCTTAAAAGGTTCAGTCCCTTGGTCTTTACAGCCTCTCCATACCGAAGCACTCCCCGCACCGGAGCGCTGCCGGATTTCTGGGTGCAGCCCAGAGATTTGTCCTCCAGGGTGGAAATACCTCCCTTTTTATTTCCTGGAGAGGGATTCTCATAAATGGTCTGGTTATGGCTGGTAAAATAATTCTTAAAATCATTGATAAGATCCACGGTCTTCTGAAACAGCTCCTGGTTCTCACAACGGTTCATCAAGAGGGTCTCCGCCCCAAACATCTCCGGCACCTCTGTAAGTATGGTGGTTCCCCCCTGGGCGATAAGCAGATCCGAAAATGCTCCCACAGCCGGATTGGCTGTGATCCCAGACAGGCCGTCGGATCCGCCGCATTTCATGCCGATTATCAGCTCGCTTACCGGTACCGGCTCCCGATGGAATTGCCCTGCATACGCCGCCAGGCCTTCTATCATATGAAGAGCTTCGGCAATCTCGTCTTCACATTCCTGGGAAACCAGAAATTTCACCCGCTCCGAATCATAGGGGCCAATATACTTTTTCAGTTCCTCAATATTGCTGTTTTCACAGCCCAAACCCAGCACCAACACTGCCCCTGCGTTGGGATGATTGACCAGATCCGCCAGAATCTGTCTGGTATTGTCCTGGTCCTCTCCCATCTGAGAACAGCCGTAGGGATGGGGGAAGGCCACGATCTCCTCCACGGTCCCCGACACATATTTCTGGGCCTGGCGCTCAATGGAGGTGGCCACATTATTCACGCAGCCCACAGTGGGAATGATCCAGATTTCGTTTCGTACCCCCACCTTTCCGTCAGCCCGGCGATACCCCTGGAAGCATACAGCCTCTTTTGGCTCCAGGTCCTTGGCCTTAGGCGTATAGGTGTAGGTCAAAAGATCTCCCAAACCTGTCTTCAGGTTATGGGTATGTACCCAGGCTCCCCTGGGGATGGATTCCCTGGCCACGCCGATGGGTTCCTGATACTTGATGACCGGCGCTCCGCTCTCCACATCCTGAAGCGCAAACTTATGTCCCTGGGGAATATCCTCCAGCAGAGTCACCTGTGTGCCGGACACCTCCAGCACCCGTCCCTTTTCCAGCGGCCGCAAGGCCACCGCTACCATGTCATCGGGATGAATCTTGATAAAGTCCTGCATATACCTTTCTCCTCTATTCTTCCTTATTATCGCTCTCAATGTAAATGCTTACATTTATATTAGCTCACTTGTCTTTGGTTGTCAATGCGTTTTTTCGTTACTTTATCAATTTTTATTAGGTTTACCATTATATTTTAGTCATTTTTGTAAAATTCCGATTGATTTTTCCTGTTTCAGCATGTATAATAGGTATGTATTATGTAAGCACTTACACAAGCGAGGTGACTGCTCCCTATGAATATCTACGATATTTCCAAAAAGGCCGGTGTTTCCATCGCCACTGTCTCCCGGGTTTTAAACGAGAGCGGCAAGGTCAGCGAAGCCACCCGCCAAAAGATTCTTTCTATTATAGAAGAAACAGGCTACACTCCCAACGCCTTTGCCAGAGGCCTGGGGCTCAATACCATGAACACCATAGGCATCCTCTGCGCCGACTCCTCGGACCCTTATCTGGCCTCGGCTATCTACCTTTTGGAGCAGGGACTGCGCTCTCACGGCTATGATTCCCTGCTGTGCTGCACGGGCTATGACCATGCAGCCAAAAAGAAATACCTGGATCTGCTGCTGTCCAAACGGGTGGATGCGGTGATCCTGGTGGGTTCCAACTTCGTGGAGGCGGAAGCCGAAAAGAACCAGTATATTCTGGAGGCTGCTCAGGAGATTCCTGTGATTATCTTAAACGGATATCTGGAGGGGGAACAGATCTACTGCTCCCTCTGCGACGACTACGAAGCCCTGCACGCCAGCACCAGGCGGTTTCTGGAAAGCGGCCGCAAACGGCCCTTGTACCTGTACCGCGCCCTCTCCTACAGCGGCCAAAGAAAGCTGGCCGGCTTTGAGGACGCCTGCCGGGACCTGGGGCTACAGCGGGAGGATTTTCACAGCGCCTGCGTCAATGGTTCCATTGCCGAGACCAGGGATTTCCTGGAAGCCCTGTGGGAAAAGAATTCCTTTGACGTAATCCTGACCTGCGATGATGAAATGGGCATTGGCGCTTTGAAATTTGCCCGTTCCCATGGAATCTCTGTTCCACATGAGCTATCGATCCTGGGATACAACAATTCCAAGCTGGCCCTGTGCTGCGATCCGGAGCTGAGCACCATTGACAATCAGCTTTCCTTCTCCTGCACCAACGCCATTTCCCTGCTGATCCGGGCGCTGGAGGGAGAACCCGTACCGGCCCGGACGGTTCTGTCTGCCAAGCTTATAGCCCGGGGTACCACGGACGAACCGTTTTTTTCTCTGATCTGAAAGTACTCTCAATGGGCAAAGGGATACATGCCCCTTGTCCGCTGAGGGTAAATTATCATTTTATATTAAGGAGGACTATCATGAAACCATTTATGGACAAAGACTTTTTGTTATCCACCGAGACGGCCCAGAAGCTGTACCACGAATACGCTTCTGTCATGCCTATCCTGGACTATCACTGCCACATCAATCCCCGGGAGATTGCCGAGGACCGGAAGTTTGAGAATATCACCCAGGTATGGCTGGGAGGCGACCACTACAAATGGCGCCAGATGCGCTCCAACGGTATTGACGAGTACTATATCACAGGCGGCGCTTCAGATCGGGAGAAATTTCAGAAATGGGCGGAGACTCTGGAGAAGGCCATTGGCAATCCCCTTTATCACTGGAGCCATCTGGAGCTGCAGCGCTACTTTGGATACACAGGCTGCCTGAACGGCCAGACTGCCGAGGAAGTTTGGAACCTGTGCAACGCCAAACTGCAGGAAGACGGCATGTCCGTGCGCAATATCATCCGCCAGTCCAACGTAAAGCTTATCTGCACCACAGACGATCCGGTGGATTCTCTGGAATGGCATGAAAAGCTAGCTAAGGATCCCACCTTTGAGGTGCAGGTGCTGCCGGCCTGGCGTCCGGACAAGGCCATGAACATGGAAAAGCCGGAGTATCTGGATTACCTGAACACCTTAGGCCAGGTCAGCGGCGTTCCGGTGAAAACCTTCTCGGATCTGAAGGCTGCCCTGAAGGCACGCATGGATTATTTCGCAGATCACGGATGCAGCGTGTCAGATCACGCCCTGGACTATGTGATGTACGCACCTGCCTCGGAGGAGGAGCTGGAGGCCATTTTTGCCCGCCGTCTGGCAGGGCAGCTTCCCACCCTGGAGGAGCAGCTGAAATTCAAGACAGCTTATATGATCTTTGTGGGAAGAGAATATCACGCCCGGGGCTGGGTTATGCAGCTCCACTATGGCTGCAAGCGGGATAACAACACCCTGCGCTATCAGCAGCTGGGACCGGATACCGGCTATGACTGCATCAACAACTACGCTCCCTCTGCCCAGATGGCAGATTTCCTCAACGCCCTGATCACCACGGATCAGCTGCCCAAGACGATTCTGTATTCCCTGAATCCCAACGACAATGCCTCCATCGGCACCATTCTGGGCTGCTTCCAGGATGCGGATACCATCGGCAAGATTCAGCAGGGAAGCGCCTGGTGGTTCAATGACCACAAGGCCGGCATGACCGAGCAGATGACCACCCTGGCAAACCTGGGACTTTTGGGCAATTTCATCGGCATGCTCACCGACTCCAGAAGCTTTCTGTCCTACACGCGCCATGAGTATTTCCGCCGGATCCTCTGTGAGCTTCTGGGCGGCTGGGTAGAAAACGGGGAGTATCCCGCAGACTACCGGGCGCTGAAAGAGATGGTGCAGGGAATTTCCTACAACAATGCGGTACGCTATTTCGGCTTTAAGCTGAACTGATTTTCTTTGACAGCTCTTCCACATAGCCGTTACAAAAGCCCCTGGGGCCGGAGGCGCACCCGCCTCCTCTGCTCTGGGGGTTTTCCTTTACAGCGCTGCTGAAATTCCACTGCTTCTCCTTTGTGGGAAGCCAACGCCCCCAGCTCTAAAATCCGGAAAGGAATCTAATCATGTCAGAGAAACAAAAAGGGCTGTCCAAAGAGGACGCCCGCGTTTTTACCGGCTGCAGCTATCTCTACCTCATCAACGGTATTATGGCCCTGATGGTGGGAGCCCTGCAGCCTTACTTAAGGGCTTCCTACAATATCAGCTATGAGATGTCCGGTTTTCTCATCTCCTCCCATTCCATCGGAAATCTGATCTCCAGCTTTATCAGCGGCCTTCTGCCCCTGTATCTGGGCCGGCGCAAAAGCATGATGATTCTGTGCAGCGCCGGGGTCATGGCATTTCTCCTGATTTTCCTTACGGGAAATCCCCTGCTGCTGTTGCTGGCTTTTTTCCTCACCGGCATTAATCGGGGCGCCATCAGCAATTTCAACAATGCTGTTATCACGGACGTGGCCACCGGGAAAGCCTGGGCTTTGAACCTGCTCCACGGAATCTACTGCCTGGGAGCCTTTTTAGGTCCGCTGCTGGTGCTGTTCTGCGCAAGCCGGGGCGCCAATCTGTGGACGCTGGCCGTGCTTTTGGAGCTGATTTTGCTGGTAAGCCAGCTTCCCATGCTGCGGAAACTAAATATTCCCAGAAATTTTCCCCAGAAAAAAGCAGACAGCGGCTCAGGTCTTGGCTTTCTGCGCCATCCCTGCTTTCTGGCTGCCTGCTGTATTCTCTTTTCCTATCTGGCTGCCGAACAGGCTGTAAACGGCTGGCTTATTATCTATCTCCAGGACTCCGGAATCATGAGCCCCCAGTTCTCCCAGATCATGGCCAGCGTCCTGTGGATCGTCATGCTGGCAGGACGCCTCCTCAGCGCTGTTCTGACCACCCGGATCAAAAAATCCATCTTTCTCCTGGGAAGCGCCGCAGGCTACCTGATCTTCTTCTGCCTGCTGCTGTTTGGCAGCTCCCCCCTGGCCTCTGCTGTGGGAGTTATGGGAATCGGTCTTTTCATGGCCGGCCTCTATCCCACCACCGTGGCAGACGTAGGCTTCTTGGCCGAGGAATACCCTATGGCCTTAAGCTTCCTCATGACCTTCGGAAGCCTGGGCGCCATCCTCATGCCCTCTGTCATCGGCCTCATCTCCCAGCGCGTAGGAATCTTGGGCGGCATGAGCACTGTTATCATCGCCGTAGCCGCAGCATTTCTCTCCATTGTCTGGAACGCCTGGCTGCGGAAGGGATCCTCCGGTCCCGCATCCGCTTCGCCGGATCTATAGTTTTTGCATTCTGTCTCCAGAAACTTTACACTTCAAAAAGCAAATCCCCGTAGGAGGGCATGGGCCACATGTCCTTGGCCACCAGCATCTCCAGCTTGTCCACAGGACAGCGCAGCTCTTCCATGGCCGGCACCACCTTTTCCCGGAAATAACAGGCCCGCTCCCGCCCCTCCGGGTATTCCTCCGCCCGGTCCGTCAGGGCGATCAGCTGCTTCAAAGCCGCCTTGGTGGCCGAAAGACCTGTGGAGCAGTCCTTCAAAAGCTCGATCTGCACGCTGATATTGGCCTCCCCGCAGGCCTCCTTAATCTGGTTGATAGAGGATGCCAGAGCTGTGGTATAGCGCACTACGGACGGGATAATCTGCTTGCTGGCAATGTCGATCATGGCCCTGGCCTCAATGTTCATGGCCTTGGTGTAGGTCTCATATTTAATCTCTGCCCGTGATTCCAGCTCTGCCCGGGTAAATACCCCAAACCGTTCAAACAGCTTCACCGTCTCCTCAGACACCAGGGCCGGAATAGTCTCCACCATACAGGTCAGGTTGGGCAGTCCCCGCTCCCGAGCCTCCTCCACCCACTCCTGAGAGTAACCATTGCCGTTAAAGACAATGCGCTGGTGGGCAGACGCGTATTCCTTGATGAGATCATGGACCGCCAGCTCAAAATCCTCCGCCCCTTCCAGACGGTCGCAGGCATCCGCAAAGCTCTCGGCCACAATGGTGTTCAGCACCACATTGGCAGAGGCAATGGAATCCCTGGAGCCAACCATGCGGAACTCAAACTTATTTCCCGTAAAGGCAAAGGGTGAGGTCCGGTTCCGGTCTGTGGCATCCTTGGCGAAATCCGGAAGGGTCCGGACTCCTGTATGTAAATGTCCGCCCTTCAGGCTGTGAGTGGCTGCTCCTGTGCTGATAAGCTGAGCCAGCACATCCTCCAGCTGCTCTCCCAGGTACACGGAGATAATGGCAGGGGGAGCCTCATTGGCCCCCAGCCGGTGATCATTTCCCACATCAGCCGCAGATTCCCGCAGCAGCGCTCCATGCTTATCCACGGCACGCAGCACGCAGATCAGCACCAGCAGGAACTGGACGTTTTCATGAGGGGTCTTCCCAGGCTCCAAAAGATTGATGCCGTCGTCCGTGGTCAAAGACCAGTTGTTGTGCTTACCAGAGCCGTTGACTCCCGCAAAGGGCTTCTCGTGAAGCACGCACTGGAGGCCATGACGATAGGCCACCAGCTTCAGAGTCTCCATGACCAGCTGGTTGTGATCCACCGCCACATTACACTCGGCGTAAATGGGCGCCAGCTCATGCTGTCCCGGAGCCACCTCATTGTGCTGGGTTTTGGCCGACACGCCAAGCTTCCAAAGCTCCGTGTTCACATCCCGCATAAAATCCGCAATGCGCTCCCGGATCACGCCAAAATAATGATCGTCCAGCTCCTGCCCCTTAGGCGGCATGGCCCCGAACAAGGTTCTCCCGGTAAACACCAGATCCTTTCGCTTCAGGTACTTGTCCCGGTCCACCAGAAAATACTCCTGCTCCGCGCCCACCGAAGGGGTTACCCGCATAGAGGTCTGATTTCCAAAGAGACGCAGAAGGCGCAAGGCCTGAATATTAATGGCTTCCATGGAGCGCAGAAGGGGCGTTTTCTGATCCAAGGCCTCTCCCTTATAGGAGCAAAAGGCGGTGGGAATATACAAAATTCCCCCATTTCCCCCATTCCGCTTGCGCACAAAGGCCGGGGAGGTGCAGTCCCAGGCCGTATAGCCCCGGGCCTCAAAGGTGGCCCGCAGCCCTCCGGAGGGGAAGGAGGAGGCGTCCGGCTCCCCCTTCACCAGCTCTTTTCCGGAAAACTCCATGAGCACCTTGCCGCTGGGCTGAGGGGCGGACAAAAAGGCATCGTGTTTTTCCGCTGTGGCTCCGGTCAACGGCTGAAACCAGTGGGAATAATGGGTAGCGCCCTGCTCCAGGGCCCACTCCTTCATCTCATGAGCCACCACGTCAGCCACGGCCAGATCCAGCTCCTTGCCCTGGGCAATGGTTTTTTTCAGTTCCTTATAAATCTTTTTAGGCAGACGCTCCTGCATGACCGTGTCATTGAACACCTGCTCACCAAACATTTCCGAAATACTTCTCATATCCTGCATATGCACTCACCTTCTCTTTTTCACAGGTTTAAAACCCGTTCTTTCTGTCTTTAACCCGGATACTTTGGCAACAAGAGCCTCTCTTCCCCGGGACTTTCCCATGTGTCCGGCCCAGCCGGCTCCAGCCGCTGGCTTTCCAGGAGTCCCTCCGCCTCCAGAGCCGCTTCCAGGGAAATGGCTGCCCGCCGTTCCTTTGCAATGATAATATCCACGGCCTGCCGGTTATTCCGGATCTCCACATGGCTATGTTCTCCGCCGAACTCTCCATCCAGGGTCCAGGGAATCTTTTCCTCCGACTCCACCACAATGCGGGAGCTGCGGAAGGAATACATGTATTTGCTGTCAATCTCCTCCACCACCAGGGCTGCCAAAATCTCCTGCAGCTCCAGGGCATTGGAGGGCCTGCGGATAAAAGTCACCTCAAACACGCCGTCGTCAAAGATCACATTCTTTCCGATAATGCTCTTAAAGCCGCCGACGGATTTGGAATTTGTCACCATTCCAAACAGAAAGTCTCCCTCAAAGCTCATTTCCTGACTGGTCACCTTCAGCTCATAGGAGCGCACTTTTTTCAGGCGCTTCATTCCCTCCATAAGATAGGCCATATGCCCCAGCACATTCTTCATTTCCTGCTTGGTGGAATAGGACACGTCCGTAAAAATTCCAAACGCCGCAATGTACACAAAGCTGTTTTCATTAAAGGAGCCCACATCACAGGCAAACCGCTCTCCGGTCACGGCAATCTGGGCCGCCTTTGTCATATCGCCTGGTATCTTCATGCTGCGGGCAAAGTCATTGCAGGTTCCCGCCGGAATATAGCCGATGGGGAGCCGCTGCCGCCGCTGCATCATGCCGCTGACCACCTCGTCCAGGGTTCCGTCCCCGCCGCTGCAGACCACCAGGTCATAGCAATCCGGCAAAGCTATGATCTGTTCCATGGCGTCCAGATAGCATTTGGTGGGATAAATGGTAATCTCATAGTCCGCGTCGGCCATGGCCTGAATGATCCCATACAGTTTCCCCCGAATATGCTCCTTTCCCGCATGGGGATTGTAGATAAAAAACAAGCGTTTCCTCATACTCCTCACCTCTTACCCAAAATTACCCAAACACAGCTCCCAAAAGTCCGTAGGAAAGGGCAGACATAATCACCGTGGCAATGGCAATGCCAAGAAGCACAGCCGGGAAGGCTTTCTTAAACTTCATTCCCAGCAAAGCGGCGATCAAAGATCCGGTCCAGGCCCCTGTGCCGGGCAGGGGAATACCCACAAAGAGCACAAGCCCCCAGAATCCATAGGTTTCGATTTGCTCCTTCTTGGACATAGCCTTATTCTCCAGCCATTCCACCAGAGGGCGGAAAATCCTGGTCTTTTTCATGATCTTGAAAATCCACCGAATCAAAAGCAGAATAAAAGGCACCGGGATCACATTTCCCACAATACAAATGGGAACGGCCCGCAGAATGGGAATGTCAAGAAAGGCCGGCCCTGCAGCCAGCAGTCCTCCGCGCAGCTCCAAAATCGGAACCATGGAAATAAGAAACACAATGAGCTCCTTGGCCGCGCTCCCTCCCAGGTGGGTCACAAACCACTGTACCAATGTCTCTGTCATACTGTTCTCCTCTCATCTTTCAATATCCGTTTTCAAAAACAGGCTTGGAAACCAGTTCCTCCAGCGCCCCAAACAGCGCCTCCATCTGCGCGTCTGTACCAATGGTAATCCGCAGATACTGGTTGATCCGGGGTTTGTCAAAATAGCGGACAAAAATCCGCCTCTCCTTCAGGGCCTCAAACAGGGCTTTGGCATCACACTTGGGATGGGATGCAAAAATAAAGTTGGCCGCCGGCTCCGGAAAAACAAACCCCAGCTTTCTCAAAGCCTCCTTGCTCCTCTCCCGGGTGGCGCAGATCTTCCTGGTCGTTTCCTGAAAATAAGCTTCATCCGCCACAGCCGCAGCTCCAAGCGTAAGGGCAGGCAGGCTCATGGTATAGGAATTAAAGGAATACTTCACATCATTCAGATATCGGATAAGCCTGGGCGATCCCACGGCAAATCCGACCCGCATACCACAGAGAGACCGGGACTTGGAAAAGGTCTGCACCACCAACAGGTTGTCATATTTTTCCAATAGCTTCATTGCAGAGGGCGCCCCTGCAAAATCTATATAGGCCTCATCCACAATCACAATACTGTCCGGATTATGTGCTATGATCTCCTCCACATCCCTCTGCTCCAACAAAAGGGAGGTGGGCGCATTGGGATTAGGGAAAATAATGCCCCCGTTCTCCCGGTAAAACTCCTCCTTCACAATGCGAAACTCCTCGTCCAGGGCCGTGGTCTCATAGGGAATCCCGAAAAGCTCCGCCCAAACCGGGTAAAAGGAATAGGAAATATCCGGAAATAAAACAGGCTTTTTGGAATTAAAAAAAGTCTGGAAGCACATGGCCAGCACATCATCTGAGCCCACGCCCACAAAAACCTGATCCTCTCCCACGCCGCAGCGCTTTGCCAGGGCATTTACCAGCAGGCTGCAGGCCGGATCCGGATACAGCCGAAGGCTTGGTACATCCAGTTCTCCCCACGCCTTCTCCACCCCGGGGGCAGGCGGATAAGGATTCTCGTTTGTGTTAAGCTTAATCATATCCGGACAGTTTGGCTGTTCTCCCGGCGTGTAGGGAATTACCCTACGAATATTCTTCTCCCAGTTTTTCATCTGTCTGTTCTCCTCTTTCACCAATTCCCGTTCTTTTCCATTCCCTTTGTATGCAGTTTATCTGCGCTTCTCCTTCGGGGCCAAAGACGCACTTTTCCTTCCTCTTTCTCACATAGCTCAGGTAACGCGGTTTTTCCGCCTCTCCTTCAACGCAAGGGAATATTCAGGAAATGTTCTTCTCCCGCACCACGCCTTTTTCCACCAGAAACGCAGGATGATAGGACAGCTTTGCCTTCCGCAGGCCCTCCTCGCCTACGTCGTCCTCCCGGTTCAGGTAGAGGAACCCCGCTCCCTCATGTATGGCAAATTGCTGGTTTATGACAGCATATGCGCCAGAGATGTCCGGAAATGCCTTTTCAATATGCACCACTAAAGTGTCGTCGCACACCGGCTCCCCCATGGTAAAGGCCACCACGTCCCCGTTTACCCGCAAAAGGCCGCCCCGCATCTCCAGCTCCCGAAACAGGCGCAGGAAATTTAAGGTAACGCAGATCTCCGCCAGCTTTTCTTCGTCCGCCTCACAGCCGTTCAGCTCCCGCCAGCGAAGAGCCATCTGAAAACATTCTTCCACATTTTCCGGGCCCATTGGCTCATAGCTCCAGTTGGTATAGGTTTTCATAAATTTATTCACATGATTCTTTTTTCCATGATACTTTTTCCCGGACAAATTTGCAAGCTTTTCTGTCTCATAAACATAATCCGCATAGGTCCGGTCATATTCGATCCAAAAACGGCCCGGATACAGCTTCTCCAGCATGGCGAAGCTTTCCTGCGTCACATTGTGCAGCTGGAAGGGCACTCCCTTCTCCCGGCAATAGGCCATGAGAGTTTCCAGGGCTGGCCTGGGATCCTTGTCCCCCCAGGGAAAAGTAAAAGAAGTCTCCCCCTCCAGATTTGCAAACACCAGCATGTCCTCCACCACCCCAAAGCCAGTGGGATAGTGGCGGCTCCACAGATACACATTGGCAAATGTCATCTCGCAGCTCCTGGTCTTTCGCTGAGAGAGATATTTCTGAATCAAATCCCGGTCTGAAAGCTCCGGCCGTTTAAATTGTATGTCCATAAAAATCTCCTGTTCTCGGGGCCCTTTTTCTCAAGGCTCCTCTGATTTCTTTCCTGTAATATCCGCTTTCTTTCCCGTAACGTCCGCGGAGGTATAGAGCTGATAGTAAATGCCCTTCCGCTCCAGGAGCGTCTGGTGATTCCCCTCCTCCACAATGCGGTTCCCTGAGAGCACCAAAATCCGGTCCGCTCCATGAATGGTAGTGAGCCTGTGGGCAATGGTGAGAGTAGTCCGGCCAGCCGCCAGCCGGTCCAGGGATTCGGACACCAGATGCTCACTCTCATTGTCCAGAGCCGCCGTAGCCTCGTCAAGCAGAAGCACCCGGGGAGCCTTTAGGAACACCCGGGCAATGCTGATGCGCTGCTTCTGGCCTCCTGAGAGCTTCACACCACGCTCCCCCACATAGGTGTCATAGCCGTCTTTTAGCTCCTCAATGAACTCGTGGGCTCCGGCAAGCTTGGCCGCCTCCACCACCTCTTGCCGGGACGCTCCCGGACGTCCGTAGGCAATGTTCTCATAGACGCTTCCGGAAAAAAGATACACGTCTTGCTGCACCACGCCCACATTGTTCCGCAGACTTTTCAGCGTAATCTCCCGCACATTTTTTCCATCCAGCAAAATCTCTCCCTGAGTAGCATCATAAAACCGGGGAATCAGGTTGCAGAGCGTGGTCTTGCCTCCGCCGGAGGGGCCCACCAGCGCCACCTTCTCTCCGGGTTTAATAGTCAGGTCAATATCCTCCAGCACCGGCACGTCATCGTCCGGATAGGAAAAGGATACGTGCCGGAAGGTAATCTCCCCTGCCGCCTCTTCCAGCGGAACTGCGCCCTCCTCGTCAAAAATGTCCACACTGGCATCCATAAGCTCCGTGAAGCGTTCAATGCCGGTCATGCCTCTCTGAAACTGCTCCGCAAATTCAATAATCCGGCGAATGGTGGCCAACAGAGTGGTCACATACAGGGTATATGCCACCAGATCTGCCGGAGCGATTAAGCCGCGGATCATGAAAATGCCTCCGGCTACAATAACCACCACGTACATGAGACCGTCAAAAATCCGGATCGTATTCTGAAAGGCCGCCATATATTTATAGGTCTGCCTCTTAATTTTCAGGAATTCCTGGTTATCCCGGTTAAACTTGCCCAGCTCCACAGCCTCATTGCCAAAAGCCCGCACCACCTTATTTCCCAGAAGGCTGTCCTCAATCCGGGCATTCAGCTCTCCGATGTGATTTCTCTGAAGCTTAAAGGCTTTGCGCACCTGCAGATTAAAATAGGTGCAGGAAATTGCCATAACCGGGATCAGCAGAAAAATAATCACGGTCAGCAGCAGATTCACCCGGGCCAGAATTACAAAGGACACGGAAGCCTTCAAAAAGGCGATAAAAAATTCCTCCGGGCAATGGTGGGCAAACTCTGTCACGTCAAAGAGATCGCTGGTGATCCGGGACATGATTTGTCCCACCTTGGTATTGTTAAAATAATTGTCGGACAATTTCTGCAGGTGGGCAAAGGCATCCTCCCGCATATCCGTTTCAATGGAGGCTCCCATGACATGACCTGTGTAGGCCATATAGAAGCTTGCCATTCCGTCAATGATCCGCAGCGCAAAATACACGGCGCCTATGGTAAGAATCGTGCGTAAGGTAAGGGAGGAAAGATCATTCATCCCCATATCCGTAATATAACGCAGGATCAGGGGTAACACCAGCTCACAGACCGTGGTCAGCGCCGCGCAAAACAGATCCATCGCCATGATCCCCACATATTTTCTGTAGTAAGGCAGAAATCGCCTCAACAGAGTTCCTGTTTTCACTATTTTTCTCCCCCTTCGCGCCTTTGGCTGCAGTCCGTTCAGCCCGCGCCCATTCGCAAGGGCGCCTGCGGCGCTTTCCCGCTGCTTTCGCAGCTAACCTTGCTCATAAGCGGGCGCTCCCTCAGAGCGCAGAACAACTGTCAAATTCGAGCAAGCTCGATTTGCCAGCCGTCTGGCTCTGGCTGAACTGTTTTACTAAAAAGAGCACCGCCCCAGCAATGCTCTTTTGTACAATTAAAACAGCTTTTCTTTGTATACGCCCTTTGCGATCAGCTCCCGAAAGGCCTCCACCACGGTCTCTTTATCCTCCCGGTAGGTGACTCCGAACCATTTATCCTGGGTTTCCAGCACCTCCACAGAAGCCTTTCCGGACTGAATAAGCCCGTCTATGATCGTGGGAAGCAGATACTCTGCCTTCAGATCTCCCGGCTCCACCTGACTCAGGAACTCTCCAAAGCCCTGCTCCAGCTCCTGCAGAAATTCCGGCATAAGGCCCCACATGTTCATGGACACATGGCTTCCTGCATCCACCGGAACCAACTCACCATCTGGTCCCGGCGCCGCCGCTCCCTGAGGGGTTTTGACAATGCCCCGGGTTTCCACCACTTTCTTCAGCGATCCATGTTCCACCTGGCAGATTCCCCGGGTCACAGCTCCGTTATCGCTTAGGGTATTTCCCAAAATAAAACCAGCCATACAACAGTCAAGTTTCCCCTGATCCGGATGCTCCTGTACCAGGTACTCGTGGACCTTCACAAAGGCTTCCTTCCCGTAGTAGTCATCTGCATTAATGACCACAAAGGGCTCCTGCAAAAGCTCCTTGCAGCACAGAACCGCCTGGCCGGTTCCCCAGGGCTTAGTGCGATCCTTAGGCTTCTCAAAGCCCTCTGGCAGATCATCCAGCTCCTGAAAAGCATAGGAAACCTCTGTCAGCTTCTCCATGCGGTTTCCGATCACTTCCTTAAAATCCTTTTCCAGATCCTTCCGGATAATGAATACCACCTTGTCAAAGCCTGCCTCCAGGGCATCATGGATGGAATAATCCATAATAATCTCTCCGCCGGGACCCACGGGCTCCAGCTGCTTAATCCCCCCGCCAAAGCGGCTGCCGATACCGGCTGCCATTACTACCAACGCCGTTTTTTTCATTGCTTTCCCTCTTGTTTCTCTCTTTTCTTTTTCTCCCTATCCCCAGGCCATCCTTCTCTTCGGGGATTTGCTTCCCTCATAACCGGAGCAGTTCTCTCCATGGATGAAATCTACTTCTCCTTCTTTCCCGAATCTGCTTCCCCCGCAGCCAGAGGGGGAAACAGCTACTGCACGCCCTTCATGGCATTGATAATGGAGAGCACGCATTCCTCGCAAAGCTCGTCGCTTTGAGCCTCCACCATAACGCGAAGCAAAGGCTCTGTGCCGCTCTTTCTCACCAACACCCGGCCTTCCTCGCCCAGACGCTTCTCCACGGTCTCTATGGCCTGCTGCACCTTTTGATGATTCAAAGTGGCATCCATATCCGTTACCCGCAGATTCTGCAGAAGCTGGGGATAAATCTTCACCTCGGAAGCCAGGGTAGCCAAAGACGCCTTTTTCTCCAGAATCACCTCCATGATCTTCAGGGAGGTAAGGATCCCGTCTCCTGTGGTGGCATGCTTGCTGAAGATAATATGTCCCGACTGCTCGCCGCCCAGCTGAAATCCGTTCTGGGTCATATTCTCATAGACATATTTATCGCCTACTGCTGTCTTCTCATATTTCAGGCCGATCTTATCGCAGGCCTTGTAGAGTCCCAGGTTTGACATAATGGTGGTGACAATGGTATCTCCCCGCAGTGCATTCTGCTCCTTCATATATTTTCCGCAAATATAGAGAATTAAATCTCCGTCCACCACATTTCCATTTTCATCCACTGCAATACACCGGTCTGCATCACCGTCGTAGGCAAATCCTACATCCAGATGCTTCTCCCGCACAAACTGCTGCAGCACCTCAATATGGGTGGATCCGCAGTCCGTATTGATGTTTGTGCCGTCCGGCTCATTGTGAATCACATAGGTCTTGGCTCCCAGGGCATCAAAAACGCTCTTGGCAATGGCGGAAGAACTGCCGTTGGCGCAGTCAAGACCTACCCGCATATGCTTAAAGGACCGGGTGGGCAGGGAAATCAGATAGCCGATATAGCGGTTCCGGCCTGCGGCAAAGTCCACCGTGCGTCCAATGTCCGCTCCCGTGGCCAGGGGCCGCTCCGCGCTCTCCCCATCCAGATACCGCTCGATCTTGGCCTCCACCTCAGCCTCCAGCTTATAGCCGTTGCCGTTAATGACCTTAATGCCGTTGTCATAGAAGGGATTGTGGCTGGCGGAAATCATAATACCGCAGTCAAAGCCCTCGGTGCGCACCACATAGGATACGCTGGGGGTGGTGGTCACATGGAGAAGATAGGCGTCTCCCCCGGAAGCCGTGATACCTGCTGCCAGAGCATACTCAAACATGTAGCTGCTCCTGCGGGTATCCTTTCCGATAACGATCTTGGCCTTGTGCTCTCTGCCGTAATACCAGCCAAGATACCGTCCCACCTTAAAGGCGTGTTCCACGGTCAGCTTTACATTGGCTTCTCCCCGAAAACCGTCTGTTCCAAAATACTTTCCCATTTTTTCATTCCTCCTCTTGTTTCAAGCTTCTCACCCTGACCAGGGGGCAGCTTTCTCTTTCATATCTCCTCAGATACGGTCTGTTTTACTCGTTCATCTTGGTCAGCTTGGCTGCCTGATCCGCCGCAATGCAGGCGTCTATGATTTCCTGGATGTCTCCGTTCATAATCTTGTCAAGCTTATACAGGGTAAGCCCGATCCGGTGATCCGTCACACGCCCCTGGGGGAAATTGTAAGTACGAATCTTCTCGGAGCGGTCTCCCGTGCCAATCTGGCTTCTCCTGGCCTCCGCCTCCGCGTCGTGAGCCTTCTGACACTCCATGTCGTAAAGCTTGGTGCGCAGCAGGGCAAACGCCTTGGCCTTATTCTGCAGCTGTGATTTCTCTGTCTGACTGTACACCACAATTCCTGTAGGATAATGGGTCAGACGCACGGCAGAATCCGTGGTGTTTACGCACTGACCGCCGTTTCCAGAAGCACGCATAACGTCAATGCGAATATCCTTCTCGTCAATCTGCACATCCACTTCCTCGGCCTCCGCCATAACAGCCACCGTAATGGTGGAGGTGTGAATCCGTCCTCCGGACTCCGTCTCCGGCACCCGCTGTACCCGGTGCACTCCGGACTCATATTTCATAACAGAATAGGCCCCCTGGCCGTTAATCATAAAGCTAATGCTCTTCATGCCGCCAATGCCGATCTCGTCCGCCTCCATGACCTCGATCTTCCAGCGCCTACTCTCCGCATAGTGGACATACATGCGATAAATCTCCGCCGCAAACAGGGCGGCCTCGTCCCCGCCGGCGCCTGCCCGTATTTCTACGATTACGTTTTTATCATCGTTGGGATCCTTGGGCAGCAGTAATATCTTTAAGGTATGCGTAAGCTCCTCGATGCGTGCACGGGCCGCGGTCAATTCCTCCTTGAGCATATCCCGCATTTCCTCATCGCTTTCCTCATCCAGCATCATGAGGCTCTCTTCCACGGTCTCCTGGCACTTCTTATACTCCCGGTAGGCTTCCACCAGGGGCTGCAGATCATTCTGCTCCTTCATAAGCCGGCGAAACCGGTTCTGGTCATTGACCACGGAAGGCTCGTTCAGCTCATTCATAATATCCTCGAACCGCAAAAGCAGGTCTTCCAATTTATCAAACATTTTTCTAATCTCCTCTATTTATTCCCGCAGGCAGCTAACCAAAGTCACGCCTGCCCGCCTGTCTCTCCCAGGTTCCCCGAACCACCCGGTCCTTTCCGCACAGATCCCGAATCACAGCCACCTGGGAAAATCCGGCCTCCCGCAAAAGCGCCGACACCTGACGCCCCTGATCACAGCCGATTTCCACATACAGCCCTCCCTGTTCTTTGAGAAAGCTTCCTGCCTCCTGTGCCAGGATTCGGTAAAAGTCCAGGCCGTCCGCGCCTCCGTCCAGGGCCTCTCGGGGCTCATACTCCCGCACCTCTGTCATAAGGCTCTCGATTTCCCCACTGGCAATGTAAGGGGGATTAGATACAATACAGTCAAAGGGCTCCCCGGAAATCCGGGCAAACATATCGCTCTTGCGAAAATCCGCCTGTACGCCCAAACGCTTTGCATTCTCCCTGGCCACTGCCAGCGCAGTAGGGGAAATATCCGTTCCCATTCCCAAAGCGCCCGGGCACATGGTCAAAAGACTAATGAGAATACAGCCACTGCCTGTGCACAGATCCAGCACCCGCATGCCGGGGCGAAGGTCTTTCAGCACCTCCTCCACCAGGGTTTCCGTGTCCTGGCGGGGAATCAATACCTCCCCATTTACATGGAAGGACAATCCCATAAATTCCTGCTGTTCCGTGATATATTGCAGAGGAATCCTGCCTCCCCGTTTCTCCAAAAGCTTCTTATAAGAAATAATCTGAACCGGGGCAAGCTGTTCCTCTCCATGGGCGTAATAATCGCTTCTGCTCCTCTTTGTCACGTGCTCCAGCAGATACCAGGCGTCCAGATCTGCCTCCAAAATATCCTGGCTCTCCAGATAGGAGCTTCCATATCCATAAGCTTCCCGCAGTGTCATGGCTTTTTGGACTCCTCCAGAATATCTACAATATCCGAGGGAATTTCCTCTGTTTTTCTCTTACGGGCAGGCTTAGTCCCCTTCTTCCCTGTTCCAGGCACTTTTGTCCCCCCAGATCCTCTCCTGGGGAAATCCCGCACCTTCTCGGTTTTCCACTCCTGCACCACAGGAATTTCCTGATCTCCTTCCTCCTCTGGCGCTTTCCGGCTCTGTTTTCCAGGTTTATCTTTCGTCTTGCCCTCCTCAGACGCCTTTCCTTTGGTTTCAACGTCTGTTTCCGCTTCATCCCTGGTTTCGGAATCTGCGTTCCATTCTGTCTTCGTATCCCGGAACTCCTCCTGCGGGATCTGTGATTCCTCCCAGGATTCTTCCTTTGCCTCCACAGGCGTTTCCTCCCAGGTTTCTTCCTCCACTTCCACAGACGCTTCCCTCCAGGGCTCTTCTTCCGCTTCTACAGACGCTTCCTTCCAGGGCTCTTCCTCCGCCTCTACAGACGCTTCCTTCCAGGGCTCCTTATCTGCTTTTGCAGACGCCTCCTGATTCGTCCAGTCTGCTCTCTCCGCGGTATCCTCAAAGCTCTCCAGATCCACTTCCGTTATAATATCCTTATATGCGCCGGATCTTCCATAATTCAGATTGCGGCCGGAGACGCCGGAAGTCTCCCGGACTGCCGAAACCCTTTTTCCCTCTGACTCTGTCTCTGTCCCTTCCCCTTCCAGGCTTTCCGGAGTGAAATTTTCCCCATAAAGCTCCAGCTCGTCGTCCAGAGACTCATGGACAATCCCCTGCTCCGCCTGATAAGCCCGCCAGTCAAACACCGCTTCCACGGCTGCGATGCCTACTTCCATCATCTTCCGGTCCGGCTCCCGGGTAGTCAGGGCCTGAAGCCACATGCCGGGACGGCTCAAAATACAGATAAGGAAATTATCCGTATTTCCGGCAAACCGGATAAACTCATAGGAAACCCCTGCGATAACCGGAACCAATGCAATGCGCAGCAGTACACGGAGAATAGGGGAATCCACCCGAATAAAAATAAAGAAAATAATACTGATGACCATGACCACCAGCATGAAACTGGTGCCGCAACGCTTATGATGTTTGGAAGCCTTGCGCACATTTTTCGTGTTCAGCTCCCAGCCGTTTTCAATGCAGTTGATGCATTTATGCTCTGCCCCGTGATACTGAAACACCCGCTGAATATCCTTCATACGGGAAATCAGCAGCACGTATATAACAAACAAAAATAGACGGATCGCTCCCTCCACTACAGCCAGAACCGTATCCGACACAATGTAGGCCTTCAGATAGTCCGCCACAAAATAGGGCAGGATCATAAAAATGGCCACTGCCATGACAATGGAAAAGGTGACGGTGAGTCCCATTACCACGCTTTCCGCTTTATCCTTAAAGATCTTCTGGATCAGATCATCCGCCCGGGAAGACTCCATATCCTCGTCATCATAAAATTTGGCCGAATGGGTCAGACAGCGCATGCCCAGGACCAGGGAATCCACAAAGTTAATGACTCCGCGGAGAATGGGAATTTTTCTCAGCTTCCCCTTACCCGCAACGCTGTCATAGGTGCTCAGATGCACGTCGATCTCGCCATCCGGCCTGCGCACAGCAATGGAGTACACATCCTTGTTTTTCATCATGATTCCTTCTATCACGGCCTGGCCGCCAATTCCCGATGATTTCATAGCTTGTACCTTTCTAAATCAATGATGTATCTATGATGCAAAACAGGGTGAGATTTCCACAAACCTCACCCCTAAACTTACTCTTACATTCCTATTTGTTGATTCCGTATTTCCGGTTGAACTTGTCAATACGTCCCCGAGCCGCAGCCGCTTTCTGCTGACCAGTATAGAACGAATGGCATTTGGAACAGATTTCTACGTGAATATCCTTTTTCGTAGATCCTGTGGTAAATGTATTTCCGCAGTTGCAAGTTACAGTCGCCTGATAATAAGACGGATGGATTCCTTCCTTCATGATTTTCACCTCTTCTGATTATTTGTGAACTTCTGCCGCAATTCCCGGCCAATGCTGCTCCCATACTTCCACAGCAAGCTATCCCGGGCTATCCCTGCAAGTCCCTGCAGTTCCCTGTCCTATAGACAGCACTCAGATTATAGCATAGCCACTTTGGTTTTGCAAGCATTTCTCATAAGTTTCTCGTCGTTTTTTCTGGCTTTTTTCTGGCAACCAACAGGTCCTTCTCTTTTA
>JAAWJI010000051.1 GCA_022796795.1 Lachnospiraceae bacterium | reverse complement strand
GTCCAGATATAGAGCGGGTTGATGCTACCAACAGAGTTGGGAGCAAATGTTTCGCCCAGAACGGGATTGACCGCATTGTTGACGGCGGGGATGCCGCTGTTGATAGCGGGTGTCTCATACTGGATGTTATGGGCGTTGAAGGTCTCGGCGCTGGGGATTAGGCTCAATGCGCTCTCAAAGGAGAAGGGGACCACCAGCCGCAGAGCGACAATCCCCCACAAAAGGACGGCAACCCACTTCGGTGCCTTTTTCAGTATGAACCGGAGCAACACCACCGCTAAAATCAGCCAGCTTGCGGCAATGCTCATGTTCAGAGTTTTTAGGAATATATCGCCCATATCATTCACCTGCCTTGTCGATTAGTTCACGAATCTCGGTGATTTCCTCGGCTGTCAGCTTCTTTTCGCTGGTAAACGCGGCAAGGAAAGCGGGGTGAGCCCCCGCAAAGGTCTCATCCACATATTTTTTACTATGAAGGGCATAGAACTCTTGCCGGGTCAGGAGAGAAGTTACCACACCGTTATTGTTTTGGAACAGCCCCTAACTGAATTTCTGCCATAAGTACTGCCTCCTGTCTACATGATGTAGCCTCATGTATAGACTACTCTATGTAGACGCATTTGTCAAGCCCCTTTTCAAAATTGGAAAAACAGCCCGTCTGAATCCATGAAGGAATCAGACGGGCTGTTCATATGCACCCGAAACCGTCAGCCAACAGTGATAAGTGAATTTAGTTCCTTATCACTATAAAGGCAAATCTTCCAAGGCCTTTTTCTATATCTCTGGACGGCAAATATGGCGATCCATAAATTTGTTTTTTCCCGTATTCTATACATACTCCTGGGCAATGTCTGCAAGCCCCTGGGGATTCTCCCGGTTCCAGGTTGCAAAATCCATGCCGCTTTTGCCCACAGTCCTGCCAAGCTTTACCAGAAACTCCGGAATCTTCTCCTCCAGAATGGTCCCCAGCTCACGGCCCATGGCCTCCTGTCCCTGGCGTTCCTCTCCGTTCACATAGAGCATAAAGGCAGACTGCCCCTTGCCGTCTACAGCTTTGGAAGCGCCCCGAAAGCCCAGAGCCCCCGTCTGGTGGGTTCCGCAGGAGGAAGGACAGCCAGAAATATGAATCTGAGGCAGCGCATCTCCAGGAATCTGCGCTTCCCGGACAGCCTCCACACAGGCCTTGAGAAGTCCCTGGGAGTCCCTGAGACCAATCTGGCAGATCTTTGCGCCGATACAGCTTACGGACATCTCAAAGGGTGTGGTAGCGCTGTCTCCCACAGCCTCCAGGACCTTCCCTGCTTCCTCTGCCGTCAGATTGATCACATAGGCTGTCTCGTCTGGCCCCAGACGCAGCTCTGCATCCTCCATCTTCTGCAGAATATCACTGAGAGCGCACAGGCTTTCCATCTTGGGAAGTCCTCCCATAGGATGCCATACTACGGTGTAAAGACCTGGCTGCTTCTGCTCCAGAATCCGGGAATCTGTAATCTTGGTGGAAGCTCCGGTTTTCGTCACTTCCTTCCCCTCCAAAGAAATATCCAGCTTCTCTCCGGAATCCAGCACTTCTCCCAGCTTTTCTTCAAAGGCTTTTCTGTAATTTTCCGCTCCGCCCAGGGCGTCCTGCATATAGCGGGTCCTGGCCTTTCCCCGGTTCTCATAATTTCCATAGGCGCAGAAAGTAAGCCACATGGCCTTAATATAGTAGAGAATCTTTTCCGGCTCCACGCCTTCTGCCACCTTTACCCCCAATTTCGGGTTATTTCCCAGCCCTCCGGCGCTGTACACATCAAACTTTCCTTCCGAAGTGGCCGCAAATCCCAGATCCCGGTAGGTGGCATGAACCAAATTTGCCGGAGAATTGGAAAAGCTTACCTTCAGCTTCCGGGGCATCTTCTTTTCATTGATAAAGCGCAACAGGTATTCCCCTGCTGCCAGGGCCCAGGGCATCACGTCAAAATACTCGTCCTTTTCCACGCCGGACAGAGGCGAGCACATAACGTTCCGGGGAAAATCCCCGCCGCCTCCCATGACAATGATCCCGGCGTCCAAAGCCTCCTCCATGATATTGCACACGGTTTCCGGTCCCAGATCATGAAGCTGAATCGTCTGGCAAGTAGTGAAATGCACACATTCCACCTGGTATTTACGGATCATATCCGCCACGAATTTTAAGCGCTCCCTGGTCACACGGCCTCCTGGCATCCGCAGGCGGAGCATACTGGCCTTCTGGCTCCTCTGGGCATAGCTTCCGTACCTTCCGGAAAATCCCTTGTACTCATTCTTACTCAGGGTTCCCTCATAAAACTTTGCAGTCTTTTCCCGGAACTCGGGCAGCTCCTGTTTCCATTCTTCTACATCCACTGGTCTCATATTCAGTCCCCTTCTCTGTTTTTGTACTATTTTCTGCTCATTACATGAAAAATAACCGGCATCTTCAATCAGATCTACTAGTTTAACTCTTTTATCCATATTTTAGCACACAGGCTGCTGTTGTCAAGCCATACAAAAGGCCACGATATTAGCGCACACGATATTGGCGTCCCTGTATTGACGTAATCGGTGCATACATGGTATGATGTCACAGAGATTGCCTTTTTACGGCAGGCAATTACGATTATATGGGTAGATGAACCATGGTAGAAAAGCGGTTCATACGGAGGATAGATTTATGGGTTATTCAAAGGAGTTTTTTCAACAGGCCGGCGAAGGGACATCCAAGGTCAGGGACTGTGAGCAGCATGGAGGCGTACAGAGCGTGCAGAATCTGGAAGCCGTCATCAATGAGGGCCTTCGCGTCGCTCTGCTGGAGGAAACTCCAGATCAGTCGCTGGAGGTGCTGCTGGAGCATTTGGGAAAAGCGCTGAAGGGAGCGCGAACCTATATCTTTGAGCGAAACGAGGCCGGCTGCGATGACAATACCTATGAGTGGACTGCCGACGGGGTGAAACCTGAAAAAGATAATCTTCAAAATGTTCCCCCGGAAATATGCGCCAGCTGGTATGAAAATTTCAGCATCGGCAAGCATATCGTCATTGAAAGCCTGGAAGATATCCGGGACACGGATCCCCTTCAGTATGACAATCTGAGGAAGCAGAACATCCATTCCCTCGTGGTGGTCCCTCTTTATGACGTAAAAAACATCATCGGTTTTTACGGTGTAGACAATCCGCCTGTAAAGTCCCTGGAATACGCGTCGAACATGCTCCAGACGGCGGCATACTTTATCGTATCCTCCCTAAAGCGGCGCAACCTGGTCCGCCAGCTTCAAAAACGGAGCTATAATGTTCTCCATGCTCTCAGCGTGGACTATGTGGGCATCTATCAGGTAAACCTGGATACCGGCCGGTGCGAGATCTACCGGGACAATGAACGGATGCGGAAGGACCGGGACATCAATTTTGAGGACGGCTATGAAATGGCTATGGAGAAGTATATTTCCCAGTTTGTGGCTCCCAGGGATCAGGAACGGCTTCGTATGTCCACGAAAAAGGACTATGTGCTGGCTCAGCTTGAGAAAAAGAAGAAGTTCTATGTCCGGCATCAATTACGGGATAATTCTTGTGGGCTCAAACATCTGGAGCTTCATTTTTCCGCAACGGAAAAGACTGTGGAAGAGCACTGCGCCATTTTTGCCCTGCGGGATGTAAACGCTGTGGTAGAGCAGGAGGAGAAGAATAAGCTGGAGGCAAGGCAGAGCCTGGAAGATATTCTGGAGGGCGCCAGAACCGGAATCTGGACTATCGAGCTGGAGGAGGGCTGCAGCCCCCGAATGTATGCAGACCGCACCATGCGGATTCTTCTGGGAGTGCCGGAAGACATAGAGCCGGAGGAGTGCTATGAACGCTGGTTTGAAAACATTGAGCCGGACTATGTGGAAATGGTACAGGCATCGGTGAAGGAAATGTTAGAAACCGGTCGTTCTGAGGTGATTTATCCCTGGAATCATCCCCGTCTTGGGAAAATATACGTGCGCTGTGGCGGTGTGCCTGACAAATCATTCAAAAAACCGGGCGCATGCCTAAACGGATATCACCAGGACATTACGGAGATCATGATCACCCGGAAAAAGCAGGAGCAGGCCATCATGGAGCTGCTGGAGAAGGTGCGGCGGGCAAATTCGGCCAAGAGCGAATTTCTCTCCCATATGTCCCATGATCTCCGCACGCCCATCAACGGAATTCTGGGCATGCTGTCCATCATAGAAAAAAGTCAGAATGATCCGGAGCGGCAAAAAGCCTGTCGGGAAAAAATCCGTGTATCCACTGAACATCTTTTGTCTCTGGTGAACGATGTTCTTCAGGTCAGCAAGCTTGAAAGCGGGAGGCCTGCAGCAATAGAGGAACCCTTTGACCTTCGCAATACTCTGGAAACCTGTATCACGATCCTGTCGGCACATGCGGAGAAACGGGGACTCCAGCTGGTTCTGAAGGAGGTGAATTTACCGCATAGCAGGTTAATGGGGAATCCTCTACAGGTGAAACAAATCCTGATGAACATCATAGACAACGCTCTCAAGTTTAATCGCCCCTGTGGTTCTGTATTTGTTCAGGCAAAAGAAATTTCCTATCAGAACGGAGTTGCAAATTACCAGTTTGTCATCGAAGATACTGGCATCGGCATCGGGGATGACTTTAAAAAGCATATCTTTGAACCCTTTAGTCAGGAACATCAGGACGCAAGGACCAATTACAATGGGGTGGGACTTGGTATGTCCATTGTTAAAAAGCTGGTTGACCAACTGAAAGGCACCATTGATATAGACAGTCAGATCGGCAAGGGAAGCGCGATTCGTGTCACCCTGCCTCTTTCTGTAGACGGAGCCTGGAGTGAGCCGCCTGCGGATAAAAAGCAGCATGTGCCCAGCAATATTTCGGGCATGCATGTCCTCTTAGTGGAGGATAATGAGCTCAACTGCGAAATTGTGGAATTTATGCTGGAGGAGGCCGGCGCCAGAGTGGTGACCGCAAACAACGGAAAAGCTGCCGTGGATCTGTTCACTGCATCTGATCCGGGAAGATTTGACTGTGTGCTTATGGATCTGATGATGCCGGTCATGAGCGGATATGAAGCGGCCCGGGTGATTCGAGACCTGAACCGGCCAGATGCAAAGTCTGTGCCTATTATCGCACTGTCGGCTAACGCATTTGAAGAGGATGTGGCAATGGCAAAGGCCGCCGGAATGAATGAACATTTGGCCAAACCTGTGGATATGCTGAAAATGCTGCAGGTTATGAGCCGGCTGCATTCCTGCGGAAAGGCTTGATTTTTATTGGAAATAAATGTTCTCAAGCTGCTCCTCCTTCTCCAGAAGTCTTTGCATGCCAAGGGCAAGCCATTCCTCCAGCTCTTTGTACTCCTGGATTCTCTGCAGCCCAAAGGCAAGACATTCCTCCAGCTCTGCATCCATCCCTGCACCTTTCAGAGTCTCCCTGGTGGTTTCGATCTCCCCGGGATCAAGCTCCGCCAGGGCCGCCCTATAGCAGCTGCCGGAACGGGTATGGAGCCGCAGCTCTTCGGCCTCCCGGTCCACCACAATCCCCAGAATCTGCGAGGTATGAACCGGAAACCCCTCCGGAAACTTGGGATTCCCATAGCATGCTCCGAATCCCACCATTTTTTCCCTGTAAATCCCCAAATGCCAATTTTTTAACCAAAACATCCCTTTACTCCTTCAGCCCGCCAATGGATTCTCATACGCTTCTCTTCCTTCAAAGTACATTCCTCCTTCTGTATTTAGAAACTGTCTCATAAACAGGCAACAGCTTATTGCTTTTCTCTATTTTAGCAGAAAGAGAAAACACTTTCGTCACTGGAACTCAACACTTTTTACTTTGTTACATAAATTTTTGTAAGACAGATTGAAAAGCCTTATAGTTGCCCAGATCCCGGGAAGGACAATATATAGCAAACTCCAGGGTGTCAAAGCAGCTCCTGTATTTCTCCACAATCCGACAGGCCGCGTCAGCTACGGTCCCAGGATAATTCCCAAAGGCGCCGCAGCCAAAGGCACCCAGGATCAACACCTCGCAGCCCCTGGACGCCGCCAGCAGGGCTACCCGTTCCAGGCGTCTCTCGAAAATGCCCTGGAGCTGGGATTCCTTAAGCTTGCCCTGATATCCCTTTTTGTTGGGAGCTGCACAGCTTATGACATCCACCTGATACCAATCCTTTTCCTCCAGCATACTGGGAGTTCCTGTATCCGATTTAAACACTGTGATATCCGGCGTATAAATCATATCGTCATTATACAGAGCATCCAGATATCGATGGGGCGCATAGAACTTCTCCTTCATTGCCGGGGAATTTAAGCAGGGATATAAGGTACTGATCCGGCACAGACATTCCTCCTGGGCAGAGGCGCCTCTGGTAACGCCTCCCCCCGGATTGCGGGCAGATGCAAAATTCAGGACGCATACCCGTCTGCCCCCATACTCCCGGGCAGCCTCAAGGGTTCTGTTTCCGGTCACCTTCACAATCCCGCCTTTTCCCGTTTTTTCCTCCAAAACCAGCCTTTCCCTCTCTCCGATAAAGCTCTGACCTGCAAGGGAACGCTGAATATCCTCCTTTAATTCCCTGCGGTTATTACATAAATACATCGTATCCTTAAAAATGTCTGTCAGTTGTTCTCTCATAGTTCTCTCCCATTCCTGTTCCTTTGCTATCCTCCTGAAAGCTCCGGTTATTCGCCACCAGCTCCTCAAAGGTCACCGGCTCATACTGATGGATCATACAGCCCGCGTTTAAGGCCCGGGGCTCCTGGCCTTCTCGCTCTTCATAATCGCCTGTTCGTGATTGCCCACGATCAGGTACTTGACGCCCCTTAGCTGCTCCAGATACCACTGGGCCGGCTTCTCGCTTCAGAATATAAGATCTCCTCCGATATAAATCCGGTCCCGGTCCGTCACTCTTCTATTCCAGTTTTCCATGAGGGCCTGGTCCATCTCCTCCACGGAGGCAAAAGGCCTTCCGTCATGCCGGAGCACATTGGCATGGCCCAAGTGCAAATCCGCGGTATAATAAATCATAGTTCCTCACTCCTTCAGCCCGCCAATGGCATCCAGGGCCTTTATGACAGGCTGCGCAAACTCTATGGAAGTCATCCACAATTCCCGCTCCAGCTCTTCCGGATTCCGCCTCCTCTTCCCTGCACGGATCACCGCAAGATATTGATGCAGCATCCGATCATTCCGCAAGGATTTCCTGATATGCTCGTCCCAGGATTCCTCCCCAGATAAATGAGGAGAAATCTGAAAGCTCTGGTACATCCTCCGAAATCGTTTGGCATAAGCATCCAGATTGCGGCTGTTCTTCACATCCGTAAACAAATAGCAATTCTTCCAGCGCGCCTCCCTGTGAAGAAAATCCACAGCCTCCGTCAGGGCCGTCATATCCCTGCCTTTTCTATTTTCCGAACTCATGTTTCTGCTCACCCTTACAAATTCAATCTGAGCAACAACCCGCAGCATGGCGCAGAGATGGATCAGGTGCAGGAAATAGCAATTCTCACAGTACAGGCGCAGCATATCCTCCTGCAGCTTATGATAATATTTCCCGGCTCTTTCCCAGAATTCATCTATCTGTTCTTTAAGCTTCTCCTCATCCTCATAGCAAAAAATTTCTGGGTAGAGCTTCTCCAAAGCCTCCAGTTCCCTCTCATCCTGAGGGTTCTCCCGTCTTTTTGGCAGCCTCCTGCCATATTCGATCAGGAAAATCTCATAGATGGCAATACTAAACAGCCATTCTACATAGGCCTCCTTCTTTTTCGTCTTGGGACGCACCCTTCTTTGCGTCTTCCTTTTCTGCTCCGGTGATTCCTTCCCTGCAAGGGCTTCCGGAAGCTCCTCTTCCTCCTTCAAGACCTCTTCCTCATCCGGCTCCTCGAAGAGCTCCTCCCAAATCTCTTCCTCATCCGGCTCCTCCTCATCCAGCTTCTCCTCATCCAGCTTCTCATTATCCGGCTCCTCCTCATCCAGCTCCTCTCTGGGAAGCTGGATATAGAAAACACAGGCCTGCTCCATGACCTCCTGAGCCCTTCGCAACAGCAGATAGGGAGGAATCGGAAATCCCGGACAAAAGCCCTCATATAGCTTCTCCGTATCCATTCCATAGGGAGAATTTGCAAATTCTTCCAGATTTTTCTTCTCGTCAAAATAGGAAAGACAATCCTGGTGATCCTTCAAAAAATAATCCTCCAGATAATTCCAAAAACGCTCATCCTTTCTCAAAGTAATTCCAATGGAAACCGCCAGATTTCCGGTGATCAGTCCTTCCAGAAATTTCAACTGACCCTGGTTCCCCTTTGCCTCTCTGTTTACATAGTTCTGCACAATATGGCGGATTTCCCTCCTACTCTCTTCGATTCTCTTACGCTTCTCTTCCTTCAACTGAATGTTTCCTCTCCTTTCCCTGTGAAATCCGTCCTTTCTCCGGCCAATGATAGAAATGCTTCTCCGTTCGTGAGCCGGATCTCTATACAGGGAGCCAGAAATTCTTTCTCATTGATCTTGTTCCCCTATACCTCCGGCTCTATGGCCTCCTCAATGAGAAATTCGCTTTCTATCATTCCGATGCCGAACACCAGATACTCATTATATTCTTCCGGAACGCGTCCGATAAATCTGTAATTTTCATAACGCAGGGTCTCATGCATGCAGATGGATACCCGGTCTATCCGGGAAATGTAGGTTCTCAGCTCTCCTCCAGGCAGATGATCTCGCCATAAAGGACCCTGTGCTTGTTATCCAGCCTTACATTTTCATGATAATGGCCGCAAAACCACTGTCTGTAGGCAAGCTTTTCCTCCAGCTCCTGAAAATAGTCCGTGAGAATATCCGGCTGATACCATCTGGGGCCTACGTTCTCATAATATCTCTCAAACTCCTCCTGCACCCCGGTGGACAGGCAGTGGGTAACCACGTAGTCCACCTGATATTTTACCTGGGAGAGCTGATCCCTGCCCTCCTGCATCTCGGCCTCCGTGGGAAGCTCCTGCTCCCACCAGGACTCGTGGCGAATCCGGTAGGGAAGCCCCCGGCCAAGCGCCCTCTTTTTATCCCGTTGGAAATCCGGGGAGCCTCTGTCCAAAATCCCTCCCTGGATGTCATGGCTGGAGGCTCCTCCAAAGGTAAAAAAGCTCTTTCCCTCCAGCTCAAAGATTTGCCCCCGCTCCAGAAGGATCACCCGGTCCCGGGCGATGTGACGGGCCATCCCGCCCTGCCAGGGCTCCAGGGGATACTCTGCAATCATATCATAATTCTCGTGGTTGCCCTGAACCCAGAGAATCCGAAAGGGCAGCCGGGAAAGCCAATCCAGGGAATAGGCAAATTGCCTGTCTCTGGCCCACAGAAGGCCAAAGTCCCCGCATATTATTAGAAAATCTTCTGTTGTAAATTTGTAGGGCAGCCTTTCCCGTTCCCGCCTGCTGAAGCGGGAAAAGCTGCCGTGACAGTCGCCGGTAAGATAAATCATAAAATCCTCTCCTTCCTCTGCCATTTTATCACAACACAAGGATGATTTTGTCACTGGAACATCCGAGTTTTATATCCTCCCTGTGATTTCCATCACCCTGTGGTACAGCCTGTCGTCAGATAACAGCGGTGTGTTTTTGCGCAGCCTCTCCATCAGATCTGCCACCATCTGCCTGGTGATCTTTGTTCTTGGGCTGTCTGCCACAAAATAATCCTTGTATGTACCATCCTTGCTGCCAAACAATTTGATCCAGTCCGCTCTTACCATATCAGCATCCTTTAGCAGATGCGCGTGGATCTGCCGGAAGGCCCATTTCTCGTAGCTATTGTACTCAAACCCTTCCGTCAAATCCTCCGCCTCATAGGCCGCCAGCAGCTTATCTATGGATTCAATATCCTGGCATAAGCAGTATAATACCAGATACCTTGCAAGCTGTGTGGCTGCCTCACTCCGGATTTCCTCCCTGCGATACAGCTTTTCACTGGATATAACCTCACGGTCTGCGCGGTATGACTTATGCCATGCCACCTCCTCATCCGTAATCGCCAGCTCTAATAGCTGAACCTTGCTCAGTTTTGTTACATCTAAGGTAAATCCAACTATATCTGCATCCAGATCTACTTCCCGATTCACAATAGAGTAAAAATCCCAATCCAAACCTGCTTCCTTTTCTATCTCCCTCTGAATGTATTCTTTTATTTTGGAGATATTGTTGATATCAGAGAAAGGAACATTCACATACAGCTTCGTCCACACACCAGGATCGTCTAAATAGTCGATTTGAACCCGCAGCTTTATTGTATTCAGGGAAAGCGCTTTTACAACCAGCCTGGAGGCAGCATTTCCATATTTGAATAGGGGGATCATGATATTTCTGCTATAGCTTCTGTCCTGATCCCCCCATTCCTGCTCCCGGTCATTAATGGCGTTCTTCACTCTGGTGAAGAGCCAGCCATACTGATCCGACAGCGTTACCCCCTGCGGCACCACAAGGTCTAGATCCTCCAGACTCTCTTTCTGCTTCTCTGCTTCATATTCAGACCGATAACACACGACTTGTTCCATGGGTCCTATACAAACCCTGTGAACAGCCAGGGAAAACGGGAATCCCTCTTTCATACATTGCTTATACCATTCCCGTTCCTCTGATTTTACGCAGAAACTCTTTTCTTCAATCAGCTGTTCCACCTTTTGCTCCAGTTTTGTTTTTACCATTTCCGTTCTCTCCTTTGGTTTTTTTATTTTATATGGTTGCTCTGAACCTTAAAAAATCCCCCTGCTTTTCCATTTTATCAGAAAGCAAGGGGGAATTTGTCACTGGATCGTCAGGATTTTACATGGTCTTTGTGAAAAGAAAGCCAGGCCTCCCTGGATTTCACCACGTCGAACTATTCCTTTTCCTGCAGGAGCTTATAAATCGCTGCCGATCTTGCCTGACAGTTCACGGATTTCTGCGGATTAAACTCAATGTCCGTAAACCATACATACGCCGACAAATCCAAATGGCGTCCAAAATTTTCCAGCATCCCGCAAACATACAGATAGTCATAAAATGCGGTCTTTGGCTCCAGCCTTCATTTCTCATCCCCTCTTACAAAGGCCAGAAGCCGGCCGGAGTTTCTATGCCGCTCGTCCCGCTTAGCCCCATAGATAGACTGATGCAGAGCCTTTATATTCTTCTGCTTCTGCGTGACGGAAAAGCCGCCATTCCATACAAAATCAAAGCTTTCACAGATTACTCCATCCTTTTGAATGCTCCAGGCCGGTCGTTTCGCCATTTTTTCTCCTCACTCTTCTTCTGAAAAAACCACTCAGCAGTCCTTGATATGGCAGGCAATACCACATGCGATCACCCTTTTCATTCCATCCAGATACAACTGCTTTGTATACTCGCTTCTCTTCACCTGCGCCAAAGCTTCCTCACAGCCGGCAGACAAGTTTCCGTTTTCGGCATATTTCACTTCAATTACCAAGCCGACCTTCTCAGAAAAAATTTCGATCAGTATATCAGCATATCCCTTTCCGCTCTCTTTGTTGGAAAGTACCTTCCAATCCTCTTTAATACGCAAAAGCCCCAGCAAAAAGCCATGGTAAAAGTTTTCTTTCTCTCTGTTTGGAATCTTCAGCCTTCGCATCTCCCCTTCCGCCTCCCCGGACTGGGTCAAATAGCCTGTTGCAAAGAGAATCCCCCATACATTTTCCAGATTCTCATAGAGATCCTTGTAGGCTAATTCCTCATTGACAGCTTTCCAAATAGATTCGCCGGCAATTAAACGCTCAATCTCATCTCTGGTATCTAAAGATGCCTTTTCCAGGGGACAATAAATTTTTGTTTCCCCAAAGCGATATCCATCGTACCACTCCTTTACAAGCTCATATTTTTCGCCCAGTCCATAGTATTCCAGCATCCCTCTGTACGAATTTCCTCAAAATTTTCAATTCCCACCGGAGGCCGTTTCTTTTCCATGTGATGCATTTCGGATGGTTCCTCCTCTTTAGAGCTTTCTAACTTTCCTTGATCTATTGGAAATTATATCAAATCTCCGAAAGCCTGTAAAGGTTGGTATTTTACAAGAAAACATCAGGATTTGAAGATATTTTACAAGACTTTCCGGTGATCCGGCGGTACAATATGTGGAGAAATGGACAAAGACAAGTGGGATTTCTGTCAGAGCATCCAGCAGAAAGGAAGGATAAAAATGGATTTACAGAACGAAAAATGTGTCATGGTCATTGACGAACACCTACCACTGGGAATGATTGCAAATACAGCGGCTATCATGGGGATTACGTTGGGAAAGAAACTGCCGGAGGTCGTCGGTAGGGATGTAACTGATAAAACGGGGAATGAGCATCTGGGAATTATAGAATTTCCCGTACCAATTTTGAAGGGGAATAGGGAAAGCATAAGGGCAATCCGCGAAAAGCTCTATGAACCGGATTTTTACGATTTGACGGTAATTGATTTTTCGGATTTAGCCCAGGGCTGCAAGACCTATAAGGAATTTATAGCGAAAATGAAAACGGCACCGGAAACCGACCTGAATTATTTGGGAATTGCAATCTGCGGCGCAAAGAAGAAGGTCAATAAGCTAACGGGGAGTATGCCCTTGCTTCGCTAATTAGAATTGATTATATCCAGATAGACCACAAGAAAACCTGTCCTTGGGAGGAGAATCATGATTTCTCCTCTTATTCTTTTAGCAATTCTAAAAAATCCGAAAATTCCCGCGCTTGTTCTGGTCAAGCTCTTTGATTTAAGGAATTTGATGATTTATCGGGCCGAAGGAGATCCGAGAAAAAAGAAATCCCTTCCATCCAAAAAATCCACGTAGTATAATAAAATCACAAGCAATTCAGATCCAGGAAAGAGAGGTACAGATGAAAGAATCTATCACAAAACGGGTACATGAATTATACTGGGAAAAGGATATCAATTGTGCAAGGACAGCACTGATCTGTCTGGGCGAATTCTTTGATGTCACCATAGAGCCGCAAACCATCTGGTCCGCGGTTGGTCTGCACGGCGCAGGGGGATATAGGGCCCAATGCGGCCTGGTGGAAGGGCCGCTGATGTTTCTGGGAATTTACCTCCACAACTTAGGTAAAACAGAATCTGAAATAGTCTCCGCCTGTTATCACTTTGCCTCTGCTTTTGAAAAAACATTTGGAGCCTTAAGATGCCTGGAACTGCGTCCCACAGGTTTTTCGGAAAGTGATCCGCCGCATTTGTGTGAAACTCTGACCTGCAGGGCTATTCAGTTTGCATATGAATATATTTCTGAAGTCTCTGCTAAGGGGGAAAACTCGGGTCAGGTGTTTCAACAAGGGGAAACAATTCCATAATAATGTGTAAAACTGTGCAAAAAAGCTCCGAAAAACGTGTAAATAGCAGTGATAAAATTGCATAAAAAAGTGTAAATCCACCTTGAATATCAAAAAAATGGCATAATAGAAACGAATACTCGAACCAGGAAACTGAGGAGGCCATTGAGTGGCTGGTGTCTGCGGGAATGTTGAACCGAGTCTGCAATGTGACAAAGCCGGAGCATCCCCTGGCTGCCTTTGACCGCCTGGACTGCTTTAAGCTGTACCTCTTCGACACAGGATTGCTGAAATGCATGGCGGGTGTGGATAACAAGGCCATATTACTGAACACGGATTTTCAGTTTAAAGGACCGCTGGCAGAAAATTTTGTATTGCAGCAGCTGAGAGGGATGTTTGACACGGCTCCCCGGTACTATGCTTCCCAGAATGAAGAGATTGATTTTCTTCTGCAAAAGGGAATGGACATTATTCCGGTGGAGGTAAAGGCCGGAGAGCGGAAATCCGCGCCATCCTTCAAGCGCTATATTGCCAGAGAAAAGCCAACAAAAGCCCTGCGTTTTTCTCAAATGGGCTACAAAAAAGATGGCGGGATCACAAATCTTCCCTTATATCTGGCAGGAAAGACAGGAGCGCTTCTTTAAAAAATACCGCCGTTTGGCAGCAAGTACCTGCCAAGCGGCGGTAAGCCTGCTATGTAGATGTTACTCCACAGCCATCCGTTTCACCTGGGCAAAGCTTTTGCTCACAGCCGGAATAGCCAGCACCACTAAAGTCAAGACTGCCTCACAGCCCAGATAGCTCCCATTGTAGGCCAGGGAATAAACGGGTGCGCTCATGCCGCTGCCCTCTGCGTAGGCGGCAAAGAAAATCAGGCCGGACAGAAAGGCAAAAAAATAACGTCCCAGAACCCCTGCGAGATAGCCCTTGATGAGGCCATTCTTCTGATTGCAGAACAGGCCCGACAGTCCCAGCGCTCCAAAGGCCAGCAGGTAATCCGTGACCATCTGGGGCAGGCTGATGATATAGGGATCAGAGATCAGCTGCAGAAGTCCGTAAGCCACACTGGTGATGATTCCCACACGCAGTCCGTACCAGTACCCGATGCAGCAGATAAACAGCATGGAGAACAGGGTGACGGAACCACCCATAGGCGCCTCAAAAAGCTTGAGAAAGGATGTAATCATTCCCAGAGCCATGGCGGCAGCGGAAAACACCAGCTGCTTGGTGCTGATTTTATGCTTCCCTCCGGTAAGGTAGCAGGCGATCAAAAGAAGCGCCACAATCAGGGCCACTAAAACGCTGTAGCCGGCACCCGTCAGAGAGTAGGAGGTCCCCCACTCATCCACAATCTTTGTTACAAACAGTGACATAAAAAAATCCTCCTTGATCAAATAAAATTTCACAGGAGGGGATCTTAAAACTGCTTCCTTCTGCCGGCATTATCCGGACAAGTAATGAGGGTCAGTGCAATGTCTGCACTTTCTCAGCCTTAGGCTCCCCTAGCAATGGGCCGCCGGGTTTTCCCAGAAAAACAGACGGGCCATGTAACGCTATATGTGATTTCTTTATAACTATACGGCGGAAGGAGAGAAAAGTCAATGGATTTTTATCCACAAAAAAGAAATACCGCCATAGGAAGCGTAACAAAGATACTGGTCAACAATACTATTGGTAAGCAGCCTTTCATTAACCAGTCATAATTTTCTTTATTTCCCATGACATAAATATTTTCCATAAGATCATTATAAGGCTTTTTAAAGTTATAGCAACATTTTTCTTTTCTAATGAAACACCCCCAATGCATATGCCGCTTTCTCTATTGGTACTGTTCACTCCGTTCCCTGTAATATTCGCAAACTCTCTTCTACCCTAGCAGTACCCCTCTCATCCGCTCATAAAGCTTGCAAGCTTTCTCCGGAGAAACGCAATACATAAGCAGCACATCATATACAGAGGAATGATAGGAATACCCCAAAAGCTCCGCCGCAAAAGCCCCTGCGCCGATTTCCCGCAGGGCCAACAGCCGGGCCGGGCCAAAAAGCGCTGCCCGCCCGGTTTTCTGTCGGTATGCCACAGTAAAAAGCCCTGGATTTCGATACTCTAGACAGTGATAATATTCATGGGCCAGCAGCACATCCGAAATCCTGTGTTTCTTCAGCTCCTGTTCTTTACCCGGTTCCAGCACTTCTCCCAGCTCTTGCTTTTCTCCAAGCTCCTGGAGAAGCCTCTCTGCCCGCTCCGCGCAAGTCCGGTTGATTCGTATCTGGCTTGGCTCTATATACTCCGCAAACCGCACAGAACCCACCGCCTCATCCTCTAAATCCCATGAAACATGTATTTTCTCTGCATGGCAGATTTCCCCCAGTCCAGCCTCTCCAAAGCGCCTTTTCACCTCCTGTGCCTGTCCTCTCCCGCAAAGGCAGGCCTCCCTGCAGAGCCTTGCCGCATGTTCCTCTGGGATAGCGCCGGCAACAGGGTCTGCAGGGAAAATATAGTGGAGAGCCCATGTCATATCATCCTGCACAGCCATCAGCTCCCTCAGCATCTCCTCCAGAGGATACTCCACTCCTTGGCGTTCATCCGTTTTCCTGACAGACATCCTTTTCCTGAGCCATGTTCCTCTCCTTATATCCATTTTCCCTCCTTTCTTAGACTGGCACTGTCTGATGCAAATAGCTGGGAATAGCCAAATTCACCGGAATTTACCCAAAACAGTATCAATCTCCTCCTATGCAGTTCCGTGATCCCTGCGCATATCTCTCTGTCCCGTCCACCTGGCACGCGTGCACTGCCCGAATATCATCCAGACAATACATAAATATAATCCAGATAGTGCATAAACATCATCCAGACAATGCACGAATACCCGGTCAGGCGGACACAGCTCCTGCTGCCACAACGATCAGCTCATCCTCCGAATTCATCAGGGACAGCTCCACCTCCATCAGCATGAGCAGCTTTTTCAGGTCACTGTTTCCGGAAAAATCGGGAAGCCGGGAGCCCACACAGAGATAATAGTCCGGCCGTATCATATGATCCGTGGAAATGACAGATTCGCTTTTCCAGAGATTCTCCACCACCTGCCTGTAATCCGCCACCGTGCACCGCCGGATTGCCCCGCCGCTTCTCTGCACCCGGATAAAGCCCTTCCGGTCCAGAATCCGCACAGGCTTTTGTTTTCCCTTCTTTGCAGAAAAAAGATAAAAGCCCCGGGTACTCTCCTCCAGAACCACCTGCGACACATCCACTCCCAGATCTTCTGCTGCAAGCTCTGCCGCCTCCTCCCGGGAACACTCCTTCAGAATATCCGCGGTTTTCACCTCCGTGGAGCCTGTGGCAATGGCAGTCACCTTCTGGGTCTGATTGTCAATCTCAATATGCACCTCCACAGTCTCCGGAGCGGCTCCGCTCTCCACCGCCCGGTCTATGGCCTCCCGCTTGATAGCCCGAATATCCTCCAATGCGGGATTGGGCATAATCCGCTCCACCACATCCCGCACCATAGCCAGGGCCACGCCAATGGAGCTGATCACCTCCGCGTTTTCCGGAATGCTGTACCGCAGTCCCCTTTTCCTGGCATAATAAATCATCAGCGCGGCAGCTCCGGCTCCACCAGGCCCAGCACATTGGCCGCGCAGCTGTTGGTGATCGCCACCCGTTTCCCGGATTTAAGTTTAATGGCCGCATAATCCGCCGGATCTCCCTCTCTGGGAGAAAAAAACTCAAGCTCCGGGTCCTGAATCTGGGCCGGGTCCTGATAAACTGCGTAGTCCAGGCCTGCAATGTGAGCGCTTCTGGGTCCCACATCCACCACGCCCTGGGCGTTGGCCCGCACCATACTTCCCCCGGCCACTCCCAGCACCCGCACATCCAGGGAGCTGATAAAGGTGCTGTGTCCGCCCACGACGGAGTAGTCAATAGCAGGCCGTCCGTTCTTGATGACACCGATGTTTGTGGATGTACCTCCCACCTCAAAATAAATGCCGTTGGAAGCCCTCAGGTACATGAGAGAACCCATAACTGATGCGGCGAAAGTTGAAAATAGATAATGCTGTGAACAAACACAATACACGAAAACGGCAGCCCCCTGGAAAATTCTCATCCAAAGGACTGCCGCTTTTTCATGCTATTCTATCTTTTGCCCTACACCGGATATGCCCCATTGGCTGTATCAGCCACTGTTGCATCCATCTTGGTCTTCTGTGCCTCTCTGTACTTGAAGAAGTCCATAGCCACCTGGGGGAACAGTGCATAGGACAATACATCCTCATCCTGCTCCTTGTACTGTGCCATCTCAGCCTCCAGCTTCGCCAGCTCGTTGGGGATCAGATCTGCCGGACGACAGGTAATAGGCTTCTCCCCATCTGCCAGGGCCAGCTTCTGCACCTCGGGATTAAAGGGCTTTACAGTCTGTCCGTACTCGCCCCGAAGCACTGCCTTGGTCTCCTTGGTCATCATCTTGTAGCGCTCACCCATAATCACGTTGAACACAGCCTGAGTTCCCACGATCTGAGAGGAGGGAGTAACAAGAGGCGGCTCGCCCAGATCCTTCCGTACCCGGGGAATCTCCTGCAGCACTTCATAGTACTTATCCTCTGCGTGCTGCTCCTTCAGCTGAGACACCATGTTGGACAGCATGCCGCCCGGTACCTGGTACAGCAGCGTCTTGATATCCACGCCCATAACCTTGGGATTCAAGAGGCCATTCTCCAGGCACTCATCCCGGTAGGGACGGAAATGTTCTGCGATCTCTGCCAGCAGGTTCTGATCCAAACCAGTGTCAAACTCTGTACCCTTAAAGGTCTCCACCATAACCTCTGTAGCCGGCTGAGAAGTACCCATGGCCAGCGGAGACATAGCGGTATCAATAATATCGCAGCCAGCCTCCACTGCCTTCAGATAAGTCATGCCGCCCACGCCGGAGGTATAGTGGGTGTGCAGCTCGATAGGCAGATTGGTAGACTCTTTCAAAGCCGTTACCAGCTCTGTAGCGGCAAAGGGAACCAAAAGGCCTGCCATATCCTTGATACACAGGGAATGTGCTCCCATATCCTCTACTCTCTTGGCAATATCCTTCCAGTAATCCAGGGTATAAGCATCACCCAAAGTATAGGAAAGGGCGATCTGTGCATGGCCGCCTTCTTTTCTTGTGGCCTTTACTGCACACTCCAGGTTGCGGATATCATTTAAGCAGTCAAAAATACGGATGATATCAATACCGTTTGCAATGGATTTCTGTACGAAATATTCCACCACATCGTCGGCATAATGGCGGTAGCCCAGAATATTCTGGCCGCGGAACAGCATCTGCAGCTTGGTATTGGGCATACCTGCACGGATCTTGCGAAGTCTCTCCCACGGATCCTCTTTCAGGAAACGCAGACAGGAATCAAAGGTGGCGCCGCCCCAGCACTCTACCGCATGGTAGCCAACCTGATCCATCTTCTCCAGAATCGGCAGCATGAGGCTGGTCGGCATCCTGGTGGCGATCAGAGACTGATGCGCGTCACGTAATATAGTTTCGGTAATTTTTACCGGTCTTTTTTCTGACATGAAAATGCCCTCCTTATTTTTTAGGTCAACGCCCTGCCCAGACAGCAGGGCCTGAAATCTCCAACACGCTCCTGTAAGGTAACAGCTCTGGATGAACTGTTACCTTCCAACTTACACCACGCCGAAAATAGCCATAAAGGTACCGGCCGCTACGGCTGTACCGATTACGCCTGCCACGTTGGGACCCATAGCGTGCATCAGCAGGAAGTTGGTGGGATCTGCCTCCGCGCCTACCTTCTGGGACACACGGGCCGCCATAGGCACTGCGGACACACCGGCGGAACCGATCAGCGGATTTACCTTGCCCTTGGTGGCAATGCACATAAGCTTACCAAAGAGCACACCGGCTGCCGTACCGAATCCAAAGGCCACCAGACCAAGACCCACAATTTTCAGGGTATCCCAGTTCAGGAATGCCTCTGCGCTGGTGGTAGCTCCCACGGAGGTACCCAGCAGGATTACTACGATATACATCAGAGCATTGGATGCCGTCTCTGTCAGCTGACGCACCACGCCGGACTCCCGGAACAGGTTGCCCAGCATCAGCATACCTACCAGAGGGGCGGTAGAGGGCAGGATCATACATACCACAATGGTAATGATAATGGGGAACAGGATCTTCTCCAGCTTGGACACGGGACGAAGCTGCTCCATCTTGATTTTGCGCTCCTTCTCTGTGGTGAGAAGCTTCATAATAGGGGGCTGGATAATAGGCACCAGCGACATATAAGAATAAGCCGCCACTGCAATGGGGCCCATAAGAGCCGTCTGCTCCAACTTGCCTGCCAGGAAAATGGATGTGGGGCCGTCAGCGCCGCCGATGATAGAAATCGCGGCTGCAGCCTTATCGGAAAAGCCCATAGCCATTGCGCCCAGATATGCGGCAAAAATACCGAACTGAGCGGAAGCGCCCAACAGGAAGCTCTTGGGGTTGGCGATCAGAGGACCAAAGTCCGTCATGGCGCCCACGCCCATAAAGATCAGGGAGGGCATGATCGCCCACTCGTCTAACACATAAAAGTAATACAGCAATCCGCCTACACCGTTTTTTGCGTCCTCCGGATGCAACATAATATCCGGATAAATATTTACCAGCAGCATACCAAAGGCAATGGGCAGCAGCAACAGCGGCTCAAACTCTTTGGCAATCGCCAGGTAGAGGAAAAAGCATGCAACCAGAATCATGACAAAATTGCCCCAGCCTAAATTGGAGAATGCGGTCTGCTGCATGAGATTTTCCAGGGTTTCCATTATATATCCCATTTTATAACCTCCATGTTTTCTCCTTTCATGACGTGTGTCTCACGTCATCATGGTAGATTTGGAAGTTTACTTCCAAACATTTCTGTAACAAGTCGCATTTTAGTTCAAGGTTGCAAGAACATCTCCGGATTCAATGGCATCGCCAACGGATACATTAATGCTTGCTACGGTTCCATCCTCCGGAGCAACAACGGGGATTTCCATCTTCATGGCCTCCAGGATGATAATATTGTCGCCGGCCTTCACTGCCTGGCCTACGCTGGTCTCTACTTTAAATACCTTTCCGGGCACGGAAGCCTTTACCTCAATGCCGCCGGCTGCCGCTGCAGGAGCTGCTGCTTTGGGTGCAGCTGCAGGAGCCGCCTTGGGTGCAGCCACAGGCGCTGCCGCACGTACTGGTGCGCTTCCTGCGCCGCCTTCCTCTACAGTTACGTCATATACGGTTCCGTTTACGGTAATAGTATAATTTTTCATTGAATTTTCCTCCTATTTATTAAGCCTTACGCCATTTATTTGAATTGGAACGTCTGATAGAACGCACCGTGAAGCCGTCTGTGGAAGTGCCCATGGCTGCCGCCACCGCCGCTGTAATCACAGCGATAACCTCCAGATCATCCACCTGCTCCTCCACAGGAGCCGCTGCCACTGCAGCAGGTGCAGGAGCCGCTGCCTTTGTAGGTACAGGACCCTCTTCCTTTTTCTTTCTGGTAAACTTGGCCTGAATCTTGGGAATAAAGTTAAAGCAGGAAATGATCAGGCTGATAAGGATCAGCACTGCGAACACGCTTCCCATTCCCAATATGGTATTCAGCCCTGCCTTTGTCAAAATCTCTCCCGTAGAATAAATGGGATCCACGGATACAGCCTGGATAATCGCATCCTTGTCAAATACAAGAGACAGACGCATATCATGCTTTTCAAAGGAATATACCGCAGAATAGCTGATTCCCTCACTGGTAGTCTTTCCGCCTTCATACTCCTTCAGGCCTACATAGGCTCCCAAATCCTCCAGGGAGGACTCATAGCCCTTGAGCATACTCACATAGGCCTCGGCTGTAAAATCAAATTTCCTTCCCGTCCCTCCAATATAGGGATACAGGGCGATCTCCTGCTCGAAATCCTCATAATTGCCTTCCAGACTTTCAATCTGTGCTGCCAGGGTTTCCCCGTCCACGCCAGAAAGCATTTCCACGCAAGTGTCCGCCTTCATCCGGTAGGTCTCCTCCTCAGGAAGCACCTCTGTGGAAGCGCAGGCGGTCAGTGCCAGCATGCACACCAGCATCATCAGCGCGGCTGCCAATCTTCTCATGTTTCTCTTCATATTATTCACCTCTCTTAAACCGTGCCGTGTTTCTTTGCAGGACGATCTTCTCTCTTTGTGAATAACATTTCAAAAGCGCCAATCACGTATTTTCTTGTGTCCTTTGCCTCAATAATGCTGTCAACATATCCTCTCTTTGCAGCTGCCTCGGCGCTGGACTGCAGCTTCTCATACTCCGCCGCCTTCTCCTTCTGAGTGGCAGCGTCCGCATCTGCGTACATCACCTTTGCGGCAAGCTTGGAATCCATCATACCCACCTTTGCGCTTGTCCATGCATAGACCACATCCGCTCCGATGCCCTTGCTGTTCATAGCCACATAAGCGCTGCCGTAGGCCGGTCCCGTAATCACATTTACCTTAGGAACCGTTGCATCCGCAAAGGCGTAAGTCAGCTCTGCCACAGACTGAGCCAGGTTCCGCTCGGAGCACATGGTTGCCTTGTAGCCGGTCACATTGGTCAGGCTCAACACCGGGATCTCAAAGGCATCGCAGAATTTCACGAAATCAGCCGCCTTCTTTGCTCCCCGGGCGGACAGCTCCTCACTGTTGTTCGCCACAGCGCCTACGGTCATGCCGTTCAGCTTGATAAAGCCGGTAACCATATCCTTGGCATATTCCGCCTTGGTCTCAAAAAACACATTGCTGTCGGAAATGCTGGACAGAACATAGGGAGCCTCATAAACCACCTCTCCCAGGTCTGCGCACACCCGATTCAGATCATCCGCACACTCCTCATAGGAGGCGTCATCCTCATTGTTTGCAGGCAGCATCCCTACCAACTGACGGATCTGCGCAAGAATTCCTGCCTCGTCCGCCACCACGTCCACCAGTCCGGCTTCCTCAGCCTGGAATTTGGCGGAAGCGCTGTTGCACTTGGACACTTCATTCCCCTCAATGGCATTGGGGGAATTTACAAATAACTTTGCTTTAGACTCTTCCATAAACGTAAAGTCAGTCAGGGCCGGCACCACAGCCAAACCGCCGCCACAGGTTCCGAAAACTGCGGTAATCTGCGGAATCACACCAGAAGCCATGGTCTGCTTCAGGTAAATCTCACCAAATCCGTTCAGAGCATCCGTTGCCTCCTGTAGACGCACGCCTGCGCAGTCAATCAAGCCGATCACCGGCGCACCCATTTTCAGAGCCAGATCATAGAGCTTTGTAATCTTTCTGGCATGCATTTCGCCCAGAGTTCCGTTCAGCACGGACGCATCCTGGCTGTACACATACACAAGGCTTCCATCAATCACGCCGTAACCGGTGATCACGCCATCAGACGGAGTTTCCTTCTGCTGCATGTTAAAATCAGTGCTTCTGGCCGTCACCAGTGCGCCGATCTCAACGAAACTGTTCTCGTCAAGTAAGGCTTCTATCCTCTTACTTGCCAAGCTTTGTGCTGTATTACTCATTTTCAGCCCTCCATTTTCTATTTTTGATAAATCTTAAACCAATTCATGCCGATTACCATTGTATCAATTTTTGTGCAATAGTTCAAGCCCTTTGTGGCAATTTCTGCATCATCTTCCAAAACCATCAAAATGACAAAAAGAGGATTGGAAAACTCCAATCCCCTTTGTCTAATCTGCGCATTTCAAGCTTAGCGGTTTCTTAACAGCCTGCCCTTCTCAGATCCTTACAGCCTCCCAGTTCCTCTTCCCCGCTCCCATCTGACTGCTCTTGCCCACTGCTGTCTGGCTGCTTTTATATTTCTTGTAGCCCTCATAACAAAATTCAATAATATCCTTCCGGGTGATAATTCCAATGAATACCCGCTTGTCGTCCACCACCGGCACGAAATTCTGATTCATGGCTTTGGATACAATATCCTCCATATCCGCATTGACCGATATGGGATCAAAACACATGCGCCGGGGAACTGCCTGTACGGAGATCTCCTCCGCATCCCGCAAATTCATATTGTAGCGCTCCTTAATGGCCCACAAAAGATCCCCCTCTGTCAGGGTTCCCACATATTCACCCTTGCGGTTGATCATAGGAATAGCAGTAAACCCGCTGCGCTCCATCTTTTCAATGGCCTGCCTCAGCGTATAATCATCCTTCAGGTATGCTACCTCTCTCTTTGGTTTCAGAAAAAACAGTACGTTCATGGTCCCTCCTATAAAAGCGGCGCAAACATACGCAGCACCGCGCAAAGCAGGCCTCCGAAAAATCCCTGCCTGGTGTCTCTCATCTGTATTTCTCTGCTTTTCGCGATTGTCTTCTCTGCATCCTTTCTCACATCCCGCACCACAGAGGACTGGTAAAAATAGGTCCCGCATTCAAAGTGCAAGTATAGGCTGCGATAATCCATATTGATAGTGCCTACCACGGCAATCTCATCGTCACATACATAGGATTTGGCATGGATAAATCCAGGTGTGTACTCATAGATCCGCACTCCTGCCCGCAAAAGAGGCGGATACATGGATCTGGTCAGCTGGAATACCAGCTTCTTGTCCGGAATCCCCGGCGTCACAATGCGCACATCCACCCCCCGCTTGGCAGCCAGACAGAGCGCTGTCTGCATCTCATTGTCAATGATCAGGTAAGGCGTAAAGATATAGACGTACCTCCTGGCCTGACTCAAAATATTCAAATAAATATTTTCTCCCGCCACCTCGCTGTCCAGAGGGGAATCCCCATAGGGCTGTACATATCCGTCAGATTTAAAAGCTTCCGGGTGCCAGACATGGGGCATATAGGCGCGAAAATCCTCTTCCTCCTGGTGGAAGCTATGCCACATCTGCAGAAACATCATGGTATAGTTCCAGACTCCATCTCCCCGGATACAAAAGCCCGTATCTTTCCAGTGTCCGAAACGAAGCTTTTCATTGATGTACTCATCTGCCAGATTGATCCCGCCGCTGAAAGCCGTGTGTCCGTCTATAATCAGCATTTTCCGGTGATCCCGGTTATTCATCACCAGAGACCAGAAGGGAACAAAGGGATTGAACGCCATACATTGAATCCCTTTCTGCTCCAGATAGCGGTCATAGCCCAGAGGAAGCAGGGCCACACAGCCCATATCATCGTAGATAACCCGGACCTTTACACCCTCCTTTGCCTTGCGCTCCAGGATCTCCAGTATGGTATTCCACATGCGTCCCTGGCCGATGATAAAATATTCCAGAAAGATAAAATGCTCCGCTTCCTCCAAAGCCTCCAGCATATCCGGAAACATGGCGTCCCCCAGCTCATAATAGCGGGCCACCGTATGGGCACAGACCGGATAGCCTAAATGCTGTTCTATGTAGCGCATCTGCCCTTCTCCCGAAAGATCTTTCTCCCGGATCTTGGGCAGCAGGGACTCTCCCTGAAAATAATATGCATTGGTCTTTTTTGCCTCTGCCTCCAACCTTCTGCGAAGCTTCCGGGAAGGCTTTTTATTCCCTGCCATCAGATACAAAAGGCCGCCAAAGAGAGGCGCCAGCAGAATCGGCACGATCCACGCCAGTTTATAGACCGGATTTTCATCCTTGTTGATGATCCACAGAGTCACCAGAATACTCAGCACCGTCAAAAAGACGGAAATCCACACAGAATACTGACTTAGCCTGATTACAAAAATCGTGAACCAAACAAGCTGGGCGCATAAGGCCAGGCCAAAAATCACAATCCGGTTTAAAATAAGCTTTAGCAGCTTTCTCATGGATATCCTCTCCCGTCTCTTTCCTATTAATTTTACCATGAAATAGAGAAATTTCCAATGCCTGTCCGGAGATTTTACAGAAATTTAAGAAACGCCAGAGCCTTTTTCAGGGCATCCTTTAAGTCTGTGGGGAAACAGGAATGTCCCCTTGTGCACGGAGGGTCGTATTCTACTGAAGCATAAAATGGAGCTGTTTTTCGACAGCTCCATTCAGACTGTAGACAAAGTGGTTCTGGGATATGCATCCCAGAGCCATTTTTCTTTGAGTAAATGAATTTCACCCAAAACAGAAAATTTCTGCAGCTTTT
>JAAWJI010000050.1 GCA_022796795.1 Lachnospiraceae bacterium | reverse complement strand
ACACTGTTTAGTTATCAAGGTTCGCTGTGCTGTTCTCTGCGACAGCTCATTTAGATTACCACATGATTTTCGGTTTGTCAACATGTTTTTTCAAAATTTGTCATTTTTTTTAAAACTAATTTTTATCGCTCTTTTTTAACCTCCTCTCCTCTTGTTTTTATCCAGGTTCAAACGCGCGCCTTCCTCACGCTCTATTCAGGAACAGCAGGGCGAAAGAAGGATTTGCACAGTCCATGAAAATGCTTTTTCGGGAATACAACAGGAAACGAGGAAGGAAGCATTTTTCTTATGGAATCCCTCTAGACAGGGAAACCAGTGATCTAAATGTACAAATCTTTTCTTTCAAATATCATAGCGCCCAGCACATACAAGATAACTGCACCTGCAAAGAGCACAAATATGCCAACGATGGCATTGCTTTCGCCAGCAACAATGCCATCTGGATTAAACAACGTGAAAAATGTAAAATATTTTGCATTTTCCGCAGTTCCACCAACATTTGCAAGCATCTGTAATACATACATAAATGCTGGAATTCCCGCTCCAAACGCAACACTATATTTGGTATCGGAAAATATGCAGGAAAAAAGAAAGCAGATACCTCCAATAAATAAATGCAGGCACAATAAACCGCCATTCAGTACAAACAATCCTGTAAGATCTAACTCCCCTGGAAAGCCACTTCCGGCGCAAATCAACTCTACGATTGTGCTGTAAAAAATGAGCAGTAGAATTCCACTTACAAGTACTTTTATTTGCGTACATGCAATAGTAAGACGTTTTACAGGCGCAGCTGCCAGCGAAACCATAGAACCTTTATCCACATATTTTGCCATTAGGGCGTTTCCCCGTAATATGCAGAATAACATAGGAAAAATCGGCAATATAAATCCATAGAGGTAAGATACCATAAATCCCAAAAGATTGGCAGCGCTTGTTTTCATACCCACAGACGCCATCAATTCTGGCATAGCTTCCGCAAAACTGTCTAACATTTTCATCATTTGAGGATCATACATATAGATGATAATAGAAACATACATAGTAATAATTGCGCCAAAAATGATAAGCAGCTTTATGCTCCCTTTCATTTCACGTTTATATAACGCCATGTTCATCATTTTTCTCACCTCCGTAGTAATTCATGAAAATTTCTTCCAGGCTTTGCTTTGTTGTAACAGTAACCTTTTCTCCCTTGCATATGCCGCTAAAATCTGCTGCAAAGGCTTTCGCCGCAGATTCGCTCTCAAGCGTTACCGTGTAACTGCGGGTATGTCGCTCATGCAATGTTGCAGCAGAGTCAACCGCTACCATCCTGCCTTTCCGTATAATACCGATACGGTCGCAAGTCCGCTCAACTTCCTCAAACATATGGCTTGACATCAAAATCGTTTTTCCATGTTCTTTTTCTTCCGCAACTAAACTAACAAACCTGCTCTGCATGAGCGGGTCCAGTCCGCTGGTTGGTTCGTCAAGAATCAGAATATCAGGGTCGTGCATAAATGCAGCAACAATTCCTAGCTTTTGTTTCATTCCTTTGCTCATTTTTTTAATCTTGCTTTTGGGATCTAATTCAAAACGCTCCAGTAATTCTTCCTTACGGCTCTGTGGGCCGATTTTACGATATTCAGCAATAAATTTCAAAAACTCCGCCCCTGACATATCGTCAAAAAAGCTGATTTCACCGGGAATATACCCAAGTCTTGCCTGTATTTTATCCCTTTCCCTCCAACAGTCCATACCGTCAATGGTGCATTTTCCTGATTTTGGTTTCAAAAATCCCATCAAATGACGTATAGTTGTTGTTTTTCCTGCACCATTTGGACCTAAAAAGCCAAATGCTTCCCCTTGATTCACGTGGAATGATATATCAAATATTCCTTTTCCGCCTCCATAGTCGCGTACAAGGCGTTCGATTTTAATGGCATTCATAAATATTCCTCCTTATATGCGATTTGTTTAAACATTTCTGTCCAATTTGCGAGCATTTTACTGATCTCGTCTAAACATAGAGGCTTATTGTTCATTTGCTGCTCATGGATATAACCATCTATCATCCAGATCATCATTTTAAATATCTCGGTGGGTTCCACACCATCTTTGAACTTATGAAAATTTATTTTGCTGAAATACTGCTTGTAATTCCGTTCTATTCCTTCTCTGGTTTTCTTCTTCAGATCATCAGAGACCTCCTCTTTATCCGAGTAAAAGGAGCGAACAGAAAATTCTACAATATAAGGAATTTCCGCTAATATCTGCAATTTTTTCATAGAGGCATAGGTGATGAGTTCAAAAAAATCCGAAATTTCCAGAAGTCTGGAATCAGCTACTCCTTCCGTGATTATTTGTTTCACATACTCATCTACTGTCAAATACAAATCCTTTTTGTTCTGAAAATAGTAAAAAAGCAATCCTTTGGAGACCCCTGCCTTAGACGCAATCAAATCCGTAGACGCCTTTTTATATTCATATTTTGCAAAAACTTCTGTTGCTGCACGCAAAATAGAACGCTGTTTTTCTTCCGGAAGCTCCTTGAACCGTTCACTCATGCTATCACCTCTGACCATTTTAGTTTGACTGATTTATATACTTCAAACTATACCTGTTTGACTCAAATTTTCAAGTCCTCCTTTACAAAAAATGTATAGTCCCTAGCAGTCCATGGTCTCTTACCGCGCCGCTGTCTCTAAGGACACAGCGGCCAGCTTTTCATAAAAATTTCATTCTTCTCCTTTTTATAATCAACTCTTTTGGAATTTAAAAACAGGTAAATGCTCCGTCTACCACAAAATCAGAGCCCGTCGTAAAGGTACTGGTGTCTCCGGCCAGGTAAACGCAGATGGACTGCAGCTCCTCAGGCTTTCCCAGACGTCCCATGGGAGCCATGCTGTTCCACTGAGCTATAAGCGGCTTCAACGTCTCCGAGGAAAGGGTCAGATCTGTGCCAATATATCCCGGACTGATACAGTTCACCCGCACGCCCCTCTTGGCCCACTCTACGGCCAGGGATTTTGTCAGCTGAATCACGCCGGCTTTGGAGGCGTTATAGGCACATTGAGGCTGAGGAACATTGACAATATGGGCGGACATAGAGGCCGTATTGATAATGGAGCCATAGCCCTGTTCCAGCATTACCTTTCCTGCAGCCTGGGCGGTGAGGAATACGCCGGTAAGGTTAATGTCAATCACCTTTTTCCACTGCTCAAAAGTCATATCCTCCGCAGCCACATTAATGCAAATGCCCGCATTGCAGAAGGCCGCGTCCAGCTTCCCATATTTCTCTCTTACCATGGCAACCATATGATTCACCTGCTCCGGATTCGTCACATCCGCCTGAATAGCCATGGTATCCGACCCTGTAGTCTCCCGCAGCCAGTCTGCTGTTTCCCGGGCTGTCTCAAGATCCACGTCTACAATAGCCACATGGGCTCCTGCCTCACAAAAAGCAGCAGCCACGCTCTTTCCGATTCCCCGGGCTCCTCCGGTTACAAAAATGCTTTTTCCATCCAGTCTCATTTTCTCCATAATTCCCATGATGATCTCTCCTATTTTATTTATTCATTATATAAAACGGTTTTATATAATGTACTTATATAATAGTGAAAAATTTACCAAAGATCAATCAGCGAAATAACTGAATTCCAGATCCATTTTTTGTAAAAATTGTCTAATCCACTCCAATTTCTTGTGAATATTGACGATTTCCGGTTGCCATTTTTATGCAAATAAGCTATACTCATTTTAGGAAATGTGTTTATAGAAAGGATGACTGCATATGGATAAAATCTCAATGACTGATATCCGTAAGAAAAATTATTCGGATGTATACCGCCTGATTTATCAGGAGCAGCGCATCTCAAAATCAAAGATTGCCGCCATGCTGGAAATGAGTCCGCCCACAGTGACACAGCATCTTTGTTCCCTCTCTGAGGAGGGATTAATCGAAAAACAGGGGCAGCTCTCCTCCAGTATCGGGCGAAAGGCCGCCGCCTATGCTCCCCGGGCCCTGGCCCGTGCGGCTGTAGGCGTGGAGGTGCTGCCGGACCGGGCGTCTGCGGTAGTGATTGATTTATATGGTACGGTTATAGAAAAAAACACCCGCCCCCTGACATTCTCCCTGAATCCTTACTATTTCGCATCCCTGGGAGATCTGATTCAGGATGTTCTTAACAGCGCTCAAATGGAATCGGATGCTGTGCTGGGCGTAGGCGTGGGCATCCAGGGACTGGTAGCGGAAAATGGCAGAGAGATTCTCTACGGAAAGATTCTGGATTGCACAGGTCTTACCATTCAGCCTCTGGAAGAACAGCTGCCCTATGCCGTCCGCTTTGTTCATGACGCCGAATGCGCGGCGGAGCTGGAGCTGTGGCGTCACCAGGGTCTGACGGACGCCATCTATCTATCTCTGGGAACCCATCTGGGCGGCGCTATCATCACAGACGGCCGGATTCAGCGGGGACGCACGGGACGCACGGGAACCTTTGAGCACATGACTCTGGCTGAAAAGGGACGGCAATGCTATTGCGGAAAACAAGGATGCATGGAGTGCTACTGCTCTGCAGACGCTTTATTAAAGGAAAAGGAAACTCTGGATGAGTTTTTCACGCTTCTTCGGAACGGGGAATCCCAGCATCAAAAGCGCTGGCTGGAATATGGAAACTGGTTAGCTCTTGCTCTGAACAACATCCATATGGTAATGGACAGCGTGATCATATTGGGAGGACATATTGCGCCCTATCTGACCCAGAAAGACCTGGATGAGCTTTTTGCAGCGATCCAGAATCGGACCGCATTTCCAGAGCAGGATAATTTCCTGCGCCTGGGATCTCAGGAAGGGGATCCTATTGCAACGGGAGCGGCGATTCCCTTTATCCGGTCGTTTCTGGATTCTATATGACCCGCCTGCCAAAGCCATGAAAATCCGGGATTTAACCCCGTCTGCTCACCGGTCCATGTATGCAAAACCTTACAGCGACTGTAAGTGTTATTTTCCAGAGTTCTGTGTTACCATTTGACCAGAAATCACAGGAGGTAATCAAATGGAACCGATTTTGGATATTGAAAACTTAACTAAAACCTACGGCAACGTGCCGAACCAAACCAAAGCGCTGGATGGAATCACCTTTCAGGTAATGCCCGGAGAATTCCTGGGGATCATGGGAAGCAGCGGCTCCGGCAAGTCCACGCTGCTTAACTGCATTGCAACGGTGATTTCCCCCACTGGAGGCAGTATTGTAATGGAGGGAAAGAAATTGCAATCCCTCAAAGGCAAGTCATTGGCTGCATATCGGGGCAAGACCGTGGGGTACCTGTTTCAGAATTTTGAATTACTGGACAATCTCACAGGCCGGGAGAATATCCTGCTGCCTACCTCCCTTCATGAGGTGCCGGAAAAGGAAAGTCTCCTTCGCCTAAACAAATTAGCCAAGTATCTGGAAATCACAGATGTGCTGGACAAATTTCCTACCCAGATGTCCGGCGGTCAGCGTCAGCGTGTGGCTGCTGCCAGAGCCATGATCCTCCATCCCAAGCTAATCCTTGCCGACGAACCTACAGGCGCCTTGGACAGTAAAAACGGGAAAAATATCATGGAAAAGCTCTCCGGCCTGAACCAAGACGAACAGGCCACCATCTTGATGGTAACCCACGATTCCAATGCCGCCAGCTTTTGCAGGCGAATCTTGTTCATCCAGGACGGTGTGATTTTCCATGAACTTCGCCGGGGCGATGAGAGCCAGCAGGATTTCTATGAGCGTATTCTGAAGGTCATGGCACAGTTGGGAGGTGGCAGCAGTCATGTTTTCTAATTTAATTCTTAGAAACAGCAGACGGGAGCGTAAAGAAAACGGACTGTTCTTTACCTCTCTGGTGATCTCCATTGTGGCTTTTTATATTATTCTCTCCCTTTCCAGGCAGGATGTCATGATTTTCCTTGCAAAGATGGAGAGTAATGCAGTAAACAAGCTTCTGTTAATGATTCCCATTTTTTATGGGATGACCTTGGGAATTCTGTTTTTCCTGATTTATTTTGCCTGTAAATACCAGATGGAGCGCCGCAGAAAAGAGTTCGGCGTCTATCTGATGATGGGGATGCGTCGGAGCAGGCTTTTTACCATGCTTCTTGCAGAAGATTTTCTGAGCAGCCTTTTGGCTCTGGTGATAGGAATTCCCATAGCGGTACTGCTCTCTGAGATCATAAGCCTTGTCACTGCCAGGCTTGTGGGCATGGGGATCATTGGTCATCAGTTTACCCTTTCCCTTCCTGCCATTGGCTTTACCTTCGTTGGTTTTCTTGCCATTAAGCTTGCGGCCTTTTTGATCCTCAGCGGGAAATTCAGCCATCAGGAAATCGGTTCTCTGTTGGCAAATTCCTCAGGTAATGAAAAAAAACAAAAACCTGGGATTGTATATGGCATCTGTGCGGTCTGCGGCACCGGGATGCTGGCTACAGCCTATTGGCTTGCCATTGGGGGATTGGCTTGGAATAAAACCGGCATGATGTTTCTCACGCTTTTGCTGGGCCTGTTGGGAACCATTCTGCTGTTCTATGGGATGCGGGCGGTGATTGCTCTCTTGGTAAAGACAGGAAATGCAAATCGGAAGCTTCATGTATTCACCTTCCGTCAAATCCAGGAGAATGTGATTCATCGGTCCACCTCCATGGCCATCAGCTCCCTGCTGATTCTGGCTGCGCTGTGCTGCTTTGGCGCCGGTATCGGAATTGCCAGCACCAACCGGCAGGCTGGGGATCATGTTCTGGATTATACGTTTCGGGATTGTATCGCAGAAAATCCCCAGGATGCTCTTCCCCATTTGCAGGATGTGCTGAAGGAAAACGGCCTCGACAGTCAATTCTCCCAGCTCTTTGAAATGCGGATTGGACATGTGCACACCACAGAAAATTTTGAAGGCGTTTTTCAGATGGAGTCTGTTATGGAGTCCCTGCACAGACTTCCTCCGTCAAAAGAACGGGATATCCTTCTGAACAATCTAAGCTATACAGACTTTCCGTATCTCATCTGCCTGTCCGACTATAACCGCCTGCTGGAGGCTGCCGGGAAACCAGTACTGACCCTGACCGATAATGAAGCCGCCGTCTATCAGGATGCTGAATTTACCAATACCGGCAGAGCTGCCATACTAAACGAGATTCTCTCCAGTCGCCCGGTGGCTTCGCTGGACGGGAACCCCATCTGCCTGACCGGGGAAATCCAGTCTGTCAACCTTGTAACAGACCGGTCCATTACCTTGTCCTTTGCCCTCATCCTGCCGGACCAGCAGTTTCTGCGCTATACACTGGGGAACTATGATGTCTATATCAACGGCATTATGAGCCAGGAGGCCGCCAGGGGGGCAAGTCTTATGACCGCCATCTCGGACCTCAATGGTAAGCTTGCCGGAATCGGACTGGGAAACTCAGGAATCGAATACGAAAGTTATCTGCAAAATATGGGCAGGCAGCTGTTCTACCTGGTGGCCGCCAGCTATATCACGATTTATCTCGCTATCATCTTCCTGGTGGTTGCAAACACCATCATGGGTGTTCAGTTCCTGATGAATCAGCAGAAGACTGGGCGAAGATACCAGACACTGGTACGCCTGGGCGCTACCTACAAAACCATGTGCGCCTCTGCCAGAAAACAAATCAGCTGGTTTATCGGGCTGCCTGTCTGTGTGGCGGCTGTCAGCAGCCTCTTTGGAGTTAAGGCCCTGTTTGCTGGTTTGCTTTCCTCCCGGGTGCAGGAGACACAAGGAGAAATGCTGCTGGTATCTGCAGCTATCATCTTTCTGCTTTGTGTGGTAGAATATATTTATATGAATGCCATTAAGCGCTCCAGCGACCGGGTCCTGCTGACGCTGATTCAGCCGCAGAGAGAAGAATAAAAAAGACGGAGGGCTGTGATGAAACAGATTGCAGTTGTTGAAGATGAAATCTATATGCGCCAGGAGCTTTGCAGGATGCTGGAAAAGGCAGGATACGAAGCCATAGAAATCACGGCATTTGAAGACGCCCCGGAACAGTTGACAACCCTGGCTCCAGACCTTGTAATCTTAGACCTGAATCTACCTGGAATCAGCGGATTTCAGATTTGCCGGAATCTCAAACAGAAAACTTCCATTCCTGTTCTGGTCTTGACTTCACGAGATCACATGGCCGACGAATTGCAGGCCCTCCAGCTGGGAGCCGATGAATACCTGACAAAGCCCTGCCGCAAAGAGCGGCTACTGGCCAGAATCACCAATATTCTCAAACGATATGAGGGCCGTTCCAACCTTTTAGAAGGACAGGGGTTCCTGCTGGACCGTGGGACTTATACCTTATATATCAACAATTCCTCTGTGGTACTCCCCAAGAATCAGGGAAAGCTATTGGAAGCATTGCTTGTGGGCGGGGACGTTTTAGTCCCTGCCAGTCAGCTCAGTATGGCTCTCTGGGATACCACAGAGTTCATTGATGAAAACGCCTTACAGGTAAATCTGACCCGCCTGAAAAAGACAATGGCTAATTTGGGAATGAAGCAGAAAATAGTTGCTGTCCGTGGTCTGGGCTACCAGCTTAAAACGGAGGAAACGCCATGAAGCAGTTCCTCCTAACCTTGAAACGATACGCCCCATGGCTTTCTTTGCTGCTGACCATGGATGCCTTTTCCGCCCTGCTCCTCTGGCTTTCCGATGCAAAGGCATTTGAGACTCTTATGGGAATCATTCTGCTTGCCAGCCTTATACTTTTTTTTGCAACCTTGTGGGTTGTATATCTCAAAGAACAGCGTAAACGGGCGCTCTTTCAGGCGTTTCTGACAGAGCCGGATGGGGTGCATGCGGAAAAACTCCTGGGTGTGGTGAGTCAGCAGGAGCGGCAACAGCTCCTGCTTCTTGCCTCCATCCTGGAGGAACAGCAGAATCAGGTTAGAGATATGGTGGCAGCGCTTCAGGATTATGAGGAATATGTGGAAGGCTGGGTCCATGAGGCCAAAACGCCCCTTTCCCTGCTGGCCATGATTTTGGATAATCGAGCCGACCAGCTTTGTCCCTCTTTGCTTGTAAAACTGAACTATGTTCGCAGCCAGCTCCAGCAGGACATTACTCAAATGCTCTACTATGCTAGGCTTGGGAGCAGCACGAAGGATTATCGGTTTGAAGCCGTAAATCTTTCCCTTGCATGGGAAGAAGTTCTGGAGGATTACGCCCCGCTTTTAGAGGAAAAACAGTTTCTCCTTGAAAACCGTTTGCAAGGGGAAACAGTCTATACCGACCGTCGGGGCCTGGAGTTTATGTTGGGCCAAATCCTCAGCAATTCCATCAAATATTGCGACAAAGAGCCTAAGCTTACCATATCTTTGCAGCACACGAATACGGCGGATATTCTGATTCTTACAGATAACGGCATCGGCGTCAAAGGCTATGATCTCCCTTATATTTTTCAGAAAGGTTTTACTGGCGATGCAATCACCAGCGGGAAGAAAGCCACCGGTATGGGGCTGTATTTGACAAAAAAAATGGCAGATGACCTTAATTTGCATCTGGAAGCAGATTCTCAATGGGGAAATGGATTTTCGATTTCTATCAGATTTCCCAAAGTCTAATCCTGATCCTATATGACTTTACCCATTCTGAAGAATATAAAAAAGCTCTTGCCGTCCCTTTTCAGCCTAAGCACACAGAACCCATGTTTCCTGTAGCCCCCAAAATCGTGCTGGGTATTTTTATTCTTCTCAATGGCGTCAACCTGATCTTTTTCCGCCATTTGGCAAACCTGTGGGAAAATGTATTTCTGATCGCGTTATTTCTTTTCTTTACCATAAGCAACGCTAAGCAAAAGAAAAAGAGCAACGAGGCTGTTTCTCAGAGTGCTCATTCCGCAGAAACCATCCGGCAAAACCGGGAGGAAAAGCGCAGAGTCCTGGAACAGCTTCTGGCGGAATCCCCAGAGATTCGCCTCTTTCCTTTCTGGCAGTACATAGACTGGACCACTATATACGACAGGTTTATCGACAAATCTCTGAACTGGATAAATCCCCATAAGGTATACCAGGACGAGGATGGAATCCCCCGCCTGTACAATCTGAATCAGGATGGGATCCTGGTAAACGGCGCCTATATTCAGGAGCTTATGAAAACAACGCCCTACCAACACAGACTCCCCGGGCCTATACTCTGATCAAATGTTTTCATCTGAATATCCCTCCTATCGATCTGAAAAAGGGCAGACCGGAGGGCTTTACCGATGAAGATTGGGCCAGCCTTATTTATGGCTCCTGCAGTATAAAAGTATGACCCTCTTGGATCTTTTCCTCTGTCCACCTGTCAATACAGCTGCGAAGCTCCTTCAAGTAGGAGGAAAACTCTACATTTTCCTTCCCGTAGGTAAACTGCAGGTCATATTCCAGAGGCAGCCAGGTAGAAAGATCCGACTCATTGTGGGAGATCAGGGCCTCAAGCTTGTCTAGGGCTTTATAAAGCTTGGCCTCTCTTGTTTCCATGGCCTCCATCTCCCCCAAAAGCTCCAGCCACTCTGTCCGCTGGCTTTCCGGAAAGGCTTCCACCCAACGAAGGAAAATCTGGTCCTCCTTCTCTTCATCCTGGGAGGTCTTTTCAAAAGTGGGAATATCCCCGGTAAAGGACTCCCCCAGATCGTGGATCAGACACATGCGGATCACCCGGTCCATGTCCAGCTCCTGAAACTCCGGCTCCTTGGACAGCAGCATGGCCATAAGGGCACTCCGCCAGCTGTGATCCGCCACACTTTCTTTTCGCGTCTTTTCCGTGTAGCAGTGCCGGGGAGTGATTTTCAACATGGCAGCCTGAGACAGGATCTCCAGAAATTTTTGCGGTGTCATTGGGTTTCTCTCCTTTCTTATCCTTTGACAAAGGCGCGCCCTTGTCAGAGGACGGCATTTACATCCTGTGGATTTTAAACCTCCAGTCCCTTTTTCACAGCTACCGCGATAGACACCTGGGGCGCATAATATGGAATCAACATGGCCTGGGTGGCATGATAGAGATCGGATTTTCCCGGCCACACGGTGCCGATCACATGATTCTCCCGATCCAGCTGGTGGAACCAGGAGCCGTGAACATGGTCCAGTACTTTTGCGTCCAGATACTCCATAAATTCCGCATAATACCGGGCATAGTCGGCCTTACCGGTCACTCGCCACAGGACTGCAGCGGTATTGACAGCCTCTGCCAGTGTCCAGTGCATACGATCGTGAACCACAGGATTCCCCTCCCAGTCGGTAGTATAGGCGATTCCCGGGGCTCCATCCCGGTTCCATGCATCCTTTACGGCCTGCAGGAACAGCTGCTCTGCCGCCTCCAGATAGGGAGCCGCCCCTATTTTGTCTTCTTTATAGGTAGAAAGGGTCCACTGGGTAATGAGCCTGCTCCACTCAATTCCGTGTCCCGGGGTGGCTCCATAGGGCTTAAAGGGGTCGTCAGGCTTTTCCCGGTTACATTCCAGGTCCGCCTCCCAGGTCTTGCTGAAATGCTCTGGAATCCGCCAATCATTGTTTCTGGCCCAGCCCAGGGTGTGATCAATCATGCGGCCTGCCCGCACCCGGTATTTCTCCTGTCCTGTCACATCCGCAACCGCCAGAAAAGCCTCCACCGTATGCATGTTGGCATTTAATCCCCGGTAGTCGTCCAACACCGTAAACTCCGTGTTCCAGGTATCGCAGGAAAGACCCTCCTCCTCATTCCAGAACCGAAGATCATAGAGAGCCAAAGCTTCCTCCAAAAGTTCCTCCGCTCCCTCTCTTCCGGCAAGAAGAGCGGAGGAAGCCGCCAGGATCACAAAGGCGTGAGCATAGCACTGCTTTGTGGGAAGAATCCCTCCCTGGGCTGTACGCCCCGCATACCAGCCTCCGTTTTCTCTGTCGCGAAGCTCTCCTTTCAGTCCCCGAAGGGCCGCGTCCACCAAGCCTTCGCTCCCCTCATGACCCAGAAAAACGCCCAGACTGTACACATGGGCCATCCGGCTGGTAATCCAAGTCTCCCGGCTGCGCTCTTTCCAGGGAGCGCCATCGTCTCCCAGATAATAGGCGCCGCCTCCTGGAGACGGAAACTGATGCCCGAAGCGGAGCAGGCCATCCCGCACCTCCTCCAGAAATTTTCTGTTTTCTTGTGTGTCGATCTGATATTTTGGATTCATGAGTTCTCTCCTTCCTCTCCTGTCTCTATTGCAATCCTAGTCTTCCTGTTCTTCTCACTTGTTGCACAGTCTCAGAACTTCGAAGACAAAGAATTAAAAATTCAGAACTTTCCAGTAAGCCCCGTTTGTCTCGCTTTATCCCGCCACCTCTACTATACCTAACTTTTTATCATTCTACAAGCCTTATCTGGGAAAATCCAATCTTAAATCCAATCCTAAACAAGGCAACCCCAAAGCCGTCTTGTCAAAAACAGACTTTGTGGTTGCCCTGACTTTACCAAACAAAAAACTCTTTTCTTTGCAGCCGGTTTCCTGCTCCCTTTTTCACCAAGTCCTCTATCTGGACGGCATCTGAAACCCTTCAAGGGCTCGGTTCAAAAAATCGTTAAAGGGCTTCATGACCTGAAACAGACTCACAGCCTGGTTGAGAAATGTCTCCCCGTCCGCAAACGCCTTATCGCTGATGGGATACTCCAGATACCAGCTCTTGTATTTCAGAAACTCTGCCTGAGGATGTTCCCGGTCATACCCGGCCGGAACCCTCTTCAGAGCTGTTCCTCGCACTGCAAAGCTCTCCTGAAACTTTGAATCCTGAAGGATTTCCTCCCACTCCTTGCCGTGGGCTGCAATGGCGTCCCGGATCCTGGTCGTGGCGTCCGCAAACATGTCCGCAAACAGCCCTCCACCCAGGAAGGACTGATCCCCAGGCTTCACCATCAGATAATACCCAACAGGCACAGGCAGCTTGCCCTGGGGGCCCATGTGGGCGCGAAAGGCCGGATTATAGGGGGACTTGTCATGGCTAAAACGGGTATCCCGCACCAGCTTAAAGGTCAGCTCCTTTGGCTCCCGGGGCGTGATACTTCCGTCAAATTTCCCGATCTGCAAAAGAAGCTCCTGAACCAGAGCCTCAAACTGGGCGTTTGCCTCTTTTTGCTCCGCCTTGTGGGCATGGTACCATTCCCGGTTGTTATTCTCTCTAAGCTCTGTCAGATAATCTAAAATCAACTTTGTATTCATCCCTCTGCCCTCCTGTCTTTCTCCACAATGGAAAAGGCTGCTCCGTCTAAAAATTCCCGAATCAATCGTTTTAGCTCCTCCGGAGCCTGATATGTCTTACAGAAGGAAAACTTCTGGGACAGCTCATCAATCTCCTCCATAGCCTCCTTTACCTCCAACGTGATCTCTGTGGGTATTGCCTGACAGAAATCAAGCCTGGAGGGATGAATCCGGTGATTCTGAATGGCATAATTTACCCGATCCATGCAATGGCATTTCCCTTGTCCGTATTCGCCGCAGTATTCCACCAGGAAATCCGCCATCTTTTTACGCACTCTGGAAAGACGTTTCCGGTATGCCTCCGGCGTAATCCCCAAAATGTCCCCGGCGATCCGGCTGTCCACCTGAAACATGGTTCCCAGGATAAAAATGCATCTGCTTTCCGTATCCAGACATTGCAGCATCACATTGGTACAGGACAGCTTCAGCTCCTCTGCCAGAATGGCTTGCTCCACATTCTGGGTCAGATCCGGCACATCCTCTGTCCTTGCATTTTGAATATCCTCCCCATAAAATGCAAAGCTTAGGGGGAATTGGGCGAACATATGCTTTTTGTAGTCTTTCAGATGATTTACGGCAATCCGAAATACCCAGGTAGAAAAGGCGCTCTCCCCCTTAAAGGACGAAAGGTGGGTCATGACCTTTAACAGAATATCCTGAGAGGCATCCTCCGCGTCCGGAAAGGTTCCCAGCATGCGCAAAGAAAGATTAAATACCAGATCCTGCACGCTGCACATGACGGTTTCCAGGGACTTCCTGTCCCCTGCCGTGGCTTTTTGGATCAAATCCAAAAGCTCTTCCTTTGTAAATTGATTCGTCATACTCATTCCTCTTTTCTATGGTGCAAACAGTTACATAGAATTAGACATTTCGGCTGCCGCTGTGTGACAGGATACAAAGAAAAATTTATGTGCGGATCAGCTGGCGGAGCCGCTTTTTATCCAGGATCGTCACGCCTCCTCTGGACACCTCCACAATCCCCTCGCCGGCAAAATATTTTAACATTCTGGATACCACCTCCCGGGCAGATCCCATGTACCGGGCAATCTGCCCATGTGTCAAAGGAATGGTATCCGAGCCTACCCGGGCCGATTCATCGGAAAGAAAAATTGCCAGCCGCTGATCCATACTCATAAACAAAATCTGCTGCATGACCCACATGACGTCCGAAAAACGGCTCACGGCAGTCTCCAGGGCAAAAATACGGATCTTTGGATTCCGCTGGGAAACTGCCGCGAAAGCGGGTCCGCTGATCACGCAGCACCGGCTGTCCTCCTCCGCGTCCACAAACACATCAAAGGTAATGGCATTCAGCACACAGGAGGCAGACAGCATACACAGATCTCCCTTGTGCAGACGATAGAGGGTAATGTCCTTTCCCTCCTCAGACATCATGTAAAGCCGCAGGCTTCCCCAGCGGACCAGAATCACACCGGAGCACTCATCCCCCGCGTGAACAGCTTTTCCCTTGGGATATGTGATGTCATGGGAATTCTCACAGATAAATTCTTGGTCTCCCTGGGAAATATTCTCCCAAAAAGGGAAAATTTCTCTGTAAATAGATTCAAACATCAGCTCTGACATTCTGCTACCTCCCTGACTTTTTTACATCAATCCCATATCTCCTTTTATTATGCCTTTATCCTTGGAAAAATTCAAGATCCTATGGGAAAGAGTTATATTCTATTCCACCTTTATTACACAAATCTGCGTCGCTTCCCAGACGCCCTCTGAGAAGCTTCCCCATACCTGAATCATCTGCCTCTCTTCCAGATCTTCCGCTGAAGCCTTTGACAGCTCTGACCTGGCTCCACCATCGTAGATGGTTCTTACTGCAAACCGGGTATTTTCATCGTAGGTAACCGTAACCTTGTTAAACTCGGAGTCATCACTGCCGCTGGCGGGGGCAATCTTCACTTCACCGCCGCCCTCGTCCTCCTGGGTCATGGATTCAATCACTGTGATCTGTCCCTTCTTCAATTCCTTGATATCGCCCTCCAGATCCGGCTCTGTCTCCTGCCATTCTCCAAGGCTCTCTTCCTTTGCAGGCCCGGACACAGGCTTTTCTTCCCCTGTATCCCCAGATGTCTCTGCTTTTGGAGCCACAGGATTTTCCGACAAGGGCTGGCTCTGCTCTGTCTGCGGCTCCTTTGTATCCACTGCTTTCTCTCCTCCTGCGCAGGCACATAGCACAAGGCTCATAGCCCACAGCATTCCTGCCAATCTCATGCCTTTTCCCATTCTGTTCTTCATTTTTTGCTCTCCTCTCTGGTAATGTAGAAAACCAGCGGACTGTTTCCTGTTCCAGCTGATTTCCTGTCTGATTTTACCAGAGTTATCTTTAAAGAACCTCTAAAAACATTTAATAATTGTTTATCCCCTCCGGGAACAAGGGGACGCATCGTTTTCCCCAGAGAGGATAAAAGCGCCACACAGACCGCTTTTTCTGCCTGCGTGACGCTTTCCATAGATCCTGTATGCTCTTTTCTTCTGTTCTGATACACAGATTGCTTCCGGCTGTCTTTTCCCGATTTTCCTGTCTCCAGCCCTTAGCTCATCTGCTCCGCCACAACCTCCGCTACTTTGGCAATCGCCGTATCGATGCCTGAGGGATCCTTGCCGCCAGCCTGAGCCATGCCTGGGCGTCCGCCGCCGCCGCCGCCCACAAGGCCGGCTATGGCTTTTATCAGATTCCCTGCATGGGCTCCCTTTTTCTGGGCACTGTCCGTAGCTGTGGCCATGAGATTCACCTTGCCCTCCACGGCGGAGGCCAGCACTACGATGCCGTCGCCAAGCTTCTCTTTTAGCTGATCTCCCAGCTCCCGAAGACCGTTCATGTCCACGCCCTCCAGCCGGGAAGCCAGCACCTTGACGCCGCCGATCTCCTTTACCTGATCCATCACGTCGCCCAGGGCGTCCTTGGCCATCTTGCTCTTCAGCGCCTCATTTTCACTGTGCAGCTCCCTGATCTCCAGAAGCAGATGCTCGATCTTCTCCTGCAGGCCTGCCGGTGTGGTCTTGGCCGTGCGGGCTGCCTGGGCAAGCTTCTCCTCCACATCCCGATAGTAGGCAAACACACCGTCCCCGGTCAGGGCCTCGATCCGGCGCACTCCTGCCGCGATACCAGCCTCGGAAACGATCTTGAAGGCCGTGATTACCCCTGTGTTTGTCACATGGGTACCGCCGCAGAGTTCCTTGGAGAAATCTCCCATGGAAACCACCCGCACCTTCTCCTCATATTTCTCATCAAACAAAGCCATGGCTCCTGTCTTCTTGGCCTGATCAATATCCATAATGTCTGTCACCACCGGAAGGGACGCCTGAATCTCCTCATTGACCATGGCCTCCACCTTCCCGATCTCCTCTGCTGTCATAGCCTCAAAGTGAGAAAAGTCAAAGCGCAGGCGATCCGGCGTTACCAGGGAGCCCTTCTGCTCCACATGGCTGCCCAGAACCGTCTTGAGAGCTTTTTGCAGCAGATGGGTGGCGCTGTGGTTCTTACAAGTGTCCCCCCGGCCCTTCCGGCAGACCTCCAGGCTTACCGTATCGCCTGTCTCCAGCATGCCGCTCTCCATCCGGCCCACATGGCCTACCTTGCCTCCCCGAAGCTTTATGGTATCGCATACAAGGAACACACCGTTTTCCGTGTAAATCCGGCCCGTATCTCCCTGCTGTCCGCCCATGGTGGCATAGAAAGGAGTTTTCTCTACCAGAACCGTGCCGTTCTCCCCCTCTGTCAGAGCCTGTGCAAGCTCGGTCTCCGTGGTCAAAACGGTAATCTTTGACTCAAAGGTCAGGTTATCGTATCCCACAAACTCCGTGGTCACTGACGGATCAATCTCATCGTAAACCGTGGCGTCCGCGCCCATATAGTTGGTAACCTCCCGGGCAGTCCGGGCCTTGGTCCGCTGCTCCTCCATGGCTGCCTGGAAGCCTGCCTCGTCTACGCCAAGTCCTTTCTCCTCCAGAATCTCCCGGGTCAGATCTACCGGGAAGCCATAGGTATCGTAAAGCTTGAAGGTATGTTCCCCGGAAAGGACCTTCTCGCCCTTTTTCTCCATCTGGGCTTCCATCTCCGCCAGAATGCTTAATCCCTGGTCAATGGTCTTGTTGAACTTGTCCTCCTCTTGGGTCAGCACCTTAAAGATAAAGTCCCGCTTCTCCTCCAGCTCCGGGTATCCATCCCTGGATCCCTCTATGACGGTCTCGCTTAAGCGTGCCAGGAACCGCCCCTCAATGCCAAGGAGGCGTCCATGGCGGGCAGCCCTGCGGATCAGACGACGCAGCACATAGCCCCGTCCCTCATTAGTGGGCATAATGCCATCGGAAATCATAAAGGTGGCGGAACGGATATGGTCTGTAATCAACCGGATGGAAACATCCTTCTCCTCATCTGACTTATATTCCACATGGGCAAATTCGCAGACCTTGTCCCGCAGGGCCCGCACCGTATCCACATCAAAGATGGAATCCACATCCTGCACCACGGATGCCAGACGCTCCAATCCCATGCCTGTATCAATATTTTTCTGCTCCAGCTCGGTATAATTATTGTTTCCATCATTGTCAAACTGGGTGAATACATCATTCCAGATTTCCATATAGCGGTCGCAGTCGCAGCCTACGGTACAGCCGGGCTTACCGCAGCCATATTTCTCCCCCCGGTCATAGTACACCTCAGAGCAGGGGCCGCAGGGGCCTGCGCCGTGCTCCCAGAAGTTGTCCTCCTTGCCGAAGCGGAAAATGCGCTCTGCCGGGATGCCGATCTCCTTGTTCCAGATCTCAAAGGCCTCGTCATCCTCCAGATACACGGAAGGGTACAGCCGGTTGGGATCCAGCCCCACTACCTCTGTCAAAAACTCCCAGGTCCAGGAAATGGCCTCCCGCTTAAAATAATCCCCAAAGGAAAAGTTTCCCAGCATCTCAAAGAAGGTTCCGTGACGGGCTGTCTTTCCCACATTCTCAATGTCGCCGGTCCGAATACATTTCTGGCAGGTGGTCACCCTCCTGCGGGGAGGAATCTCCGCGCCGGTAAAGTAGGGCTTTAAGGGGGCCATGCCAGAATTAATCAAAAGCAGGCTCTTGTCATTGCGGGGAACCAAGGAAAAGCTTTTCAAAGCCAGATGTTCCTTGCTCTCGAAAAATTCCAGAAACATCCGCCGAAGCTCATTTACACCGTATTGCTTCATTTTTTAATCCTCCTCAAGGCCCGTGTATTTTTCCATCCTGCTTGCGCGCAAAGCTGCACCGGGCCGCGTAATCCTACTTATTATAGAGTGATTTTTTTCCTTTGTCAATGAGGGCGGAAGGTTTTACCGCTTGATTTTATCCGCTTGACTTCTCTAAAACCTCTCCTGTATGATAGCTACATAAAACATCCCTGTCTCTGGACGGGGAACCACCCTCTTGGTCCGCCCCTATCCATACCCTCAGTGGACAAAGGGATACCCTTTGTCCACTGAGGGTATGGATAGATAAAATATACGAATTTTTCAGAAAGAGAGGTTTTCCATGCAGAAAATAATGATTATTGAGGATGATCCTGTGATCCGCCAGGAGCTTTCCCTGCTGCTGGAGACAGAAGGATATCAGGCTTGGGCCGTCACGGATTTTGCCAGCGTGCCGGATCAGACCATGGTCTATGCCCCGGATCTGATTCTCCTGGACCTGGGACTTCCCGGACAGGACGGCTGGTCTGTATGCGCCGCTATCCGCAAAAGAATGCAGGTTCCCATTATCTTTGTCACCAGCCGGGATTCCGCCATGGACGAGCTGCGTGCTCTGAACCTGGGAGGAGACGACTACATCACAAAGCCCTACAATATTCCGGTGCTTATGGCCCGCATTAAGACGGTTCTTCGCCGGACCGGGAAAGGAGGAGAGGCGGAGATCCTGGAAGCCTGCGGACTCCGGCTCCATCTTACCAGGGGAACTCTGGAGGTTCAGGGGCAGACTGCAGAGCTGACCCGCAATGAAATCCAGATCCTGGCCTGTCTCATGAAGCGCTGCGGGGAGATTGTGTCCCGGGCTGACCTGATCGATACGCTGTGGGACAATCAGATCTATATTGACGACAATACGCTCAGCGTCAATATGACGCGGCTTCGAACCAAGCTTGCCCACCTGGGGCTTTCTGACTGCATCCGTACCCGGCGGGGATTGGGGTATCAGCTATGACTTTTTCGGAATTTCTCTCAGACCGAATGGAACAAATCATCCGAAAGCTGGCCACAGCCGGAGGCTCCGCCTTCTTTCTCCTGGCCTGCGGCACACAGCCAGGGGTCATCCTGCTGCTTTTTACCATTCTCCTTCTGGTGCAGCTTTTTGCCCTGATTCTGGAGTTCCAGCGCTGCCGCTCCAGGCTTGCTGAACTGGAGGCTGTTCTGCAGGGACTGGATCAAAAATATCTCTTTGCCGAGTGCGCTCCCTTGCCCCGCACCTGTTATGAGAAACGTCTGTTTGCTCTGATGCGCAGGGCCGGCCGTTCCATGACCAGCGCGGTTTCCGATGCCCAGACCTCACAGAAGGAATACCGGGAGTATGTGGAGAGCTGGGTTCATGAGATCAAGACGCCCATTACCGCCGCCCGGCTTATCTGTCAAACCCTGGAGGGAGAAGCCAGGCGGAAGCTTTTGGCGGAGCTGACGCAAATTGACGCCCACGTCCAGAGGGCCCTCTTCTATGCCCGGGCCGAAAGCCCGGAAAAGGACTTTCTCATCCAAAAGACTCCCCTGGCCAGTCTGGTGGCAGCGGCCATTCAGGAGCACCAGGCTCTCCTCATTCAAAACAACATCCGTCTGGAAACAAAGGATCTGGAACATGAGGTTTACACAGACCGGAAATGGGCGATCTTTGTCCTGGGGCAGCTTCTGCAGAATTCCTCCCGCTACCGAAGTGAAACGCCCTTTATTATTCTGGAGGCTTTGCATCTGGGAAACCAGATCCAGCTCCTGGTTCGGGATAACGGAATCGGCATTCCCTCTCATGAGCTGGCCCGGGTGTGCCAGCGGGGATTTACCGGCACCAACGGACGCAGCCGGGGCGGCTCCACAGGCATGGGACTTTATCTCTGTCAAAAGCTCTGCGGATTTCTGGAGATAGACTTTTCTATTTCCTCAGAGGAAGGAACAGGCACCACCGTGCTCCTCACCTTTCCTGCCAAAAAAAATCTTACAAAATTGTAAGGGAAATCCATAGAACTTCGCTACCATTTCCCCTTGCCTTTGCAGTATGCTATGTTTACCGGTAAAGAAAGAACATTGTTTGGGAACAAAAGGAGGTACTCACATGCTGCAAGTACAGAACATAGAAAAATATTACGGCAGTCAAAATCAGGTAACCAAAGCCTTGGACCGGGTAAGCTTTTCCGTGGAGGAGGGAACCTTTCTCTCTATCATGGGAGCATCCGGCAGCGGCAAAACCACCCTGCTCAACTGCATCTCCACCATTGATACCGTAAGCGCAGGAAAGATTCTGCTGGACGGAACGGATCTGGCAGAGCTTCCCCAGGAGGAACTGGCCCGTTTCCGTCGGGAACGCCTGGGTTTTGTATTCCAGGACTTTAACCTGCTGGACACTCTGACCATTGAAGAAAACATTGGCCTGGCCCTTTCCCTGAATCACTGGGACCCTGGCGCCGTGCATCGGCAGGTGGCCCAGGCTGCCCGACAGTTGGAGATCACGGACATTTTGGAAAAATTTCCCTATCAGGTGTCCGGAGGTCAGAAGCAACGGGCCGCCTGTGCCCGGGCCATGGTAGCCGGACAGTCTCTGCTGCTGGCCGATGAGCCCACAGGAGCCCTGGATTCCAAGGCCTCCAAAAGCCTGTTGGAACTCATGTCCCGCATGAACCGGGAGCTTGGCACCACCATTCTCATGGTGACCCATGACGCCTATAGCGCCAGCTTTTCCTCCCGGATCCTGTTTTTAAAGGACGGGAGAATTTTTAACGAACTGATCCGGGGAGAACGGACCCGGGCTGTTTTTTACCACGAAATCCTGGATGTACTGGCGCTTTTAGGAGGTGATATCAGTGACGTTATCTAAGCTTTCCCTGCGTAATGCCAGGCGTCAGACCCGGGATTACATGGTCTATTTCGTCACCATTGTTCTGGCTGCCTCCCTGATTTACGCCTTTAATGGCCTGATCTTTTCCCGGGAAATCCTGGAATTATCTGGAGTCATGAGTGAGCTGCCCTTAATTGTGGTTCTGGCCAGCATAGTAGTCCTATGTATTCTGGCCTGGCTGGTTCACTATACCATCGACTTCCTGTTTTCCCGCCGCAGCCGGGAGCTGGGCACCTACATTCTCATGGGCCTGGAAAACCGCCAGGTCTCCCTGCTGTTTTTCCTGGAAAATCTGGCCGTGGGAGGCTGCGCCCTTTTGCTGGGACTTCCCCTGGGAGGTCTTATGTTCCAGGTATTGCGGGCTGTCATCCTGACCCTGTTTGGCCTTCCCTACCATTTTACTCTGGCGCTGTCCCTAAATCCTCTGCTCCTGACCCTGCTTTCCTTTGTCCTCATCTATCTTTTGGCGCAGCTTCGTAGCCGGAAAAAGCTTCATAACATGAAAATCTGCGACCTGATTTATTACGAGCGGCAAAACGAAAAGGAAATCATTTCCAAAAGCAGCAAGCGCCAGTTCCTCTTTACCCTTTCCGGCATTTGCGGGATTTTGGGAACCCTTTTGCTGCTTGCGGGAAATTTTCTCCTGGGAGTTCTGGGCAGCGCCTGTATCATTACCTTTCTCTACGGTTTTTTTATCAGCTTTTCCTCCGCTGTTCCCGCCTGGTTTGCAAAGCATCCCCGGCAAAAATATAAGGGGCAGAATCTGTTGGTCTTCCGCATCCTGACCTCCAAGCTGGCATCCATGGGCATCCTTTTGGCTACCATCTCTCTCCTGCTCACTGCTGTTTTGATCACGGAGGGAACCGGCCTTACCTTCCACGCCATAGCCCGGAACCGGGCCAGGCTCACCAGCTGCTTTGATCTTTTAGTCAGCTTCTCTGGTCAGGAAGAAGGACTCTTTACCGACTATCTCCAGGATATTCAGGATCAGGTTCCCGTAACCATGTCCCACACCTATGAAATATACCTGGGTGAAACCGGGCAGCTCTCTGATTATGTAGAAGACAAGATCCGGTTTTACCAGTATTATTCTGCGGATCCGGTTATGAAATACAGCGACTACGCTTTCCTTCGCGCTATGCTGGGCTATCCGGCAGTTTCCCTGGAGCCCGGCCATTACCTGATCCATTGTGAGCCCCATCTGAAAAGGCTCATGGACCAGTATACGCTTCCCATAGAGCTTGGAGGCTATATCCTGGAGCCCGGTGGAGTATACAACGAGATTTTCCATCAGGATTCGTCCGATACCAATGGAAACAGTTTTCTGCTTGTTATGCCTGATGAGGCCGTGACAGCCGCCCCCGCCAGTCACAAGCTTTATGCGGCCATGACTGCTCAGCCTCTTGAGGAAGCCCAATATGCCGCTCTGGACCCGGGTAATCTGCCTGTAGACTCCGGCCTGTGGATGCGCTCCAAAGCCCAAACCCTGGAGGATGCCGCTTCCCAGACAGCATTGTTTGTCCTTCCTCTCTTTTACCTGGCCCTGGTTCTGATTATGACCGCGGCTACCATCCTGACTATCCAGCAGCTCAGCGAGACCAACCGCTACCGCAGCCAGTTTCTCTTACTTGAGAAGCTGGGAATGGACCGCAAAGAGATGAATCGGGCCCTGCGCCTGCAGTTTGCCATCTACTATGCCATGCCCGCCGTGCCGCCGGTTCTCATTGGGAGTATCTTCCTCCTGTATCTAGGAAACGGTGTGGAGCCTGGCACTTTGACAGGCGCCAGTCATCCCCTGGCCCTCCTGGGACTCTCCCTAGGGTTGTTCTTTCTGATTTATGGGGTCTATATCACCATGGCCTACAGCAGTCTGAAGCGGAATGTACTGCCCCTGTAGTCGCCTGCTTACCGATCCGAATCCTCCTTAAGCAAGCGCTCCAGCAGATATTCCCGGTGATTGATAAACATTTCCGTCACCTCATAGCTCTCAGTCTCCTCATAGGAAATGGACCGGATCTCTCCCTCGTCAAAGAAAAGAATTTCCGCTCCTGGAATCCCCAGGAGGATGGGCGAATGGGAGGCAATCAGAAACTGGCTGCCCCTCATTGCCAGGCGGTTCAGGCAGATCAATAGGGTCAGCTGTCTCTGGGGGGAGAGGGCGGCCTCCGGCTCATCCAGCAGGTAAAAGCCCTTGTCGGAAAACCGGTTCTGCATCAACGCCAAAAAGCTCTCCCCATGAGATTGCTCATGGAGAGAACGTCCGCCATACCTCTGATAATATAGTTCCGGATCGTCTGTCCCCCGGTACTCCTCCACCTGGGTGGCCACATTGTAAAAGCTTTCCGCCCGCAGGAAAAACCCGTCCCTGGGCCTTTGATAGCCCTTGCGCAGCGTCATGGCCTCATAGAGACTGGAATGGGTTTCCCGGGTGGAAAACCGAAAATTCCTGCTGCCGCCCTCCGGGTTAAAGCCCCAGGCCGCCGCTATGGCCTCCAGAAGGGTCGATTTTCCAGTTCCGTTCTCGCCTACCAAGAAGGTAATGGGTCTCGTGAATTCCAGCTCCTTAAGCTTCCCCACAGCCGGGATCTGCCGCAGGTAGGAGTTTTGGTCTACTTTTCGCCAGTCAATTTTAAGGCCTTGTAAAAACAAACTGCTTAGCATATTATTCTGTAATGGCCCATACCCTGGCCGGAAGGCCTGTGGCCCCTTCAATCCGGGGATAGGACACCAGGATCACGGCTCCCGCCGGCGCTACCTGATCCAGGTTTGTGAGCACCTCCACCTGAAGCTTTCCCTGATCCAGCACATAGCGCTCGCAGGCCAGGTCTCCGGCCTTTGCAGCCTCCCCGGAGGCGTCCGTATCCAGCGTCTCATGGCCGTTGGCCGCCGCTTTCCGCTCCTCGTAAATATATTTCAGGGCTTCCATGGACCAGCCGGGGAAATTCTCGTTGCCTTCCGCGTCCGTTCCGGAAAGGGCGTCCATATCCGGCCACTTCCTGGACCAGTCTGTGCGCAGGGCTACAAAGGCGCCCTCAGGAATGGGCCCGTACTTCGCTTCATACTCCTTAATATCTTCCGCTGTCACCACATAGGTGGAATTCTCCCGCACCTTTCCGGAAATATCCACCACACAGAGAGGGAAAATCAAATCCTTCACTCCATAGGCTTCGGACAGCTCCCGGTCTTTCACAAAGTGTCCTGGAAAGTCAATGTGAGTACCAAACTGTCCTGGAAACTTGAAGGTCTGAATCAGACAGTCCAGCATTTCATTACCCCAGTCGTAGCAGGTGGTTCCCAGCTCCACAGAGCCCTCCGGAATTCCGGCCCAATAAGGGCTGTCGTTGTTCAGAGAATGGGACAGCTCCACCCAGCGATAGTTCTTTGCTTCCTTTAATGCCTCCCATAATTTATACATGTGTCTTTCCTCCTTTTTATGAATATTCTATACCTCATCCATACGATATACGACCGCCTCATAGGGTTGAAGCTTAAGAACCTCTTCCAGCCTGGTCTCCTCATAATTTCCAATGAGCCGCTCCATCCGTTCAGGCTCCCACCCCTTAGGCAGGGGACATGCCTTTTCTTCTTCCCGGAAGTTGCAGATCACCAGAAGCCGCTCTCCCTCCAGCTCTCTCATGTAGACGTAGAGATCCGGATCCTGTGGCAGCAAAAGCTCATAGGAGCCGTAGACAACAATCTCATGCTCTTTGCGCAGCTGGATCAGCTTCTGGTAATAATGGAATACAGAATCTTCCCGGGCAAGCTGCTCTTTGGCATTAATCTCTTTATAATTGGGATTCACCATAATCCAGGGCTTCCCTGTGCTAAAGCCTCCATGGAGACTGTCGTCCCACTGCATAGGCGTTCTGGAATTGTCCCTGCTTTTGCAGCGCAGATACCGCATCATATCCTCCGGCTGAATCTGCCCGCTTCCGGTGTATTCCCTATAGGCATTGATGCTCTCAATGTCCCGGAAATCCTCCAGGGAGGAAAAAGGCGCATTGGTCATCCCCAGCTCCTCTCCCTGATAGACATAGGGGGTCCCCTGCATCATATGAAGGCAGGTAGCCAGCATCTTGGCAGACCGCTCCCTGTAAGGAGCCCTGTCATCTCCCAGGCGGGACACAATCCGGGGCTGATCGTGATTACACCAGTACAGACTGTTCCATGCCCGTCCATAGAGCTCCCTCTGCCATTTGGAAAGGGTTTCCTTTAACTCCACCAGGTCCATTTTCCGGTCATTCCACTTAAAGGTTTCCCCGCCGTCCAGATCCATGTGCTCAAACTGGAACACCATATTCAGCTCGCTCCCGTCCAGGTTTGCATATTCCTTGGCCTCTTCCACAGTCACCCCTGAACATTCTCCCACAGTCAGAAGGTCGTATCGGGAAAGTACCTTTTGATTCATTTCCCGCAGGTACTCATGGACCCGGGGCCCATTGCACACATAGGGACCATAATCCCCGTATCCGGTTCCCTTAACCTCCCCGTCCGGAAATGCCGGATCCTTGGAGATCATGCTGATCACATCCATGCGGAAGCCGTCGAT
>JAAWJI010000049.1 GCA_022796795.1 Lachnospiraceae bacterium | reverse complement strand
TTTAAAGTCGCCTTCGGCGAGGGGCAGTCCCTTCGGCCCCATAACTGTATTGGCTCCACGCCAATCAGCGGAGTGATTGGCGTGGGTGTGAAAAGTAACTGCGACGCTTCCCTGCCATTCTTCTGCCAGACCCGCGCAAATCAGTTTTTCCCTAGCTCTGAAGCCATGAGCCAGGGATCTGAAAATGAAAACAGCTTCCCTGTCCCAAAGCGCTCTCGATCTCCAGCTGGCTTCCGTGAAGCTTAAGGATCTCCACGCACAGAGCCAGTCCCAGCCCTGCGCCGTTGTGGCTGCGGGAGCGGGACTTATCCACCATGTAAAAGGCTTCTGTTATTTTTTTACACTCCGACTGGGAAATTCCCACCCCATAATCACGCACGGAAAATTCATACCCATGTTCTTTCACCGCTCCGGTCACCTCCACAGGAGAGCCCTCCTCTGACGCCTTGAATGCATTGTCCACCAGATTCAGCAGCACGCTTTTCAGAAGGTTCACCTCCCCGCGAATCTGCCCCGGCTCAAAGCTTATCTTTAAAGGATGCTCCTGATTCTCCCCATACATTTCCTTTAAATAGGAAAACAGAACCTCCACCTGGGTGTCCTGGGCGTCAATACTGCACCGCTTGGTCACAATAATATCCAACAAACGCAAGGACATGGCTTCCAACCGCTTCCCCTCGGTGTAAATATAGTTTGCCGACAGGAAATGCTTTTCCTCGTCCAGCTTCCGGGTCCGCAGAAGGTCCGCATAGCCGATAACCGCAGTGAGCGGCGTCTTCAGCTCGTGGGAAAAGGCAGCGATGAAATCCTCCCGGGCCCGCACCTCATTCTCCAGCTTGCGGATATTTTCCTCCAACACGCTGGCCATGTGGTTAAAGTCACAGGTCAGCTGTCCCATTTCGTCAGAGCTGATCTGCTCTGCCCGACAGCTATAGTCTCCCTCTGTCATCTGCCTGGCCGCCTGCGTCAAAAGCCGAATGGGTCTGGTAAGCCAGGAGGAAATAAAGAAGAGGAAAATAGAGCTCAGTACTAAAAGCAACAAGGTCAGATTCCGGTACACGGCAAAGCCTCTTGCCCGCTCCCCATAGACCCCGCTTACATCCCGCAGGGTTTCCAGATACAGAATCCGGTCCAACGCCTTGATCTGGCTGCCGGTCTGAATATAATAGCGCTCATCAGGATGAATAATCTGGTAAGCACGGATTCCCTCCTGAATCTGCTCCAAAAGCCTAGTATCCTCCCCAAAGCCCTGGCTTGCGTAGAGCACCTGTCGGTTTTCATCGGAGATCCGCAGGAGCCGCCCTGTAACCTGACCGCTCTTCTCCAGATTGGCGCCGATCTCCTCGATGACGGAGTTTTGCAGCATATCGTACTTAGAAGGAATATTTAAGGCCGCCGTCTCAAAGGCAAACTGCAAAATACTGCTCTCGTCCATGGCCTGGCCCGTCTCCCGCTTCAGAGACGCCTGGAACACATCATTTACAAACACATAGCCGCCGATGCCGAAGGCCACCGCCACGGTGATCATGCAGCACAGCAAAATTTTATAGGAAAATTTCATATCTTCTCCTGTCAGATCTCCAGCCGGTATCCCACCTTGTATACCGCCACCAGATTTTTTTCCCAGCCCATTTTACGGCGAAGCCGCTGCACATGCAGCTCCAGAGTCCGGCTGTCCGCAAGATAGGCATCCTCCCAGACCTTCTCATAGAGAGTTTCCTTGAAAAGGGCCACATTTTTGTTCCGGATAAAGAGCACCAAAAGGCCGTACTCCTTGTTGGTCAGCACCACAGGCCTTCCCTGCCGGGTCACTTTGCGTGCCTCCAGGTCTACGGTCACATCCCCGGCTGTGAGAAACTGCTCCGTCTTATGGTACCGGCGCAGCACCACCTCCACCCGGGCTAAGAGCTCCAGCACCTCAAAGGGTTTCACCAGATAATCCTCGGCTCCCAGCTTCAGCCCCTTTACCTTATCCCGCACATGATCCCGGGCCGTGATAAAAATCACCGGCACCTTCAGAGGCCGGATATACTCCATAATGTCAAAGCCGTCCGCTCCCGGAAGCATCACATCCAGAAGGATCAAATCAAAATTCTCTTTTTCAATCAGGTCTATCGCTTCCAGTCCATCCTGCACACTCCTGCATTGATAGCCTGCTGCCGTCAAATTCAGGTCAATCAAGTCGCAAATGGGTTTCTCGTCATCCACAATCAGTATCCGTATCATGTCTCTATCTGCCATCCCCAATATTCTCGTATTTTCCCGATCATTTCTTCCATGGTATCCTCTTCCGTACAGTGATAGGTCTTCTCAAATTCCGTGTCCAGCTCAAAGCCATTGGTCCGCTGGTAATAAATAGAGCAACGTGTCTCCACCTTCAGTTCCCCAGGGGTATCCTCCCTGCTGTACCGGGCCAGCACCACCAGGTCCTTCATGCCGTCCCCGTCCACATCCCTGCCGTTGATCCCCTTCAGGGAATAGAGACTGTCGTAATCTCCCATAGGCTGAAGGCTCCACACAATGTCCCCTTGCTCATTTACCAGATAAATCATAAAAAAATTGTATTCTGAAATACGCATGGTCCCCGGCACCACCTGGAGCCGCCCCAGCTTCTCAAAATTCCTGGTATAATTCTGCTCCGCCTCAATGGCAAACCCATTCTCCAGCAGCTCCGAAAGAGTCGTGGCCGTGTACAGAAACTCTGCGGACTCCCCATCCCGCACAAAAGAAATCATGCAGTTGGCGCTTTTATTCATCCCAAAGCGGTTAATCTTGTCGGAAATTCGCCAGTCCCGGTAAAAGGTTTTCTCCCCCTGAAACAGCACGTCTCCCACCTTGTAGGGAATACCCTGATAATCTCCCACGTCATTGACGCATTTGGTAATCAAAAGAATGTCTGTGCGGCCGTCCCGGTTTACATCCACAAAGGAAACCGCCGCGATCTCCCGGGTACACTGGAGCATTCGTCCCCGGATACTGTTGTTAGTCTCCAGCTGGTTGCATTTATAGACGATCTGTCCTTGGGCATCCGCCACAAACAAGGCCAGCCTTTTCCAGGTTCGTTCCATGGCCGGCACCAGGGTCAGCTCCTCCTGCCCAAAGGACTCCAGCACCACGGGAAAGACCTGATCCTCCAAAATCTGGTAGCCTCCCGGCTCCAGGTCCTCCAAGGTCTCAAGTTCCTGAAACCGCTTCTCATATTCGTTGTAGTCCTTAAGGAGCTCTGTCCGGGAGGCAGCAGTCTCTGCACTGCCCGCCTTCCCCTCTGCGTCCCATGCGTACAGGGGAAACGCACACTGACAAAGAAGACAAGTCTGCAGCAGGAGGCACAGAAGAAGATATAGAAAGCCTGAAACAAAGCTGGCAAAACGTCTGCCTGCTCCTGGTATTCTGTCCCTGCCCCATTTCCTGACTGGCGCCATGATCCCCCTCCTCTCCTGTGCAACTGCTCCGGGAAACCCGTTCCCTTTCTTTCTCAAACGGATCCGCTTTCTCATATTCTTTCTCAAACAAATCCACTTTCTCATATTATACCCACACCAGATGGACAAGTCAATGAATCGGGACCGGGGATACCCTGTATTGGGGCATCATTTTTGCATCATTTCAAAAAAGACTGCCAACCCATCCGGATTGGCAGTCTTTTTACATATATAAGGAGTTAAGAAGCTACATTATGCCTTTTTCGGCTTGGAGATCAGGCCTTCTCTGTAAGCGCTGATGTACTCCAGACAGAATTCATCGTTCTCCAGCAGAGCGTCGGTGGCATAGATCATACCCAGCATATCCGTGTTGGTGGGATCTACGATAGCGCTGTCCATACCGGCGTTCATAGCCAGTACCATAAATGCCTGGTTTACATTCTTTCTGGCCGGAAGACCAAAGGAAATGTTGGAAAGTCCGCTGGTGATGTGAATGTCCGGATACTCTGCCTTGATTTGACGGCAGCAGTCTGCAAACATGGTGAGAGCTGTCTCATCGGTGGACAGAGTCACTACCAGGGGATCAATGTGGATCCGGGAGGGAGCAATATTGTACTCTTTTGCCTTCTCCATAATCTGATGGAAAACTTCCATTCTGCGCTCTACGGATGTAGGGATTCCCTTGTCATCGCACAGCAGAGCCACAACCTGCCACTTGGTGTCAGCGATCACCGGGAAAATGGTGTCGATCTTGCCGCTCTCCATGGAAACGGAGTTGATGAGGCCCGGCTTCTTGCAGAAGGGAATAGCTGCCACACAGGATCTGGGGCTGGGGCTGTCGATGCAGATAGGCGTATCTGTCACTTCTTGAATCAGGTCGATCATCCAGTGCAGCGTCTCTGTCTCCACATCCTCTGGCACAGATGCACAGCAGTCAATAAAGGTAGCGTTAGCATTTGCCTGAATCTCTGCTCTGTGTTTAATGAAATCCCCGTCCCGTTTCGCAATAGCCTCTGCTACGGCCGGAATGGATCCGTTAATTTTTTCCCCAATAATAATCATAACTCATATACCTCCATGTGTATTTTACGTTTCCTGAATCTGTCTATATTTTAATACATCTTGTACGATACTTCAATCCCCTTTTTTCAAAAAATCCAGGATTTTTTCGTAAATATTTGAGGAAACCCAATGTATTTTCAACACTTTGTACAGAGTAAAGCACCAGCTTCCTACAAAGTGGAGAAACCCTTTCCTCCCCCGGACTTTTGCTCCGCCTCCAGCTCCAGAAACACCCGGGGCAGCATTTCCACCAGATCCATAGGCCGCATCCCATAGACGCTCTTTTCGGCTGCGCACAGATCCCCGCTGCGCCCATGCATCCATACAGCCAGGGCCGCCGCCTCCAAGGGCTCCATGCCCTGTCCCAGCAAGGAAACCAGCATCCCGGCCAGCACGTCCCCGCTTCCCCCTTTAGCCATGCCGCAGTTTCCGGTAGCGTTCACCACGGCCCGCCCGTCCGGCGCTGCGATCAGGGTTCCATGCCCCTTCAGTACCAGGACGCAACCGTATTCCCGGGCAAAATGCCGGGCTTCCAAAAGCCGCTCTTGTCGGGACAAATCTCCCCCCAGATACGCGAATTCTCCGTCGTGGGGGGTAAGTATGGTGGCCCATCCCCGGTCTGCCCGCTCCTTTAACAGCTCCTTTCGGTTCCGGATCGCATAGAGCCCATCGGCATCCAGCACCAGAGGCTGACGCAGACGAAGCAGCAGCTTCTCAATCAGCCGCTCCTCCTCCCGGGAACGCCCAAGCCCCGGGCCCACAAGTCCGGCGTCGCAGTGCTCCATACGGTTTAAAACGCCCCACAGGGCTTCCATGGTCAGCTGTCCATCCTGGTCGCAGGACAGGGGATAGGGCATGGCCTCCTCACAGCCTGCCGCCACAATCCCGTAAACCTGCCGGGGAACTCCCAGAAACACCAATCCGCTTCCGCTGCGCACCGCAGCCCTGGAAGCAAAGAGAGGCGCCCCGGTTAGTCCTATGCTGCCGCCCAGAATATAGACCTTTCCAAAGGTTCCCTTATGCCCGTCCCTGGGACGTTCCGGTAAAAGCCTGGCGGCGTCTGCAAGAGACAGCACTTCCAGTCCGGCCCCTGCTCCTTCCAGACAGTCCTCTTTCACGTCATCGGGAATGCCGATATCATGGAGGATAAGCTTCCCGGTGTGCAAAGCCCCCTTGCCAATATAGTGCCCAGCCTTGGCACAGGTAAAGGTCACGGTCACATCCGCCTGCACCGCTTCACCCAGGATCCTGCCCGTATCCGCCTCAATGCCGCTGGCAATATCCGCAGACACCACCAGAGCCTGGCTTTCCCTCATCCACTCCATGACTGTCCGGAAGTCTCCACAGATTTCCCTGCTAAGGCCGATTCCAAACAAGGCGTCCACAATCACATCCGCATTCTGGCACCAGCTTCTCTGCCCCTGATCCTTTGGGGAAAACTCCTCCAGAATCCCTCCGGCCCCCTCAAGGCGAACCTCCATCTTACGGCTGTCCGGCGTCATCCGCTTTCGGTCCCCCACCAGGAACACGCGCACAGAAAATCCTTGCTCTCCAAGCAGGCGGGCGGCTGCCACGCCGTCCCCGCCATTATTCCCAACTCCGCAGAACACGGCAATTCGCTTTCTTCCTCCGAAGATCTGATCTATTCCCCGGGAATCTGACTGTTTTTCACATTGCCAGGGCTGTCCGGCTTTCTGCACGCCACACAGCCCTGGCTGTCCGGCTTTCTGCACACCACACGGCTCTGGCTGTTTGGTTTTTCGCTCGCCACACGGCTCTGGCTGTCCGGCAAGCTTCATAACTGCGGCTGCAATCCCCTCCGCCGCCCGCTCCATAAGAACTGCGGAGGGGATCCCCTGCTCCTCAATCGCCCTCCGATCCATTTCCCCCATCTCTTTTACCGGTGCAATCCACATATTGCTCCTCCCTCTCTCATCAAACTTCGCCTCTGGGGCAGATGCTTCTGATCTTAGATCAACTCAAAAGCTTTTCCCTTACCGTTCATTTTAAAATAGTTTCCTGAGATTTGCAACGGAAATTGCACTGGTAAAGCATCCGGTAAACATCTGGTTCCCAGCGATATTGCGGAAAGGTACGGCTACCGCTCCACATCCATCTCCCCCGCGATCTTCCACCCGGATCTGCCGTCCTCCATGGAAATTCGTTTCATGGGAATATGAAAATATTGCAGGGAATCCTCCCCGTCCTGACGGACGGTAACATAGGCTTCCAGCTCATCATTTACCAGCTCTTCCAGAGGATAGGAGATATCCAAAATGGCGGTTTCCTGTCCTGGTTCACCAAAGGCCGAAAGCTTCAGGCCGGGAACCATATAATACTCGTCAATGTCCTTCCCCGAAAGGTACTGGGGAAGGGCTGTCTCTATGGTCTCCCGGATCCCGGCATCCCCATACTTCACTTCTGTGAGCTGCCAGTTTCCCTCTCCCAGATAGCGCACCTGGGCATACAGCTCATGTCCCGGATATTGCCCGGAAAAGTTCACGTTGGAATAGCCCAGTATTTCTGCCCGGAGACAGATCTTTTCTTCCACAAACCGGAAATCAACCAGAGAACCTGCGTAATAATAATATTCCTGTTCCAGCTCCTCCTGTTCCACCTGCTCTGCAATCCCCACTGTCATTCCCTTGAAGACAAATCTTACTCCGTCCTCCGTATACTGGGTCCCGTAATAAGGCGTCAGCATTGCCATATAATCCTGATCCCTGTACTGATAGATTTTCCAGGAATCGTCCTGGGAGTGATCCACCATAAACAGAGAACGGACGGAGATCCCCGTGCCGTGAAGCACATAGGTGATAATGGCCAGCTCTGGCTCCTGGTCCTGGTCGAAATCCTGCTCCAGAAGCAGGGGCTCCACCTGATAATTGGACAAAATGGGAACCTGCGCATAGATCAGACATTCCGGGGTCCGGACTGCCATGGCGCTGCCCTCATCTCTGCCATAAAGAGCAAACTGTTCCGTCTCGCCCATAAGACTTAGTTCTGCCTCCCGGATCCCTGGTTCCATTCCCGCCCGGCCCGTTCCCACCACAGTTTTCCTGGTCCAGTGTTCTCCCTCTTCTTCCCAATCCTGCCCGGATTCCTCCTCTGTCCCCAAGGCTTCCTCCCCTGAGAAAAGCTCCGTCAGAAGTCCTATCCTGTTCGTATCCATCACTGCCTTCTGCGGCTCCTTTGCCGCTGTGGTCAGAAAAGATAGGCCGCAGCCGCAAACCAGAAGGAGAAGGAACAGTCCTAAAAAAGCATGGGGACGTTTTGCATGGAGCACATGCCAGATCCTGCCCTTTGTACTGCTCTCTCCAAAGTAAAGAGCAGGGCTTAAACCCTGGCCTTTGCAGGCGAAATCCAACAGGGTCTGGGCGTAACGTCTCCTTTGGGCAAAGGTTTTCCCCTGCAGCACGCACTCATCGCAGTACATTTCCATATCCCGGTTCATAAGATGGTAGGCTATCCACATAAAGGGATTGAACCAATGAAGAAAGAGGGCCAGGGAAGCCCCGCATTTAATCCAGGGATCCCGGTTTCTGATATGTCTGCGTTCATGCTCCAAAATATCCTCCAGCTTTTCCCCTTCCTCCTCCAGCTCCCGGGGAATGTAAATGCGGCAGGGCCATCCCGGCATTACAAAGGGCGAGTGGATTCCCCTGATACTCCACACATCCTTGCGAATCCGGACAGCGCTGGCAACTCGTTTCTTTAACAGAGTCCACTCTGCCAGACTTTTCACTGCCAGCCCTATGGCTCCTGCCGCCCACAGTATCACCAGCATTAGAGGCAGATCCGCCTCCATACCGTTCTTCTTAAGCCCGGTTCCCCGGTGAAGCAGTTCCTCTCTTTCCTTTCCCTGCAAAATGCTTCCATCCCAGATTTCTCCCGGCTCCTGAGCTTCCTTTGCTTTCGTCCCCAGGACTTCCCCGCTTTTCCCAGCTTTCCCGGCATCCGTCTCATTTTGGATAAACATACTTCCGGTTTCCGCAGTCATCCCCCGTACCGTAAAGGAAACGCCAAGGGGCAGAGGCGGCAGCACCAGCACCAAAGGCAGGAACAGCCACAGGATCCTGACATACAGCTTCGTGAAATCTCCTGTAAATCTCCGAAACAGGAGAATCAGCAGAAACAGCAAGGTTCCCCACAGGCTGTTTTGCAGAAGCAAATTAAAATATGCAGTCATCATTCCCCCTCCTCTGACGCCTGGTTAATCAGCTCCTGAAGTTCCCTGGCCTCTTTTGGGGTCAGCTTCTCCTCCCGGAGAAAAGCCGCGATAAAGGCAGGCAGACTTCCCCGGAATTTCTTCTCCAGAAATGCCCGGCTCTCCTGCTTTTGCGCCTCTTCCCGGGAAATAAGGGCACGTACCACCGCGTTTTCATTGCGGACAATCTGCTTTTCCCCCAGATTGCGCAGAACCGTGTATGTGGTAGATTTTTTCCAGCCCAGGCGTTCTCGGCACAAGCTTGCCAGCTCCATAGAGTTTACAGGCTCTGTGTCCCACAGGATGTCCATGAAACGGTATTCGCTTTCGTTGATATGATATTCCATTGATTCTTCCCCCTTCACATCTTAGGTTTATAATTATAGTCCTTTCTTTAAGTTTATACTTATAGACCTGGGTTGTCAAGCGGTTTTCCCAAAAAATTGTGCCACACCTGCGACAAACGCAGATGGCTGCTGAACTTCCCCCATAGCCCTGCAGGATACGCCAACGCCTTTGCCGCATCAATGAAGTAAAAAAGGACGGATAAAAGGCAACCTGCCCTTCATCCGTCCCTTATGATTCATTTCTCTACAGCTTACTATATCCAAAACCATTCACAATGGCATCCACCCGCACATTCTGCTTGCACAGCGGGCACTGATTGAAGGCATAGGTCTGATAGTCCGGAAGATCCTTCTGGCTGAAGATGGAATTTACCGAAACTCCGTTTGCCTTGCTGATAGCGCTGAACAGGGCCGCAATACCAGTGACAATACCGCCGTAATAATGAACGCTCTGTAACGCCCGGTCAATGGTCTGTCCGGTCGTGGCCGTAGCCAGCAATAGCAGCACATTCTTCCCCTCAATCATAAACTGGGTGTTGTCGCGGAATATCAACTGGCCGTTGTTGTCCAGCTCCGGAGAAACCACGTACAGGGTCTGATGCTGATTCACAGACATAACCCCGGCCTTCTGCAGCTCATCCGCCAAATAGGCGCCAATAACTCCACAGCCGTCCATACACACAATCGTATCCACAATGGTTGTCATGGAATACCGCTGAGCCAGAAGCTTAGCCGCCCCCTGCGCCTCGCTCTTCCGGGATTTCAGTGTGGTCATATCAATATAGTGATTGATATGGGAATGATTGGTAGCAAAATGTCCTGGTATGACACGTAAGAATACAGAGCCGTCTGCCTTGGACGGAATCTTCATTGTGCGTTTTTCCATGTGTGTTCCCCCTTATTTTTTTAGCGGAACCGTTCAGACGGAACGGTTCCTATTATCACCTGTTGCAAACAGGAACTCCCCTGGGTCTTTGCTGTCCGCAGATCAGGATTCTCCTGTCTCCTCTCCTTAAGACTACGGCAGATACACTTTCTGCTCAAAGGAATTTTTGATAACCTGGCGTCCCTCTTCCAGACTGGAAATCACTCCCATAGCCTTCAGCTGCATAATGCTGTTGCCCAATACGGCGCCCTCAATGGGACCTGCCACCACCTTCTTGCCCGTGGCTTTGGCCGTCAGCTCGCACAGCAGCTCATCCTGGATGCCGCCGCCCACCATATTGATGCAGGGAATGGTTTTTCCGGTAATATCCTCCATGGCCTCCACAGCCTTTTGATACTCCTGAGTCAGGCCATTGTAGATGGCCATAGCCATCTCTCCCAGTCCCTCCGGGGTTCCCTGTCCCGTTTCCTCACAATAGGCCACGATCTCCTTCATCATATTAATAGGCGCCGTAAACCGGGAATCCTTGGGATCAATGACAAAGTCCTGCCTCTTGGCTGCCCGGGCTTCCCGAATAATATCCGGGAAGGATACCTGCGCCTCAAACTCACACCAGTTTTTCCGCAGATTCTGCATGATCCACAGTCCGTTAATATTCCTCAAGAACTGAATTTTCCCCTCGATACTGCCCTCGTTGGTATAGTTATATTTATAGGAAGCTTCATTGAGAATAGGCTCATCCAGCACCATTCCCAGGAGGGACCAGGTTCCGCAGCTTAAGAAAGCCGCGTCCTCGGACTCCAAAGGCGCCCCTGCCACTGCGGAAGCCGTGTCGTGGCTGCCCACTGCAACTACCTTTACTCCGGAAAGTCCTGTTTCCTCCACCACCTCCGGCAATAGATCGCCGATCACCGTACCCGGCATCACAATATCGCCAAACAGCTCTTTTTTCAGGCCCAGTCGCTCAATCAGCTCAAAATCCCATTTTCTTGCCCTGGCATCTAGCAGCTGAGATGTGCTGGCAAAGGTATACTCCGTGTACATGATGCCTGTCAGGAAATACCCGAACAGCTCTGGCATAAACAGCAGCCGGCTGGAATTCTCATAGATCACCGGGCGCATGCCCTTCTCCGCATAGAGCTGGAAAATGGTGTTGAAATACATGAACTCCAAACCCGTGCGGTTGTAGAGCTCATCCAGGGGAATCACCTTGGCGATCTCCTCCATCATGCCGTCTGTCCGGGAATCCCGGTAATTCACCGGATTGCCGATAAGATTGCCCTCCTTGTCAAAAAGTCCGTAGTCCACACCCCAGGTATCCACAGCCAGACTCTGAATCGGTATTTTCCTGGCCACCGCCTTTTTCAGCCCCTGCTTCATCTCATGATACAATCGAAATAGGTCCCAGTAAATGTGGCCGCCTATGCGCACCTCATCATTGGGGAACCGATGCAGCTCTTCCAGCTCCATCTTCCCGTCCTGATACTTACACAGCATCATTCTTCCGCTTGAGGCCCCAAAATCAAAGGCCAGATTATAAACTGCTTCGCTCATACTCCATACCCCTTCCCTTATTATCCAAAGACGCAGCTCTTTCCTGCGCCCTGTCAGCTTTTTCTCTCACGGATTACCGAAAAATTTTCACAGCTCCTCCGGTCCTCCGGTCAGCAGCTCCACTCCCCGTTCCTCCAGGAATTTCCGCCAGTTCTCGTCTACCCGGCGGTCCGTTACAATCTTATCGCCCTTCCCCAGCTCCATGAACCGCACAAAGGACACATGGTCAAATTTACTGCTGTCCACGGCCAAAATAGTCTGCCTGGCGCAGGATCGCATGGTGTTTTTCATGTCCGCCTCCGCCTCGCTGGAGTCCGTCACACCCTTCTCCATATGGATCCCTTTACAGGAAATCACAGCTTTGTCCACGTTGTAATCCCGCAACACCCGCTGGGCCGCTGTTCCCACCAGAGAAAGGGAAGAATCCCGCAGAGTCCCTCCGGTAGAAATCACCCGGATCCCTTCATGTCCCGCAAACTCAATCAGCACCTCCACGGAGCTGGTCACCACAGTCAGCTTATTCATCTCCTTCAGCTCCCGGGCAATCATAAGCGATGTGGAGGAAGCATCCAGCATAATGCTGTCTCCCTCTTCCACCTGCTCCGCCACCAGTCTGGCAATAATCTGTTTTTCCCTGCGGTTTGTCTTCTCCCGGATCCTGAGAGGCATATCCAGGCTGATGCCCTTATTCAACACGGCTCCGCCGTAGGTGCGCTTCACATATCCTTCGCTCTCCAGCTTTTCCAGATCCCGGCGGATGGTCTCATCCGTCACCTCATACCTCTGGCTCAGCTCCGACACCAGGACCCGCTGTTCCTTTTGCAAAATGGCCAGAATCTCATTCTTCCGTTCAATCGCCAGCATTTTTCTTCCTCCTGCCTGGTGAAACCGGACGGCCTGGGCCGTCTGTTTTCGGAACGTTTTCTGTTCCCATTTTCATCTCTTGTTATATTGTAACATAGTTTTCTTTGATTTTATAGTCTTTTTTGAAAAAATCCACAAAAAACAACCTCTGTGTTCTTTCACTCCAGAAGAAAATCCAATGCGTTTATGATTATAATGATTTATAAAAGCCAAAACAGTGCGCCCTGGAAGGTTTTCCATAGTTCCCAAAAGGTTCCCAGAAACACAGAGAGAATACAGAGAAAAGGATGGCGCCCCAGGTCTCTGCCGTTACTCCAGATTTCCGAGAGCCACGTGACATACTCCTTCCACACCAGGCTTTCTTTTTCCCGGACAGAGCCTCTTTTCCCAGGACGATTCCCTATGTCATGGATATCTTCTTCCTCCTGTTCCTCCTCTATCCCGGAATCCTCCTGTTTTCCCCACAAGCCGTCCTCCTCCCGAATCGTATGATACAGCAGCATGACCGCTGCCAGAAGCAGCAAAAATGCCGCCGCGATTTTTCCCCCTTGCAGGTGTTCCCCTCTTCTGTCTCTTCTCTTCATGTCCTCACCCATACATCCTTGATCCGGGCTTACTCTCCCGGCTCTCTCTTTTGTTTCCCTATTTCTACAAAAACCAATTTAATTAATATAATTTTATATTTTAACTTATTAAATTACTTTTTTCAATATTTTTTGCTATAACAAAGTATTTTAATTAGTCTCTCAGGGAATAGTATTCCGATAAAATTAGATTGAGGTGATGATATGAATGTTATGAATGAAGAGTATATCCGCAAACGTATTACCCAGCTTCGCCTGGATAAAAACATTTCCGAGTACAAGCTCAGCTACGATCTGGGACAGAGCAAGGGCTATATCCAGAGCATTTCCTCCGGGCGTGCTCTGCCCTCTCTTTCCATGCTGCTGAAGATCTGTGAGTATTTTGAACTGAGTATATCCGAATTTTTTACGCCCCAGATCGAGCATCCAGGTGTTCTGCACCAGCTGATCGGAGAGCTGGAGCAGCTGCCTGTGCAGGATCTGGAGCTTTTGCTGGAACTGGCAAGACGGCTTCGGGGAGAAAACCGGTGAATATTCTCCGGAATCTTCACAGAACACTCCTGGGAACATCAAAAGACTAATCGGAACCGCTCCGCGCCTCCTCTTCCGTCCGGATAAGATCCTTCTCCAGACGCCGGATCATCTGCCGGGCATCTTCCCTCTCCCCGGCGTTTACCAGCTGGCTGATTACCGCAAGATGATTGTTAAAGTCGTGGCGGATTTTCTCCAATTCCTCCCGCTGTTCATCCAGGGCCTGACAGTGAATCCGCTCCCGTTCCAGTGCATGACGGAGTTCCTGCATCTCCTGCTCCAGAACCACCTTCTTTTCCAGGGAGCCAAACATCCCCAGGAACGCCATCTGGGTCAGGATACCCAGCAGGACTCCCAGAATCCAGACATCTCCCCGGGGGTGGTACACACAGCAATAGGCCAAGATCCACAGGCTCATGGAAAAGGGGAAGAGGAGCAGGTAGAAAAATCGGAACCGCCCCAGGTACAGCTTTCTGCCCAGGTAAACCGACAAGATCCCCGCCAGAGCAAAAATCACCACAGTGGTAAGCATATACAAAGCCGTCTGCATGAGCTCCCACTCCATATATTCCCTGGGCTCTTCTCCATAGAAGAAGAGCCCCACGCTCAGGGCATCGCTGAACACCTGCAGCGCCGTAAAATAAAAGTTGATCACCAGCCGTTTCCACAGCTTTCCCCGGAACAAAACCACAGGCAAAATCAATGCGTAGAAAACAGCCAGGCATATGATATAAACCCGGGTAAAAAGAGACAAGAGTCCGAAGATTAGTTTCGGGATACCAAGACAGGCCAGCCCTATGGCCGTAAGCATGGCGGTACGGCCGGTAAGCCGGCTGGGAAGCAGCTGCCTCATAAACTGCAGATGCATAAGATTCGTAAAAAATACGCAGATTGTGGTCATGATGCCAATGGTCTCCGCCCCGGTCAGTTCAGGCATGGCACTTCCTCCTTTTCACGTCAGGGGAGAAGGCGGCAGGGCTCCCTCCTCCGACACAGCCAGAAGGCTTACCACAGAGGTGAATATTCCCTTCTCATATCGGCTCTGCCAGCTGCCGCCATACTGCCGGGCCAGGCTGTCCAGAATCCGCAGGCCATAGCCCCTGCCAGGCCCCGCTTCCCTGGGAGGCGCAGCGGAATTTACGGTCTTGATGAACAGATAATCCCCGTCCACCATACTGGTCAGACGAATCCAGGGAGCGGACTCTCCCGATTCTTCCGCGCCCCGGATGGCATTGTCCATCAGGTTCGAAAAGATACTGCAAAGGTGCAGGGGCTCCACACACAGCTCCTGGGGAAAATCCAGCTCCACCTCCAGTCCTATGGACTTGCCATCACAAGCCTGGGCCTTCTCCTGGAGAACCGCATTGATCACAGGAATCCCGCAATAGGGATTCTCCCGGGTGCTGCTGATATCCTCTGCCAGACGGCGGATCATCTGCTGGGCATCCTGCTCCTCCCCTTCCGCTACCAGCCGGCCAATGGCTGCCAGATGATTATTGAAGTCATGGCGGATGCGGGCCAGCTCCTCCCGCCGCTTCTCCACTGCCTGGTAGTGAAGCTGCTCCAGCTCCATGGTATGGCGGACATCTTTTAGCTCCTGCTCCAGGGCCGCTTTCTTTTCCAGGGAAATGAGCATCCGCAGCAGCATGGCCTGGGCCGTAATACTCAGCGCGATCCCAAAGGTCCAGACCTGGCTGGACAGCTGATAAATGTAGCAGAACAGCAGAAGCCACAGGCTTAAGGGGAACACCAGGAACAGCAGATAAAAGAGATGAAACTGCTTCATGTAAAGCCTTTTCATGATAAAAACCGAAAGCATCCCCATGAGGGCAAAGGAGGACAGGCCCACAGCGATGTACACCAGGCGCCAGCGAATGTCCCAGGCAAGATATTGGGAAGCATCCTGCTCCAGACAGGTAAAGTAGGCCAGGGAGTCGCAGAGAACCTGAAGCCCCCAAAAGTAAAAATTCAGCAGCAGCCGTTTCCACAGCTTTCCCTGAAACAAAAACAGAGGTAAAATCAACAGCACAAGAACCGCCAGAAACAGCAGATAAAGCCTGGCAGCTCCGGTAAAGATGCCCCATAAATACCTGGGCATGGTCACAGCAGCAATCCCCGCAGACACCAGGGAAATCCGATACCAGTTGAGCCGGCTGGGAAGCAGCTGCCCCATAAAATACAGATGCAGAAGGTTCACGAAGAACACCGGCAGACTAAACAATAAAACAGTACCCATGAAAGACACTCCTCTAAAAAAGCTCGCCCATAAACTGGAAATAGGCGTTCTTCACCTGGGCATACCGGTTTCGGCTCACCGGAATTTTCTGACCGCCCTTCAGCAGAATATCCGGGGACTGGAACCTCCGGATCTGGCGCATATTCACCACAAAGCTTTTGTGGCATTGAAAAAAGCCTTTGGGCAGCTGGTTCATAACCTCTCGCAGCGATACATAGGCGGAAATGCTTTCGGTGAGAGTATGAACCGTGACCATATGATCCATACTCTCGATGTAGGCAATCTCCCGGAAAGGAACATGGACTCCCCGGCCGTTAATGTGCAGGAGCAATCCCGGCTCCTCCCGCAGCGTCATACTGCGGGCCACCTTCTGGAGATTGGCCTCCAGAAGCGTAAGATCCACGGGCTTGGTTAAATAGCCGCTCAGATTGGATTTCTGCAGAAAAATATGCTGGCAAAACCGGTCATTGTATCCTGTAATATAGATGATTTTCGCATCCGGAAGCCTCTGAGACAGCTGCTCCGCCGTATCCATTCCGGTCTTGTCCTGCTGCCAGTCCAGATCCATGAGCACCGCGTCAAAGACAGCGCCCTCCTCCACGGAGTTCCAAAACCGCTCCAGCTCCGAGTAGAAATGCAGATCCTCCGCCATATGAAGCTGTTCCAGCTGTGCGCCGATCTCCCGCAAAAACAGCACATTGTCATCGCAAACCGCAATCTGCATTCCCACTCCCCCCTGCTCCTGTCGATATTATACCATGTCTTTCAAACATGGTACGCTTCGCGATGCACACTCGCTTCGCTCGGCGCGGTATGATGTCTTCCGACATTATACCATGTGTGCAAATATTGCACAATCCCTGCCTCTTCTTTACGGAATCCAGTCCAGGGGAGCAGGCCGGTCCAGCAAATCCGCCGGAGCCTGAGCCAGCACGGTAAAGCGGTTATACATCTCCGTCACAGCCAGTCCGTTTACCCAGGCAACGGGGTATTCTGCGGTCACCACACCGTTCTCGTCAAAGGTTACCAGGGCGCTGTTCTCCTCCAGCCATCCGAATTTCAGATTTTCATGATCCAGATAGGCTCTCCAGTTTCCCTGAGAATCCGCCTCGTAAACCGTCATTCCTTCCTGTGCGTCCAGCTTCAGGGCGATCTGGGGCTGGCTTTCGTTGTAATGTCCAAAGCACCAGCGTCCGTTCCCGTCGAAATCCGGCTTTTCCCCTGCCATGGGAGCGGCCGGCAGTCCAAAAAGCTGTTCCGCTATGGGTCCGGTGAGGCACAGAACCCCAAACTCGTTGACCATAACCGTGCCGGTCAGGGCATCCGCTCCCTCGCCCCAGGTCATCTCTCCGGTACCCGGATCATAGGCAAAGGCTTCCGTGCCCGCCTCCCGGGAGCCTCCCTGGCTGTAAAGAGTCACAGTGCCTGCAGCGCTGTCAAACTCCATTTCCAGATAGGTAAACAGATACCAGAGTCCCTGGGGCTGAAACGCTTTCTCCGCCGAGGAGGCCTGGCCTGCCGTAAGCTTATAGACGGCTGGTCCGCCGGAGGCAGCGGGACTCTCCTTCGTGGAAGCCTCACTGGAACCAGCTCCCGAAGCCGTCTGGTTCTCAGAGGAAGAACCGGATGCGGCATCCGGCCGGGAATCATCCTGAGCGTCACCCTGCGTATTTGTTTGGGAATCAGACTGAGCATCCTCTTGGGAATCAGATTGAGATACGGGAGCATTTTCCTCCTTCCCCCCGCAGGAGGCCAGGGACATCACAAGACAAATGGATACTGCAACAGCAATCAACTTTTTCATTTCAAAATCTCCTTCTCTTTTATACTTCTGCCAGCTTTGGCTCGTCCAGCCAGCTGCTTTATGCCTCTGTCAGCTTTGGCTCGTCCAGCCAGTTGCCCTCCAGATCTACCGTTACGTCATAGTAATTTCCATCCACCCCGTAGAACGTAACCACAATGGTATCTTCCCCGGAAACATCCGAGGCTGTCTTGACGGGATAGGGAAATCCCGACAGGTTTACGGCCACATCCCCGTTCCTGTCAAAAAACAGGCACACATTGCCGGACCCTCCGGAATCTTTCACAGTGTCCTGAAAATACAGATAGCCATTGGCAAAATGATCCCGAAAGCCTTCCGTATCTGTCTGGATTATCTGTTTGTTCAGATCATAAGACTCTGACGCATAGGAACATGTAATGTCTCTGCCATCCTCAAGAATCACATGGTGCTCCATCTGATCCACCCATCCGTTCTTGTAGCTGCAAAGCTTCTGATAAAACACCAGGCCATAGGAATTGGCCTCATAATGAGGCAGCTGTTTGTCCGGATTCCCACAGAGCGTCCCTGCAAAGACAGCAATGGTTCTGCCCTCCAGGTCCACCACATCATAGCTTGCCGGAATCAGATTCTGACCGCGTTCCACTCCCATGCGCTCTGCACGCTCTTCCCCGGTATAGACAAGAGCCCTGTCATTTTTAAAGTCCTGAGGCTCCACCCATTCGTCATCCAGGTGCCAGTCTGTGATCACCTCTCCCCTCTCATTGATGTAAGCATAGTAGCCGTTCAAATGGTCATAGCCGCCCTCGCTCTTATGAACCCACATGCGTCCGCACTGCCATGTTCCGTGGTCGTCATAGGCGCTCAGATCCACATCCGTCTCCTGCCCCTCCTGCTGCTCCATTTCCTCCTGCTCCAGATCCGCCAGCCGCTGATCGAAAAGCGCCTGTTCGTTTTCCTCAAACAAATCCTGGTTGGCTCCTCCCACGTCATCTGTATGATCACTTAGAAGGCCCAGCTTACGAACCAGCCCGCATCCCGTCAGATTCATAAGAAGAAGCAAAAGAAAAAAGGCAGTCCATCTCTTTGTGCATTTCAAAACCATCTTTCCTTTCTTTTTCGTTTCCCCCTATTATAGCAAAACCGTCCCTTCTTTTGCCGGACGATAGCGTCACATGACAAAAATCCGCCGTAAGTGGCATTTTGTGAAATGTTCCCCAAACACATGCAGGGGAGGCAGAAAACCATACTCGGTTCTCTGCCTCCCCTGTCATATCTAAATTCTATTTTTCAAATATTACAATTTCTTGTTTTCTGCTCTCTGCAAAGCTTACTCCGCCTTATACAGATCGCCCAGCTTCTTCAGATACTCGTATCTGGCCTTTGCCGTAGCCTCAGCCTTGTCAAACAGCACAGCCGCACGGTCCGGATTTGCACGCTTCAGAGAATTGTAGCGCACCTCGCCGTCCAGGAACTCCTTGTAGTCGCCGGTGGGCTCTTTGCTGTCCAGAGTAAAGGCATCCTTGCCCTCTGCCGCCGCAGCCGGATTGAACCGGAAGCAGTGCCAGTAACCAGCCTTCACTGCCAGCTCTTCCTCGGTCTGAGCCTTGCTCATGCCCTTCTTGATACCATGGTTGATACAGGGAGCGTAAGCAATGATCAGGGACGGTCCCGGATAAGCCTCTGCCTCTGCAATGGCCTTCACGCACTGGTTGAAGTCTGCACCCATGGCAATCTGTGCTACGTATACATAGCCGTAGCTCATGGCAATGGAAGCCAGGTCTTTCTTCTTCACTTCCTTGCCGCCTGCCGCGAACTGGGCAATGGCGCCGGTAGGTGTTGCCTTGGAGGACTGTCCGCCGGTGTTGGAGTACACCTCGGTATCGAATACCATGACGTTGATGTCCTGTCCGCTGGCCAGCACATGATCCACGCCGCCGAAGCCGATATCATAGGCCCATCCGTCTCCGCCGAAGATCCACTGAGACTTCTTGGCCAGGAAATCCTGATCCTTCAAAACAGCCTTGCACTCGTCGCATCCGCAGGCCTGGCAGGCTGCCACCAGCTTATCGGTAGCCGCGCCGTTGGTAGCTCCGCAGCTGAAGGTATCCAGCCACTCCTGAGCAGCTGCCTTTACATCCTCGCCGCAGCAGTCACAGGTGAGAAGAGCCTCAACCTTTGCCTTGGCTCCGGTACGGATGGCACGCTGTGCCAGGCTCATACCATAGCCGAACTCAGCCGCATCCTCAAACAGGGAGTTGGACCATGCCGGGCCCTGTCCTGCCTGATTTACCGTGTACGGTGTGGAGGGTGAGGAGTTACCCCAAATGGAGGAGCATCCTGTTGCGTTTGCAATATACATTCTGTCGCCGAACAGCTGTGTAATCAGCTTCGCATAGGGAGTCTCGCCGCAGCCTGCGCATGCGCCGGAGAACTCTAACAGCGGAGTCTTGAACTGGCTTCCCTTTACGGTAGCCTCCTTGAATTTGGCAATCACATCTGCCTTCTCCGGCAGCTTCACGCCATAGTCAAAGAACTTCTGCTCGCCTACATTGGCTTCCATGTTTTCCATAGCCAGTGCCTTGGCGCCCTTCTTGCCCGGGCATACATTGGCACAGGAGCCGCATCCGGTACAATCCAGAGCAGAGATGGTAACAGCAAACTTGTAATCTGCCATGCCGGTCATGGGAACCATCTTCATGCCTTCCGGAGCTGCAGCAGCCTCGTCAGCGCTCATGGCTACGGGACGAATGACAGCATGGGGACATACATAAGCACAGCGATTACACTGGATACAGTTGTCCGGATTCCAGATGGGAATATCCACAGCAATGCCGCGCTTCTCGTATGCGGAGGAGCCGCTGGGAGTGGTGCCGTCCACATAATCCTTGAAAGCGGATACGGGAAGGGTATTTCCTTCCTGTGCGTTTACCTTGGCCTGAATGTTGTTTACGAAATCAACCACATCGGCTCTGCTGCCCTCTGCCTTGGTGATAGCCAGACCCTCGTCCGCAGCATCCTTCCAGCTTGCAGGAACCTGAATCTCCACCACCTGCTTTGCGCCTGCGTCAATGGCGTCATAGTTCATCTGTACGATGGCATCGCCCTTACGGCCATAGGTAGCCTTTGCAGCAGCCTTCATCAGTTCGATGGCCTGCTCCTCGGGAATGATGTTTGCCAGCTTGAAGAATGCAGACTGCAGAACCGTATTGATCCGTCCGCCCAGTCCGATCTCCTTGCCGATCTTAATACCGTCGATCACATAGAATTTAATATTATGGTTTGCGATAAAGCTCTTTACCTGTCCCGGCAGATGATGCTCAATGCCTTCCATATCCCAGGGGCAGTTAAGCAGGAAGGTACCGCCGTCTACCAGCTCCTGTACCATGTTGTACTTGCGCACATAGGAGGGATTGTGGCATGCCACAAAGTTTGCCTTATGAATCAGGTAGGTGGACTTAATGGGGCTCTTTCCGAAGCGCAGGTGAGACATGGTCACACCTCCGGACTTCTTGGAGTCATAGTCAAAGTAAGCCTGTGCATACATATCGGTATTGTCGCCGATGATCTTGATGGAGTTCTTGTTTGCGCCTACGGTACCGTCTGCGCCCAGACCCCAGAACTTGCAGTTGATGGTTCCCTCGGGAGTGGTTACCAGAGGAGCGCCGGTCTCCAGAGAAAGTCCGGTCACATCATCCACAATACCCAGAGTGAATTTCTTCTTGGTCTCATTGTCGAATACAGCCACGATCTGTGCGGGGGTGGTATCCTTGGAGCCCAGTCCGTAGCGTCCGCTGAATACGGCTGCATCGTTGAACTTGGTTCCCTTCAGGGCTGCCACCACATCCAGGTACAGGGGCTCGCCCAGAGCTCCCGGCTCCTTGGTGCGGTCCAGAACAGTAATCTTCTTTACGCTGTCAGGAATGGCTGCAACCAGAGCCTCTGCGCTGAACGGACGGTACAGGCGAACCTTTACCACACCAACCTTGCGGCCGGCAGCCAGAAGATAATCAATGGTCTCCTCGATGGTATCGCAGGCGGAACCCATAGCCACGATTACCTGCTCTGCATCTGCAGCTCCATAGTAGTTAAACAGCTTATAATCTGTGCCGATCTTTGCATTTACCTTATCCATGTACTCCTGCACAATCGCCGGCAGAGCATCATAGTAGGGATTGCATGCCTCTCTGGCCTGGAAGAAAATATCCGGGTTCTGCGCAGAGCCTCTCTGGCAGGGATGGTTGGGATTCAGTGCATTTTTGCGGAATGCGTCAATAGCATCCAGATCCACCATTTCCTTCAGATCCTCATAATCCCAAGTCTCGATCTTCTGAATCTCATGGGAAGTGCGGAAACCGTCAAAGAAGTTGATAAACGGAATTTTGCCCTTGATTGCTGCGCAGTGAGCAACAGGCGTCAGGTCCATAACTTCCTGCACGCTGGACTCGCAGAGCATGGCGGCACCTGTCTGGCGGCATGCATACACGTCGGAATGATCTCCGAAAATGGATAATGCATGGCTTGCAAGAGCACGTGCGGAAACGTTGAATACGCCGGGAAGCTGCTCGCCAGCCACCTTGTACAGGTTGGGGATCATCAGCAGCAATCCCTGGGAAGCAGTGAACGTAGTGGTCAGAGCGCCTGCTGCCAGAGAGCCGTGAACAGCGCCTGCTGCGCCTGCCTCAGACTGCATCTCTGTCACCTGTACGGTCTGTCCAAAGATATTGGTCCGTCCCTGCGTTGCCCACTCATCCGTAGCTTCTGCCATCACGGATGACGGTGTGATCGGATAGATTGCAGCAACATCTGAGTATGCGTAGGATACATGAGCCGCTGCATGATTACCATCCATGGTCTTCATTTTTCTAGCCATTTTGTCTTCTCCTCCTTATTGTTTCGCCTCAGAGAGGCAATTACTGACACGGTAAAGTCTTACATTTTCAGACTTGTACGGAACTTCCCCGTGATTATTCCATATGGATTTATTGTAACATACCGCCCAAAAGTTGTCCATTCCAATGTTGGATTTTGGATGTATTTTTTACAAAACAAAAGTTTCTGTAAAATAAGCAGACGCTCCGGAAAGCTGTCGCTTATTCCGAAACGCCTGTATAAAATAAACTCAATCGTCCTCCAGAGCCTCTTTCACCTTATCCATGAAATTTTTCTTTTTTCCCCTGCCGCCTGTGGAACGCCCGTTGCAGACGTCGTCATAGACCTTCAGAGCCTCCTTTGCCTCCTTGGACAAATCCGTAGGCACCTGCACCACCAGGGTGACATAATGGTCTCCCCGATTGTTTTTATTGCGCAGGGAGGGAACCCCTTTGCCCTTTAAGCGCACCCTGGTATCGGTCTGGGTACCGGCCTTCACGTCATACTCCACCTCGCCGTCCACGGTTTTGATGCGCACCGTGCCGCCCAAAGCCGCCGTTGCAAAGCTTATGGGAGCCGTGGAATAAATATTCATATCCTGGCGCTGGAATATGGGATGTCTGGAGACAGCCACCTCCACCAGCAGATCCCCTCTGGGACCGCCGTTGGTACCCGGCTCTCCCTTCCCCCGGATCCGGATACTCTGTCCGTTGTCAATTCCCGCCGGTACCGTGACCGCAATCTTTTTCCGGCTGGAAATAAAGCCGGTTCCGTAGCAATCCGGACATTTCTCCTTGATAATCTTTCCGGTACCATTACAGTCCGGGCAGGGACGCACATTCTGCACCATACCGAAGAGAGACTGCTGGGTATATACCACCTGCCCCTTGCCGCCGCACTTGGAACATGTCTCTGGAGAGGTCCCCGGCTTTGCGCCTGTGCCGTGGCATTTACTGCACTCATCTTTCAGATTCAGCTCAATCTCCTTGTCGCAGCCAAACACAGCCTCCTCGAAGGTAATCCGGATCTGGGTGCGGATATTCGCCCCCTGCATAGGCCCGTTATTGGCCCTGCGGCTGCGTCCGCCGCCAAACAGATCGCCGAAAATATCCCCGAAAATATCCCCCATGTCCGCGCCGTTGAAATCAAAGCCGCCAAAGCCTCCGCCGCCTGCTCCCTGGCTGAAGGCTGCATGGCCGAATTGGTCATACTGTCTGCGTTTTTCCGGATCGCTCAGGACCGCATAGGCTTCCGAGGCCTCCTTAAATTTCTTTTCCGCCTCCGCGTCCCCGGGATTCATATCCGGATGATACTTTTTGGCAAGCTGGCGGTACGCCTTCTTTATCGCTGCATCATCTGCGTTTTTTTCTACTCCCAGGACCTCGTAATAATCTCTTTTCTGTTCTGCCATCCTTATCTTCCTCTTTCTCCTGCCTCGGCATGTCTGAAAAACCTGCCCTTCCTAATCCTCCCCGCAAACGCGCCACCCTTCCCATGAGCCAAAATGCAGAGAACTTTGGATCCTGCCCGCAGCTGCCGTCTGGCAATATGCAGGCAGTGCGATATGCAGCACCCGTCTCCATGGAATATAAGCCCTTTTTGCAGGTTTCCTGCCAGGAGCTCTGTCCCTGATTTACGAATTGTGCTGCATATCCTGTTCTGTCAGGGACCGGCCAGCTCTTTTCACTTATTTTACGCCTAATGGCCGAACCCTTATTTCCTATTGTATTCTCATTGCCTGGGGCAGCCGCCAGACACATGTGTCTATTATGCGCCTGTTTCGCCGCCTCGGCAACAACTGTAAGCTTACACCTCTCTGTAGTCTCCGTCAACTACATCATCTGCAGGACCTGCGCCTGCCCCCATGTCCGGTCCCGGACCTGCGGCTCCACCCTGGGCTCCCTGGGTCTGCTCATACATCTTGGCAAACAGCTTCTGGGCAGCTTCCATAAGCTTCTCTTTTCCTGCCTTCAGCTCATCCAGATCCGTGTCAGAGATATCGCTCTGATCCTTGGTACGGTCCAGAACCGCCTTCAGGGAGGTAATCTCCGCCTCCACGGCTGCCTTATCGCCGGAATCCAGCTTATCGCCTACCTCTTCCAGAGCCTTCTCCGTCTGGAATACCATGGAATCCGCGTCATTTCTGGCGTCGATAGCATCCTTACGGCGCTTATCCTGAGCCTCATACTCCGCAGCCTCTCTCACAGCCTTGTCAATGTCGCTGTCGGACATGTTGGATCCGGCCGTAATGGTAATGTGCTGCTCTTTTCCCGTTCCCAGATCCTTGGCGGATACATTTACGATACCATTGGCGTCAATATCAAAGGTAACCTCAATCTGGGGAACGCCTCTTCTTGCAGGCGGAATTCCATCCAGCCGGAATTCACCCAGCGTCTTGTTGTCCCGGGCAAACTGGCGCTCACCCTGAACCACCTTGATATCCACGGCAGTCTGATTATCCGCTGCAGTAGAGAAGATCTCGCTCTTCTTGGTGGGAATGGTGGTGTTGCGTTCGATCAAACGGGTTGCGATTCCTCCCTGGGTCTCAATGGACAGGGACAGAGGAGTCACATCCAGCAGCAGGATTTCCCCTGCGCCTGCATCTCCTGCCAGCTTTCCGCCCTGGATCGAAGCCCCCAGAGCCACGCACTCATCGGGGTTCAGCGTCTTGCTGGGCTCATGGCCGGTAAGCTGCTTCACCTTCTCCTGTACAGCTGGAATACGGGTGGAACCGCCTACCAGCAGCACCTTGCCAAGCTCGGAAGCCGTCACGCCTGCATCCCGCAGAGCATTGGTTACCGGATCCACAGTTCTCTCCACCAGATCGTGGGTCAGCTCATCAAACTTAGCCCGGGTCAGGTTCATGTCAAAATGCTTGGGTCCATCCGCCGTAGCCGTGATAAAGGGCAGGTTAATGTTCGTAGTGGTAGCGGAGGACAACTCCTTCTTGGCCTTCTCAGCCGCTTCCTTCAGTCTCTGAAGCGCCATCTTGTCGTTGGACAGATCCACTCCCTCCATGCGCTTAAACTCAGACAGCATGTAATCCGTCACCTTCTGGTCAAAGTCGTCGCCGCCCAGACGGTTGTTTCCCGCTGTCGCCAGCACCTCGATGACGCCGTCGCCAATCTCGATAATGGACACGTCAAAGGTACCGCCGCCCAGGTCGTATACCATGATTTTCTGCTCTTTCTCATTGTCCAGACCATAGGCCAGCGCTGCGGCCGTTGGCTCGTTGATAATACGCTTTACATCCAGTCCGGCAATCTTTCCCGCATCCTTGGTCGCCTGACGCTGGGCGTCGTTGAAGTAAGCCGGTACGGTGATCACAGCCTCGCTTACCTTCTCGCCCAGATAATTCTCTGCGTCTGCCTTAAGCTTCTGCAGGATCATAGCGGAGATCTCCTGGGGAGAATACTTCTTGCCCTCAATGTCTACTTTGTAATCGCTGCCCATCTCTCTCTTAATAGAAGAAATGGTCTTCTCCGCATTGGTCACAGCCTGACGCTTTGCCGGCTCGCCCACCAGTCTCTCGCCAGTCTTTGTAAAGGCTACTACGGACGGTGTGGTCCGCGCTCCCTCTGTATTGGCGATCACCACTGGTTTGCCGCCTTCCATTACTGCTACGCAGCTGTTTGTTGTACCTAAGTCAATACCAATAATTTTGCTCATAATAGAGACCTCCTCAAATATTTTCTTGGTTTGTATTCTAAACTACCGCTTCCGTGCTAGCACGGCGCGCTCCTTGTGTTGCCTTCCTCTGGCCCGCAGTGCTGCACACTCAAGAGCCTCCGGCTCTTTCGTGCGCGGGCTTTCGCCCT
>JAAWJI010000048.1 GCA_022796795.1 Lachnospiraceae bacterium | reverse complement strand
ATTATACCATCAAGTGCAGGTTTGTGCCTTTTTTATGGACTAAAGTATTGATTTTTCAAGGTTCAGCACACCAATCGGTGTGGGAAGTTTGAGTTATTTAAAAAAAATTTTTTTGAAAAGAAGTGCAGTAAAAGGGGAAGAGTAGACGATTTTTCCCGACAGAAATTCGCCTCTGCATGCGAAGCTTAAGCAATTTATGTATATTTACAGAGGCGGAATCTCTTCCATGATTCGCGCATAAATCCACCATCCAGGCTCATTTTTTGCTAATTTCAGTATACGCTGCATATATTGGTCTATTTCCAGGCAGGACAAACTGAGCATTTCGGACTCAAACAATTTTGTGGATTCATCCTTGTCGTTACCTTCCTCTTCTTGCACAAGATCAGGATCCTTGTTATCCAGATAAAAATTCCTGTCCCCCTCATCCATTTCATCTTTTAAGCTTGTATAATCCAGATATATGGCTCCCACCGGAATTTCCTGGTTTCCGAACTGGAAGATTCCCAGCTGGCAGATACGTTTGGCCAGCTGACGTATTTCCTCATAACGTTCCTCAAAGGATAATTGGGTTTGCCAGGAGGCGGGGAGGCTGTCCCAGACATTTTGAGATACATTTTTCGGGCGTTTTGTTCCTTTAGTAAATTTCGCCTGGTGCATAAGGTGCTCACAGATGATACTTTCAATGCGTTCATAGGTTTTTAGGACATTCTGGATCTCACAGATCTCCTGGGTAGTGAGATATTCCCGCTTGTTATTTATGGTATTTTGGAGAACTGGAATAAGTTTGGGGAGTCGATAAAATACGGCCTGTAGGCGAGCTGGTTTTTTGAAATCATTTCGTCCTCTCTATACACTTTAAGATAGCTTTGAATTTCAGGCTCATAGTGAAAGATTATACTTAGATAATCACTCAGCATGATGAAACGTTTGCAGCTTTGCCGGTAATTGGACGCTCCCTCTACACAGATAGAGACTAGAGCAGAGGCAGTTACGCCAGTAATCATGGCGAACAGCAGGTCTTTTAAAGTAAAAATGGACAACAATTCCACTGTTAAGTAACTGCGCAGGAAAAATGCCAACGTCAGGCATAGGAAAATCAGTATAAGGCAGGTATATACACAGAACAGAATTGTGGTGCTTGGGCAGAAGAACATCCGCAGGTGATTTTTTAGCCTTTGAAAGCGGTACTTATTTCGAAGACGAAACTGTTTTTTCTTGTGTGTTTTCATTGACAGCTCCTTCTCACATCCAGATAAAACTGAATCTGAATCATTTCCATATAAGGCCGCAGCCACAAATCCCCCAATCCCATGGTTCCCAGGCTTAGCAGTCCATAGCCCAGAAAGCTTACATAGAGAGAAAAAAGCCGCTTTTTGTGGCCCTGCATGATCTCACGGCTTATGGCCATGGAGGTGATGACCGGGCAGTCCGGCTGTTCCAGGAGAATGTAGAAGGACTGGCCGTAGACCAGCATCACAGGCAGATTCCATAAGGCTGCCAGAAGGACAAAGCCCAGCAATAGAAACGCCTGCCTCAGGGTCGCCTCTGCCAGAACAGGCATGCGCAGGTAAAGGGAGACGGCGGGAATCCAGGGGACTGCCAGCATGCCGTAGCGCAGGGCGGCAGCGACGATGAACCGGTCTGGATTGTTGGTAAAGCCGTAAAGGAGATCCCGAAGGTTGTAGGGCTGTCCCAGGGTCATCTGGAAGAAATAGCGGGTCAGTCCTATGGACAGGACAGCGTTTAAAAGCAAAATTACAGCGGACAGAGCCCAGAAGCTTAGACGCCGGGTAAGGTCTCCCAGGGGAGAAAAGCCGCTGATGTTCAAAAGCCAGGCCAGCAAAAAAGAGATGAGGGCATAGAGAAAAAAGGCGCAGATGCTGGGCAGATACCGGCCCATAAGGGATATCCGGGCGCTCCGTTTCAGGATTTTTGTGGGTTGATTCATGGCGTCATACCTCCCAGGGTTTTCATGTATTCCGAATACTGACGAAGCAGCTCCTCCGGGTTTTGCACTGTCTCCCAGCCAAAGAGGTAGATCAGGTAGACAAAGGAAATCGCAGTGAGAACAGCGCTCAAAATCATGGCTACCGTGGACAGGACGCAGCCTGCCTGGGCGGAACCCGGCATTTTTAGGGCTTCCTGTCGGGAGAGCAGTGCAAAGATGATGCTCAGACAACCGAAAAATACTGTCAGGTAGATGATGAGACAGGTGATCAAAGACAGGATGCCCGAGATCAGGGAAGCCAGGGCAAAGGCGTTGGTTCGGCTGGCAGTGGGGCCAGTATAATAGTAAGGTTGTTGTTCCATAGAAAATATTCTCCTTTTCCCCCGGCACAGGCCGGAGGGGCTTTCCCGAATAGTATAGCACAAGTAATTGTCAGGGAAAACAGAAAAAACAATTTTTTGCAATTTCTGGAATTTTCCTTTATAATAAGCAATAGCGCTCTCAGAAACAAAGAGTGTGACAGATCAGGCGGCGGAAAAGCCGCTGTAAAATGGATTGCAGGAAGGATTGTACATATGGATATGATGAAGAAGCTGAGCCAGGAGCTGGATATTAAGCTCTGGCAGACGGAAGCGGCTGTGAAGCTGATTGACGAGGGAAATACCATTCCCTTTATTTCCAGATACCGGAAGGAGGTTACAGGCTCCTTAAATGATGAGGTGCTGCGCAATCTCCATGAGCGGCTCAATTATCTGCGGAATCTGGAGGATAAAAAGGAGCAGGTGCTCTCTGCCATTGAGGAGCAGGGGAAGCTTACCGAGGAGCTGAAAAGCCAGATTCTGGCCGCGGAGACTCTGGTGGCCGTGGAGGACCTGTACCGGCCCTACCGGCCCAAGCGGAGAACCCGGGCCACGGTTGCGCGGGAAAAGGGATTGGAGGGGCTGGCGGAATTTATTTTGCTGCAGCTGACAAGAGAGCCTCTGGAAAAGGAGGCGGCCCGGTATATCTCAGAAGAAAAGGGAGTGGTGGACGTGCAAGAGGCTCTGGCCGGGGCCAGGGACATTCTGGCGGAGCAGGTGTCTGATGAGGCGGATTACCGCACCTATATCCGCAGACTTACCATGCAGGAAGGTGTGATTACCTCTGGGGCCAAGGACGAGACTCAGCAGTCTGTCTATGAGATGTACTACCAGTTTGAGGAGCCGGTGAAAAAGCTGGCCGGACACCGGATCCTGGCCCTGAACCGGGGAGAGGCGGAGAAGGTGCTGACTGTGAAGCTTGTGGCTCCGGAGGAGCGGATTCTGCGCTATCTGGAAAAGCAGCTGATTACCAGGGAAAATCCTCACACCACTCCGGTGCTTCAGGAGGTGGCTAAGGACAGCTATGAGCGCCTCATTGCCCCGGCCATTGAGCGGGAGGTGCGAAACGAGCTGACGGAAAAAGCCGAGGACGGAGCTATCCGGGTATTCGGAAAAAATCTGGAGCAGCTTCTTATGCAGCCCCCCATTGTGGGCCGGGTGGTGCTGGGCTGGGATCCGGCGTTCCGCACAGGCTGTAAGCTGGCGGTAGTGGACGCCACGGGAAAAGTGCTGGACACGGTGGTCATCTATCCCACAGCGCCTCAGAACAAGGTGACAGAGGCCAAGGCAGTGCTAAAGAAGCTTATTTCCAAATACGGAATCTCCCTGATTTCCGTGGGAAACGGCACAGCCTCCCGGGAGTCGGAGATGGTGATTGTGGAGCTTTTGAAGGAGCTTCCCGTAAAGGTGCAGTATGTGATTGTCAATGAGGCGGGAGCCTCTGTGTATTCGGCCAGCAAGCTTGCCACAGAGGAATTCCCCCAATTCGATGTGGGTCAGCGAAGCGCGGCTTCCATAGCCAGAAGGCTCCAGGATCCTTTGGCGGAGTTGGTGAAAATTGATCCCAAATCCATTGGCGTGGGACAGTATCAGCATGATATGAATCAGAAAAAGCTAAGCGAAGCCCTAGGAGGCGTGGTGGAGGACTGCGTAAACCGGGTGGGCGTGGATTTGAATACTGCTTCAGCTTCCCTGCTGGAATATATTTCCGGCATCAGCAAGACCCTGGCAAAGAACATTGTGGCCTACCGGGAGGAAAACGGACGGTTCCAGGATCGGCGGACCCTGTTAAAGGTGCCAAAGCTTGGCCCCAAGGCCTTTGAGCAGTGCGCTGGTTTTCTGCGTATTACAGGCGGAAAGAATCCTCTGGATGCCACCAGCGTACATCCCGAGTCCTACCAGGTGGCAGAGAAGCTTCTGGATACTCTGGGATATACCAGTGAGGAGCTGCGAAAGGGAGGTCTGACCGGGATTTCCAAAAAGGCGGGAAGCGCCGGGAAGCTGGCACAGGAGCTGGGGATCGGAGAGATTACCCTGGAGGATATTTTGAAGGAGCTGGAGAAACCGGCCAGGGATCCCAGAGAGGAAATGCCGCGGCCCATTCTGCGCACAGATGTGCTGGAGATGAAGGATCTGACCCCGGGCATGGTGCTCAAGGGCACCGTGCGCAATGTCATTGATTTCGGAGCCTTTGTGGACATCGGGGTCCATCAGGACGGATTGGTGCACATCTCTCAGATGAGCCAGCGATTCATCAAGCATCCCCTGGAAGCGGTCAGTGTGGGAGATGTGGTGGAAGTAAAGGTGCTGAGCGTGGATCTGCAGAAGAAGCGGATTGGCCTGACTATGAAGCTGGAGGAATAAAAAATGAAGCCCAAAAAGCTATCCCATTCCCCCATTACCTATTATGTAAGCAGGACCGAGTGCGCCCAATGGATCCTTTTTATCCATGCTGCTTTCGTCAACCACAATATGTTCAAAGCACAGTTTGCGTATTTTGAGAATCAATATAATCTTCTGGCTATTGACATCATTGGTCATGGACAGTCCACGGATACACAGAAAGGCGATACCATAGATAAGACGGCAAAGTGGATATTTGATATCCTAAAATCGGAAAATATTGAGAAAGTACATATTGTGGGTGTTTCACTGGGTGCAGTTTTAGCACAGGATTTTGCCAATCGCTATCCCTATGCGGTAAGCTCCCTGGCTTGCTTTGGAGCATATGACATGAATCATTTTGACGCAAAAATGAAAAATGAAAATAGCGCAAAGCAGAAGCTGATGATGTTGAAAGCGCTGGTTTCGGTTTCGTGGTTTGCAAAAGCAAACAAGAAGATCTCCGCCTATACGTTACAGGCTCAAAATGAATTTTTTGCTATGAACAGATGCTTTCCCAAAAAGTCATTTATGTATCTGGCAACCCTGAATCGTATGGTAAACAAATATAAAACCGGGGCAAGGAATTATCCCCTGTTGATTGGATGCGGAAAGTTTGATATTCCAATGGAATTAGAGGCCATCAAAGCATGGAAAAGCAGTGAACCCGATTGCACCGTGGTCCTTTTTGAGAATGCGGGACACTGTGTAAATATGGATGCGCCGCAGGAATTTAATAAAACAATGGAGGAATTTTGGAAAGGTGCAGGCCAGGTTTGAAGCAGGAGAGATAGATTTTTAGCACAAAGTCCTTGCATATATTCCCGCAGGTGTTATAATGTCGATAGACAGATAATACCGCCTGCGGGATTTATCTGTCTATCATAAGAATAATATGCAAAATAGGTTTTCATGCGTTAAGTGTTCGGCGGATGGGGAGTTGCCGCGGAAACGAAAAGGCCCTTTTAGGACACAGGCCTTACGATATGATTACCGCACCCGTTGCAGCAATATAAGAGATTAACGGAAAATATATCTGCTTGAAAACATCTCATATTGTGAAGGGCTATTTCGTCATATGTTCTTTCACAGTTTGGAGATGTTTTTATTATCTCCAAAATGCTGCTATTCTCTTGAGAGCAGAAAGGAGTCTTTGGTTATGATGGATTACGAAAAGATAAAAGCCGGCGTCAGGCTGATGCTGGAGGGAATCGGGGAAGATGTAAACCGGGAGGGGCTTCTGGAGACCCCGGATCGGATTGCACGCATGTGCGCGGAGATTTACGGAGGCCTCTATGAGGATCCGGCCCAGCATCTGCGAAAGCAGTTTACGGTAGAGCGGGATGACATGGTGATTGAGAAGGACATTACCTTTTATTCCACCTGCGAGCATCATTTACTTCCCTTTTATGGAAAGGCCCACATCGGTTATCTGCCCAACGGCAAGGTGGTGGGTCTAAGCAAGCTGGCAAGGACCGTGGATATTTACGCCAGACGGCCTCAGATTCAGGAAAAAATGACGGCGGACATTGCCAGGGCCCTGGAGGAGCATTTGAATCCCAGGGGCGTGATTGTCATGGTGGAGGCCGAGCATACCTGTATGACCATGCGGGGGATCAAGAAGCCGGGGAGCAAGACCGTTACCCTGGTTGCAACCGGCGTATTTGAGGAAAATATGGAGCTTCAGAACCGGTTTCTCAGCATGGTGCGGGATAGGTAGACACAGAGGCCTTGATTTTCGGTATGGTGCTAAAGAGACAGAGGTCTTGATTTTCGGCATGGTGCTAAAGAGACAGAGGCCCTGATTTTTGGCATGGTGCGAAATAGGCAGACACAAAAGCGCGGAGGCGGGAAAATGGGACAGGAAAGGGGCAGGCGTATGGAGCGGGTGGACAGGATCTGGAGGCATCCCAGGTATCAGGAATGTGTGAGACGGATTCAGGATCTGGAGAAGGAGCGAATCTTTTGCAGGCATACGCCGGAGCATTTCCTGACCGTGGCGCGGCTCACCTGGATGCTGGCTTTGGAGGCCGGCATTTCCCTGGAGAAGGAGCTGGTCTACGGGGCGGCCCTGCTCCACGATATTGGACGGCATCTGCAATATGAGAAGGGGATTCCCCATGAGGAGGCCAGCGCCCGGATCGCAGAGGGAATCCTGGAGGACTGCGGCTTTTCCCAGGAGGAAATGAGGGAGATCCTTACCGCAATCCGGGGACATCGCACCTGGCAGGAGGGGACGGATTTTTCGGCCCTTATGTACCGGGGGGACAAGCTTTCCCGCAGCTGCTTTTGCTGTCCGGTGGAGGCGGAGTGCAACTGGCCGGGGGAGAAGAAGAATCTGAGTATTGTTTTATAATTGAAAAGTCGAGGAGGACAAGTATGAGAATTGGAAACAGAGACTTTGACGTGGAGCATAAGACTTATGTAATGGGAATCCTGAACGTGACGCCGGATTCCTTTTCAGATGGAGGAAAATGGAACCAACTGGATGCCGCTTTGTATCATGCGGAGGATATGGTAAGGGAGGGCGCTGCCATTGTAGATATCGGAGGGGAGTCCACCCGGCCCGGACATATTCAGATCACAGAGCAAGAGGAGATTGAACGGGTAGCGCCCATGATTGAGGCAGTAAAAAAGAGAATGGACGTGCCTGTTTCTGTTGATACCTACAAGGCCAATGTGGCAAAGGCCGCCCTGGCGGCGGGAGCGGATCTGGTAAATGATATCTGGGGCCTGAAATACGATCCCCGGATGGCACAGGTGATTGCAGAAAGTCAGGCTGCATGCTGCCTCATGCACAATAAGGAGAAGGCGGAATACGAAAATTTTTATGAGGACATGCTGCGGGAAACGGCCCAGTGCGCAGAGCTTGCAAAGGCGGCGGGGATTGCCGGCGACCGAATTATTCTGGACCCGGGAGTAGGCTTTGGCAAGACCTATGAAATGAATCTGGAGACGATTCACTACATGGAGCGGTTTCACCAGCTGGGTTATCCTCTTCTTTTGGGAACCTCCCGCAAATCCGTGATCGGTTTGACTCTGGATCTGCCTGCAGACCAGAGGGAGGAGGGAACCCTTGTGACAACGGTAATGGCCGTGGAGAAGGGGTATGCCTTTGTGCGGGTCCACGATGTGCAGGCAAATATCCGGGCCATCCGTATGACAGAGGCGATTCTGGGCCGGTAAACAAAGGAAAGGAATGAGGGGTATGGACGAGATACGGATTAAAAATCTGGAAGTATTTGCAAAGCACGGCGTTTTTCCCGAGGAGAATGTGCTGGGACAGAAGTTTGTGGTTTCTGCGGTGCTCTATACGGATACCAGAGAGGCGGGAAAGACAGATGATCTGACCAGGTCCATTCATTACGGGGAGGTGAGCCATTTTATCCGCCGGTTTTTGGAGGAGCACACCTGGAAACTTTTGGAAACGATAGCAGAGAGGTTGGCTGAGGCTCTTCTTTTGGAGACAAAAGGTCTTGAGAAAGTATGGCTGGAGATTCAAAAGCCCTGGGCGCCCATTGGATTGCCCCTGGAAACCGTGTCTGTGGCGATCCGGCGGCAGTGGCACACAGCCTATGTGGCCCTGGGCTCTAATATGGGAGACCGGCAGGCCTTTTTGCAGCAGGGAGTGGACGGCCTGAAGGAAACCCGGGGTTGTGAGATTTTAGCTGTGTCGGATTTTATAGATACGGCGCCCTATGGGGTGACAGATCAGGCGGAATTTTTAAACGGAGCCGTTAAGCTTCGCACCCTGCTGACGCCCTGGGAGCTTTTGGAGCGTCTCCATGAGATCGAGCAGGCGGCAGGACGAGAGCGGGTGATCCGTTGGGGCCCCCGGACTCTGGACTTGGATATCTTGTTATATGATGATCTGATTTTGGATGAGGAGGAGCTGCATATCCCCCATATTGAAATGCACAAGCGGGACTTTGTGCTAAAGCCCCTCTGTATGATTGCCCCCTATGCGCGCCACCCTCTGTATGGAAGAATGGTCAGGGAGCTTTTGGAGGAATTGGAGTCATAATTTGACTGAAAGGATTGCAAAAAAGAAAAAATATGGTAGAATAGTATCAAATAATTGAGAAGGGGGCAAAAAAATATGTCAAAAATACACAATGAATGGCCAACAAAAAGCAGGGAGGCTATGTTGTACCGCAGCGCCCTGGCCGCAGCGGCCAAGAAGTCCGGACTAAACGCGGTAAAGTTCGAGGAAAAAGGAATTCCCTATGAGGAGGTTTACCGCAGCAGTTCCCAGGAGCTGGCCCAGGAGAATGCGGCCCGGTTCCGGTCAAATATGGAGGATCCCCAGGATCTTCGTCAGTGGGGAGCACAGATGACGCCTGAGCTGGGCCGGGAAGCTTTTGGAATGGAGGTCCTGGAGTCCAGTGAGGAATGCTTTGCCATGGACATGCATTTTTGTCCCCATTTGAAGGGATGGCAGGATCTGGGGCTGTCCGATGAGATGTGCGCCAAACTCTGCGACCTGGCTATGACAGGAGATTTTGCCATGGCGGAGGCCATGGGATATACGCTGGAAAATCCGCTCCGGCTGGCTAACGGCGACTGTGCCTGCCGGGTAATCTACCGTCGGAAGGACGAAGAGGAAACGAAGGAGTAAACGGAGAACTTTAGATAAGGAGAATCAAAAATGGCACAGAAAAAAGAAAAGGAAGTCAGCTCCCTGCCGCGATCTCTACGGCTTTTCTACGGCGTAGGAGAGTTTGGCCAGCAGCTCAGCGTTTTGACGCTGAACTTGTACTTATTGTATTTCTATACCACCATTCTGGGAATCTCCGGCAAGGCGGCTGGTACGCTGATGCTGGTGGCCCGGATCTGGGACGCAATCAACGATCCTATGATGGGAACCATCATTGACAATACCCATAATAAGCACGGAAAATGCCGTCCTTATCTGCTGTATTGCGCTGTTCCCGCAGGCCTGTTCCTGTTCCTGACCTTTTTGGCCCCTGATATGAGCAATACGGCCAAGCTGGTTTGGGCCTATGTGACCTATATCGGCCAGGGAATGCTTTATACGGCTACGGGTATTTCCTACACCTCCCTTATGTCCCGCATTAGCGACAAGCCCATGGACCGGGTGGCTCTGAATCAGAGCAGGGCCTTTATCTCCATGTTTGCCGCTATTGCCATCTCCAGTATGACTTTGAAGCTTATTGAGATGGCGGGCGCTGGGGACGAGCGGAAGGGCTTTGCTATTGTGGTAGGCGTTTACGGCGTTGTGCAGGCGCTCTGCTATCTCACCGTGTTCCGTCTTACCAAGGGGCATGACCGGCAGGAGCCTAAGAAGGTAAAGGAAGAGGGAAAATCGGGAGCCAAAGATTTACTCAACTCTTTCAAATATATCGTCAAGAACCCTCTGTGGCGCTGGCTGGCCGGCAGTACCATGCTTTATTATACATCGGCAGCCATTACCCAGGGGATTGTGGTGTTCTATGTGAAGTTTTATCTGGAGAAGCCTTCCATGACAGGACTGGCTACCATGTGCAGCATGGTTTCCAGCTTTTTCGCCATCATTCTGCTTCAGGTCTTTGCCAAAAAGCTGGGTAAGGCCAGGAGCTGCGCCATGGGCATGGCCATTGCCGTATGCTGCCTGCTGGTGAGACTGGTTACCCGGGATTCTATATTCCCCTTGTATCTGGTCTGTCTTCTGGTGTCGGGCTTTGGTTTGGGGCTGTTTTCTTCCCTGCTGATTCCCTCCCTTATGGACAGCATCGATTATGGAGAATGGCTTTTTGGCAGGCGAAACGACGCCATGGTCATGTCAGCCAACAGCTTTGGAAATAAGCTGGGAGGCGGCGTAGGCGCCGCAGTGCTGGGCTTTATGCTGGATGGGGTAGGCTTTGACAAGACTGCAGCCGTTCAGACCGACCTGGCAAAGAGCGGATTGTTTAATACCTCTATTTTTGTGCCTCTGACCGTATTTTGTATTGTCTTTTTCTTCATGCTGATGTACCGCCGCTATGAGAAGAAGATGCCCCAGGTTCGGGAAGAGCTGGCGGAGCGGCGCTCTGTGGCGGGAAATCAGAATTAAAAGTACGGCGCAGGGAATGAATTTTCATGTTCTGATGGAAAGGAATGGGACGTTATGAAAAAAGCGGATCCCCGCTATGAAGCGTATGTGAAAATACTGGGGGAGGAACTGGTGCCAGCGATGGGATGCACAGAGCCGGTAGCCATTGCCTACGCTTGTGCCAAAGCCCGGGATCTGCTGGGGCGGCTGCCCGACCGGGCGCTGCTCCAGGTGAGCGGCAATATTATCAAGAATGTAAAAAGTGTGGTGGTTCCCAACACGGGAGGAGGCCGGGGAATTCCCACAGCGGCCGCCATTGGATTTGTGGTGGGGCAGGCTAATCGGGAGTTGCAGGTCATTAGCTCCGTTACCGACAGTCAGCGGGAGGAAATGGCCTGGCTGCTGGAAAACTGCTCCCTGGAGGTGAGGCCGGCGGAGGGAACGGAGGTGTTTGATATCCTGGTGGAGGCCTATGCAAAAGAGCATTGCGCCAGGGTACGGATTACCGGTTTTCACACCAATCTTGTGCTGGCAGAGCTGGACGGTCAGGTGTTGGAAAGCAAAACAAAACAGGATGCAGCGCCTTCTCAGGATATGGAGCTGCTGACCGTGGAAGGGATTCTGGACTTTGCCAATACGGCTGATTTAGAAGACGTAAAGAAGATTCTGGACAGGCAGATTGCGTATAACACTGCCATCCGGGAGGAAGGCCTTACAGGAAAGTGGGGGGCGGCCATTGGCTGTACCCTGCTGCGCTGCTATGGTTCTGACGACGTGGCGGTCCGGGCCAGGGCCGCAGCGGCGGCGGGCAGTGATGCGCGCATGGGAGGATGCGAGCTACCGGTTATTATCAATTCAGGCAGCGGGAATCAGGGAATGACCGCAAGTCTGCCGGTGATTGAGTATGCCAAGGAGCTGGACTGCAGTTCTGAGGCCCTCTATCGGGCTTTGCTGGTGTCTAATCTGCTCACGGTTCACTTGAAGAGAGGAATTGGACGCTTAAGCGCCTATTGCGGCGCTGTCAGCGCTGGCTGTGCGGCGGGAGCCGCCATTGCCTACCTCCATGGCGGCGGCTTTGAGGAGGTGGCTCACACCCTGGTGAACAGTCTGGCTATTGTGTCGGGAATTATCTGCGACGGGGCCAAGCCCTCCTGCGCGGCCAAGATTGCCAGCGCAGTGGACGCCGGCATTGTAGGTTGGCAGATGTACCGGGGAGGGCAGCAGTTTTATGCCGGAGACGGCATTGTCCGAAAGGGCGTGGAGGAGACCATCAAGACGGTAAGCCGGGTAGGCCGGGAAGGCATGGCGGATACCGACTGGGAGATTCTGCGGATTATGACGGAAAAAGACTGACAGTTTCGCCTGGCACGGCTGTTTGGCGGCGAACCAGAGAAGGGAACCCTGGTATTGATAACAGGCTCTTATGGCTGTCATACCTGCGTATCAGACCAGGATATGAAAAATATACTTGTAAACAGGCAGAGCCTGGTGTATAATGACAAACGAAATATAAATAATTCTTCGGGGCAGGGTGACCATAGAAGTGGTTTTGGCATGCAGAATGTTTTGCAGTCGGAACCAGATGGAATTCCCTACCGGCGGTGACAGTCCGCGACCCGCTTCGGCGGTTGAATCGGTGAAATTCCGATACCGACAGTATAGTCTGGATGAGAGAAGAAAGCTGGAAAATCCTGTGTGATTTTTGTGCCCCGAGCATGCATCATTTGTGTGCCCGGGGCTTTTTGATGCCTTTTTCCTCCCTTTCCCCGTCAGAAGGCGTCAGCGGGCGGGAGACGTGTGGTTACCGCTTTGCCAGCGCAAATGAAAGGAGAGACAGGATATGTCAAATTTAATCGAAGCAGCAAAAGAGAACCTTCAGTTTCTGGGAGTTTGCCTCCTGATCATTGTGGCTATTTTTCTGATAGCCGCGGCGGCAGAACGCTTTTTGCCGGGGAGGAACAGTGTATCGCCGGCCAGGCGGGTGGTCATTGTGGGAGTGTTTTCCGCAATTTCGGCAGTGTTGATGCTTTTTGAGCTTCCCCTGTGGTTTGCACCCGGGTTTTATGAGCTGGATTTCAGCGAGATTCCGGTAATGATTTGCGCCTTTTCCATGGGACCTGTAGCCGGCGTGATGGCAGAGCTGTGCAAGGTGCTGTTAAAGCTTGTTATCAAGGGCACCTCCACGGCCTTTGTAGGAGATTTTGCCAACTTTGTCGTGGGCTGTACCCTGGTGCTTCCCGCCTCCCTGGTTTATTACTGCAAAAAAAACAAGAGCATGGCAATGGTTGGTCTGTTCCTGGGAACCATAGCCATGACTATTTTCGGAAGCGGCTTTAATGCGCTGTATTTGCTTCCGAAATTTTCCCAGCTGTTCGGCATGCCCATGGATGCCATTATTGGAATGGGAACAGCGGTGAACCGTCATATTGACAGCGTGTGGACACTGGTACTCTTTGCAGTGGCGCCCTTTAATATTCTGAAGGGAAGTATCGTGTCTGTGGTTACTGTTTTGCTGTACAAACATATCAGTCCGATCTTAAAGAAGGAAGCGTAGTTCTATTGACTTTTGGAATTTAGCATGGACTTGTGAGGGTTACCAGAAATGAAATCAACAGAAACATATAGGCCCATGACAAGAGGATAAAAACGAAAAGTAGTGTTGTCAGAAAATGTGAGCTGTGCTATACTTGGAACCATAGCATGGCCGTGGAAAGCTGCCTTATTCGTAAGGCAGCTTTTTAAAGCAGAGAAATGAATGCAGCAAAGCCCGGAAAGGGTACGCTGTGAAGCAGGGAAATTTCAGAAGGCCGGATCCTGGACAGTGGGATTTCGGGCAGGGAGATTTCAGGAGATCAGAAAGGGATAACAGAGAATTACCATGGAAGTAGATTCGTACAGCGCCCAGGAGACGATGGAGCTTGGAAAACAGATGGGGACCCGGGCCAGACCGGGAAGCGTGTATACCCTGATTGGAGATCTGGGAGCGGGCAAAACCGTGTTTACCCAGGGCTTTGCCCAGGGACTTGGCATTTTGGAGCCGGTGAGCAGCCCCACCTTTACCATTGTGCAGGAATATGACAGCGGACGCCTGCCTTTTTATCATTTTGATGTGTATCGGATCGGGGATGTGGAAGAGATGGAGGAAATTGGCTGCGAGGATTATTTTTATGGGGGCGGCGTCTGCCTGGTGGAATGGGCGGACCGGATCGGGGAGCTTTTGCCGGAGCAGCTGACCCGGATCTGTATCCATAAGGATCTGGAGCGGGGCTTTGATTATCGGAGGATTACCGTGGAGGAAACGAGATGAAAGTGTTGGCCTTGGACAGCTCCGGGCTGGTGGCTTCCGTAGCTGTGGTGGAAGAGGAAAATCTGCTGGCGGAATATACGGTAAATTATAAGAAGACCCATTCCCAGACCCTGCTTCCCATGCTGGATGAAATTGCAGGCATGATTGAACTGGATCTGAAAACCATTGACGCCATTGCAGTGGCAGGAGGCCCGGGCTCCTTTACCGGGCTGCGTATCGGATCTGCTACGGCAAAAGGCCTGGGACTGGCCCTGGAAAAGCCCCTGGTTCATATTCCTACCGTGGAAGGGCTGGCTTATAATCTGTGTGGCACGGATAAGCTTGTGTGTCCTTTGATGGATGCCAGGCGGGGCCAGGTTTACACAGGGATTTACCGGTTTGAACAGGGGAAGCTTGAGGTGGTGGAAGAGCAGATGGCTGTGGATCTGGCAGTGATAGCAGGAAAGCTTAAACACCTGGGACAGGCGGTGATTTTCCTGGGAGACGGGGTGCCGGTGTATCGGGAGCAGCTGGAGAAGCTTATGGAAGTGCCCTATTCATTCGCCCCTGCGCATCTGAACAAGCAGCGGGCGGGCGCCGTGGGAGCCCTGGCCCTGGAATACCTGCGCCAGGGAAGGACGGAGACAGCGGCGGAGCATAGTCCCACCTATCTTCGCATGGCCCAGGCGGAGCGGGAGCGCTTGGCTCGGGAGAAGCAGTGAGGAATCGGGAAAACATGGATAGAGAAGAAGCTGCAAAGATTTGCTTTCGCCGGATGGAAGAGGAGGATCTGGATCAGGTGGCAGAACTGGAGGGGCGCATTTTTTCTATGCCCTGGAGCAGGAAAGCCTTTCAGGACAGTATTGCTCTGGCACACACCCTGTTTGTGGTGGCGGAGCGGGATGGGCGGATCCTGGGCTATTGTGGCTGCTATCAGATGCTGGAGGAGGCGGAGATCACCAATGTGGCGGTGGCAGAAGACTTCCGGGGACAGGGAATCGGACGCCGGATGCTGGAGGAGCTTATGAGCCTGGGACAAGAGCAAGGGGCCTTTGCCTATACCCTGGAGGTGCGGGCAGGCAATGAGGCGGCTCAGAGGCTATACGAGAGCCTGGGCTTTGAGAGCCTGGGAATACGAAAAAATTTTTATGAAAAACCAGCGGAAGACGCGGTGATCATGTGGCGGCCCTGGAAGGCATAACCCCTTAGCTGTTGTCAGCAATTCCCACTAGGAACTTTCGATTTTTTTCGCTAGAATAAGATCGAAACCGACAGGATAGCAGCGGAGGAACGGACGCGCTGACGGAAGTTGTTTCCTGCATTACAGAGAATTTGGCTTTGTAAGGCAAAAAAACTCCAGGAAGCGCGGCAGTGGAAACCGTCTGCGGACAACAGACAGGGAGGGCGCCGGATATGCGTAAATATAAAAACACGGAAGAACGAGTATTGGAAAAGCTGATCTGCAACGGCTGCGGAAAGGAGATTCTTCTGCGCCAGGGAATTCCTCAGGAGGGAGTGCTGCAGGTCAAAAAACAGTGGGATTATATGTCGGAAAAGGACGGGATTCAGGAGAGCTTTGATCTGTGCGAGAGCTGCTATGACCGTCTGACAGCCGGATTTCAGATTCCGCCTAAGCGGGAGGAAGTCACGGAATTGCTGTAGGGACAGGGGGAACCCTGTCAGAAATGGAGATAGAAAATGCTGGATGTATGTTTGTTAGGAAGCGGAGGAATGATGCCGCTGCCCTACCGGTGGCTTACAGCGCTTATGACCCGGTATAATGGCAGCAGCCTTTTGATTGACTGTGGGGAGGGGACTCAGATCGCCATCAAGGAAAAGGGCTGGAGCTTTAAGCCTATTGACGTAATCTGTTTCACCCATTTTCATGGGGATCATATCAGCGGCCTGCCAGGTCTTTTGCTCACCATGGGAAATGCAGACCGGACAGAGCCTCTGACCCTTATTGGGCCTAAGGGCCTGGAACGGGTGGTAAATTCCCTGCGTGTAATTGCGCCGGAGCTTCCCTTTCCCATCCAGTTTCAGGAGCTGAACGGCCCGGAGGAGGTTATAGAGCTGAATGGATACCAAATCCGGGCCTTTCGCGTGAACCACAATGTGACCTGTTATGGATATACTCTGGAAATCCACAGGGCTGGGAGGTTTCAGCTGGAAAAAGCCAAGGAGCAGCAGATTCCCCAGATGTACTGGAGCAGGCTGCAAAAGGGAGAGACCATAGAGACGAAAGAGCAGGTTTACACGCCGGACATGGTGCTGGGGCCGCCTAGGAAAGGCATAAAGCTTACCTACTGCACGGACACCAGGCCCACACCTGCCATAGTCTCCCATGCCAGGGAGTCAGATCTCTTTATCTGCGAGGGTATGTACGGGGAGAAGGAGAAAGAGGCCAAGGCCAGGGAGAATAAACACATGACCTTCTATGAGGCGGCGCAGCTGGCCCGGGAGGCAGAGGTGGGAGAGCTGTGGCTTACCCATTACAGTCCTTCCCTGAACCATCCAGAGGAATTTATGGAGGAAGTGCAAAGAATTTTCCCCAGAGCTAAGGCCGGGAAGGACCGGAAATCCGTGGAGCTGACCTTTGCGGAGGACTGAATAAGAGAGGCATAGTCCGGAAGGGGAAAAGGATGTCTGGTGTGCTGGGCGTATCTGAGGGCAGGAATGTTTTGGAGATAGAAGGAAAGAAGAATTGGGATCATGGAAAAGGATATTTATATTTTGGCCATTGAGAGCTCTTGCGACGAGACCGCAGCGGCAGTGGTGAAAAACGGGCGGGAGGTGCTTTCCAATGTGATTTCCTCCCAGATTGAGCTGCATAAGCTGTACGGCGGCGTGGTGCCGGAGATCGCGTCCCGCAAGCATATTGAGAAGATTAATCAGGTGATTCAGGAGGCCCTGGATACGGCGCAAATGACCCTGGAGGATCTGGATGCCATCGGGGTCACCTATGGCCCGGGGCTGGTGGGAGCTTTGCTGGTAGGCGTGGCGGAGGCCAAGGCCATCAGCTATGCCAAGGGTCTGCCTTTGGTGGGAGTGCACCATATTGAGGGGCATATATCCGCCAATTATATCGAAAACAAAGATCTGGAGCCGCCCTTTCTCTGTCTGGTGGTGTCGGGAGGACATACGCACCTGGTCATGGTAAAGGACTATGGCGTCTACGAAATCCTGGGAAGAACCCATGACGACGCGGCTGGGGAGGCCTTTGACAAGGTGGCCCGGGCTATTGGCCTGGGGTATCCGGGAGGCCCCAAGATCGACGCCTTGTCCCGGGAGGGAAATCCGGACGCTATTTTCTTTCCCCGGGCCCGTATCGGGGATTCCCCCTACGATTTTAGCTTCAGCGGAGTGAAATCTGCGGTGCTGAATTACCTGAACGGCTGTCAGATGAAGGGGGAGGAGATTGACAGGGCCGACGTGGCAGCCTCCTTTCAGAAGGCGGTGTGCGAGGTGCTGGTGGAGCATACTATGCGGGCGGCAAAAGATTTTGGGATTGGAAAAGTGGCTTTGGCAGGGGGCGTGGCCTCCAACTCCACTCTGCGAGCCGGGATGGAGGAGGCCTGCAGGCGCAGGCGCCTTGACTTTTACCGGCCATCGCCTTTGCTGTGCACGGATAATGCAGCTATGATTGGCGCCGCGGCCTATTATGAATACCAAAAGGGCGTCCGTCACGGGCTGGATTTGAATGCGGTGCCAAACCTGAAGCTTGGTAGTGGGCAATAAAAAAGCGGGAGAAGGACAGATGAAGAAAAAACGGTGTACAGCCATAGTCCTGGCGGCAGGGCAGGGAAAACGCATGGGGGGTTCTGTGCAAAAACAGTTCCTGGAGCTTCAGGGAAAGCCGGTTCTCTATTATTCCCTGGCGGCTTTTCAAGCCTCACCCCTCATTGACGACGTGATCCTGGTAACAGGGGAGGAGCAGATTTCTTATTGCCAAAGGGAAATCGTGGAAAAATACGGTTTTTCCAAGGTGGATCATATAACAGCCGGCGGGGCAGAGCGCTATCTGTCCGTGTGGAAGGGCCTGAAAGCCATGGAGGCAGGAGGTCTGACTGTGCCAAATGAGGACGGGTATGTGTTTATTCATGACGGAGCCCGTCCTTTCGTGACCCAGGAAATCCTGGAGAGGGCCTACATAGCGGTGCAGGAGTATAAGGCCTGCGTGGTGGGCATGCCTGTAAAAGATACCATAAAGCTGGCGGATGAGGAGGACTTTGCCGTCTCTACCCCAAAACGCAGCCTGGTGTGGACGATCCAGACTCCCCAGGTGTTTTCTGTGCCCCTGATCCGGGAAGCCTACGGAAAATTGATCGCCGCAGGAAAAAGCGATGTGACGGACGACGCCTGTGTGGTGGAGGCCATGACCGAGCACAAGGTAAAGCTGGTGGAGGGATCCTACAAAAATATGAAGCTGACTACGCCGGAGGATCTGTATATTGCCATGGCTGTGCTGGAAACATAAGGAGTCCAGTGGAAGAGCGGCTGGAAGAGCGGCTCTTCACAAGAGCTGCTCCTTGGAATTGACAGGAATATCCAGAGATGGTATGATAGAACATAAGAACAAAAACGTTTTGTTTATACGATTTATGGAGCGCTTATGGGAATAGAAAAACGCATTACAATCAAGGAGCTGGCAGAACGGACCGGGGTGTCTGTAGGTACGGTGCACTGTGCGATTCACGGAAAGAAGGGCGTCAGCGAGAAAACCAGGGAAATGATTTTGCAGGAGGCAAGGCGCTGCAATTTTCAGCTGAATGAAAACGCATCCCTGCTGCGGCGGGGAGCCCAGAATGTGGCGGTGGTGCTGCCCAAGGCACAGGGAGAGGAGCGGTATTATTTCCGGGGAATCTGGGAAGGGATCCGTAAGGAGGCAGACAATCTCCAGGGAAATCCCTTAAATTTTCAGTACGTGGAGTCGGAATATTCTCTGGATGAGATTTCTCAGGAGCTTATGGATTTGTATGATCGGGAGATAGAGTCCATCCAGGGCCTGATTACCGTTTCCGATGACAAGGACGCCAGCGCCTGGGCCAGACGCTTTGGGAGGCTTGGGATTCCCACGGTACTGATTTCCTCCTACAAGAAAGAGGAAAGCTATGTGAACAGCGTGAAAGTGGACCATGAAAAGGCGGGGAAGCTTGCCGGGGAGTTTTTATATTATGCTCTACAGGGGAAGAAAGGGAAGATTCTGTTTCTTACTGGAAGCAATCGCATTTTCAGCAATACACGGTACATGGGAGCCTTTCAGAAGTATATGGAGGAATACTGTCCGGAGAAAGAGCTAATCTGTGTGCCGGGCTTCGGAAAAGAAGAGATTGAGAAGCGGGTGCGGATTGTCCTGGAAAAGGAGAAGCCTCTGGCTGCCTTTGCCTGTAATGCCCGCAATACCATTCATCTTTGCAAACTGGTGGAGGAGTATCCGGATCTGTCTGGCATGCTCATGGTGGGGACAGACGTATTTCGGGAGCTGGTTCCCTATTTTGAGAACGGGATTCTCACCGCCTCCATCTACCAGTACAACCGGGAGCAGGGAGCCAAGGCCGTGGAGATTTTGTATCATCAGATCTGCGGCAAGACCCGGGATGTGTGCGAGGAGGAGCTGCCCATTGGTCTGGTGATGAAATATAACTATGAATCCTATGTGTCCTGAGCTATAAAAATTGCTAAATGTAGCCGACAAAATGTTGTGAAAAGTAAACATTTTGCCGGCTGTTTTTTTGTGAAAAATGATGGATGCCAATATTCTTGACAAATCGGAAGGCAGATGCTATCATTTTACCATAACGTTTTGGTAAAACGATATTTAAAATTCGGGTATGAAAAAGAAAGGGAGAAGAGTATGAAAAAACAGAAAATGACGGCTTTTATGTTGACCATGGCGCTGACGGCTTCCTTGTTTGCAGGATGCGGGAAATCTTCTGCAAATGACTCCGCGGGAGCGGCAGGGACTCCGGAGACATCCGGCGGGAGTAAGACAGAGACAGAGGCAGGGGCGGACAGCGTTGTCCTGACCTATGCGGAGGTGAATTCCAATGATTCTTTGGATGGAAAGGTGGCGGCCTATTTCAAGGAGCAGGTGGAGGAGCTCAGCGGCGGTACCGTGACCATTGATATTCAGGCCAGCGGCGTGTTGGGAGCGGAAAACGATGTGCTGGACGGTATGATCACGGAGAGCGGAATGGTGGATCTATGCCGGATTTCTATTTTTGACCTGAACAACTACGGATGCGAGAAATCTTCCCTCATGGGAATCCCCTTTACCTGGGAGAGCCGGGACCACTATTGGAGCTTTACGAAGACAGATTTTGCCCGGGAGATTCTGGAGGAGCGCTCCCAAAAGGGACTGGGGATCAAAGGTCTGTTTTATATGGAAGAGGGCTTCCGCAACTATTTCTTTGTTAATGAGGTAAAGGGGATTGAGGATCTGCAGGGCAGAAAAATCCGGGTTTCCTCGGATCCCATTCTGACCCAGATGACAGACCTTCTGGGAGCCTCCGCAACTGTGGTAAGCTTTAATGAGCTGTATTCCAGCCTGCAGTCCGGCGTGGTGGACGGGGGTGACCAGCCCACAGCCCTCTACGAGTCCAATGCTTTTTACGAGGTAGCGCCCTATCTTCTCAAGGATCAGCATACCTTAAGCGCTTCTGAGGTGGTAATGTCCGAGGCGTCCATGGCAAAGCTTACGGAGGAGCAGATGGGGGCCATTGTGGAGGCCGGAGAAAAGACAAGCGCTTACTGCAGGGAAATCTCTGCCCAGGAGGAGGCGGACAGCGAGCAGCGGCTCACGGAGAAGGGAGTGACCATTGTGGAGGTGGCCGATCAGACGCCTTATCGGGAGGCCTGCGAGAGCCTGATTTCTACTTACACCAGCGGTTTGGAAAACGAATATCAGCAGATTTTAGACTGTGCTAAACAGTAGGTGATCTTGGCTGGATCAGCAGGGAAAGGAGTGGAGGAAATTGACAGAAAGGATCAAATCTTTTTATGAAGTCTTTTATAGAATAGTCATGTTTTTATGTAAACTGTTCCTGGTGGCAGATGTGCTTATTACATCCTATGCTGTATTGGGAAGATATGTGGGTAAATACATTCCTTTCATCACAGATCCGTCCTGGAGCGAAGAGATCGTGCTGACCTGTATGATTTATATGGCGTTTCTCAGCGCATCTCTGGCGATCCATAAGCAGTCGCATATCCGTATGACCTCCTTGGATTCATATTTGCCGCAAAAGCTGGTACAGTTCCTGGATCTCTTTGGGGATGTGCTGGTTCTGGTATTTTCTGTGATTATGCTGTACCGGGGCGGAATCTATGCGGCTTCCGTGGGACAGAAGGCATTTTATGTAAGCCTTCCCTGGCTCTCCAAGTTCTGGCTGTACCTGCCGGTGCCGTTGTCGGGATTTGCCATGGTACTGTTTGAGCTGGAGGTCATTTACAAGCATGTCTGCGCTTTGGCCAGGAAGAGTCAAAGGGCCGCATAGGCGTACCAGGGTGCCCTGAGGAGAGGGGCGGAAAGGAGAAAATATGAAAACAGACTCGACGGCAATCGCAATTTTGCTGATTACCTTTCTGGTATTGATTTTACTGAGAGTGTACATTGCCTACGCGGTGGGAATTGCCTCCGTGGCCTGCCTTCTGTATCTGGGCATTCCTCTCAGCAATGTGTGCCAGCAGATGGTGAAGGGGTTAAATTCCTTTTCCCTTATGGCGGTTCCCTTCTTTATTGTCATGGGATGCCTTATGGGAAAGGGGGGAATATCGGAAAAGCTTATCGCCCTTGCCAATTCCCTGGTTGGCTGGATGCGGGGAGGACTGGCTATGGTGAACATTGTGGCGTCCTATTTCTTTGGCGGAATTTCCGGATCTGCCACAGCGGACACGGCATCTCTGGGAAACCTTTTGATTCCCATGATGGTGGACGCAGGGTATGACGACGATTTTTCTACAGCCGTGACCATTACCTCCTCGGTGGAGGGCCTGCTGGTGCCGCCCAGCCACAATATGGTTATCTATGCCACGGCCGCAGGGGGCGTATCAGTGGGAGCCCTGTTTATGGCGGGCTATCTGCCGGGAGCTCTCCTTGCCATTTCCCTTATGGTAGGCGCCTACATTATCTCCATCAAGCGGAACTATCCCAAGGGAGAGAAATTTTCCCTGAAGGTATTTCTTCGGCAGCTGAGCAAATCCCTCTGGGCGCTGCTTGCCATTCTGATTGTGGTGGTAGGCGTGGTGGGCGGCGTGTTTACGGCCACAGAGTCAGCGGCGATCGCCGTGATCTACAGCCTGTTCGTCAGCGTATACGTCTATAAGGGCGTAAACTGGAAGGGCGTCTGGAGGGTTCTGGAGGAATGCATCGATATTCTGGCCATTGTGCTGATTCTCTGTGGAACCTCCAGTATTTTCGGCTATTGCCTGACCTATCTCCATGTGCCGGATCTGGCGGCCCAGGCCATTACCAGCCTGACCACCAACAAAATTTTACTGGTGCTGCTGATCAATGTGATTTTGCTTCTGCTGGGCTGCATTATGGATATGGCTCCCATTATTCTCATTGCCACACCCATTTTGCTGCCTCTGGCCCACAGCGTAGGGATTGATTCTGTACAGTTTGGCGTTATGATGATTCTGAACTGCGGCATCGGACTTTTGACGCCTCCGGTGGGAAGCTGCCTCTTTATTGGCTCCGCCGTGTCCAAGGTATCTATAGAACGAATTGTAAAGGCAACGCTGCCATTTTACCTCTGCATGCTGATCGTCCTGCTGATGCTAAGCTTTATTCCGGCAATCAGCCTGGCCCTGCCCCATATATTCGGCTACTAAAGAGCCGGAATGAGCGTAGGTGAGTTTTGAGACGCATCTGGGAAGCTGCAGACATTACCAGAAAAGAAAGGATTTGGAGGGTATAGTAATGACGTCGAGAGAGAGACTGCTGTGTGTATTGGAGGGCGGCACGCCGGATATGGTGCCGGTGAGCCCTTTTATCCAGGAGGAATATCTTTCCTACTATTATAATAAGAAAAATACCAGCCGCTTATATGATGCGGTTGCGCTGCAAAGGGAGCTGGACTTTGACCTGGTTACCAGGCAGTATGTGAATGAAATTCCCTATTTTCTCCAGAGAAACTTCCCAAACTGGGAGGTGGACCGCAGGCTGGAGGTGGTGGGAGGCAATTATATCCGCACCATAAGTGTAAAGACTCCAACAAGAACCCTGACCCATAAAGAAGGAGCTCCCTACAGTGATAAAATGCTAAACGGAATCCATTTTAGCACCATGGAATATCTCATCAAAGACAGCGACGATTTTGCCGCGTTTCAGAAATATTGTCCCAAAAGGGAGAAGCAGGATGTGGAGCACATACTGGAATCCGGCCGGGAGGCCAAAAGGGAAATCGGCGATCTGGGGATTTCCTGTCCCTGGGCCATGGGCGGGGTGTACAATCTGGCATCCACCTACATCAATGTGCAGGATATGATGGTAGACGCCCTGACGGATGAGGACTACTATGAGGACTATATGAGTTTTTTTGCGGATCTGGTGGTCAGCGATCATGAAATCTTTGTGGAGAGCGAGTTTGACTGCGTGGGTATGCAGGGAAATATTGCCAACGGGGGAATGATGGGCTCCGACTATTTTGAAGAACAGGTGCTTCCCTATGAGCGCAGAGCTATTGATGTGCTGCGTTCTGGAATCAAGCCTATAATCTATCACAACTGCGGCAAGGCCAAGAGCCTGTACCCGGCCTACAGGAAGCTGGGAATCACGGTGTGGGAGACTATTTCTGAGGCGCCCCAGGGGGACAACACTTTGGCGGAGGCTAAGGCTTATTTCGGAGAAGATCTGATCCTGTTCGGAAATTTTGACCAGGTGCACTTTTTAAAGGAGGCATCCCCAGAGGAGGTGGAGCAGCGGGCTTATGACCTGATGATGATTGGAAAGCAGGGAGGACATTATATCTTTGCCTGCTCTGACTATCTGGAAATCGGAACGCCTCTGGAAAATGTAAAGGCTTTGCTGCGGGGGGCAAAAGCAGCCTCCCGGTATTGATAGAAAAAGGATACCCGAATAAAATTGTAATATAGCATGAACGCTGACAGGTCTGGCATTTGCCGGGCCTGTTGGCGCATTCCGGATTTGGATTTCGTAAGGCGGGATCCAAGTCCGGAATCTCACAAAAGATTCTGGTCTCCCCAGGCTTTCATATAGGCAATGACATCCAGAAAGCTTACCCCTAAATCCGACAGACTGTATTCCACCCGGGGAGGGATTTCCTTGAAATCGTGCCGAATCAGAAAGCCGTCGGCTTCCAACTCCCGAAGCTGTTTGGTCAGGGAGGATTCCGTGATTTCACCGATCTGACGGCGTAGCGCCCCGAATCTGCGGATCTGGCAGACGCCTATATAATAAAGAAGCTCCAGCTTCCATTTGCCGCCCAGGATTTTTTGCAGTGTGGACATGGTTTTGCAGCGACGGACGGCTGTTTCTGTTTTTCTCATAAAAATCAGTCCTTTCCCGGCATAAATGCCTGGCTTGTCATTTGACAAGCTCTCTGTAATCCTTCCTGATGGTTTCAGACATACGGCAGCCTCCAAAGCAGCATAGATATCTCCCTGGCTTGCTGCATATTAGAGGAATATGGATTCTTATATGCAGGATATCACAGACGCAGTAAAAAAGAAAGGTACTACAAAAAAGTACCGTACTTTTTTTATTTTTGTACCATGATATAATAGGGCAAACTACAGGTCCGAGGACTTGCGGCCTGCAGCAAAGAGCTGAGTTGAGAGGAGGAACTACAATGCATTATACAGGAACCATATGGAGACCGCCCTATGAGGCGGCGTCTCTGCTGCTGGAGGTAACGGCAGGCTGCACCCATCACAGCTGCAAATTTTGTACCCTTTATGACGATCTGCCCTTTTCCTTTCGAATGTCACCCCTGGAGGACATTGAGAGCGATCTATTGGAGGCGCAGCTCTGGAGTACAGATCCTATAGAAATGCTGTCCGCCCGGCTCCAGGGACTTACCCGGCCGAGCCCGATCCGGCGGGTTTTTCTGGTAGGGGCCAATCCCTTTGCGTTGAAATTTCATAGACTTAAAACCATTGCAGAGCTGATACAACAGTATTTTCCCACCGTGGAAAGTATCGGCTGTTTTGCACGCATCACAGACATAGCGCTGAAAACAGACGAAGAGCTAGGGGAGCTGCAAAGGCTGGGGTATGAGGGAATCACCATTGGGGTGGAGACCGGGGATGAAGAAGCCCTTGCCTTTATGAACAAGGGGTATGAGGCCAAGGCGATTGTGGATCAGGCAAAACGGCTGGATGCCGCCCAGATCTCCTACAACTTCTTTTACCTTGCAGGGATATCCGGAGCCGGTCATGGCATCCGGGGCGCAGAGAGAAGCGCAGATGTCTTTAATATGACGCATCCAAGGATCATCGGTTCCTCCATGTTGACGGTCTTTCCAGAATCGAAGCTGTACCAGGAAATTCAGAAGGGAAACTGGAGAGAGGAAAGCGAGTTGGAAAAGCTTGCGGAGTTGAAAACACTGATTGAGAAGCTTACCATTGAGACGCAGATTTTGACAGACTGAGCCTCCAACCTGGTTCAGGTCCGGGGAAAACTGCCTGGGGACAGGAAAAGGATGGTAAAGGGTCTGGAACATTTGCTGGAAACCGCAGATGAGGCCATGCTGAGAGAGTACCGGGTTCATCTGCGGCATCTGTAATCGGAGAAATTTATTCCCGCCAGCAGCCAGCCGGGTGAATGCCTGCCTGATCCCTGTTTCTTGTAGTGGGGGGACCGTGAAGGAGTCCCTTCCGTGTGGGCCTGCTGGTATTCCACAATGTGACGCAAGGAGGGGAGTTTTCGGAGGAAAACACAGGTCAAAAATTTGTCAAAAAATTTTGCGAAAAATATAAAAAAGGCGTTGACATAGAATGGTAAATATGGTAGTATATCTGATGTCGCCACGCGAGTGATTAGGCAGCGAGCGTGCGCGGGAGTCGAACAAGATATGGCTATCATATGGAGAGGTATCGAAGTGGTCATAACGAGGCGGTCTTGAAAACCGTTTGTCCGAAAGGGCGCATGGGTTCGAATCCCATCCTCTCCGTTTAACCTGGAGAAATACCCAAGCTGGCCGAAGGGGCTCCCCTGGAAAGGGAGTAGGTCGTTAATAGCGGCGCGAGGGTTCAAATCCCTCTTTCTCCGTTAAATCGCTTGAAAAAAATAGTAAAAAAGCTGTTGACAACAGATTAAAAATATGCTATTATAGTCAAGCTGATTTAAAGAGGACATGTATAAGTCTTCAAAGCAATGAAGCGAACCTTGATAACTAAACAGTGTAAAACCTTGAAAATTCTAAAAGAATTTTATTTTCGCGAAGGCAACGAGAAAAAGTCGATAGTACATATCA
>JAAWJI010000047.1 GCA_022796795.1 Lachnospiraceae bacterium | reverse complement strand
TTTCTTTTGTGAGGGTTTTGGTTGAGCTCTTATACTCTATCACAAAAAGGGGTTCCCTTTCTATATCTATTTTTCACCCGAAGAAAATTTTACACTATCCGTTCGCTTTGTGATTGCTTTGTTTTTCCTGCCTTTCTTCCTCTTTGATTTTTCTAAGCTTCCTGAAAAATTCCGTCAAAAGCCCTCCGCATTCCTCCTGGAGCACTCCTCGCTCCACCTGCACCTGATGGTTAAACTGATCCAGCTCCAGAAGGTTCAATATGGAGCCGGCACACCCTGCCTTAGGGTTCATGCTGCCGATTACCACCCGGCCCATGCGGGCCTGCACAATAGCCCCCGCACACATCTGGCAGGGCTCCAGGGTTACGTATAGAGTGCAGTCCTCCAGCCGCCAGTCCCCTGTCTTTTTGCTGGCTTTTTGTATGGCCAGAAGCTCCGCATGGGACAGGGCGCTGTGATCCATATTTCTTCGGTTATATCCCCGGGCAATGATCTTGCCCTCCTGGACGATCACACATCCAATGGGTACTTCCAAATACGCCCCTGCCTTCTTTGCCTGCTTAATGGCCTCTCTCATGAATTTTTCATCTGTTGTCATCGCTTATGCTTCCTCTAGCTTCCGAAACCAATAACCGAAATTCCCGTTCCGGTTTCCCATATTTCTGCTTCTGCGGAATTCCCCAAAGCCAAAGAGCTCCGCCATCATCCGTTCTCTCTCATTATATACGCCAGGAACACCCAGATAAAATACCGGTTCCCCATTTTCCTCCTGCCGGCACAGGAGAAGATGGCGGAATTGATAATAGCCATGAAATAAAAAGCTGTTGTTTCCTAAAACCCAGTTTTCCCGCGGCAGCCGCTGCAGATCCCGGGGCCCAATGCGAATACAGGACATAGGCGGCCCCTGACTCTGAAACAGCTTCTGAACCGGGAAATGCCGGATCAAATACTCCCATTTCTGCTGACGGCTGTCCATCCTCTCTGTGGCTGCATTTTCATCTGGAATATCCGGATCTGCTTCCTCAGCAGGCATCTCCATAGCAGACAGTTCTTCCGGCTCCTGAACCGTCTTTCCCTCCTCTTCTTCCAAGGAACGCTCCGGGACACTGGGGAAGGGCTCAAGGGCTCCCGAAGAGCGCTCTGCGTGATCCGGGGCTTCAGGGAAGGGCTCAGTGGTTCCCAAGGAAGGCTCCAGGGCTCCCAGGGACTCCTCTGGGCGCCTCCTGGACTCCTCTGGGGCCTTCTGGGAATCTCTCCCTGCCGCATGTTCTTTGGACCGATTCTCATGCCAGGCTTCCTGGCTTTCATTATGATCCGGCTGTAAATCTGCCGGCACTGTTGCAGACGCATCCTTTACCAATGCCGGCTGCCGTAAAAATTCTCTCTCTTGGTCTGCTGGTTTCTCCTGAAATCCTTTCTCCTCCGATTCACCCTGTCTGGCTTCCTCTATGGCTCTGTGAACCTCTCCTTTAGCTCTGTGAACCTCCCCTTTAGCTCTGTGGGCTTCAGATTCTGCCTGCCTGATTCTCTCTGTACTCCCGCCCTTCCCAGGATTTACCTGTTCCGGCTTTTTTCCTTCCGCCAAATAAACATGAAAACTGTCCACGGCTACCGGAGTATCCTCCCACTGCGCCGCATACCGAATCTTTCCCGGGCCTTCTATCACAATTCCCTGCGCCTGATGCGCCAGGGAATGCAAGTCTTCCTGCCAAATACTTCCCTTCCACTCCAGGACGCTGGTTGCCTGCTGCAGCTCTCCCAGATAAATTCCCTCCAGATCTCCCTTTTCCGGCACATACAGGTAAAGCTTATAGGAGCCCTGCCTCTGAAACCCTTTTTTCAGCTGCACCGTAAACCGATACTCCCCCTCTCTGGCTTCCAGCTTGACAAAGCCGCAATTCCCTCTCCGTTCTCCCTTTTCGTACACATAGATATAAGAAATAACCCGTCTATATCCTGGCATAGACACCTCCAGCCTTATATTCTCTGGAACATTCTATGCATGACCCAGGCATTTCATACCCATCACCAGGGATCTGTGCAGGCATATCTGCATGGATCTTGGGGTTTATCCCAGCGCGTCGCTTAGCCTGGCAAACTGCTCCAGAGTCAACGCCTCTCCCCGGATGCTGGCAGACCATCCAAGCTTCTTCAGAGCTGCCGCCAATTCCTCTTTGGTATAGGGAATCCCGGCAGCATTGCTCAGGCTGTTCAACAAGGTTTTTCTCCGCTGATTAAAAGAGGCGCGGATAATCCGAAACATCTGCGCCTCATCCCTCACTGTTACCGGAGGATGCGCATGGCGAATCAGACGGATCACCGCGGAACCTACCTTCGGCCTTGGCATAAAGCAGTTAGGAGGAACGTTTGCAATCAGCTCTGGCCTGGCATAATACTGGACAGCCAGGGACAGCGCGCCATAATCCTTGGTCCCTGGTCCCACTTTCATGCGGTCCGCCACTTCCTTTTGCACCATAATGGTAATGCTCTCCAGAGGCACCTGATTTTCAAACAGTCCCATTATAATTGGGGTTGTGATATAATAGGGAAGATTGGCCACAACCTTAATGGGCTTACCCTGATTCTGGCTCTCCACCAATCCCCGAATATCCACCTTTAAAATATCCTCATTTCGCACTGTTACATTGTCATAGCCCTGCAGGGTGTCCTCCAGAATGGGAATCAGCGCCTTATCCACCTCCACAGCCACCACCTGCCCTGCCGCTGCCGCCAGATACTGGGTCATAGTCCCAATGCCGGGTCCCACCTCCAAAACAAAATCCTGTTCTGTAATCTCAGCTGACCGAATAATTTTCTGCAAAACATGGGAATCTATCAAAAAATTTTGACCAAAGCGCTTCTGAAATACAAACTTATATTTCTGCAGAACCTCTATGGTACTCTGCGGATTTCCAAGATATGGGATAGGTCTATTCATGCTCTGTTTCCTCCAGACGATACATCTTTTGCGCGTTTCGCTCTGTTACGCAGATAACCTCCTCCGGGGAGATCCCTTTTAACGCCCCAATCTCTTTTGCTACATAGGAGAGATAGAAAGAACAATTTCGCTTTCCCCGATAGGGAACCGGCGCCAGATAGGGACTGTCTGTCTCCAAAAGAATCCGCTCCAAGGGAATCTGCTGTACAGTTTCCTTAAGCTTTTTTGCATTTTTAAAGGTTACTACCCCGCCTACGCCGATATAATATCCCATCTTTACATATTCCCGCGCCATCTCCGGAGAATAGGAAAAACAGTGAATCACACCCTCCAGCCCTGTCCCATGCTCCTTCATCAAATCCATGGTATCCTGGGCCGCTTCCCGGCTGTGAATAATTACCGGAAGCTTCTGCTCCCGGGCCAGAGAAAGTTGGCGGATAAACCAGTATTTTTGCTGCTCATGGCTCTCCTTGTCCCAGTAATAGTCCAGTCCGATTTCCCCTACTGCCACCACCTTTTTCCTACCGCACTGCTCTTGCAGCCAGGAAAAATTCTCTTCGTTCAATTCACCCACCTCGTCTGGGTGAATCCCCACTGCTCCGTAAATAAAAGGGTAGCGCTCTGTCAGAGCAAGGGTATCTCTTACCCCGCGCATACTGGCGCTGACATTAATAATCGTACCGACTCCCTGCTCCTGCATCCGCTCCAGCAGCAGATCCCGATCTTTGTCAAAAGCTTTATCGTCATAATGGGCATGGCTTTCAAAAATCATCCCGTTTTCTCCTCTATTTCCTCATTCTTATGCCACTATACCATTTTGCCGAAAGCCTGTCAAAAACTTTTCCCGCCTGATCCATGCAGATCTATGTCTGACCCGTGCCTCATTCATGCTGACCCATGCCTCATTCATGCTGGTCCATGCCTCATTCATGCTGACCTATGCCCGACCCACGACTGCTGTACCGCTCCACGCCTCGTCTATACTGTTCCCATAGCTGTCCCCACCGTATATTCCACATCCGCAAACCGCAGTACATCTCCCACATGCAGGAGAACCGTCTCATTCACCCCCAGAAGCTTTCTGTTCAGATAAGTTCCGTTTGTAGAATTCAAATCCGTCACATAGTAGCTCTGCTCCCGCTTTTCAATCCGGGCGTGAATCCGGCTTACTCCAGGATGATCAATAAATCCGTCTACCGCATCCTGCTTCTTTCCAACCAGAAAATAGTCTCCCGATACAGGCAGGGATTCCAGAGAGGGATCCAAGCTGTAGAGCACTAGTCCCTGCCTTTTTCCCTCTGATAGCAGACAGGTCTCTCCCCGGGGCATCTCCCAACTCTGAACGGTTGTCTGTCCCGAAAGTATGGGCCTTTCCTCCGGATATAGCTGTTCTTCCTCTGTCTGCCGGACCTTTTTCTTTTCCCAAAGCTTTCTTTTGGGCATCTCTGAAGACCTTTTTTGTGTCCCTGTAGATTTTTTCCGCATCTCTTCAGAATCATGGGGTGTTGCCATAGAATTCTTTCTTATTTCAAAAGGTTTTCTTCGCTTTTCAAAAGGTTTTCTTCATTCCTCCATAAGCTTTCCTCTTGGTTCCTGCGCTCCCTGTTCTACCGCCTCTCCATACACATTTACAGGCTCCGCAACTCTGTACCTGGCAGCCCTCTCCGGCTCCTCCCAGGTAAGGCGTATTTGCTTCGCCGCCTTTTCCTTATCCCCGGAATATTTCTCCCGCAGCTTGAGAATTTCCTCAATAGAGCAGTTTTCCTCGCTGGCCATTTTATAAATTTCATATCCCAGCTCCACGCCCAGGCGGTCCTGCCTGTCCAGCTTCCCCAGCAGATACTCCGCCAGCTCAAAGAACTGTTCCCGCACAGCCCTCTCATAATAGGGAAAATAACAGAACTCCGGAAGATCCAGGTCCAAATTTACATAAATATACTCCGAACGCAGCAGTAAATGATTCACGTCCAAGAGATATTCCCTCGCCCCGGACAGGGCCCGCCGAATCCCCTCTAAAATATGAATCAAATCCGTGTAGTCCAGCCGTTTTCTCTCCAGCAGAAGATCCAGGGACTGCCGGGAGGTTACTTCATAGAAGAAGCGCTGTCTTTGATTGATTCTCTGTAAGGTACAACTCAAAAGCCCGGGAATTTGATTTTCCTCCAGCATATAAATTTCATACCCCTCCCGTTGCTCCCCCTGTTCCTCCTCCAAAACCAGATAATTATGATCCAGCTCCCGCTTATATTCCAGCTTCACTTAAAAAGCCTCCTCCCTTTTTCCACATTCCGCAAAAAATCCACCGGATTTATACACATTGCTTCCTTTTCCGCCTGCAGCGTCATTCCTCCCAAAAATCCCGTGTTCCCTGTAAGCTTCACCCGCACCCGGCCGGATGAGGCATGTACCTCCACATTCCTCACTGTACATGCCAGGCATCTTCCTTCCAGCAATTTCTGCGCCTGCTCCCGGGCATAGGTCTCTCTCTGTCCAGAATCCACATTCTTCAACTCTGCCCCCTTTCCTGCCGCCTCATAAGCGGCTGAAGCAAAGAGACTCACATCATGGAGATATAGTATGGTCTGTAGCAGCACTGCCAGTAAAAAGCATAAAAAGGGAAGGATCAGGGATGCCTCCACCGTAAAGCTTCCTTGATACCTGTGATTCCTGTTCCGTTTCCTTGCAACTGCCTTCTGCATTCCTGTTACCTCCTTCCCGCAAACTCATATCTCCCAGCACATCCGTTGTCCCCTTCTCTCATACGCCTATTACCGGCACATCCGTTGTCTCCTTCTCTTATACTCCTATTTCCAGCACATCCATTATGTCCTTCTCTTGTACTCCTATTCCCGGCACATCCATTGTCTCCTTCTCTTATAAGAACAGCCCTCCCAAATATGCGCCCAACAAAAACGGGGCAAAGGGAATCCCTGTCTTTTTATTCACCCTTCCTATCAGCAGCAATATTGCTGAGCAGCACCCGCAGAGCAACAACCCGCCAAGGGCCAGAGTGAGATTTTTCTCAAATCCCAGATAAAGTCCTGTAATGCACAATAACAGACCATCCCCCATACCAATGTTTCCCCGGGTTACCAGGGCGCAAAACAACAGCATGACTCCCACGAAAACGCCTCCCGCCAAGCTCTGCCAGCCTTGTCCTCCCCAGATCCTCTGGAGAGCCAGCCCCACTCCTCCAAAAACCCACAGGCTGGCCGGCAAAATCTCTCTCTTTCTCCAGTCCTGCCAGGCATTGCATATTAAAAACAGCCCCACAAGCCCCTGCAGCACTCCCTGTGTTCCCTGTTCCATCATGTTCCTCCTCCACAGCTCTTACAGGCTCCTCTTCCCTGTGCCTCAGAAGCAAATACCAAGTATACAGTCCGCTTTAGTCCGGAACAATTCAGGTCCTTATGATAGCGATTGCCATAATCCGTCACATAGACGCTCCCTTCTGAGGAATTTTTACAGCAGCCGCCGCAGGCCTGATAACGCTCCCCATTTTTATTTCGTTCCTGCCTTGCTGCTTCCAGAGAGGTCATTTGAATGGAAAGCTTCAAGTGATGGCAATCCATACTGTTGTGATACACCTCCCCATAGGGAGTGACATAAACCATTTCCTCCCATTCTCCCTCTGAAATCCCACCTTTCATGCCTGTCCAGGCTCTGCACATCTGCCTCTGCCGGACAAGAATGGTTCCCTTCCCCAACAAAAGCCAGGGTGTTTGCACTCTGTATTCTGCTGTCAGCTCAATTCTGGCATCCTCCTCCATGATCCTGCTCTTTCCCAGGCGAATTCCGGAAAGCCCTCCCTCCACCAGACCCAGCGCCACCCAGTCCTGACACTGCTGCCCCAGCTTCTGCCGTACCCGAACTAGAGAAAGCTGCTGGCCTTTGTTGCCCTCCGCCTGTACGGCATAGGCATACTGTCCCAGTTCCCGGCCTGCATCTGCCAGCCCCTGTCCAATATCCTCCTGTAGACGAAACAGAAGCAGCAAATATAAAAAGCCTGCAAGAAAATACCAGAAGAGAGGCAGCAGCAGAGCTGCCTCTACTGTCATGCTGCCCCCAAGCCTTTGCCCATGCAAAAGCCAGGTATATTCGGATATTCTCTCAGCTTCCGGCGCTTGCCGAATAAGGTTATATTTTTCACTTTGAGGGCCCGGCTTCTTTTCCGCCTGCGTTGAAAGAATATCCGAATAAACCCTGCCGCTACCACTCATAGCTAAATCTTCTCTCTCCTGACAACATATAGCCATCCTTTCTCACCATGGTCAGACCAGAAAACAGGGATCTGCCCTGAAACTTTGCCTTTATTGTCATTGCGTCTATGCACTGATCCATATACAGGTTACGCCCTGTATCTGAGGTGCGCACATTTCCCTCAATCACATCCAGGGCCCGCATGCATTTTGTCCCCCTATCCAGCATGGTTAAAAACATACGCAAATACCCCTCGTAGGACAATCCGCCCTCATCGCTTTTCCCGTCGTAGGCTTCCAGGTGCGACCGCAGCGTAAAAAGCTGGGATAAGGGAAGTCTCCAGGTTTCCCCTGTCTTAAACAGCACAATCTGGCTTCCCTGGAGCAATCCCCGCACGTCCAGCACGCTCTCCCCATAGGCCCAGGCCAGGAGAATCACCTGCTGCAGGGCCTCGATCAATTCCGGCATCAGGGTAATACCGGCCACCAGAGCCGCCAGGGCGTAGGCTTCCGCCTGCTTTCCCTGATCTGTCATAAGATATGCATAATTTGCGCCCTCCCGGAGAAGCAGCAGCCGTCTTACCACGCCCTCCAGGTTTTCCCTGTCGCTTTCCTTTCCCATCAAAATATACTCCAGCTGGCAGCCAAGCCATCCTTCCGCCTCTTTCTCCCCCTGCAGAAGTCCCCGGGCATCTGTAAGCCGCTCCAATAAATAGGTGTGAAACCACTGATCGTTTACCAAACCCCCCGGGAACCTGCCCTCCGGGCCTCTTCCCTCCAGAAGTGTCCGTCTGGAGGGAACATTCTGAAGAGATACTGCTTTTACAGGAAGCTTATCCGGATTTTTTACCACCATGGCCAGCAAGCTGCTCTCCCTCTCCCCCAGAAGTCCTTCCGTGGGGTTCGGCGTGTCTTCCTCCTCCTGTTCCCTTCTCCTCTGTCTCAGTACCTCCAGGTTTCGCTGCTCTCTCTCCTCGGATTTCGTGTACTCCTCCTGCTGCTGTTCCAGGATCTCCAAATCCTTTGTGTGTTCCATCCATTGAGAGAGAGCCCCCACACCCCAGAGATCCTGTTCAAAGGCTACCGCCTGCTCATAGAAACTCATTCCTTCATGGTCCGTGGCCCTGGAAAACTCCTCTGCCTGCAGGTCGCATACTGCCGTCTGAAAGGGAGTAAACGCTCCCCTGGTCTCCCCGTTCTTCCAGGAAAGATTTCCGCTTAAATAGGTCAAAAGCCTGGCCTGCAGCTTCTCCTTTGATTCCTCCCGCCCTCCATAGGCGGTATCCAGATAAAATAACCCGTACTGTCTCCACAGATCTGTCTGATACTCTGACAGCATAGAATACTCGCAGAGCATCAGACTCCTCTGCACCCGGCTGCGAAGCGCCTGCTGATACGCAGATTCCAGCACTGCTCCCAGCACTGCAAGAAGCAACGGCAGAAGCAGACTCATAAATACAGTAATCTGCGCTCTTTTCATCCCTTATTTCCCCTAAACCTTGTTGCTCTGTTTTACAATCTTGTCAAAAATATTCTGCACCAGCTTGGTCAGCTGCTCCTTAAAAATCAGCACCAGAGAAATCAAAACCACCAGAATTAAAATTAATTCCACTACCCCTACTCCGTCTTCCTCATGCAAAAACTTCAACCACATCGTTTCCATCCTATTTCCTCCTTCTACAAAGCAAATCTCCCGTTTCACATCTGCATAGACATAAGCGCCGGGGCAATCACAATCACCATAACCACTGCCAGCATGCCCATCATGGGCATCAAAAGCTTTGTCCCCGCCTCCTCGCCCTGTTTCCGGGCCAGAGCCTTGCGGTTTTCAAAAGCCTGCCACATTTCGTTTTCCAGCAGTTCCCCAAGTCCCCTGTTTCCTTTCCGCAGGTTCTGCGCCAGAAGCCCCGTTAGCTTCTTGTAGCAGGGAACCCGGCATCTCCTGGCAAAGCGTTCGTAGGCCTGAAGCTCTCCTACGCCGCTTTGCATCTCATAGCCGGCCTTAACCATTTCCTCATAGGCATACCGGCTCTCCCTGCCTCCTGTCTTTCTCTTTTCCTGATAATCACCGGCAATTTTCATCCAGGCAGCCCGGCAGGTAAGCCCTGCCTCCATGTAGAGCTTAAGCTTGCTGACAAGCTCCGGATAATCCATCTCCATCTGACTTCGACGTCTCTGCTCTTTTTTCTCCTCCTCCCGGCCCGCAGAGAAAATTTGCAAAAATGCGCCTGCCGCAGACAGTAAAATAAGGGAAACACCTCGAAAATCCTGCCGCCTGCTCCAGTTTACGGATACTCCCCCTGCCTCCAGGGGAAGCTTTTGATGTGGCTCATAGAGAGAGATAAAGCTTTCCTGCTCCACTGCCTCCAAAAGCTCCTCCCAAAAAAGCTCCTCCCGGGTCCGTACAGGCGGATAAACCCGAACATAAACCGGCCAGATCAAGGTCTCTTCCTCCCACTGCAGTCTGGCTGTCAGCTCTGTAAGCTGTCCCTCCTTTGGCAGGTTCTGCTGATTCAAGGTTCCATCCTGGCAGACTGGGCCGTCTTCCTCCACACTCCACCGGATCTCTGCAGGACTCTCTGGCAGCTCCTCCACCAGATGTAACGGACTTTGTACCTGCTCCAGAGAAGAATTCTCCCCCAGAATCTGGCCTTCCAGCTCTTTGGCAAGCTCAGGGAGCCTTTTCCGGATCTCCTCTCTCGTAAGCTTCCGCGGCTCCACCTCTACCAGAAACTGCCGGATTCCATAGGGAGAGCTTATGCGCATCTCCTCCTCCCTGGAAGACGCGCCTGCATCCGGCCGTTCCAGCACATATCCCTCCGGCATACTGCTCCTCTTCCAATCCTGGATATACAGTGCAATCCCGGCTGCCCCGCCCGCCAGCAAGAGAAGCAGGGGAATCCTCCATTTCCTGTCCCATAATCTCTTAAATCTCAATCTGCACCAGCCTCTTTCCCAGACGCCAGATCACCACATATGCTACCAGACACAAAAGCATCAGAGCTCTTCCCGCCAGGCTCTCATACAGCACATCCAGGAATCCGCCGGAGGTAAGCCGAAGATACAGCAGCATGCCAAACGGCATAAGGCTCATAATGTTCTGTTCGTACCTGCGGGAAGCTAAAATCATGGAGATCTCCCGGTCCATTTCCAGTTTCTCTCCTATGGTCCGCACAGTGTTTCCGATAACCCTTGTCAGATCCTGTCCGCTTCGCTTCGCCGCCGCGAATATGTCCGCAAACATTTCCGCATCCTCAATTCCGCTGCGCCTGGCAAAGCTTTGGAATACCTGCTCAATGGTCTCGCTGGCCTCTATCCTGTGGTGCATTTCCTCCAGCTCCCGGGCCATATAGGCCTCCTTCCACTCCAGCATTCGCAGATCCCGCGCCGCCTCCCCCAGGGCATTCTCCACAGAAAAACCTGCCTGCAGGGCTGCGGATATACTGCGAATGCCTTCCCGAAACTGAATCTTCAGCTCCTGCTGCCTCTTCCTTGCCTTTTCCTGCCCGGTCCACTTCCAAAAAAACCACAGAAAGGGGAGTCCGGGAATGCAGGCCCAAAGGGAGTTAAAAAACAGCATGGCAGCCATGCAAATCAACGCGCCTCCCTCCAGCATGCAAACCGCCCACTCTCCGGGCCGAAAGTGATATATCCGATAATCCATATACCTTTCCTCTCCCTCATCTGTTCCTTGTTTCCACACCCTCTCCTGTGCAATGTTTCCACATTCTATACCATTTCGAGTATGGTTTTTCCACATTCCCCTCAGTCTTTTGCACAGCGCCTCAATGTCCCTGCCTCTCCTGGCAGCTCTTCATAGAGAAACACTGGTCTCAGCAAGATATTTCCCTGCTCATATCCAACCACCTCCGTAATCTCCAGCACCCTTCGGCTCCCGTCCGGCATCCGGCCCAAATGAACCAACAGATCAAGGGCCGACGCAATCTGCCTGCGAATGGCATCCAAGGGAATATCCATGCCCATAAGCACCATCATCTCCAGACGGTTCAGCATATCCCCCGTACTGTTGGCGTGGCCGGTGCTCAGAGATCCGTCATGGCCGGTGTTCATGGCCTGCAGCATGTCCACTGCCTCGCTGCCCCGCACCTCTCCCACCACAATCCGGCTGGGCCTCATGCGAAGAGCCGTGCGGATCAGATCCCGGATTGTGATCTCTCCGGTTCCCTCTGTATTGGCATCCCTGGCTTCCAGGCGCACCAGATTGGGAATGTGCCGAATCTGCAGCTCCGCATTGTCCTCAATGGTAATAATTCTCTCCTGCTCCGGAATATACTGGGACAGGGCGTTTAAAAATGTGGTTTTCCCGGATCCGGTACCCCCGCTGATAAACAGATTTTTTCCGGAGGATACTGCCTCCCTTAAAAATCCTGCGGCCTCCGCTGTCACAGACCCCCACTCAATCAGCTGCTCCATGTCAATGGGCTGCCTGGGAAATCTGCGGATAGTAACCACTGGCCCGTCCAGGGCCACCGGATCCAACACCACATTTACTCTGGCCCCATCCGGAAGACGTGCGTCCGCAATGGGGTGCGCCTTGGAAACTGCCCGATTGGAAAAGCTGACAATCTGCTGCACCATATCCTCAAGCTTCTGCTTTGACGAAAAACGCTTGTCCCATTTCGTCAGCTTTCCCTTTCGCTCCACAAAGATGTGATCCGGACCATTAATCATAATCTCCGTAACCTTTGGATCATCCATCAGTTCCTGCAGAATATCCATTCTGCGCATGGTGTCAAACAGCATTTTCCGCAGCTGTTTTTTCTCTGCCAGTCCTGCATGGGACTCTCTGCTGCTTTCCATAACCACATCGTCAATGATCTCCTGCACCTCTTCGTCCGACAGTTCCCTGGATAAATCCAGGCGTGCCAGGACCTGTTCTCTTAACCGCTGTCCTTCTTCTTCCAGTTCTTGGCTTTTGATCCGTCTGTCTTCACCAATCATCCAGCTCCTCCGCAAACTGTTTCATCTCCTCCGGGACTATCAGCCCACCGGAGTTTTCTCTCCCCGCTGTCTGGGGCAGTTTTATCCTGTGTATGATCTCTCTTAAATTCTCATACCCTCTCAGCTCCAAAATCTTCTCAAACTGCCCAAGCTTTGCCTGGGAAATCCCATCCTCCAATACCGGCATATAAATACATCCACACTTGCCCAATAGTCCAAAAAGTCCCTGGATGCTATCAGAAAAATCAATCACCAGACATTCATATCCCGCATCTTTAACCAGCCGCTCCAGCAGAATCTCCCACTCCTCTTCCGTAACTGCCAGCAGATCCTCCAGAGATAAAACCGGGGAAATATAGTCCAAATATTCCAGGTTCTGTGTTACGCTTTTCAGCTTGTACAGAAATCCCTGCTTCCCTTTTTTCAAAAAATAAAGCAAATCCCCAAGATTCCACTCATGCAGCGAGGCCTTAAGCTCCTCAAAGCCGGAGTAAGCCTCCAGATTCAAATACAGGGTCCGTCTTCTCCTGGCGCATGCCATTCCAAACGCCAGTGCAAAGGTGGTTTTTCCCAGCCTCCCCAGGGGAGAGTATACGCCGTAAATTCGTACCTCTCCTCTCCAGATGGCTGCCTGCAGAAACGGCTGTCCCGCCTCCGCGTAGTAATTCAGGACCTCCCGGATAATCTTCTCTGCGGACTGATATTTGTAGATTACCGGCTCCTTCTCCAAACCCTCCGGCACCTGTCCTGTGGACAGCAGGATCCTTTTGCCCATCTGCGGGCTGCGCATCTCCTCCCCCGCTATATCAGCGGAAACCAGAAGTACCTCAATCTCCTCCTGCTGTGCAAAGTCCTCCAGTGCCTCCCAGGATGTAAAAGACCGGACATAAAAGGGGCTGATCTGCTTTCCGTTCAGATATTCCATCAGACGACCCACATAGGCCTCCTCCGAATCACAGACTGCCAATATTTTGTTTTTCAAACAATTCCTCCCATCATGCAAATAAGCGCCGCAAACAGTATGGGGATGGACAGATGAATCACTGCCTGTTCCTCCCCAAAGGGCTGTCCATAAGGCTCCAGTCTCCTGGTCCTAAGGCACTGCTCCATATAACCTGCCAAGTACATAAAACGCTGACCCAGGGTTCTCTGAAACAACATCTTTAAAAGCGCCATGCCTCCTCCCAAAAGCAGAGTCAGAAGCAGGAAACCGGGGATCACAGACATTCCCAAAAATCCGCCTGCCACTGTCAAAAGCTTTACGTCTCCTGCCCCCACAGCGCGAAAGGCAAACAGGGGAAAGGTTATGACAAAGGGAAGAAGCGCTCCTCCCCCAAAGACAAGACCTCCGGAAATCCCATGAACCCAAAACTGGTACCAAAGCCCCAAAGCAAGTCCGGCCAGGATCAGAACATTTTTTATTTTTCCCGTAAGTATGTCCATCACCATGGCAACATTCAAAATAGCGGTCAATAAACAGGCCCCTATAAAATACAATCCTTCACCTCTCTTTCCCGTAACTGCGTACTGTTGGAAATGTTTGGTCCGAATAGACCTTGATCTGGCTGTTGTTGCTAAGCCAGAATAGACAAACGTTTATCGTAGGCACATTATATGCCCATACCCATGAATTTGTAAATTGGCAAACATTCACAAAATTCCGTAAGCTGCAATGCCAAAAAGTAGCCCCAGCCCGCTAAAACCAAAGGTTCCCACTGTCAAAAGGCTCACAAAATTTAATCCCACAGAAACAGAAATTCCGAAAAAAGACAGCACCATGTTCCCAATTTGGATGCCTACTGCCCCGTATACCATTCGCAGAAAAAAATTTAAAATCTTCATAAAACACTCCGTTCATGTCCCATGTCTCTCTACATTTTTATGAAATAATCATCCAAATTATTCTAATTCAAGTATATATAGATATTTTCTTGACTATACTAAATACTAAACAAGCCAATTATAGCAGAAATATGCCTGGACCAAAGCTGTCCGCATATTGCTGTCAATCTTTCAGAAAGTGGGGGTCTTATGAAAAAAACACAGGCACAGCCTGTTACGGCCAGAGAACAGCTCCTTGAAGACTTAAACAGGACAAAAAATGCCCTGGATACGGCTTACTCCAATTTTGAAAATGTAATTGACCCGGATTTAATCGACTGTTATACCTACGAGATCTATGCCGTTCAAAAACGATACAAGTTCCTGCTGGAGCAGGCGCGCCAGATGGATCTGCAATCCTTTTTCTAGGACGCTGACACACATCTTTTCCATCCAACAAAGGTGTAATGCTGTAACGGCAAATAGTCAGGCCAATGTCTCTGTAACTGCAGCTATATAAAAAGGGAGAACTGCCGTTTTGTGACAAGTTCTCCCCTTTTGTTTCTCATATCTTAAATCTGAAATCTAACGCCCTTAAATGCTCCTGGATCTCCAGAAATCCCCGTCTATGGCGCCTAAAATCTCCAGACAATTTTCTGTCTTTCACATGCCCTCTGTGGACAAGGGGACAAAGGTTTCTCAGCAGATTTCCGCGCCCGCCGGCATATTCCTCTCCGGGGTCATCAGGGCCAGATTCCCGTCCGCGTCCTCCGCACACAGCAGCATTCCCTCAGAGAGAATTCCGGCCAGTTTGGCTGGCTTTAGATTCACCACCACCATAACCTTTTTTCCCACCATTTCTTCTGGCGTATAGTGAGCCTTGATGCCGGAAACAATCTGTTTTACCTGGCTTCCGACCCGCACCTGGGAGCAAAGAAGCTTCTTGGACTTCTTCACCGCCTCGCAGGCAATAATCTCGCCAACCTGAAACTGAAGCTTGGCAAAATCATCATATGTGATCTCTGCCTTCGGCTCTATATCTATGACGTTTGCCTTGGTGTTTTCCCCATGGGCTTCCTCTGTCTCCTCTTTTTGTCCGTCTGCTGCGGACTTTTCAGCCTGCTCCGCCTGCTTTGCCTCTACCTTTTCCAGCACTTCCTTTACATCCAGCCTTGCAAAGAGAATCTTAGGCTTCTCCGTCACCCTGGTGCCAGACTGGTACAGTCCAAACATATTCATAACCTCAAGAGAACGTCCTCTGGCGTGAAGCTGTTCCAGGATCTTCCCCGCAGTTTCCGGCATAAAGGGCTCAAGCAGGGAGGCTCCTATGCTGATGCTCTCCACCAAATTGTACATCACTGTTGCCAGCCGGTCCTTCTGGGCCTCATCCTTGGCCAGTACCCAGGGGGTTGTCTCATCAATATATTTATTGCAGCGCTTGAAAAGAGTGAAAATTTCCGTGATAGCGTCCGCCACACGCAGTTCGTCCATCTTCTCCGCCACGCGCTGGGCCGTAGCTGTAGCCAGCTCCTTCAGTTCCCTGTCCAGGGGATCCAGCGCTCCTGCATTGTTTACCACGCCGCCGAAATACTTATTGGACATGGAAATGGTCCGGTATACCAGATTGCCTAACGTGTTTGCTAGCTCCGAATTCATGCGCTCCACCATCAGCTCCCAGGTAATAACTCCATCATTGTCAAAAGGCATCTCATGCAGCACAAAAAACCGTACCGCGTCCACGCCGAACATATCCACCAGGTCATCGGCATAGAGCACATTTCCCTTAGATTTACTCATCTTTCCGTCTCCCTGAAGCAGCCAGGGATGACCAAAGACCTGTTTGGGCAGAGGTAAATCTAAGGCCATAAGGAAAATGGGCCAATAAATCGTGTGGAAGCGAATAATATCCTTCCCGATAAGATGCAGATCCGCAGGCCAGTTCTTTTGAAACTGTTCCCTGGACTCTCCCTCACAATCATAGCCGATTCCAGTAATGTAGTTGGTCAGAGCGTCCAGCCACACATAGGTTACGTGCTTGGGATCAAAGGTCACCGGGATTCCCCAGGTAAAAGAGGTCCGGGACACGCACAGATCCTGCAGGCCCGGCAGAAGGAAATTGTTCATCATCTCATTTTTCCGGGAAACAGGCTGAATAAACTCTGGATGGGTATTGATATGCTCAATAAGCCTGTCCGCATATTTGCTCATCTTGAAGAAATATGCCTCCTCCCTGGCAGGCTGCACCTCTCTTCCACAGTCCGGGCATTTCCCGTCCACCAGCTGAGATTCGGTAAAGAAAGACTCGCAAGGCGTACAGTACATTCCCTCATAATAGCCCTTGTAAATATCCCCCTGGTCATAAAGCTTTTTGAAAATCTTCTGCACCTGCCGCTCATGATCCTCATCTGTGGTGCGGATAAATTTGTCGTAGGAGGTATTCATAAGGTCCCAGATCTGACGGATCTGTCCTGCCACGTCATCCACAAACTCCTTGGGCGTGGTTCCTGCCTCCTGAGCCTTCATCTCAATTTTCTGGCCGTGCTCGTCCGTTCCCGTCTGAAAAAATACGTCGTAGCCCTGGAGGCGCTTAAAGCGGGCAATGGCGTCCGCCAGCACGATTTCATAGGTATTGCCGATATGAGGCTTTCCCGACGTGTAGGCGATGGCCGTAGTCATATAGTATTTCTGTTTCTCCATCTCTTTCTCCCTTCTGATCATACATGCTCTTCTGAATTTCCAAACATATCCCCGGAGGATTTCTGCTTTACAGGACGCAGGCTGTAAAGTAAAAAAACCGCCTTCTTTATCCCTAAAGAAGACGGGCTGTTCCCGTGTTACCACTTCTGTTTATCTGTCCTTCACAGAACAGACCTCTGCGGGTACCTGCATACCCCACCGCTGTAACAGGCGGTATCCTGTCACGGCTTATTGTCCCCCTGCATCCGGCAAAACCCCTGGGCACTCCCCGTCTGCCTCAGGCAACCCTGTGTAACATCCTGCAAAGGAACATTCATCCGTGCCGCTCAGAAACCATCTTCAGCCAGCATCTTTTTATTCCCTCTCACCGCCGGGAATTCTCTGTAAAAAGTCCGTCAGGCCTACTCTTTTCTTCACTGCGTTTTCGTAAATATCTGGAATAAACAAAGACTAACACAGGCGGCCTGGTTTGTCAAGAGCCCAACTCTATACATATCCCGTCCCTCTCAAACATAAAATACCACAACAGATTACATGGCAGGTTTTATGATGATTTCCTTCCTCCGCAGACAATACAATAAAAAATGGCTTCTCACAGGCGCTCTCCTTGCGGCATGCTGCCTGATTTTCGGCCTGCTGGCTTATGAGGCCTATGGATATCTGGCTATTCCTCCCACATCCGCAGAAGCTTCCCTGCCACAGGATTCCCGAAAGGACGAGAATTCTGCCTTTCGGGACTTTACCCGGGAGCTCTTTGTGGAAGAAGTGTCTGCCAACACTCTGACTCTCCACTATACTCTGCAAGATCCCGATCTTTTTGGGATTACAGATCCCCAGATTTCCCTGGGAAATTATGTGCCGGAAAGCGCCAGTCACGCCGCGCCTGCCCTGGAGGAAACCCTGTCCAGGCTTCATTCCTTCTCCCGGGACCAGCTCACCCCGGAAAATAAGCTCACCTATGACATTATGGAGGCTCAGCTCAATGCAGAACTTGCCTCAGCTCCCTATGGGCTTTATGAGGAGGTATTTAGCCCAACCCTGGGTACTCAGGCCCAGCTTCCCATCCTCCTGGCGGAATATTCCTTTGAAACCCTGGAGGATGTAGATATTTATCTGGATTTGCTGGCTCAGATGGATTCCTACTATGAAAGCCTGCTTGTCTTTGAGCAGGAAAAATCCCGGGCCGGCCTGTTTATGTGGAGTTCCACGGCTCAATCTGTCATCGACCAGTGCAGGGCCTTTATTGAAAATCCGGAGGAAAACTTTCTCATCAGCACCTTTGAAGACAGAATCCAGGATCTTCCCTTCCTGTCCCTCCAGCAAAAACAGGCCTATATCCATTCAAATCGGACCTGTGTCCTGGAGCATGTGGTTCCGGCCTATGAAAAGCTTATCACAGGATTAACCGCCCTGAAGGGAACCGGCTGCAATTCCAAGGGCGTCTGCTATTTCGAGCAGGGGCGGGAGTATTACGAAAGCCTCATTGCACGCACCATCGGCTCCGGACGCGCCGTAACCGAAATCGACGCCCTGCTGGCAGAGCGCATGAATACAGACTTTGAAATCATAAGCGACATCATTGGCGAACATCCCCAGCTGGCCCAGGAAGCTGCAACTGCCCGGGTCGTCCTGGAGGAAACTCAGGCAGCTCTGAATCAGATGCCGGAAATGTCCGTCCAGGTATTCAGCTATCTCACTGGCACGCCCGCAGAGGAAAACGCCAGGGACACCACGCTTTCGTCAGAGGAATCCGGCAGCATTTCCGAACCCCTGGCCCTCACCCCTGCCCGCATCCTGGCAGCCCTGGAGCAAAAGATTCTTGAGGATTTCCCCTCTGTCGCCTCTGTGGATTACGAGGTGAAGCCGGTCCATCCCTCCCTGGAGCCTTACTTAAGCCCGGCCTTTTACCTGTCTCCTCCCCTGGACGACGCCAGCCGGCACACCATCTATATAAACGGCGCCTCCGGGTATGACTCAATCTCCCTCTTCACAACTCTGGCCCATGAGGGATATCCGGGTCACCTGTACCAGGCTCTGTACGAAAACGCCTGCCAGCCGGACCCGGTGCGCTCTCTGTTTTATTTCGGCGGTTACACAGAGGGCTGGGCCACCTATGCAGAGCGCTGCTCCTATGCCTACGCTGGGCTGGATCCGGACCTGGCGCAGCTTTTGGCCGCCAACAATTCCTTATCCCTGGGAATCTATGCCCGGGCCGATATCGGCATTCACTACGCCGGCTGGTCCCTGGAAAAGACCGGAGAATTTCTCCGCTCCTTCGGCATCCGGGAGGAAGAAACAGTCCGGAATATTTACCAGGCCATTCTGGAGAATCCAGCCAATTATCTGAAATATTACCTGGGATATGTGGAAATTGAAAAATTAAAAGAGCAGGCCATGTCTGCTCTTCACGAAGAATTTTCCTTACGGGAATTTCACCGGTTTCTCCTGTCTGTAGGGCCTGCCCCCTTCCCTGTGCTGGAGCAGTACCTGCCGCACTGGATCCAGTCACAGAAAAAGGCAGACCAGACTGCCCTGCAATAGCCCAGGGCTTTACACCACAGAGCGGAAATATTTTTCCAAATGTCCCAGAGCCTTTACCAGCACCTCCAGCTCCTGCTCATTCAGCCGCTCCATAATGGCGCCCACCATATTCTCATGGAACTGCCTGTGATGAGCAAAGGCTCTCCTTCCCTTTTCTGTAAGGGAAATCAACACCACCCGCCGATCTTTGTTGCTGCGCACCCGGTCCACGTACTCCTTTTTCACCAGACTGTTCACCGCAATGGTCAGGGTTCCCACAGTGACGGAGAGAACCCGGGCCGCCGTGGACATATTTTTAGGCTCCTCCAATCCAATGGCCTCGATCACATGCATATCATGGATGGAAAGATCGTGAAATTCCTCTGTGATCAACGCCTTTTCCTCCAGATCCAGCACATCATTAAATAACGTCACCAACACTTCATTAATCTTACCGGAATGTTCCATCCTGTCACCCTCTCTATAAAAACATGTCTGTCCTCTGTTGCTATCCTCAGTAAACAAGGGGCGTGCGTCCCTTTGTCCACGGAGGGTATACAAAGTATACTATACTTCTGACAGAAAAGCCAGTAGGAGCGAAATAACAGTGGAAACCAGCCAACACGCTAAAATAAACTAAAATAGACTCAGCTGCCTGTACTCATATTTTCCCCGGTAGCTGTGAATAATATCCGGCATCTGATAGAGAATCCCTTCCCTCTCGCAGGCCTCAGTAAAAATCTTCCACAGCTTTTTCCAGTTTGGCACCCGGCATTCATAGTATGTCCCATATTTTCTGCGGTATCGCTCTGCCAGCCCCTCTCCGGGAAAGATTTCATCCAGTTTCTGCAAATACCACTCCCTCTGATTCTCCCGCAGCGTCATGCCAAGAGCCGGATAAATAAATTTTGCACCGCATTCCTTTGCCCTTTTCACAATACCCAGAATATTCTTGGGCGTATCCTCCAGAAAAGGAAGCACCGGCATCATGAGAATCCCCGCAAAAATCCCCTGTTCCGAAAGCCTGGCCAGGGCTTCGAAACGGGCGGAGGAGGGATTTACGTGGGGCTCCACCCTGCGGCTCAAATCATCCTCCCAGGAGGTAATGGTAATCTTACACAGCACCGGGGAATGCTCCTGAATCTCCCGCAGCACATCCATGTCCCGGGTAATCAGGCTGCTTTTGGTGGCGATTGCAGCTCCAAATCCAAAGGCGCTGACCAGCTCCAGCCCGTGTCGGGTATATTCCAGAGTTTTCTCATAGGGATTATAGGGATCGCTCATAGAGCCTGTCCCCACCACGCCGGTACAGGTCTTTCTGCGCAGCTCGTCCCGAATGATCTCCAGGGCCCGCTCCTTAACCTCCACCTGATCAAAGGTCTCGATCCCATAGCAGCTGCTCCTGCTGTCACAGTAAATGCAGCCATGACAGCAGCCCCGGTAAATATTCATGTTAAAGTCAATGCCAAACCAGGACGCCGGCTTTTTCGTCCGTGTTATGATGGTTTTAGCAGGAATCTGGGGAATTTGCATATATACCTCCTGGAAAAAACTGTAATACGTTTTACTTGGCCCCAAAATGATCTAAAAAGAAAAATTTTTCTTGCATTTAAAGCTCTCTTATATTATAATAATAGCGTTGGGGCATTAGCGCAGTTGGGAGCGCGCCACACTGGCAGTGTGGAGGCCACGGGTTCAAGTCCCGTATGCTCCATTTCCAAAAGCACTGTATTTACAGTGCTTTTTTAATTTCATGACAATCCATGGCGCCGATCTGATACTGTTTAAGTCAGAAACTGATAAAAGATGCCATAACTCTCCCGGTGGCAAGACTGCCCTTCACCCGCCATTTTCCCTCAGACATTTCAAAAAACGCTCCCCGTATTTCTCATACTTAAAGGCTCCCACCCCGGAAATCCCCAGAAGCTCAGACTTGTTTCCAGGCTTGTGCACGCTCATCAAAATCAGGGTCTTGTCCGAAAATACAATATAGGGCGGCACCTTTTCCTCCCGGGCAATCTCCATGCGCAGAGAGCGCAGCTTCTCAAATAATCTCTGGCTCTCCTCAGAGAAAGCGTCCTCCGGCAGGCCTGCCGCCGTCTTCCTCCTGCTTCCCTTAGGTTTCCCGGTCTTTACAGCCGGCTCCTGCTCTTTTGCCAGCTTCATAGAAATCGACTCCTTGCCCTCCAGCACGGACCGGGATTTTTCCGTAAGCTTCACCAGCATATATTCATCATTGGTTGTTCTCAGGTATTCCTTTAAAAACAGATGGTTCAGCACCTGACGCAGCCGGTGCACCGGCTCCTTGCTTAAAAACCCGTACTGGGGATTCTCATGCATGCGGTACTGGCGGATTTTTGCCGTGTTGGCCCCGTGTACCGTGTCAATGAGCACATTAATTCCGTAGCGCTGTCCGCAACTGCGCACACACTCCATGAGAACCTGCGCTGTCTTTGTCACATCCACGGTCTCAAACTGACTCAGACAGTTGGAACAATTTCCACAGTAATTTTCCCCATATTCCCCAAAATAGCGCAGAATATAGTCCCGCAGACATTCCCTGGTAAAGCAGTAAAAGGTCATGCGCTTAAGGCGCTCCCGGTCCTGCTCCTGTACCAGAGCCCGGGTCTCCTGATCCAGCTCCTCATTCTCCTGATTATGCTCAATAAAAAATTGATTGGTCACCACATCCTGACCGCCGTAGAGCAAAATACATTCTGCAGGTTCCCCATCCCGGCCGGCCCGGCCAGCCTCCTGGTAATAGCTCTCCATATTTTTGGGCATCTGGTAATGGATCACATAGCGCACATTGGACTTGTCAATACCCATGCCAAAGGCATTGGTGGCAACCATAACGGGCGCCCGGTCATAGATAAAGTCATCCTGGTTCCGCCGTCTCTCCTCATCGCTCAGGCCTGCATGGTAGCGGGTCACAGGAAATCCATCCTGGCGCAGCCTCCCGCAGACCTCCTCCACATTTTTCCTTGTAAGACAGTAAATGATGCCGCTGTCTTCCCGGTGTCTCTCCAGATAATTCTTCATGGCCCCATACCGGTCTTTGGGAGACTGGACGGAAAAATACAGATTGGGCCGGTTAAAGCCTGCCGTCAGCACCTGGGGCCTCTCCAGCTCCAGCATGCGCACAATGTCATCTTGCACCTCCCTGGTAGCCGTGGCCGTAAAGGCGCCCACTACCGGACGATCCGGCAGCTGTCGGATAAACCGGGCGATCCGAAGATAGCTGGGCCGAAAATCCTGTCCCCACTGAGACACGCAGTGGGCCTCATCCACTGCCACCATAGAAATGCTGCTGTTCCGGGCAAAATCCAAAAATTCTTCTGCTAAAAGGCGTTCCGGAGCTACATAGATCATCGGATAGCGGCCCATTCTGGCATTTTCCAGGGCCTTTCGGTATTGTCCCGGTGTCAGAGAGCTGTTCAGGTAAGCGGCGTGAATCCCCGCGCTGTTCAAGGCCCGCACCTGATCCTTCATAAGAGAGATCAGAGGAGAGATTACCAGGGTAACGCCTGAAAACAGCAGGGCGGGCACCTGATAGCAGATGGATTTTCCGGCTCCTGTGGGCATAACACCCAGCACATCCCGCCCTTCCAAAAGACTGTCTATCAGAAGCTCCTGGCCCTCCCGGAAACTGTCATAACCAAAATACTGTTTCAAAATCTGGTGTTTCTCCATGTATCCTCCTTTGTCTCTCATGCCTTTTTCCCTGACAATTCATTCCCGTTTCTTCCACAACATCTATGGTTCCCCTGTTTCACATCATTCCCGCCAGCACCACACTGGCCACAATCCCCGCTCCTGTGGCAACCAGGGCCCCTGCCAGGGTATACCGGGTCTTCTGCACCTTTGCCGTCATGAAATACACGCTCATGGTATAAAAGACCGTCTCCGTGCAGCTCATCATCAGGGAGGCCAGAAGGCCGATAGAGGAATCCGTACCGAATTGCTTGAAAATATCCAGAGCCAGCCCTGTGGCCGCCGAAGAAGAGAACAAGCGCACCACGGTCAGGGGAACCAGCTCCGAGGGAAAATGAAGCCGGTCCGTAAGACCACATAGCAGCTGTGAAAGAAAATCCAGAAATCCGGAAGCCCGCAGAATCCCCACTGCAACCATAAGCCCAATCAAAGTGGGCATAATCCGGATCACAGTGAGGAAACCACTTCGGGCTCCTTTTACAAAAACATCATATACCTGCACTTTGGCCGCCAGACCGCAGGCCACAATCATAAAAACCAATACCGGCACAATGGCATCGGAAAGATACACAAGAAAGCCAAAAGCTCTGTCCATTTTCTGCTCCGCACATACACATTCTCCTCACAATATATGCGGTATCCGCACACCATATCCCAGCTAATCTCACCCAGAACAGACGCCTCAAAATCTATGCCCGGGGAATTCTCACCATATCCCCGGCTAATCTCACCCAGAACAGACGCCTCAAAATCTATGCCCGGGGAATTCTCACCATATCCCGGCTAATCTCAGACAAGCTGGCCGCTCCGCACATGGCCATGGTATCCTGAAGCTCAGCTCCGATCCTCTCCACATAGAGCTCCACGGCCTCCGCTCCGCCTCCATAAACCATGGACACAAAGGGACGCCCGATAATCACGCCGTCCGCTCCCATAGCCAAAGCCTTAAACACGTCCACACCGTTACGGATACCGCCGTCCACAAAAATCTTCATGGAATCTGCCACTGCATCTGAAATCTCCATCAAAACCTCAGCAGTAGCCGGACACTGATCCAGCACACGTCCGCCGTGATTGGAAACCACGATTCCTGCCGCCCCAGCCTTTTGGGCCTTTCTGGCTCCTTTTACCGTCATGATCCCCTTTACAATAAAGGGACGTCCTGCTGCCTTTACAATCTCCGCCAGCTCCTCTAGGGATTTACTGCCTGCAGGCGGTGTAAGATTCTTCAAAAAGGGAAGTCCTGCCGCATCCACATCCATAGCCACAGCAAAAGCGCCCGATTCCTCCACCAGAGCCATTTTTTCCCGGATCGTTTCTAGGTTCCAGGGCTTCACCGTGGGCACAGCGATTCCCTCTGCCTTTTGGATAGCCAGAGAGGCCGCCTTCATCACCTCCGGGTTCACGCCGTCCCCGGTAAAGGCCGCAATACCGGCCCTGGCGCAGGCAGAAACCAGGATCTCATTATAAGACTGATCCGTGTGTTTGTTCCCATAGTGAAGATTTACCGCCCCCACCGGCCCTGCGAAAAAGGGGTAGCGGAATTGCTTCCCAAAAATCTGAAGACTGGCGTCTGTTCCCCGGTTTTCACACAGAGTATCCATCTGGACCCGAATCTCCTGCCACTTCTCATAATTGCGGACCGCACAGTCCCCGGTTCCCTTGGCTCCCGGTCCCGGCATTTGATTCTTGCAGGCCTTTCCGTTGCACACCTTGCATGCCTTGCAGTAAGGCCCAATACAGGTCCTGGCCTGTTCCAATATTTCTTCATATGTCATGTATCATTCCTCCCATTTCCTTCCAAAAAGCTGTCTCCTTTTTTGTCTTTCGGCTGGAAGCTGTCCATCATCCTTCCCGATCTCTCTCAATCAAAAGCTTCAAAGCCTCGATCCCTGTGCGCACCGCACCCTCTGTGTCATGCACAACCGGATTCTCCAAGCCCAGCTTTTCCCGCTCCTGGTTGGCGACACACAGGAAAACAGATCCGCACCGCACTCTCCGGTAGGCTGCCACTGTAAACAGGGCCGCCGATTCCATTTCCGAGGCCAGACATCCCATGCGCTTCCACGCCTCCCATTTATCCAACAGCTCATAGGAAACCGGTTTTGTCTCCGGACTGTGCTGTCCGTAGAAGGAATCCTTACACTGGACCACACCTGTAAAGGAACGGTATCCCAGATTCCTGGCGCTCTCCATCAGCACATTCACAATACCCACATTGGCCACCGCCGGGTACTCAATGGGCGCATACTCCCGGCTGGTGCCCTCATTTCGCACCGCGCCTGTGGCGATAACCAGATCACCACCCAGAATTTCCGGCTGCATAGCCCCGCAGGTACCCACACGAATAAAGGTATCCGCGCCGATATTTACCAGCTCCTCCATGGCAATGGCAGCGCTGGGCCCTCCGATCCCTGTGGAAGTAACAGACACCTTCTCCCCGTTCAGATACCCAGTATAAGTGACATACTCCCTGGAATCCGCAACCAGCACCGGATTCTCAAAAAACGCCGCGATTTTCTGGCATCTCTTGGGATCTCCCGGCAGAATCATATACCTGCCCACATCGCCCTTTTTCAGATTTACATGATACTCATAGCCTTCACTTGCGTATTTCATAGGAAACCGCCTCCTGTCTGTACTCTTATAATTTAACACTTATCAAAAGTATATATGAAATGGCTCATCTTTTCAACTGCTCTGCAAATATTTGTAAATTCAAAAAGCCACTTAGAAATAAAAAACGGCAGCTATGCAATAAACGTTACAGCTGCCGCTCTTCCTTCCTATATCAGCTCCGCCAGTCTTGCCAGCTCCGCAATGGTCTTTTTCGATACCTTTTTGCCCTGATATTCAATCAAATCTTCCGTATCCCCTGTAAAAATATCCGCAGGCGTATATTTCTGCAAAATAATGCGGTCATCTTCCACAAAGATCTGCAGCGAATCCCGTTCCTTCAGGTGGAGGATTTTCCGCAGTTCCATAGGCAGGGTGATGCGCCCAAGCTCATCCAGCCGCCTAACAACCCCTGTATCTTTCATTCCCATTTCTCCTCTCATTGTGATTAGTTTCCCTTTGCTATAGTTAAGATTATAACAAAGATCGCATGAAATTCAATACTTTTTCGATAAAAAATTCCAGTTACGCACGGTTCTAAGCACATAATTTCCCCTATATAATGATAGAAATCAAGGAAATTGGTGAGCACAAATATGCTGAATTATTTATGGGGAATCATGATTCTGGCAGGTATCGTATACGGAGCCATTCACGGAAAAATGCCTGAAATCACGGAAGCAGCTCTGTCCTCCGCCCAGGAGGCAGTAACCCTTTGTATCACCATGACAGGCGTCATGTCTCTCTGGGTGGGATTGATGGAAATCGCAGAAAAATCCGGTCTCATCCAGGCCGCAACCAGGAAAATTCAGCCCTTTGTGCAACTGATGTTTCCCCGGATCCCCCAGGGCCATCCGGCCAGAAAATATATAACCATGAACATCATTGCCAATATCTTTGGGCTGGGGTGGGCGGCTACTCCTGCAGGATTGAAGGCGATGGAGGAGTTGGCGAAGTTGGAGGAGGAGCGGGGGACGGTGGGATATCTGAATGATGGGAAAGAAGTGGGAGGAAAGCGGGAGCGCGTTGCTAGTAATGAGATGTGTACATTTCTGATTTTGAATATTTCTTCTTTGCAGTTGATACCGGTGAATATGATTGCTTACAGGAGCCAGT
>JAAWJI010000011.1 GCA_022796795.1 Lachnospiraceae bacterium | reverse complement strand
AGGTCAAATCGAAAATGGTGTAAACGAAGGGGCAGTTCACTGGAATGCCAAAACTGCTTTTTCGTTTACCCCATCATCGATTCTAACCTAAAGAATTTGCCGCTCTCCTGACCCGCGTCCCTCTCTCGCTATTTCTATCTCCGCTTATGCCTTCACGGATCCAATCATGATTCCTGATACAAAGTATTTCTGCAGGAAGGGGTAAATGCACATAACCGGTACCACCGTAATTACCGTAATAGCCATCTTTATCGTCTGTCCGCTGGACGCCATGACCGCGCCGTTTTTTAAAGCCTCAATGTTGGTCTGGGCCGCCAGGGTATTGTAGAGCACATACTGCAGAGTATACAACTTTTCTTCCATGGCACAGTACAGCTGCGTGTCCATGAAGTTGTTCCACTGGTTCAGGATGCCGAACAGCAGAATGGCCGCGTTCACCGGCTGGCACACCGGGAAGATCACCTTCCAGTAAGCCACCAGGTCGTTACCGCCGTCCACATACACCGCCTCCTGAAGAGATCGGGGAATCCCCTCAATATAGGTCCGAATCAGAATCAGGTTAAAGGCGCTGCACAAATAGGGCAGAATGTATACCAAGAAATTATTCATAAGACCATATTGCTTCATAAAGATATAGGTGGGCACCGTACCTGCGGACACATACATGGTCAGCACAAAGGCGGTGCGGAAGAACTTCCCGAATACCAGGTTGGGCGTTGCCAGCACATAGGCCGCCATGCCGGTTACTGCCAGCATAAGCACCGGTCCAATGATACTTCTGGCCAACGAGACCAGAAAGGCGCTTAAGAGAGCCTTGTCCTTCAACAGCGTCCCATAAGCCGCAAACGTGATTCCCTTGGGAAGGATCAACAAGCTTCCCCCTGTTTCCGACAGGGAGCTGATGGAAAAATTGATCACGTACAAAAAGGGATATACCATAATCACAAAGATCAGAAGCAGCAGCAGGGCCGTGACGGCGTCAAACATAAAATTTCCAAAGCTTTTTTTCCGTATCATCAAAATCCCTCCTACAACACCGAATTCTCATTCATGCGCTTGGTCAGCCAGTTTACAAAGAGCAGAAGCATGATACTGACAATGGTCTTAATGATTCCCATAGCCGTGGCATAGGGGAAATCCAGCATTTTCAAGCCAAATTTATAGATATACATATCCAGCACCTCCATCCGGGACCAGTTGGTTGGATTGCTGAAGATAAAGAACTGCTCCAGGTTGGAACTTAAGATCCAGCCTGCGTTCATAATCAGCAGAACCGACACAGTGGGAAGCAGGTTGGGCAGAGTCACGTACCGGATCTGCTGCCAGCGTCCCGCACCGTCCAGAGCGGCCGCCTCGTATTCCTCCGAGGAAATTCCCGAAATGGCGGAAAGGAAAATAATCGTATTGTATCCTGTGGATTTCCACATATTCAGCAGGATAATCAGCTGCCAGGAATATTTGGGATCTCCCAGAATATTCAGGCCCTTTTCCAGAATCCCCACCCGCACCAGAAACTGGTTGATGGCGCCGGAATTTACTGCCAGCAAAGACCAGACAATGGAGTAGCCGATAACCCAGGACACAAAGTATGGAAAAAAGGAAACCGTCTGGGTAATTTTTGCTCCCCGCTTCCAGGTAGCCTCCTTCAGGAGAATTGCCAGAATCAGGGCTACCAAGAGATTCAGAATCAGAGTAACGCCGTTCATGACCAGAGTATTCCGGATCAGATAAACCAGATCCGAGCTTTCCTGGAAAATCTTGGCAAAATATTTCAATCCTACGAACTCGCCGCCAAACAGAGAGCCTCCCAGCTTGTACTCGGAAAAGGCAATGTACCAACCGGATAAAGGCAGATAGTTAAACAGCAAAATACAGAGAAACGCAGGTGTCATCATCAAAAGCAGCCATTTCTGCCGTTTGATCTTGTTCCAGAGCTTCTTCCTGGAAGAGCCCGGCATGGGGGCTGTCTCAGCTACTGCTTGCCTCATACTATTCCTCCTCGACTGTTAATTAAAAGAGTGTGCATCCCCCGGAGGGTCCTGCTTTATAGGACGCAAAACCCTATAAAGAGAAATCCCGCCCGGCAAAAACCATCTTCGCCGGGCGGATTGATATTTCTGCTGGTTCCTGTTACTTCAGCGCTTCCGTAAAGCCGGCAAGCGTCTCATTCATAGCCTCGATCACCGGTTCATGATCCAGTTTATCGTATTCTGCCATCAATTCGTTCCAGACAGCCTCAAAATCGTCTGCCATAAGCAGGTTGGCGGAGTATTTCACCCGGACCTCTGTCATCTTGGCTCCCACCTTGCCCAGGTCACTGGAAGGATCCAGGGCACAGGACTGGAAGTAACCTGCGTCAAAGCCTTTGCAATGCTCATTCCACCACTGGTTGGAGGTACTCCATCCCAGTCCTGCATAAGCCTCTTTCTCCCGGTCTGTCAGAGAGAAACCATCCACAAACTCCCAGGTCTGAGCCAGGTTAAAGGGCTGACCGTCTTCCGCATAGGAATTGCACAGAGGCAGACCTGACAGGGCTCCAATGACTCCTTCCTTCTTTTGCACTTCCACATCCTGCGAGCACTGACGGAACAAGTCGGTAGGCACGCGCTCGCCGTTTTCCACGGTGTAATGTACGCCTTCCAGGCCGGACTGAAGAACAATCTGTCCCTCGTCGGTGCAGCACCAGTTGATGAATTTAGCAACGCGCTCCGGATACTTGCAGTTCTTTGTGATTCCCATGGAGTAGTAGGGATAGGAGGCTCTCATACTCAGCATATAATCCTGTCCTACCTGGGAATCCAGCTGGAAAGGCATCTGAATATAGCTCATTTCCGGATGACCCGCATTGGTCAGCTCCTGATTGGCGCTGCCCTGATTCCAGGTTACATACCAGGCTGCAATGGCGCGGCCATTACTCAGCTTCTGAAGGGTAATATCCGCCGAATCCGTAAAGCACTCCTCATCCAGGGTGCCGTCCTTGTACAGGTTGTTAAAGAACTGGAAAGACTCTTTCACCTCCGGAGCCAGCAGGTATTCCTCAAACTGTCCGGTCTTAATATTGTAGATGTGATAATCATTGCCTGATCCAAAGTAGGTATCGCCCTTCTCATATCCTACGGGAACAATACCCTGGATTCCATAGGACTCCGCCATGGGCATGGTCATACCTACGGTTGCCTGTCCGTCATAGGTAGTGGGGAAGTCCTTTACGGCCTTTGCCAGGAACTCTCTCCAGTCGCTGGCGGAAACCAGCTCCGGCCAACCATAATACTCCAGCACATCCGTGCGCACCAGCACGTCTGTATGGGTCAGGGTCGTCTCGGTCTCGGTGGGCGTGTCTCTCTCCCACTTGTAGAGACCGCCGTCCGCTGCGGAAGCCCGCCAGTAGGGTATGATCTTCTCATACCGCTTATAGAAATCCGGCATCAGATCCTTGTAATCATCCAGGTTCAGCAGAGCGCCTGCATCAATGTACTTCTTGAAAATATCCTCGCCCTGCATGTACTGTATTTCGTTATACTCGCTGCCGGCCAGCATCAATGCCTGCTTTTCCGTGATATCTCCCGAATACTGTATGTAGTTGAAAGCAATTCCGAATTTCTCTGCAATATATTGTCCCACTGCGGTATCCATAGATGCAGTAATAAGCGGTGTGGGCGGCATGATGTCGATAACATAGAGGTTATCCATATTTCCATCCCATTCTGCCTCTCCTCCTGTTTCACCAGTTTCACCTGTCTCACCTGCTTCCGTTTGAGCTGGAGTCACCTGAGGCTCTTCCGTCTTCTTTCCGCCGCACCCACTGAATGTGGAAACTGCCAGCATCATGGCCAGGAACAGCGCTAAACTACGGTTACGCTTCTTCATGTTAAATTTCCCCCTTTTACTTGTTTTGGTTAGAAGTCCGAATCAATTTCTATGCTAACAGTATAGCCCTTTCCATTCCCCTTGTAATTAAACATTTTAAACCTCTGTGTCAGTCAAATTAAACTTTTTCGTGGTTCTGTATATTTTTTCTATGTTTCCATCTGTATTTCCGTCAATATAAACCACTTCTCAGTTTACGATTCCTTTTCTTCTAGTGATTTTTCCCAAAGCTCCCGGATACGTTCATAGGTGGAGGCGGGAACCTCCGGATTTCCCTTGGAGTAGCTGGGCACATAAAATTTGCCTGCCTTCTCCGGATTGGTGCTGGTGGTGTCATACCGGTATGCCTCCCGCTCCAGAGGATGACGGAAATTGGGAATGGACACAGGCACGCCGCCCCTACGGATCGATTCATAAGCAAAAAATCCGGAAAGTCCCATGTCCAGGGCCTCATAGACATCAATAATCTCCGCATCCCCATTTCCCCGGATCTTTTCTGTAAAATTCCACATAACATAGTAGTCGGAACCATCATGGCCATAAGCCTCCGATGCGGCAGAGTGGACGTCCTTGGGGGTAGAGCTCTCCACGACTGTGCTGTTTTCCCCCTCAAATTTATCCAGGTTGCAGTACAGCCTGGAGGTATTGCCTGCCTCCGCATCCTCCCGGGCGCTCTCCATGCGTCCCAGGGAACCGTATACCGTATACCACACAGAATTCCGAGAAATCCCCAGGCCATGACAGCTCTTTACAATGGCGCCGTTCTCCAGCTCTACCATTTCAATGGCTCCCAGACCTGCCTTGGCTCCCATTCTGGCGCAGCGCAGGTTAAAGGGAAGCTCAAAGCCCGTCACCTTCACCGGACGCAGTCCGCTGATATGAAGCAGGGGACCCAGGGAATGAGTACAGTAAAAGGTGGCGGAAATCCGGTTGCGCCAGTGGTCCGGTTCTCCCTGGGTGATGGAGGGCCAGATGCTCTCGCAGTTGTGGAAATACTCTCCTTCCCCGTACTCAAACTCGCCAAGCTTCCCCTCCTGGTACAGACGCCGCATCTTTCGGGGCGCCGGCATATAGCAGTAGTTTTCCGCATAAGCGTAAATCCTGCCGCTCTCCTCCACTGCCTCCGCAAGCTCCACGGCCTCCGCCGGCGTCTCGCAGGGCAGCACCTCGCTGAGCACATGCTTGCCGGCTTTCAGACAGCGGACTGCAAAGGGCGCATGCTCTGTGGCGTAGTTTGCCAGTACCACCGCGTCAATGTCGTGGGCCAAAAAGCTGTCAAAATCCGTATAATAGGAGATGGAATCGCTGTTCAGCTTCTCCCGTACCCGGTTTAAAAACAGCTCATTTTTGTCACACACCGCCACAAGCTCCGCGTTTTCCGCATGGGTGCAGTATTTCATCATGGTTTCTCCCCGCCCTGCGCCAAACACGCCAATTTTAACCTTATCCCTCATTTTCCCAACCCCTTTTCCTTTCCTGTAGAAAATTTTCTATTCAGCACCGGCCCTCTGCAAAGACGTCTCCGGCCGCCTGCCAGCCGCCTTTCTTCTGGTCTCACTGTTATACTCAAAATATCACGCCCCCCATTCTCGTTCAATCAACAAATTAAACCTATATCCATACAAATTTGACAGGTTTTCAAATACGGTTGACCGGCTGGTTTGTCTATGATAGTCTGTTCCCATAAAAACCAGCTTTACCCCTATCTTTCTATGGAGGATACCGCTATGAATCTCATACCAAATCCGAAACACCTTACGCGAAAGCCCGGGACCTTCTCTTTAGAAATCCCGTCCCTTATTCTGGCAGACGGCTGTGACAACCGCCTCTCCTTTCATGCTCTTCAGATCAGGAACACCCTGAAGGATCTGCAGGGCTTTGCCCCGGACCTGCGGGCCGGAGAGCCGGCTCCAGGAGCCATCTATATTTCTCATAGCTCCCGGGGAGACGGATACAGCCTGGAAATCTCACCCAAGCAGATCAAAATCCTGGGAGACGGTCCCTCAGGGGCCTTTTACGGACTGCAAACCTTAGGCCAGCTTCTCTTCCAATATGGAAATGAGCTGCCCTGCCTGTATATTTCAGACACCCCGGATTTTGCGGACCGGGGCTTTTATCACGATATTTCCCGGGGACGGGTCCCCACCCTGGATCAGCTAAAAGCCATAGTAAGGGAACTGTCCAGCCTGAAAATCAACTGTCTGGAATTGTATGTGGAAAGCAATTTTGAATTTACAGAATGTCTGGACATCACGGATCCTGAAAACAGGCTCACCGCTGAAGAACTGCTGGAGCTGGACCAGTTCTGTCATCTCTATTTTATAGAGCTGGTGCCTTCCCTCTCCACCTTCGGTCATCTGTACGACCTGCTGCAGAGCAGGAAATACCGTCATTTGTGCGAGCTTGCAGACTATAAACCCTCCAACCACTACTGGATGGAAAAAATGGATCACCACACCATCGACGTGTTCAACCCTGAGAGCCTTTCCCTGATCTGCTCCCTCATAGACCAGTATCTTCCCCTTTTTTGCAGCAACCGGTTTAATATTTGCTGCGACGAAACCTTTGACCTCTGTAAGGGAAAAAACGCGGGGCAGGACAGCGCCCAAGCTTACCTCTCCTTTGTCACAAAGCTTATCAGTCATGTGAAGTCCCACGGAAAGACCGTGCAGATGTGGGGGGATATTTTGCTGGAGCACCCGGAAAAGGTTTCCCTGTTGCCAAAGGACACTGTGCTGCTGAATTGGTGCTACCTGAAAGATCCTGTGAAAAAAAATGTAGAGTTTTTCGGTCAAAGCGGTTACGCCCAAATTGTCTGCCCCGGCACCTCCTCCTGGAACCGGTTTGTGGAGGAGATCGACCGCTCCACGGGAAATATTACAAAAATGGCCCAGTATGGCTATGAAAACCATGCCCAGGGACTCCTCAACACCAACTGGGGGGATTTCGGCGCCATCTGCTCCTGGAACTGCCAGCAGTTCGGCATAGCCGCCGGGGCGGAAAAATCCTGGAACGCCCTGGGAGATCTGGACGAATACTTTGACCGGTCAGTCAGCGCTCTTCTCTATAAGCAGCGAGACGTCAACGTGGTGCAGCTGATCCGGGAGCTGGGAGACTGCCAGCGCACCGCCGAGTGGGCCCGGCTAGTGCCCTGGTTCAGCGCCAGAAAACGGGGAGAAGAAGAGGAACTGGAAGCAGATATTCCTAAGATCCTGGAACACATCGCTCATTGTCAGGAGCTGCTGCAGAAATTCCGGGAGCTGGGGGCAGATACGGATCCTTGCATGGGAGATCTGGCCGTGGCCGCCCAGGCAATCCGGCTGCTGAACCAGACTGTGCTCTTCCTAAGCGGCCATGCAGAATTCACCCGCACCCAGCTAAAGGAATGGTGGGAGGCCTGGATCCCCGACTATGAAAATGCCTGGCTTAGAGAAAACAAGCTGTCCCAGCTGGGACTGGTGGTGCAGTTTCTGGAACAGCTGACAAAAATGTAAATCTGCTGGTCTTCCTGTACGGAATTAACAAGATTCAACAAGGGGCTGTAAAAAATGGGGAATGTCTCACTCCATTTTTACAGCCCCTTATTCTGTCTTTACAACACACCTATCTTTTACAGGCGCCTTATTCCCCCTGGAGCCCAGCCAGCTTCTTCCTCTTATACGCCGCAAATTCTCCCGCATCTAAGGCGTCCCGGATCTCCTCCATCATGGTATTATAAAAATAAAGATTATGGAGCACGCAAAGCCGCATGCCCAGCATTTCCTTTGCCTTCAGCAAATGCCGGATATATCCCCGGCTATAATGCCTGCAGGCCGGACACTGACAGCCCTCCTCTATAGGCCGGTCATCCAGCTCATACTTGGCGTTGAACAGATTCCGTTTTCCCTGGTTGGTGTACACATGTCCATGGCGTCCATTGCGGCTGGGGTATACGCAGTCAAAAAAGTCCACACCCCGTTCCACAGCCTCCAGGATATTGGCCGGGGTTCCCACGCCCATGAGATAAATCGGTTTATCCAAAGGCAGCTCCGGAACCACAGTCTCGATGATATGATACATTTCCTCATGACTTTCCCCCACGGCCAGTCCGCCGATGGCATAGCCGTCCAGATTCATCTGCGCAATCTGTCTGGCATGCTCCCTGCGGATATCCTCATAAATGGCTCCCTGATTGATGCCGAACAGCAGCTGATGGGGATTGATGGTGTCCGCAAGATTGTTGAGCCTGGCCATCTCCTTCTTGCACCGTGCCAGCCAGCGGGTGGTCCGGGCCACAGACTGCTCCACATAGGAGCGCTCCGCCACGCTGGAGGGACACTCGTCAAAGGCCATGGCAATGGTGGAGGCCAGATTGGACTGAATCTGCATGCTCTCCTCCGGCCCCATGAAAATTTTGCGTCCGTCAATATGAGAATTAAAATAAACTCCCTCCTCCTTGATCTTCCGCAAAGAGGCCAGGGAAAACACCTGGAACCCTCCGGAATCTGTGAGAATGGGCCGGTCCCACACCATAAACTTGTGGAGTCCCCCCATTTTTTTCACAATCTCATCCCCCGGACGCACATGCAGGTGGTAGGTATTGGACAGCTCCACCTGGGTGCCGATTTCTTTCAAATCCATGGTGGAAACAGCCCCCTTAATGGCTGCCGCGGTTCCCACATTCATAAACACGGGAGTCTGGATCACACCGTGAACCGTGTGCAGCCGTCCCCGTCTTGCGTTTCCATCCCGTTTAATCAGTTCATACATCCATCTTTCCTCTTTCCTTTATTCGATGCAGGCTTTTCTCATATATTTTCCCCGCATCCAATCTGCCAATTTTAATCTCAGGCGTCAGTCCGGGGAAATCCCCTCTCTGGCTCTCCCCAGATTCTCTCCAAATACTCCATGCGGCTTGTCATGCCAAAGAACAAAGCGTCCACCAGCACCAGGGCTGCCATGGCCTCCACCACCACCACAGCCCGGGGTACGATAACCGGATCGTGCCGTCCCTTTACCTGGATCTGAATCTCCTCGCCCTTCCGGTTCACAGTCTGCTGTTTCCTGGAAATGGATGGCGTAGGCTTAACCGCGACCCGGAAAACCAGGGGGCTTCCGTCACTGATTCCACCCAGAACGCCTCCGGCATGGTTGGTGGCCTTTTCCACCCGCCCCTGGTCTCCTATATAAAATGCGTCGTTGTTCTTTGCTCCCGTACTGCGGGCTGCAGAAAAACCGTCCCCCATTTCAAATCCTTTTACAGCGCCGATGGACAGCATCGCCCTGGCAAGATTTGCCTCCAGCTTCTCAAAGCAGGGATCCCCAAGACCAGCCGGTACCCGGCTCACCACACACTCGATGACGCCGCCGGCAGAATTGTGTTCCTTCATGCATTGCTGTAGATATTCCTGAGCTTTCTCCGCCGCCTGGGCATCCGGCATAAAGACCGGATTATTCTGAATTTCCCGGGCGTCAAACCGGCACATTTCCACAGAAACCGGCCCAATGGATTTTGTGTAGGTACAAAAGGTAATACCCAGACTCTCCAGAATCCGGGCTGCCACAGCGCCTCCGGCCACCCGGCCAATGGTCTCCCGGCCCGAGGAGCGTCCGCCTCCCCGGTAATCCCGAAACCCATATTTTTGATCAAAGGTAAAGTCCGCATGTCCCGGACGGTAATAGGACGCAATCTCGCTGTAATCCGCCGAGCGCTGGGAGGTATTCTCCACCAACAGAGAAATAGGGGCGCCTGTGGTCCGTCCCTCAAAGACTCCGGACAAAATCTCCACCTGGTCCGCCTCTTTCCGGGGCGTACTGTACTGGGACTGTCCCGGCCTCCTGCGGTTCAAATAGACCTGGATATCCTCTTCCCCTAAGGGCAGCCCTGCCGGGCATCCGTCTATGACCACTCCGATTCCCTTTCCATGGGATTCCCCCCAGGTGGAAATGCAGAATTGTTTTCCAAATATGGATCCTGCCATATCTTGTTTCCTCCTTCACAAATCTTCCCAAATTCAGCTGCTGTCAGATCACAGCCAGTCTCCCCTCCCGTTTTCCCTTTCTCACACCCAGTTTTTCTCCGCCAAGGACTGCGCCCACTTTGCCAGTTCCTCTAACCCCACCGGCGTCCCCAGCGCATAGTATTCCTTAAGCTTCTCATCTGGATCCAGAATATAAATATCCGGCTCGTTGTAGGCTACCTCCAGACTCAGACTCCGGATTCCCAGGCCCACGGTCTCCGGATTTGCCAGGGACAGGGGCAAATACTGAATCTTTGGCTGACTCTGCCCCCGGCGGTAGGTCAAGGTGATCAAACGCTCGGAGCGGGAAACCGCCACATATTCCCGTCCCTTTTCCAGACACAGGCTTTCCAGGGTGCGGACCGTAGTGTTTGTCCCCGCACCATGGCAGATAAAAAATTCCCGCATATATTTCTGATCTACGAACACAGGCGCGTCGTCAGGCATGCACAAAAGCACCGCCTGTTTCCGGAAGAATCCTTTTACATAGGGCCGCAGCTCCTGAATCACTGCCTCTTGGGACTCCCCGCTCTCCTCCAGATGATAATAGCTGGGGATCATGGGCACCTGGGGAAGCTTGGCCAAAGAAATTATCTCCGGCTTCTTTCCCGGCCGGAAAGCCGCCATGCGGCGGTCCAACAAAAAGATAATACTGTCAAATTTCAATGTTTTTCCTCCCAATTCAAGTACATGCGTTGTCGCTACTTAGTATATCATACCCCGGACTCCATCCGCAACCTAATAAAAACATAGGACTGCCATAGAATTTCTCCCCGAAATTCCCGGCAGTCCCTGTTATTTGATTATTTTACACCTGTACGCTCTTGCATTGGTTCGTCCCTGCCATACAGCTGTAAGCTGCTGGCTGCTCACAGCCTCTCCCTGGACATTGACTAGGCCTGAAAGGTTCCCTTCACATCGCTCCAATGTTCATCCGCATATTGGAGAAGCCTCTGGGCCTGCTCCAGGGACATCTCCGGAAACATGAGAAACAGGCTGTGGGACCCGTATTTTTGCACCAGCCGGTCCACATGGCGCAGCCAGTCCTCAAATTTCCCGGAATACACCTTGACCCACAGAGATTTCCCAGCGGCCCGGGCCTTGTCATAGATCACATCCCAGTCCTCCAAGGTTCCGTCAGGTCCGGCGTCCCCGCTGGTCCACTGGAGGGCGTGAATCTCCTCAATCTCCATGAGGGCATCCAGATGACGGATAGCCTGGGGCCCATCCAGGTGATAGAGCACGCAGTCCGCCTTCTGCGCCTGGCGGCGCAGGGAATCCTGAATAAATTCCCGGAAAGCTTCTGCGGAAATCATGGCCGACAGGTCGCACTGCAGCTTCACAGTCCGGCCTGGCCCCCAAATCTGAAACACCGTGTAGGCATTTCCGCCCTCCTGATCCTTGATCACATCATAAAACCGGTCGTAGTATTCGTAGTAAACCTGATCAATCTGGCGGATTCTCCTGGCAATCTCCTCCGGATCCTCCAAAAGATCGCAGAGCAGCTCCTGGGAATCCCGCAAGGAAGCCAGCACATCCATATTCTCCATGAGATCCGGCATATCCACATAGAAATCATCTCCGGCCAGCTCCCGGCACCGTTTTACCAGCTGCATATGCTTCTGGAACCAGGAATTTTCCGGATCAAATACAAGCTCCGGCGCACTCTCCCAGTCTGTAAAGCAGGGGGTAAACCACACCGTATCCTCCTTAAACTGAATATCCGAGCCCAGGTAGGAGGCCAGGGAACCCGGCCCAAAATCCACATCCAGATTTGGAAAGCTCTCCCCCAGGAATTCATGAGTCTCGCAGAAATGGCGGTAGCGGGCCACAATCTGCTCTGGATCCAGATATTTATCCTCCATGGTTTTCCATTTCAATTCCTCCGGCAGACCATAATACAGTCCCTGGCAGATCACATCCTTACAGCCGCCTTCTACCGGTTTCCCAGAGGAAAGATGCTCAATCTCCGGCTTTCTGGCGATCACACACATAAGGGGACGGCCTGTATTCTGCTGTTTCCAGTAATTTTTCCATTTTTCCTGGGCCTGCTCCCAGTTCTTCTTATATTTCATAATAGACAACTCCTCTCCTGTTGCACTCTAAAAACGCCTGTGTCTTTCCTGCTTGAAATGCGGAAACTCCTCTGCAAAGCCTCCCCAGCCGTCATCCAAAAATATCAGCCCAGAAAGATCTCCACGTTTTCCCCTGTATAAAGAAATTCTGCTCTCTTTGCAGAAGCTCCCCTTTCATTTCCAAGCAGCGCCACGCACCTGCGTCCCTTTATGCCCTGAGGGAAACTCTTGGAACATGCTCCAATCCTCAGAGTCCTGGTCTCTTCCTTCCACTCCATGGAAATCCACTGGTAATCCCCATCCTCATACCCATAGCCGTCCCCGGCATCCTCATAGAGACGAAAGGCAGCGTCGGCTCCCGGGTAGATCCAGAGCTCCAGAGGCTTTCCCGTCTCCTCCTGGGCATAGGTAAGGTCTGTCTCCAAAGGCAGTATGCTTCCTGCCCGGACAAACAGCGGAATCCTGTTAAGCTTTGCATCCACACGCACCCACTGTCCACCCTCCAGGTATGTATGGTCCCAGAAATCATACCAGCCGCAGCCCCCGGGCAGATAGCAGCTCCAGCTTATATCTTCTGGAAGTTTCTGCCCATTCCTGTCATAAAACATGGGCTTTGTCACGGGACACACCAGAATGTTATCCCCGAACATAAATTCCTGATTCAACCTTCGAGCCTCCGGATCTCCCTGGAAATCAAAGAGCAGGCTTCGCAGCATGGTGGCATGCTCCCAGGTCACCCGGCCGGCCCAGGTATAAATATAGGGGATGAGCCGGTAGCGAAGCTCTATGGCCTCCCGGATGGCCTCAAAAAAGGGTTCTCCCGGTTTTCCAAAATTCCAGATTTCCCGGGGTGTGTCCGTGCCGTGGGAGCGGAACATGGGCAGAAATACTCCATACTGGAGCCAGCGCACATAGAGCTCCCTGTATGCCGGGTCCGCCACGCCCTCCTCGTAATCCCCATTCCAGAACCACAGCGGTGTGGGATCATTGCTGCGCCCGCAGCCCCGGTGCTGCCAGTTCTCCTTCACCACAAAGAAGGCGCCGATATCCTGGGTCCAGTAAGGCATGCCGCTCATACAGAAATTTAACCCCTCTGTGATCTGCTTTTTCATAGTATCCCAGCTGGCGCTGGTATCCCCGGACCACAGCACGGTCCCATAACGCTGGGAACCGGCATAGCCTGAACGCGTCAGATTCAAAACCCGCTTCTCCCCACAGACTTTGCGCTGATTTTCATAGATACCCTTCGCGTGGGCCACAGCATACAAATTGGCCTGGGCCGGATCCAGATATTTTTTGTGCTCTTCCCCTACCAGACAATAACGCTCCCAAGGCTCCCTTACGGACGGCCCGGACCAGTCCGGCCCGGAAAAGGGCTCTGTGGAATCGCACCACCAGGAATCGAAGCCTCCCGAAAACAACTCCTCCTCCAGCTGCTTCCAGTAGAGCTTTCTTGCTTCCTGGGAAAAGGCATCATAGGTGGAATAGTCATAGAGAAGCATTCCTTTTCTCAAAAATTCCTCATGATTCTTCGTTCCTGCGTTCATATTGGGCCAGACGGAAACCATGGTATGTACCTTCATGGCATGAAGCTTCTCGTGCATGGCCCGGATATCCGGATACCGCTTTTTATCCAAATGCTTGTCGCCCCACTGGTCCTCTTCCCAGGTATGCCAGTCCTGAACCACGCAGTCCAGAGGAACGCCCAGACTCCGGTAGCGACCGGCCACATCCAAAAGCGCTTCCTGATTCTCATAGGCCTCCCGGGACTGCACATAGCCAAAAGCCCATTTGGGCAGCATTGCAGCCCGCCCGGTAAGCTCCCGGAAGTCTTTGATCACCTCATCCAGGCTCTGTCCTCCAATAAAATAGTAATCCAGCTGCTCCACCGTATCCAAAAAGAGGTAGGTTCCCCTGGCATCATCGTTGTAGGTCATAAGCGAGCCGCAGTCCGCCAAAATACCATAGTTCCTGCTGGAAACCAAAAAGGGCACCGGGATCCGCATATTGTGCTGGTACAGGTACTGATTTGTTCCCCGATAGTTGTAAATCCCCTCCTCGCCCTGCCCAAGCCCATGGATCTCCTCTTCCTCCTGAAAATCCAGGTATAGTCTGGCCCGGTAGGCCATACGATCCCTGCGAAGCTTAAGATTTTTAACAAAATTCCGTTCTCCGTCCACAGTTTTTACCCGCTCAATCACCGGATCCTCCCCTTCCAGGCAGCAGCGGTCTACAGGCGTCTCCGTCAGTTCCCGGCCAGGCTGTTCCAGCCACAGCCTTCCCGTTTCCTCCTCAAACCAGGTAAAAGCCTCTGTCCGTTTGTCAACCTGCAGGCGGATCTGAGCTCCCGTAATCTGAAACTTCCCCTCTTCCTCAGCCACCGCTAGGCGCCAGGGCTTTTGGGGTACGATTTCCAGGGGAGAAACCGGCTCTATGTGGTCCCTCAGGGTATACACGCAACGAAAAATTCCTTCTCCCAGTCCCTGGATCCAGTACAATCCCTTGTCAGAATAAAGCTCCACTCCATTCTGTCTCATATGAAAATCTGTAATCATGGTCTCTCTCCTCACTTTCTGTTCCTGCTTCCCGTCGTACAACGGCCTTCCATGCGTTTTGGGAAAGCGACGGAAACGTTGTCTGCAGACTTTAGCCCTTCACAGCTCCCGCTGTCTGGCCGCCCACGATATATTTCTGGCAAGCCACATAAATGATAATTACCGGCAGACAGGTCAGCAGAATATCCGCGCAGATCAGATTCCAGGACTTGGAATACTGGCCGAAAAAGTTGTACACCGCCAGGGGCATGGGCCACTTGGTGGTGGAATTCAGGAAATACAGGGGCATAATAAACTCATTCCAGGTATTGAGGAAGCACAACACCGCCGAGCTGATCACCGCTGGCTTTAAAAGAGGCAGAATAATACTGAAAAATAGTTTGATAGGACCGCAGCCGTCCATAACCGCAGCCTCGTCCAACTCCCGGGGCACCTTGGCCACAAAGCCATAAATGAGAAATACCATAAAGGGCAGCTGCAGGGCTGTGTAGAGCAGGATAATTCCCAGCCGGTTATTGTTCAGGTGAGTTATCTGCATCACTTTCATAAGAGCCACATAGTTGATGGGAATCACAATTCCCAGTACCAGGTACATATAAACAGCCCGGAAAAACCTGCTGTCATTGCGCCTGGACATCAGATAGGCTGCCATGGAGGCAAACGTCACGGTGAGAAGCGTTGCGCCTACCGAGTACAGCATACTGTTTAAGAAGCTGACCAGCAGCTTTCCCTTCTCAATAACCACAGTAAAATTCTCTAGGGTCCAATTTACGGGAAGAGTCAGGGTCAGGGCCAGAGCCTCTTCCTCCGGTTTAAAGGCATTGATCACAATCAGGGCCAGCGGCAACAGCATAATCAGGGATACCAGCCAGGCCAGAATATTTTTTAAAAAAATCTGAATATGTTTCTTTCCACGCATTATTCCTCCACCTCTTTCCCTGTGAGAATCTTAATCATAAAGAATCCGATAACGACCATAAAGATAAACATAATGGAGCTGATGGAGGTGCCGATGGCGTACATTCCCTGAGAGAACTGCTTAAATACCGCCGTATACATAACCTCCGTGGTATGCCCGGGCCCGCCGTTTGTCAGCACGTAGATAATATCAAAGACCTTCAGACCGTAGAGCACATTCAGCACAATGGTAACTGCCAGAGTGGGGCGCAGCAGGGGAAGGGTAATATGTAAGAATTTAGCCCAGCCTCCGGCGCCGTCAATGCTGGCCGCCTCATAGTAGGTGGTGGAAATGGAGAGGATTCCCACAATCAGAATCGTCATAATATAGCCGGCGCCTCTCCACACGTCCACTGCCATAACAGACCAGAAGGCGATTTTGGGATTGGTAAGCCATTTCTGTGTGAGAAAGCCAAGCCCCATGGTATCCAGAGCACTGTTGAGCAGGCCGTTTTTAGGATTCAAAATGGAAGTGAACACCAGGCCTACAATCAAAATAGACAGAACCGAGGGCATGTACATAACGCCCCGGTGGAAATTCTTGCACTTAATGTTTTTGCTCAAGGCCAGGGCCAGAATCAATGCCAGCACCGTCTTGCAGGCTGTGGTAACCACAGTGAACAGCAATGTGTTGCCGATAAACTTGAGGTAATTTTCATCCGCACTGAAAATGGTCTTGAAATTTTTAAACCCTACAAAATGAAGCTCTGTGGAGTAGGACGACCAGTCTGTAAACGAATATCCGATGCCGATGATTCCCGGCATGACATACAGAACTGTGTAGATGAGCAGCGCTCCCACTGCAAAATACCAAGGATAGACCTTTGACTTTTTCACGAAAAACCCTCCTTTATCTTCTCTGCCCCTATCATATACCAATTTTCTCCGGGATCCCATGCACGAAAAAAGGATCTTTATGTTTTTTTTTAACCTCTTTCTGGAAACTTCGATCCACTTATGATAAGATGAGTACAGCAATCCCTGGAGGTGGATATGATGAAATCAAAATCTAATCGCAGTATTCAGAAAATACTCCTATCCACCTATCTGAATCTTATGCTGGTGATTCTGCTGTCCGTCTCCTTTGTATTTACGGCCATGGAATATGTAACCATGCGTAAAAATACCACAGAAAGCCTGCAGCAAATCTGCGACACCATTTCCCAGGATGTGGAAAACCAGCTGGAGCTTATGAACATCACAAGCGTCAATGTGCTCTATTCCACTCAGCTTAAAGACACCTTTGCCAGCTATTTTTCCCGGCGCGGTTCCATGGATGGTCAGGAAAAGGTTTCCGCCGAATCCTCCATGAATAATCTGCTCTATTCCATCCGGGGCGCCAACAGCAATGTGAGGCAGATTATTCTCTATGACCTGGAGGAAGGCTGCTACTGTATGGGAAATTATACCGGCTACCAGAACACCAGGGTTTGGGAAAAATCCTGGTATGAGGATACCATGGCTATGGACGGACATGCCTTTTATCCTCCCAGCGAATCGGATCTTCTGCTCTCCTACAGCACCGGCACCCGGCCGGACCGGCTCTACACCTCCATCTGCCGGGTTTTCTTTGATAATTTTCACCGGCCCATGGGGATTGTAGAGGTCATGCAGTACCAGGACATCGCCTTCTCCCAGGCTATAGAGCCTGGCAGCAGCTATGAGATTCAGGTGTATATCTATGACAATCTGGGAAATCTGGCCTATCCCCTGGACCAGGATCCTGGCCAGACCTTTGACTATCTGAGGGCTGCAGACACCCATACGGAATCCGTCCAGAACTCTTTTACCGGAAGCCGGGAATACGTTTATTATTCCAGAATGGCCAAGTGCGGCTTTACCACCATTGTCACCATTGACCGCAGGCAGGTGCTGATTCCCATTTTCCGCTATCTGAGCGGCATGCTGCTGATTCTCCTGATCGGCTGCGTCTGCTGCTATTTTATTGCCTGGAAGCTTTCCCTGCGGCTCAGCGCTCCCCTGACCCATATGTACGATTATCTCAATGATCTGGATTTTCAGGATAAATGGAAGCGGCTTCATATGCCGGACTCCCATATTGTGGAGATTGATAAGCTGCGGGACTCTGTGAATGAATTCCAGGAGCGCCAGATTCACTCTCTCCAGGCCCTGATGTTGTTGAAAGAGCAGGAGCTGCAGGCCCAGATGCTGGCCCTCCAATCCCAGACAAATCCCCATTTTCTCTACAATGCCCTGGCTACCATCAACGCCATGGCGGAGGAGGGAATGACGGAGGGCATCAGTCAGATGTGCCTTGATATGACGGAAATTCTACGCTATATTTCCTCCAACAAGCGTCCACTCTCCACCCTGGAGGAGGAGCTGGAGCACTGTGACCGCTACCTGAACTGTCTGAAAATCCGTTTTGGCAGTTCCCTGTCCTACTCTATTGATGTGGAGGATAAGATGCTGGAGCTGGAGCTTCCTAAGCTTTCCATCCAGCTTCTGGTGGAAAACGCCGTAAAATATACCACAAAGGCCGCGCCTCCCTGGCACATTTCCATCCGCGGAGTACAAGGAGAGAGCACCTGGATTATTGAGGTCCGGGACAATGGCCCCGGCTTTTCCCCGGAAGCTCTGGAAAACCTGCAGGAAAAAATCAGAGAAGTCAATATCCATGGCCTTCTGCCCCGCCTGGAGCTGGATGGCCTGGGAATGATGAATATCTATGTTCGTTACTATATGCTGTATAAAACAGCATTTATTTTCGATGTGGGAACTATGCCCTCCGGAGGGGCAAGTGTAACCATAGGAGGAAAAGTCATATGATTAAACTGCAGCATTTTAATGTGATGGTGGTGGAGGACGAAGATCTGCTTCTAAAGAGTACTGCCCGCCATGTGGAGGAATTGGATATGGGCTTTCGTGTGAAGGCCATGTGTCACAACGGAGCGGAGGCTTTGGCTCTGTTGGAATCCCAGAATATTCACCTGATTATTACCGATATCCAAATGCCTGTTATGAGCGGCCTGGAGCTGACTCATATTGCCCAGGAGCGGTATCCGGAAATCCGCTCTATTATCCTCACTGGCTATGCGGAATTTGAATATGCCCAGGAGGCTCTGCACAATCAGGTTTTCGAATATCTTCTGAAGCCTGTCACCGAGGAAAAGCTGCTGGATTCTCTGACCCGGGTAAAGCTGGCTCTCAGCAAACAGTACGAGCTGGAAGAGGATTCTCTCATCTCTTCTCACAATGCCGCCCAGATTGTGGACTATGTGTCCTTGTATTTTCAGAATCATTTTGCCCAGGAGGTGGATCTGACCTCCCTGGCCCAGAGACTGGGCTTCAGCTCCGCTTATCTGGCCAAAATCTTCAATAAACATAAAGGCTGCACGCCCATCAAATATTTGACAGATCTTAGGATCCAGCATGCCAAGCAGCTTTTGCTGAACACCGCCCTGCCCATTCGGGAGGTAGGAGAAAAAGTGGGGTATGCCGATCAGTTCCATTTCAGCAAGGCTTTTCGCAAGGCCGCCGGCGTAAGTCCGAGCTGCTTCCGGAATCAGGCCGCGGAGCATGCGGAGTCCTAGACAAAGAAATGCTGTCAGATCGCATTTGCCACGATCTGACAGCATCCATATATCCTGCTTTTTAGTTCCAGGCAGCATCTCCTGCCGCCACAGCCTGCGTCTCCCGTCTCTGGTCTACCGCCTGCAGCACCTGATCCGCATCCATATCGCCAATCAACATAGCAATCATATCCTGTCCAAACTCAAACCACTGAGGATTCAGGTATTTGATGCTGTCCTGGAATACAGTGCCAGATTTTTCACAGGAGGCCAGAAAATTCTGGGTGTACTCACTGTAAGCTGGTGTCTGGCCTACATTATAGGGCAGATTTTCCACCTTGGGCTCATTGTCAATCATATACTGAACGCTTTCCTGGCTTGCCATAAATTCCAGATATTGTTTTGCCTCCTCAATATGCTGAGAACCAGAGTAAATAAATCTAGTAGGCCCGCAGGGATGTACGTTCAGCACGTCATTGTCCAGAGTAGGAATCAGGAACATTCCAAAGTCATCCTCTGTGTAGGCTCCGTTAGAAGCAGCGGCAATCTCAGAAATCGTACCCGGCTTTGCCATAGTCATGGCAAATTCCCCACTTCCCAGCGCTGCCGGCATATCTGCATATTCGTCAGAAAGATAGTTGTCCCCAAAGTAGCCCTTGTCCGCCATTTCCTTCATCTGTTCCAGGCACGTCTTAAATTCCGGAACATCCGCAAATTTGATCTCATTGTTATTCAGCTTATCCACGATTCCCGGAACCAGCTCCTCAAACTTTCCACCGATCTCGCAGAACCACATGACATGATGCCATCCATCTCCCATGCACTCAAAGAAGGGCATAACCTCGTTGTCCAGCAGTGTCTGGCAAACCTGCAGGTATTCCTGATAGTTGGCGGGAATCTGCAGATTATATTCCTCGAAAATCTTCTTGTTATACACCATGTAAAAATCTGTGGTGGTATCAAAATATGTGGCTCCATACAGCACGCCGCCTGTAGAGGTCTGCTGTTTTGCAAATTCATCGTAAACGCCCACCCAAGACTCATTGGATAAATCCACTGCGTTTTTCTCTACATTATACTGAGACACAATATCGTAGGTACCGGACTGTCCGCCAAAGATATCCGGACCCTCGCCGCTGTTCAGCTTTGTCATCAAAACCGTGTAATACTGGTCGGAAGGAATGATCTGATAATCAATCTTGATTCCTGTCTCCTGCTCAAACTTCTGGCCCAGCTCCATTTCTGCGTCATATACCCAGTCCTGGCTTGCCATAAAGGTCAATGTCACGCCCTGCGAGCTGGCGTTACCTTCCTCTTCCTTCGCTGTAGATCCCGCTTCAGCCGGCTCTTCTGACGCTGGTACGCTTGCAGCCGGTTCCTCTTTGCCGCCGCATGCCGTCAATCCGGAAACAACCAGAATTCCGCATAAAATCAATGCCAATACTTTTTTCTTCATAGGTGAACCTCCCTTTTTTAATTCTGAAGCCAGTATATCATTCCTCTGTCGGCTTTTCCATGTATCTTCCGTTCCATTTTTTGTCATATTTTAACTGCGCTGCTCCTCATACAAATCCCTGGCCAAAGCAAGGTCCTCTCAGCTCCTTTGCTTCCAAAATCCAGCTGCCAGCGCCGCCCCCAAAACTATCAGGCCCCCCAGGCTCCCATAAAACAAGGGCTTGTTAAGAAAGAAGGGTACCAAAATATTGGGAGTTACAAGGAATCGTAGCGCTTCTGTTTTCCTCACATTTCCGGCCCCGTCCCAAGCCGTCACCTCCAATTCCTGCCAGTGGGGACTGCTTTTTGCCAAAAGGGGCAGCTTTCCCTCAAGCTCTGCAAGCTCCCCGGCTTCATATACCCGCTTCTCTCCATTCAGCACAATCTGCACCCGCTGCAGGCAGAGATTATCCTGCACATCCACCAGGGCTCTATGGCTCCTTTCCCTGTATTGGGCGCCCTCCTCCAGACCGGGAATCTGAATCCAGGGACTTGTGCGGTCCACGGCAAATCCAAGCTCCTTTCCCTTTGTGTTATTATCCGAAGTATTTCTGGCCCGGTCCTCCGAATAAATGGAAATCCGGTACACACCCTCCTGCTGAAAATTCTCCTTGTTCAAGTGGTATGTATATTGTTTCCACTCTCCCTCTGCTTTGTCGGCGCGCACCTGATAATCCCGCCCCTCCTGCAGGGTCCTCAGGCTCCCGTCCCTGCTGCAGACGATCTCTTGAAACTCCAGGGTATCCACATTGGTCTCTGTGATGATCAGATCCGGCGCGCTCTGGGTGTAAAAGACGCCTTTTTCTCCCACCAGCTTCTCGGTCTCCTGTTCCAGGGTATAGACAGAGCCAAACCGATTCACGGAAAACGAAATGGCGGATTGCGCCCGGTTCCCTGCCAGATCACAGATTTCCGCCTCCAGAATATACAGATCATCCAGCTCTTTTAGGCGGGGAATATCCAGAAATTGAAGCTGCATTCCATCCCTGGACTGCCTCCAGGTATCCGCAGTCAGGATTTTCTCTCTTGACTCTCTCTCTCCTGACTCCTTCTCTTCTCCCACCCGAATTTCCTGTTCTCCGTTTTTAAGTCCCCGCAGCCGGATCTTCGTTCCTGTTGGATCATAATGGGTGTCCCTGCCCTGAATCTCCAGGACAATTTTCCCGTTGTTGGCGGACTTATGGCGAACGCCCAGAATTTCCAGCTCCGGGACTGTCTGATCAACGACAAAGGGCTCTGTCTCATAGCCTGGCAGGGGATTTCCTGCCAAATCTGATCCCTCCACGGAAAAAGTATAGCTTCCATCCGCCTGAAAATAAATTTGCGCCTGGTGAACATCCTGATTCCGGCTCCATCCGGATACCGCCGGGGCTTCCCCCTCTTCTGCGCGGATCTGCACCTTCATAAGAGATGGATCAAAATTATGCTCCTCCACCGTCAGAGTAGCCCTCCTGCCCTTGGCAAAATAGAATCCCGAGGCCGCCTCCTGATTGTCATAGGTCACTGTAAGCACGGGATCCGTCCTGTCAATGACAAAGGTGTCCACCCGGCTGTAATCCGCCACATTTCCGGCCAAGTCCTGAAAGCCCACCGTAAAGGTATACTCCCCGTCCTCCTGAAAAACGACCTGGCAGCTGTGCTGCATGTCGTCTCCCTGGCCCGTACTGCGAAAGCTTCCGATCTCCGGCAGCGCTCCCTCTGTATTCGTAATTGTAAACACTACGTCCCGGGGATCGAAATTGCGCTCCCGGATCGTCACATATGCAGTCCTGGCCTGGTCATAATATTTTTCATGAGCAGGGGTATTTCTGTCATATTCCACCGTAATCACAGGAGGCGTGGCGTCTATCTGGTAAAATTTCTCCACTGTCTCCACATGTCCGGCATGGTCAATAAAAGAGGCCCGCACTGGCACATTATTTCGGTTATTGGCATGGGCGGATAAAACCAGGTCCTTCCTAAAGCGGTAAGTCAGATCCGAAATCCCCTCCGGGCTCTGTCCTTTCTCTGCTTCCTGCACACAGTCCCACTCTCCCAAAATCTGACTCCCCGCCTCATAGGAAACCTTTTGGATCCCCCCATAGGAATCCTCCACCTCCAGCGAAAGCTCTACGTCTTCCCCATAATACTCCACGCCATCCACCACCCGGGAGGGTTGGGTCTTTGTGAGAATCCGGGCCTTCTGACTTTCCCGGTGCGTTTCCTGGCTCTCCACCAGCCCGTACTGAACAAGCTCTCTTGTATTTTCAGACCAATCCAGGGCCTCCGTCTTGATGCTTCCCTTAAAATCCCGATCCCAAAGAGGCAGCGTCAGAGCATAGCTCCCCTGTATACAGGATGGGAAATCCTCTTCCCTCACAGTTTCCTTTCCCGCTTCATCTGTGACAGTAAAGCGGATTTTCCTAATGCCCGCCGTGTGATCCTCTGCCCGGACCGTCATAGTCATCTTGTGATCTGCAGTCCAAAAATCCAGATTCCGGTATCGGATACAGTCCAAAAAACCTGACTCCTCCACCTGACAGGTAAGTTCAAGCTCCGGAGCCCGCCGGTCTATGCAGACTCTCGACCTGCTCTGCCCCACAGGCAAACCGCTGTCCTTCCAGACTGCCGGATTTCCTGCCAGATCCGTGTACGCTACCGGGATTTCATAGATCCCGTCCTCGGCAAGCGGAAGCTCCACCACCTGTTTCTGACTGCATAAAAGAGAGCTTTCCAGTCCCTGTACGGCTGCCCACAGAGCCGTTTTCTCTGTAAGCTTCTCCCCCATCTGATTTTCCACCACAAGCTTTTCCAACTCTTCCTTTAGCTCTCCCATGCGGAAGCTTTTATCAGAAATCTGTATCTCAAGCTTTCCTGCTTCCTTAAAATATTGGGTGTCCCCCAAGCTTCTCACAGGCTCCATGGTGTAGGAGAGCGCAAGCTCCGGCGCTACGGTATCCAGAATCAGCAGCGGACTTTGGTAGACGCCCTCCTTCAATAGTCCTGCGGTGATCCCATCTGCCCCAATCATTTGATTTCCCCCGCAATCTTCATAGGCAATCCGGATCTCATAGGCCCCGTCTGTCTTATGTTCCTTTTTATCCGCTTCCATCTGAAAGCTTCCATAGCAAATCTGTTCCCCCGGCTCATACCGCCAGCTGACATCAGGCTCCTCCTCCAACAGTTCCCCGTCCCGGATAACCCTCAGGGAAAAATCCTTAAGCTCCCATCCGCCGTCCTCCTTCCTTTCCAAGGCCGGATACTCCTCCTGTATTTCAAAGGAAACGTTAATCTTATCCCCGTAATAGGCGGTATCCCCCTTTTCCGGAATCCTTTCCTTCTCTTTCGCGGCATGAGCTCCCCGGACATCCAACAGACTTACGGCCTGGGAGCAGGATACCGTAACTTCCGGAGCCCGGTGATCTAAAATAAAGCTCTTCCCCCGTAATCTGCCGGGAGCCTCCTCTGAAAGTCCGTCTTCCTCTTTCTCAGTCTCCATCGGATTTCCCGCCCGGTCCTGGTAAGAGACCACCCCGTAATATTCTCCTGCCTGCTCCTCTTCCCCATAGAAATGACAGACAGCCCTGTGCCGATCCCCCCTATGCTCCCATTCCAGTGCTCCCTTTTGATTCCCGCTTTGATTTTTTCCGCCAAAATCCGCCACAGGTCCAGACTCGCCCTTCCTGTAAATTTTAAAATCCACAGCCTGAGGATCCCAATAGTCCGGATGATCCTGAATCACAAAAGAGATCTGCACATCTCCCTGATCCTTGTTGTGCTCATAAACGGGAATTTCCCCTATCTGATGACGAATAGTCCCCTGGGTCTGAAAGGAAAGAAGCCGGGGAGGCTTTTGATCCACCACCAGTTCACAGCTGACCACTCCGTCTTCCTGCTCCTCTCCCCAAACCTGAGGCTCCTTTTTCAGGGCATTTCCCGCACAGTCCCTGTATCTGACCCGGATACCATAGGAGATTTCCTCCCCCGCTTCTCCTGGAAGGTGAACCTGGCTCCTGGCGCAGACTTTCCCCTCCGGCTTTTCAACGACCCATTGTTCCACACATGCCTGTCCATTCTGATCTCCGTCAACCACAATCCGGGGCTCCACAATCCCTGGCTCTCCGCTCCCAGACTCTCTGATCTCTGGCCCTCTGATCCCAGACTCTTCGATCCCAGACTCTCCGCTCCCAGGCTTCTGGTAAAGCTGCTCCTCATACCAGGCCTCCCAGAGCCGCAGACCTATGGCAGCCTCCCCCCGGTAGAACAAACGCCTGGTATTCTCGTCTTTTGTCCCTTCCGGATACTGAAACTCCAGAACCGGACACGTCTCATCCAGGACAAAGCGAGCCTTTGCTTCTGTCGTTTGTCCCATTACATTGGTCACCCGAACTATATAGCAATGGCTGCCCTCCAAAGCTTCTCTAAGCTCCTCTTCCAGGTCTCCTGATTTCAGGCTTCCGACAAAAGTTTGATGCTGTTTCGCCGGGTAGATTTCCTCCTCCTTTCCATATTCCTTTAGCAGGCAATAAATCTTTGGCTCCTCCTGGCTCCCCTCCCTTTCCTTCCGGTATTCCACTTTCCAGATTCCCATTTCATCTTGGATTCTTGCCAAAATATCCGGGTTCCCCTGAAAAAAGGCAGTCTCTCCCATACAGGGCGCGGTGTCCGGAAAAGAAATCGCAAGCTGCGGCTTGGATTTGCACTGCCTGGCATTTACCAAAACGGCGGAGTCATACAGATGCCCCTCCTCATCCTCCAGCACATAGAGGTATTCCCCTTCCTCCTGCAGGTCCTCCACATACGTCATAGCCGCGTCAATCCGGGCCAGTGTTTCCCCATTCCTCTTTAAGAACACTGTGGACGCGGCTTCCTCCGGCTTTTCTGGTTCCTCCGGCTCTTCTGGCTCCTCTGGCTCTTCTGGTTCCTCCGGCTCTCCCGATTCTCCTGGCTCCTCTGGCTCTTCTGGTTCCTCCAGCTCTTCCGGCTCTCCCGATTCCCCTGGCTCCTTCGGTTCCTCCGACTCCCCTGGCTCTTCTGGTTCCTCCGGTTCCCCTGGCTCTCCCGGTTCCTCCGGCTCTTCCAACTCCTCCACGCCTATTTCCAGTGTCACCCGCAGACTCTCCCCGAAATAATACTTTCCTTCCTCATCCTGTACGCAGATTCCGGTATCATTTTTTACATCTGTCAGAGAAATGCCATAGCTCTGCTTTCTTTCAGACCCCGGATTTCCCTGCTCTTGCTCCTGTTGTTCCTGTTGTTGCTGTTGTTCCTGTTGTTCCTGTTGCTCCTGTTCCTGCTGCTCCTGCTGCTCCTGTTCCTGTTGCTCCTGCCCCTGTTCCTGCTCTTGTACCCGCTCCCCGTTTTCCTCCGACGCATAGACATCCAAAAACTTCCAATCCCCCATGCTCCCCCAAAGACATAAAAGGACTGCGATTCCTGCCAGGCCCTTTCTCCCCGTCATTCTTCTCTTTTCCTTCCCTCTCTTCATAAACTTCCCTTCTCCTCCTCTTTCTCTTCGCCTGTTTCCATCCGCCTCCGCGGTGTATGGGTCAACATAATCTCCCGTTCCGGCACAAAGAAGCTCTCCTTTCTCCTGGGTCCGGATCTACGAGTCTTTGCGCCTCCTCGTTTTCCTATGCTCCGCTTTTCTGACCTCCGCCTTTTGGTCCCCCACCTTCTTGACCTCTGGTTTTTGATCCTTTGCCTTTTGGTCCTTCGCTTTTTTACCCTCCGCTTTTCAGTCTCTCTCCTGGCAGAATACCCCCGTAGGTCTGCCACGGCTGTCCCAATATCCAGCTTGTAAAATAAAATCACTGCCGTGAGAAAACACAGCAGGGACAATCCCAAACACAGCAGAGAAAGCCTGGTATAATATACAATCTGCGCCGTAATTTCCTCCAGCTTCTACACCCCCTGTCCCTTCTGCCCATAGGCGGAGCCCACCATCCGCTCTGCCTGCTCCAAAAGCTTCTCCAGCTCTAAAAGTTCCTCCTCCAGTTCCCCTGGCTCCTGTCCCTTTACCTGGGAAAAGTCTGTTCCTATATGGGTTCGGATCTTTTCAAGCTCCTGCAGTACCTCTTTTTGCTCCACACCGCCCTTTCGGAAATCCCAGGCCCTGGACACGATTTGTCCCGCCAATTCCCGGTACAGCAAGAGGGCTGTCCTGGCATTATCCTGCTCCACCAGGTTTCCCTGGGACAGCTCTGTCAGATCCCGCCAGTACTCCCTATAAGTGACCAGCTCGTCTCCCGCCGCGTCCGGAATGCCGATCCTGGCGTAGTAACCGCAGATCACGGCCAGCCTTCTGGCCCGTTCCCGCTGCTGTTTTGGCAGATGCTCCGAATTCGCCGCGATTTCCAGATAGCCCTTGGCATTTTTCTTACTCTCCCGCTCCTGGAATTTATAATAGTAGGCGATTCCCGCCTCATAGGCAAACTGCTCATAGCCTGCCTGATTCCTGCAAAATTCACTCTCGTTGCTCCTGCCGTCTCTGCCGTAATCCAGAAGGATCTGTCTAAGCTCCAGGCTTTCCTCCCTGGTCAGCAGCTGGTCGTCCAGATATCCCTCCCGCAAAAGGCCTAGATACCCCTCGCTGCGGAAAGGATCCAGGCTTATGGCCTTTCTGTAATGGCTGATCTCTTCTGTTTTTTCCGCAGCATTTTTGGCGGCCAGCAGGCAGGCGTCATAGCTGTTTCTCTGCACATGGAGTCCCGCCCCGTAAAAACCCGCCCCGGCCAGGGCAAAGAGCAGGGACATCGCCGCAGGCGCCAGAAACACGCCCAGGCTGTTGCGCTGTTTCCTGCGATAGGTCTGATCCAGCTTCCAGTAATGATTCAGGGCGTACAAAAGCTCCCCGCTGGACTGATATCGGTCCGCCGGATTGCTCTGGGTACATTTACAGATAATCTCTTCCAAACCGGAGGAAAGCTCCGGACGCCAGCGGCGGATGGGATACATTTCATAGGGCGGCTCCCCGGGATTATGTCCGGTGAGCAAATGGTACATAGCTGCTCCTAGGCAGAACAGATCCGTCCGGGCGTCCGTCTGTCCCTGTCCGCCGTATTGTTCCGGCGCTGCGTAGCCCCGGGTGCCAAGGCAGGTGGTATCCTCCAGGCCCTCCCTCTTGTATTCCCGGGCCGTCCCGAAATCGAAAAGCACCACCTGTCCGTCCGGCCGCAGCATTACATTGGAGGGTTTCATATCCCGGTAAATCACCGCTGGTTCCCGGGAATGAAGATATCCCAAAACATCGCAGAGCTGTCTGGCCCAGTCCAGCACCTTCTCCTGAGACTGTGGCCCTTCCTCGTCCAACACATCTTTCAGAGTACGTCCCTCAATATAATCCATAACAATGAGAAAGGAGCCCTCCTGGTCAATGACATCCACGATACTGGGCAAATGCGGGTGACTCAGGCGTTTCAGCAGGTTCGTCTCCGTCAAAAGCCCCTGCTTCACTACCTGAAAATTCCAGGATCCATCCTTTCGCACTTCCTTGATCGCCCAGGTCTTATTGGCGCGCTCATTCACCGCCATGTAGACCACGCTCATGCCGCCCTGGCCGCATTTGCGCAGAATCCGATATTTTCCGTCTACCAAGTCTCCCATCTGCAGCAATTTCTTACTCCTCCTTTCCCCACACAGGCACTCATGTAACAGGCGCCTCTGAGCGAATCAGCACCGCGGAGCTGTCGTCCTGCTCCTTACGTTTCTGAATAAGCCCTGTAAGCTCCTCCAGGGCCCTCTGCATGTCCGCCTCCTCCTTCAGTCTTCCCGGTGAAAGCCCGGCGCAAAGCTCCTCCTTAGAAACCACATGCCAAAACCCGTCGCTGCAAAGCAAAAACATGCTGTTCCTTCCCAGTCTTCCCCTATAAAAATCCGGATACACTTCCCCTTCAGCTCCTATACATTGGAGCAGAATACTGCGCCGCGGATCCCTTATGGCTTCCTCCTGCGTAATTCTCCCTGCTTCAAGCTCCCGCTGAACCAACGTCTGATCCCTGGTCAGCTGCCGGATCCCTGACCGAATCTCATACGCCCGGGAATCCCCCACCTGGGCAATTACATACCGGTTTCCCACAGCCAGAAATATGGTGGCCGTAGTTCCAACCTGAATTCCCTTTCGCTGTCCGTAGACGCAGAGCTCTCCATTGACCTGCTCCAACAGCCGCTCCAGACTGTGAAAAAGCAGCTCTTCCCTGGCGTGACAAGCCCGCAATAGCCTTCCCTGACCAGGCGCGGACTTCTTTCTTTTCAGGAGAAGAGGAAACCCTTCCTCAAACCAGCCGCAAAGCCTGTGAATCAAAAGGGCGCTGGCCATTTCTCCCATGCTTAAGCCTCCCATACCGTCACAGACAGCCGCCAAAAGCACTGTTCCCTGCTCTGTCCAGGCCGTCTTCACCAAAAGAGAATCCTGATTCTCCCTTCGCTTCCTTCCCCTGGAAGAGCAGACCGCAATCTTATACTTCATACCCTGTCCCCATCCATAAACCTCCAATCCCCATAATCTCACCTTTCACACAGCAAAAATATATCTGGGTCCTTATGAGACAAACCTCATTGCCTATCTGTGGAAATAAATCCAACACACAGGGCTTCTTCCTGCAAATGCGAGAGCAATCTTATGCTTATTCTCTATTTCTGCTCTGATATTGAAAATTCCGGGCGAACGCCCATGACAGAAAACACATACCGCAGCGTGGACAGCCGCGGCATCAGAAACTATTGGCTTTCTGTATATTCACATTATACGCACCGTGTTTTCTCTTGTCAAGCACTTCTTTTCAAAGCTTAGAATCCATCTTTTACCCCATCTTTTACCTCTCCATCTTTTCTATCGCAGCTTCAATGAAAAATTTTAAAGACGAGCCTGGCAGACATGAGAGCCCTCTGTTCGGTTCGTAGAAAACATAACGCACATACCTGCGGAAAATCCCTAATTTTTTCCCTAATTTTTTGACGCAAATGGGTAGATTTTTGCTCTTAACAAATGCTATAATGAGCGGTAACGGGTATGTTCCCATTTGCGCTTGCTAAGCAGAATTTGTAAGTTCCTTTCCAACTGCTTAGCCCGATTAGAACCGCAAATCACGAGAAAAGCAAACGCAGAAAACATTTACAGAAAAATTGCTTGAAAAAGGGGAGATCACTTATGGAGAAAGAACAAATATTTTACATCCTGGGGATCCAGGAAACCACGGACAAAAATCTGCTAAAGCAAGCTTACCGCACCAAACTTACCGTCACAAACCCGGAGGATGACCCTCAGGGCTTTCAGAACTTGCGCACGGCCTACGAGGAGGCTTTGGCCCTGGCCGATCAGGCGGAACAGGAAGGAGAGGAACCTGTGGATGATTCCCCCCTGGGACGCTGGAAAGCCCGTCTGGAACAGATCTACGCCTCCCTTTCCTCCCGCTGCGACCTGGACTGCTGGAAGGAGCTTGTGCAGGATGAGGTTTGCATGGATCTGGATACGGCGGAGGATGCCCGTCTGGCCTGCATTTCCTTTTTGTCCTATCATTTTTATCTGCCCCAGGAAATCTGGATCTATCTGGACAGGGAATTTCACATCCGGGAGGACCGGCAGAACCTACTGGAACATTTTCACGAAAACTTCCTCTCCTTTGCCGCTTTTAAGATCGAGCATGGAGAATTCTTTGATTTTACCCTTTTTGAGGGGGAAGACGACGCCAACTACGACGGATACATGCAGCAGTGCGTCAATGCCAAGCGGGCCATGGATGACGGCCAGCTGGACGAGGCCATCGAGCAGCTGGAGGGCCTGAAGGCTTTCCAGATCTATCATCCCTATGAGGATGTGGAGCGCATGCGCATTGCTCTTCAGCAGGAAAAGCTGGAGAAAGCAGATGAGCTCTGCCAGGCTTTGCTGAAGCTGGGAAATAAAAATCAGTATATGATCGGCCAGTGCGGCGTGGCCCTGGAGGCCGTGGACAAATGGGAACAGGCAGACGCTCTCTACCAGGAATATCTTCCCCAGTATCCGGATAACAACGTCCTGCTGCTGGGCATGGTCCACACCGACCTGAAGATGGAGCGGTGGGCCGACGCCAAAAAACGTGTTCTGGAGCTTATGGACCGCTACACCCCCAATCCCACGGACGACATGCTGGACTGCATGAAGGAGGCCAACACCCATCTGATTGTGGATCTGGAAAAACAGCTGAAGGAAAATTCCGGGGATTTCAAGCAGCGCCTGGAGCTGGGCTGGTGCTATTTCCAAAACGAGCTCTTTGATCAAAACGTGGAGCTGCTCACAAGCGTTACGCCGCCGGAGGAATCTACCCTGGATTACAGCAACCTTCTGGGACGCACCTACTTGGCTCAGAAGGAATACGAAAAGGCTCTGCCCTACCTGTGCGTCTGGACCTTAAAGATTCAGGATCTGGAGGACGACGGCACACCGGAGACCCAGCGGAAGCTGGAACGGCTTCCCTATGCCTATTTTACCCAGGCATTGTGTCTGCAGGAGCGGGGCGACGAGGAAAACGACGCCTCTGCCATAGAATTTTTCCAAAAATCCATCGAGGCCGAGAAGGATCTGGGCACCCGGCTCTCCTATCAGTCTGCCCTGGCCTCCTTCTATCTGCGCCGGGAAAAGAACGAGCTTTGCATTGACACCTGCGACGCCATTATCCAGGAGGATGAGGGGTACTTCCCTGCCTTTACCTACCGGCAGGAGGCCTACTACAACCTGCGAAAGGCCCAGGAGGTCGTGGATGATTACCACAGGGCCATTGATATTTACCCCTATTATCTGAAACCCTATCTGCTGGCAACCAAGGTATTTTACTACTACCGCCAGTACCAGGACGCCCTGGATGTAATCAAAAAGGCCCGGGAGGTGGGACTTGGCAGCAATGAGTTGGATTTCTTTGAGGCGCGAACCTTACGTTACCTGTCTCAGAACAAGGAACAAACAGAAAAGGCCATGCATATGTGCCAGGATCTGCTTCCCAAGCTAAAGGATGAGAATAATGATATTGAATCCCCGGTGGATGTTTACCGGGAAATCTTGTTGTGCCTGATGGATATGCGGGAATACGAGACCGGACTTGCTGAGGCTGACAAGGCTGTACGCCTGTTTCCGGACTCCTCCAATCTGATCTGGATGAAGGGAGATTTCCTGCGCAGGCTCCACAGGGACCAGCAGGCCCTGGATATTTACCTGTCTCTCACCAAGGATATTCCGGACAATACGGCTCTTCTTAATGATATTGTAGATTGTCTGCAGGATCTGGATCCCCAGTCAAAGAAAATCCTGATTCACTGCAAACGGATTCTGGATCTGGACCCTAACGACCGGAAGGCAAACCATCATCTCATGAACTATTACCAGAATCTCTTCAACCGCACGGACCGCATGGAGGATTACGAAAAAGCCGTTCCCTATGCCACCCGACAGCTGGAGCTGTTTCCGGACAGCTGCTACTACTATGTGGAGCGGGGAATTCTGTATCAGGACGGCTATGAGCTGGAAAAAGCCCTTGCCGACTTTCAGAAGGCCGCGGAATGTAAGCCCGACGATGTGTACGCCTATGCCAACTGGGGGCTGACTCTGCAGCTCATGGACCGGATTGAGGAATCTGTGGAAATCCTGGAGAAATCCGTAGAGCTTCTCCACTCCAGCAATGAACGGACCTCCTTTCCTCTGACCAGCCTGGCCAAATCCTATGTAATGCTGGGGCGTTATGACGAGGCTGTCGCCGTGGCCCAGGAGGTGCTGAACAATTATCCCACCCACTCCCGCAACGACCTGTGCCGTATTTACCGGCGCATGGGGCGTCCGGAAAAATCCTATCCCCTCTACGAAAATGAGCTGGCGGAAAAGCCCGGGGATTCCAACGCTACCAGCGGACTGGTCTATGCCCACGCAGAGGCCGGGGACAAGAAATTTGGCGTGAATTATTACAAGAAGCTGCTGAAGAAAAATACGGATATGGATTTGTTTAATGATGCCCTGGACTTCTATTTGGATGTGGTGCGGGATTTCAAGGCTGCCTACAAGCTGAGCAAAAAGCTTCTGAAGGATAGCAGCCGCAAAATGAGCTTTTCCCAGCGCCGGTCCCTTTTAAGCGGGCACATGAACGCCTGCTTCCATCTGGGCAAGCGTGACGAGGTGCAGCAGTATTTCGCAGAATACGAGGCCTTATTCCAGCGGGAATGCGGCGGCTTCGCCAATTACCTGGAGCGTCCGTCCCTGCGGCCGGCCCGCCTCTTTTCTGTGGCTCTGCCCCATATGTACGCGGGACGTCTGGAGCAGGCGGAGGCCTTTTTCCGCAGCATGTTCCAGTGTCACCGTTGCAAGCACTGCCGTTACCGCGCCTGCTTTGAGGCCCACCAGGGATTAGCTCTGGTCTATGAGATCCAGGGACGCATGAGCGAGGCCGCTGAGGAATTCCGGCTCTGCCTGGAGCTGGATCCTTTCAACTGGGATTCCCTGTACGCCCTGCGAAACGGAGAACCCCTAAGATAAATTTGACGAACTGGGTGAAACATAGTATACTCATGGAAATGGACATCATTAGGAAAGAAAGAAAAGGAAGCAGCTATGATTTTAGGAATTGACTTAGGAACTACCAACAGTCTGGCGGCCTATTTCACAGAAGAGGGCCCCAAGCTGATCCCCAACCGTCTGGGCAAATATCTGACTCCCTCTGTGGTCTGCATTGACAAGGAGGGGCAGCTTTACGTAGGCGAAACTGCCAGGGAGCAGATGCTGCTCCATCCGGACAGCGCTGCCTCTGTCTTTAAGCGGAACATGGGAAGCGATAAGAAATATTCCCTGAATGGAAAGGATTATACTGCGGAGGAGCTCTCCTCCTTTGTCCTGCGTTCTCTCAAGGAGGACGCGGAGGAATATCTGCACGAGGAGATTACCGAGGCTGTCATCAGCGTGCCGGCCTATTTCAACGATATGCGGCGCAGAGCCACCAAGCGGGCCGGAGAGCTGGCGGGACTCAAGGTGGAGCGCATTATCAGCGAGCCCACTGCGGCCGCCATTGCCTACGGCCTGTATCAGGCCAGCAGCAACCACCGCTTCCTGGTGTTCGACCTGGGGGGAGGCACTTTTGACGTGTCCATCCTGGAGTTATTTGAAAATATTCTGGAGGTCCGGGCCGTGGCCGGAGACAACTTCCTGGGCGGCGAGGACTTTACCAAGGTTCTGATGGAATTGTTCTGCAAAAAGCAGGAAATCCCCATCTATGAGCTGGGCCGAAAAGACCTGGAAACCCTGAAAAAACAGGCGGAAATCTGTAAATACGGCTTCTCTGATGGAGCTGTGAGCCGCTTTACCTTCCCCTACCAGGGAGAGACCAGGGAAATGGATATTTCCCTGGGCGCCTTTGAGGACGCCTGCCAGGATCTCCTGGAACGGATTCGCCAGCCCATCAAACGCTCCTTAAGCGACGCGGGTATCCGCCTGAAGGATATTGACCAGGTGGTGCTCATCGGAGGCGCCACCAAGCTTCCCATCGTGCGGAAATTTGTGGCCCGTCTCTTCCACCGTTTGCCCAACTGCACGGTGAATCCCGACGAGGCCGTGGCCCTGGGCGCTGCCATTCAGAGCGCCATGAAGGAGCGCAACCAGGCCATCAAGGAGGTCATTCTCACGGACGTGTGTCCCTTTACTTTGGGCACGGAGGTAAGCCGTGAGATCGATGAGGGGTATTTCGAGAGCGGCCACTATTGCCCTATTATCGAGCGCAACACCATTATTCCGGCCAGCCGCACGGAGCGCCTCTATACGATCCGGGACAACCAGACCCAGCTGCGGGTGCACATTCTCCAGGGAGAGAGCCGTTTCGCTCAGAATAACCTGTCCCTGGGAGAGCTGCTCATTGAAATTCCCAAGGCAAAGGCCGGGGAGGAGAGCATAGACGTAACCTACACCTACGATATCAACTCCATTCTGGAGGTGGTGGTGAAAGTGGTATCCACGGGAAAAACCGTGCGCCAGGTCATCAAGAGCCAGTACACCCAGATGACGGACGAGGAGATCGAACAGCGCCTGGAGGATCTGTCCTACCTGAAAATCCCGCCCCGGGATCAGGAGGAAAACAAACTCCTGCTGCTGCGGGGAGAGCGCATCTATGAGGAAAGCATCGGCAACCAGCGCATCCTGGTGGAGCAGGCCCTGCAGAAATTTGACCGGGCCTTGAAGACCAACGACCGGGCCATTATTTCCGAGGCGCGGAATCAGCTGAAGGATTATCTGGATGATTTGGAGTCGTAAATCAAAGGGGGTGTCGCAAAATCATCAGATCAGATGATTGAGCGATACCCCCTTTCAAAAATATTGACCTGAAGCCGTTAAACTCGTACAAGTGAAATCGGAGGGATAAAGACTGGAAGAATCGACCAGGCCGTTTCATCCACTGAACGGATTGGAAAAATATATAAACTCTCTACAGAAAAGAAAAATAAGAAAAAAGGCCATACCAGAACACCGTTCCAGTATAGCCTTTATCCTATTGTTTATCCGAAGCCATCTCTTCCCCCGTCCAGGGAACCAGCGAAAGCCGGATGAAATGCCCCTGCTCCTCATGGCACACCGGGCACTCCATAGGCGCCTCCGTGCCATAATACACAAAGCCGCAGTTCAGGCACATCCAGCCTGTCTTTACCTCTGCCCGGAAAAGCTGTCCGTTTTCCAGCCATTTGGCGTATGTTCCAAACCGGTCTCCGTGAATCTTCTCAATCTGGGAAATGGCATAAAAGGAATAGGCCACCTTGTCAAAGCCCTCCTCCTTCGCCTTGTCTCCAAACTCCCGGTAAACCGGGTCAAACTCCTCGTATTCATTGTGCATGGCGCAGTGCAAGAGCTTTTTCAGATCCTGATACACCTCCACGGGATAGGTGCCGTCCACCCGCAGATTTTCCCCGGATAGCTCCTGAAGATGCTGGTAAAAAATCTGGGCATGGGCCCGCTCCTGGTCCGCTGTAAACAAAAACACCTGCTCCAGCACCGGAAGCTTCTGCTTCCTGGCCTCCCGAGCCGCAAAGGTATACCGGTTCCTGGCCTGACTTTCCCCGGCAAATGCCTTCATCAGATTATCCTTGGTCACACTGTTCCTGAAATCCATCCTGATTCCTCCTGATTCTTACAAACTTTTTGCGGGCAAAATCTTTCTGTCACCTACAGGGACACCCGCCCCTGCCAAAGGACAAATTGCCAACAATCAGGATTAGTATTCCATGGATTTCCTGCTTTATTCTAAAGTTTCCTCGTAATTGCCATGATCCTAAAAAACGGGATCTGACAGATTGCACCCCTTTATAGATTTAGGAAGAAATAGCAGCCGGAAACTCCCAGCGCCGTCACTGCCCCCAAGCACGCCAATACATACAAAAGCCACAAACTCCTGCCCAGAAGCCCCTTTCCGGTTTTCATTCCCTGTACGCCCCGCTCCACCCCGAAGCCCAGATACAGAGCTCCCAGCAGAACCGTCAGCGCCACATACCGGGCGTCCATGCTGCAGGTGTAGGGATAATCCCAGGCAAATGCCAAGGCAGAGCCATAGAGCAGGAGCCACAAGCCAGGCATAGCCCAGCGCCTGAGAAATCCCCTGGAGGAGCGCCACGTCAGAATCAGGCTAAACACAGCCAGCAGGATTAGAGCCAGATTGGACGCCACAATGGCAATTCCCCATCCCTCTAATTCCGGCGAATAGGAAAACTCTCCAAAGGAAGCGGTTTTCAGCAAAAAAAGATTCAAATGATACTCCGCCGGATCCGCAAACACCGGAGAGAACAGCCTGTCTACAGGGAATAAAAGGAAACGACGGGCAAAATCCAATACAGGAACCTCCGGTATATCCAGCCGCAGCACATAATGGAAGGCCTGATTAAATTTCAGATAATTTCGCACCGGATAGGCAAGTCCCAGAGGAAAGGCAACGGCGCCAAAGGCCGCAAACCGAAGCAGCAGACCCTTTACAGTCAGAGGATATACCGTCTCTCCCCTTCTCCCATCGTTCATCTGATACAGAAGCCGCGCCAGCATCAGCGCCCCCGTAAAAAAGGCCAGGAGGCCGCAGGACAGCTTGCTCATCATCCCAAGTCCAAAGCCCAGAGCCAGGAAAACCGTATTTCCCCAGGACGGCTTACGATACCAGCGGATGCTGTAGAGAAGGATCCAGACCATAAAGAACAGCACCAGACCGTCATTATTCACCCAGCCTGCCATGAGATAAAACAGGGGCAAGAACGACATGACTCCCACAACCGCAAAGGCCCCTGCTCCCCTAAGTTTAAGCTCCCTGCAGATCTTTGGCACCAGCAGCAGAGTATAGCAGGAGGCCAGGCAGGAAATGATTTTGGAGGCCTCAAACAGATAAATGAGGTCCTCGATTCCTACAAGCTTATAGGTGACCCGCATGGACAAAGCAGCCAGAATGTGAAACAGAGGCGGGTGATAAAACTGCCCCACGTTGAAATCCGGCAGGCTCCGGTTCAGATACAGGTAGAGAATATAGGGCGCATGGCCATAATCGTTCACATTCAGCTGCTCCGTATGTCCGTACACAAACCACCAGATATCTCCATAATCATGATGACGAATGTAGGAATTCGTACCCAGGGCATAGCCCACGCGCATGGTAAGGCCACACAACAGCAAAAGCAGGGCCCCCCGCTCCCAGCTCATATTTCCCCGCAGCACAAAAATCAGAGCTGCCGCTGTCCATATGCACAGCACCCCTGCCGTTCCCCTGGAAATCATAGCACTGTCATTCAGGTATCCGCTATCCATAAGATACCAGAATAACGGGAGAAAGAGAGCCGTGACCAACAGCTCTCCTCTCCATTCCTTCCAGATCCGTTTTATCCAACCGCACCGGTTCCAGATTTGCTTCATAAAAAACCTCGTATCTTGCTTTATTCTTCACCATACCCGTCAGGATTCTGGCTCTGCCATCTCCAGGAATCCGCACACATCTCCTCAATGCCGTACTGAGCTTCCCAGCCAAGCTCCGCCTTTGCCTTGGAGGGATCTGCGTAGCACTGGGCTATGTCCCCGGGTCTTCTGGGCTTAATCACATAGGGCAGCTCTTTGCCGCAGGCCTTTCCGAAGGCCTTTACCACCTCCAGCACGCTGTAGCCCTTGCCGGTACCCAGGTTGTACACCAGCACGCCCTGTTTTTCCTTTAACTTTTCAATAGCCTTCACGTGGCCCTTGGCCAGATCCACCACATGAATGTAATCCCGCACGCCGGTTCCGTCCGGAGTGTCATAGTCGTCCCCGAAAACGCCGATACATTCCAGTTTCCCGATGGCTACCTGAGCCACATAGGGCAGCAGATTGTTGGGAATTCCCTTGGGATCCTCCCCGATCTTTCCGCTTTTATGGGCTCCGATGGGGTTAAAGTAGCGCAGCAAAATCACGTTCCACTCCGGATCGGAGACCTGGATATCCGTCAATACCTGCTCCAGCATGCTCTTGGTCTGCCCGTAGGGGTTGGTAATCTTTCCCTTGGGACAATCCTCGGTAATGGGCACAAAGGCCGGATCTCCATACACGGTGGCAGAGGAGCTGAACACAATATTCTTTACTCCTGCTTTGCGCATCTCATCGCACAAAACCAGGGTTCCCGCCATATTGTTGTAGTAATATTCTATGGGTTTAGCCACGGACTCCCCCACAGCCTTCAGGCCAGCGAAATGAATCACGGCGTCGATGGACTCCTCTGCAAAGATCTTTGCCACCCCTGCCCGGTCCAGCATATCCGTCTCATAAAAGGTTACCTGCTTCCCGGTAATTTCCGCCACCCGGTCCAGAGCCTTTTTGCTGGAATTGTACAGATTATCCATGACAACCACATCATATCCCTCGTTTATAAGCTCCACACAGGTATGGCTTCCAATATAGCCTGCGCCGCCTGTTACTAAAATTGCCATGACTAGATTCCTCCTTCTATTTTGCCGCTTTCCCATCCTTTGTCCCGGATCCGCGGGGCTCAAAGGATGATATAAAGTTTCTCTTGTTTTCTGCCTTATCATACTACAAACGGAAGGATTTCACAACGGTTTCCCTAAAAGCCGCAACAAATATCCCAAAACCTGCAACAAATTTTCGAAAATGGGCAAAATAAATTTTAAATTTGTATCCTCTTTCACGGTAAAATCTGCTATACTGTAGAAAGAAAGGGCAGATCAAAAACGGTCTGTAAAAAGGTGAAGCAACATGAAAATCTACAAAGTCAAAAACTATGAAGAAATGAGCAGAAAGGCTGCCAACATCATCTCCGCACAGGTTCTCCTGAAACCAGACTGCGTTCTTGGTCTGGCTACCGGTTCCACGCCTGTAGGCGCTTACAAGCAGCTGATTGAATGGCACAAGCAGGGAGATCTGGATTTCTCCCAGGTAAAAACAGTCAATCTGGATGAGTACAAAGGCCTGACGCCGGACAACGACCAGAGCTACCGGTATTTTATGAACAAAAACCTGTTCTCCGGAATCAACATTGCCATGGAGAACACCCATGTGCCCAACGGCGCAGAGGCGGACAGCGAGGCTGCCTGCAGCGCATACAACGCCATGATCCGGGACCTGGGCGGCATTGACCTGCAGCTTCTGGGCATCGGCCATGACGGCCATATTGGCTTTAACGAGCCGGACAGCGTGTTCCCGGCAGAGACCCACTGCGTGGACCTGACTCCTCTCACCATTGAGGCTAACAAACGCTTCTTTGAGAAAGCAGAGGACGTGCCCCGCCAGGCCTATACCATGGGCATCAAAAATATTATGCTGGCCCGGAAGATTCTCCTTGTGGTCAGCGGCGCAGACAAGGCAGAGATCCTGGCCAAAGCCGTAGAGGGCCCCATTACTCCTCAGGTACCGGCCTCTGTGCTGCAGCTGCATCCGGACGTGACCTTAGTTGCCGACGAGGCGGCCATGTCCATGATGAAACTATAAAATCTTCCGCAGACATATGAAAATCCCTTCGCGGCATATGGCCTGCAAACATAAAAAGGACAGGAGGCACTTTCATGATTGTGAAAAATATCCGGATTTTCCGGGAAAATGGCGCCTTTGAGGAAGGAGAGCTGTACACAGACGGTTCACAGCTTTCTCAAACTTCCAGGGACCATGAGATTCTGGACGGTCAGGGAGCCTATGCCATCCCGGGACTTACGGACATCCATTTCCACGGCTGCGTGGGCTATGACTTCTGCGACGGCACCTGGGAGGCCTTTGAGGCAATCGCCGCATATGAACTGCAAAACGGCGTCACCCAGATCTGCCCGGCCACCATGACCCTGCCGGAGGAAACCCTAACCTCTATCGGACGGGAGGCTTTGGAGTTTGCCCGCTGGCAGGACGAAGAAGCGGACCAGGAAGGCAGCCGCCAAACCACAAAGCCCCCATTGGCCAGGCTTTGCGGGATCCACATGGAAGGCCCCTTCCTGTCTCTGGAGAAAAAGGGGGCTCAGAATCCCCTTTATCTGAAAAAGCCGGATCTGGCCATGTACCGCCGCCTGCAGAAGGCTGCAGGAGGCTTGTACCGGCTGGTCTCCCTGGCCCCGGAACTGGAAGGAGCCATGGAGTTTATAGAGGCTCTAAAAGGTCAGGTGGTGCTGAGCATTGCCCATACCACAGCGGACTATGACACAGCCTGGGCTGCCCTGGCTGCAGGCGCCAGCCACGCAACCCACCTGTACAACGCTATGATGCCCTTTTCCCATCGGGCTCCCGGGGTAGTGGGAGCTGCCTTTGACGATGCCGCCTGCCAGGTGGAACTGATCTGCGATGGCATTCATATCGCTCCCGCCATGGTCCGGGCCACCTTTAAGATGTTCGGAGACAACCGGGTGATCCTGATCAGCGACAGCATGATGGCCACAGGCCTTACTGACGGGGATTATTCCCTGGGCGGACAGGCCGTGAAGGTAACCGGCTCCCTGGCAACCCTGGCAGACGGCACCATTGCCGGCTCCGCCACCAACCTTATGGACTGTATGCGCCATGCAGTGAAGGATATGGGGATTCCCCTGTGGACCGCCGTGAAATGCGCCACGGTCAATCCCGCAAAATCCATCGGCATCTATGACCGCTTCGGGAGTCTGGATCCCGGGAAAACGGCCAATGTGGTGCTGCTGAATGAGAATTTGGACATTACAGGAATGTTGTTTCAGGGGAAAGTGGTTAAATAGAGAAATATTAGAAGGGGCTGTTGCAAAATGCAGCTTATACGCAAGATATAGGTGCAACCTTTGTGGCCTAAATGCTCTATCTTGTATATAACAGCTGTTTTGCCACAGCCCCTGAAAATTCTACATTAAGTCGGAGCAAACCCTGCCCCCCACTTCCTTCTCCAACCTCCACAACACCCGGATTATGGCGAAACTCCTCGTCCTCCCTGGACAACCAGATTTCGGCGCCGTCAATCTCCACTCATCTAAGGCAGAAGATATCCCTCTTTCACCATCCCCGCAATCACCTCTGTGGGAATCTCAAATTCCTGGCTTCCCATAAATCCCGGAGCCACCTCATACTCATCAAAAACAATAACCAAATGTCCCGCCTCATTTACATAGAACACGGCGTCCTTCCGAATCTCCTTAAAATTCCACTCCGGCATATCGCTGTCTACCCAGTAGCTGACATTTTCATCCTCTGCCATCCGCTCCTTCATCTGTTCTTTGATATTCTCGGATATTGCCGTCACATAGTCTGCATCTGCCTGGAACAGACCGTCCAGATTGATTACCTCGCCGGTGGTTTTATCCACATGATAGATTTTTACCAGCTGGGTGCCGCTGGCCATAACAATGAGCTCATCGAAACGGATGGAGAACAGCTTCTCGTTGTCTGTCACAATACGGTAATCCAGCTCTACGGACTCATGGCCTTCTCCTCCCGCAGCCTCCACGTCCGCCTCATACCGGGCGATGATCTCATCTGTGTACTCCTGAATCCGTCGGTTCAGTTCCTCGGTGCTTTCCTCCTGTACCTGGCCCGTGGAATCCTCCACCTGAAGCTCCGGCACCTTAATATTGGCTTCCATGGTGTTTTCTTTCCTCTCATAATTCCGGAAGGTCACCACCTTCACAATGCTTCCCAAGACCGGAATGCTTTCCATGGCATAGGCCACAGAGGGACTTGTGTTGGCAAGCACGGTGATCACCAGCATGGCGGCCGCAGCTGTCCCCGCGATTCCCCCTGCCCAGGAAAGCGGACTCCTCCTTGTCCTTCCTCTTCTGTTTCCCTTTTGTTTTCCTCTGCTTCCCTGACTCATGCTCCAATCCTCCTCTTCTGCTCCATCTATTTCCATTGTCCACGTTTTCTGTGTACCTGCAACTGTCTTCTGAGCATCTTCTTCCCTTTTTGCGTCTGCTTTTTGGATCTTTGTTCTTGGGATCTCTTCCTCCATGCCAAGTTCCCTCTTTGCCTGCAGGATCGCCGTCTCTACACGCTCCCGAAGCTCTCCGGGAATTCCAATCTGTTCGTACTCTTCTCTCATATGGTCCAGCCTCTTATCCTTCATAGAGCAATTCCTCCCTGGTCAATTCTATTTTCAGTTTCCGCAGACTTCGGTATAAAATGGTTTTTACCGTGTTGGTATTTTCCTGAAGAATCTCCGCTACCTCCCGGATCTGCCGGTCCTCAAAGAATCGCAGCACCACCACGGCCCGCTCTTTTTCTGACAGCACCTCCAGGGCTTCCAGGGTATCGAAATCCTGATATTGATCCTCCACTCCGGCTTCCGGAAACTCCTCCTGAACCAGTTCCCTGCGATTCTTCCGGATAAAATCTATCGCCGTATTCATGGTGATCCGCCAGAGCCAGGTCTCTATATATTGCTCCTCCCGGACTGAAGAGGCGTGCTTCATGGCCCGGTAAACACTTTCCTGTACAATGTCCAGAGCATCCTGCTCCTGATGCACGTAGGTAAAGGCCAGGCGGTACAAAGCCTCATAGGAATCCAGGATCTGCTCTTCCACTTTCTTTTGTAATGCTTCCCGATTCAAAATTTTTGTCCTCCTTCCTGTTCTGTCTATTAGACGCTTCCACTTTCAGAAAAAGTTTTCCTTTTTGGATAAATTTCATGCACGGGCAAAAAAAGACGGCTTCCGCTCCGGTTTATGACCTGAGAGCTTCAGCCGTCTCTTTTTGATTTCTCTATCCTATTTCGCATCCCTCAGCCGTTCCCTGGCGATCCGGCAATACTCCTCATTCTGCTCAATCCCCAGATACTGCCTGCCAAGCCTTTTTGCAGCCACCAGGGTACTCCCGCTGCCGCAAAAGGGATCCAGCACCAGCTGCTCCTCTGCGGTCACCAGGGAAATAAGAATTTCCAGCAACCGCACCGGCTTCTGGGCAGGATGCCGGCCCCGGTCTGATCCCTCTGCCCGGACACGGAGCAGATTGGAGCAGCTTCTTACTCCCTCTTCCTGCTCCGTAAGCCTTTTCAGCTCCTGCTCATGGAATGCCCCCACCCCATTGCTCAGAATATTATCCGCCAGGGTTCCCCCCACAGGATAGGGCTTCATAAACCAAAGCACCGGCTCAAACAGAGGCCGCAGATTTCCCACCTTCCATCCCTGCCAACGCAAGCTGTTTTCCGCATCCCCCCGGCGTTCAAACACACAGCTGACCCGCTGGGCCCGATAGGCCGCCGAATCCTTTTCCCAGGCCAGCATATCCTTAAAAATAAATCCTGCATCCTCCAGAGCGCAAATACAGCGGTGAGCCAGGCGCCGTCCGGCAAACACAAAGCAGCTGGAGCCGGGCTTTAGCACCCGATACCAGTCAGGAGCCCAGCTGCCGCACCATTCATAATATTCCTTTGGGATCTGCTTATCCGCCTGGGACCAGCCGTTTAAGGGCTTTCCCCTGGTCCTAAAAATGCTGCCGCTCCTCTGCTGGGAGGGACTTGCCCCCAGCAGACCATGGTTGGTATTGTGATGAAGTACATCCCATTCCTCATAGCTGATCCCATAGGGAATGTCTGAGAGAATCAAATGAACAGACTCTGTTTCGATCTCTTTCATGCGTTCCAGGCAATCTCCCTGCCAGATCTCCCTCACCTGCAGATCTTTTTTCAAGATTTCTGCTCCTCCGCAATCTCATGCTTCTTTGCATAACCGGTTAAAATCAAGGTCAAAGCTCCGTCTCCTGTTACGTTGCAGGCCGTACCAAAGCTGTCCTGCAGAGCAAAAATGGTCAGCATCAAACCGGTTCCCGTCTCATCAAAGAGCAGAATTCCGGTGATCAATCCCAGAGACGCCATAACCGTTCCTCCCGGCACTCCGGGGGCTCCGATGGCAAAAACGCCCAGGAGCAGACAGAACAGCACCATAGTTCCCACAGAAGGCATATGTCCATAGAGAATCTGGGACACCGTCATGACAAAGAATACCTCTGTAAGCACGGAGCCGCACAAATGAATATTGGCAAACAGGGGAACGCCGAAATTTACCATATCCTCCCGCAGTACCGAGGACTTCCGGGCACAGCGCAGGGCCACTGCCAGGGTTGCCGCCGAGGACATGGTTCCCACGGCCGTCAAATAGGCGGGACCGTAGTGTTTGACTACCTCCATGGGGTTCTTTCCGGAATAGACTCCTGCCAGCACATATAAAAGAGCCATCCAGATATAATGTCCGATCATCACAATGATAATCACCTTGAGAAATACGGGCAGCTGCCTGGTAATGGTTCCCTCATAGGCCAGGCCGCAAAAGGTGGTGGCGATAAAAAACGGCAGCATGGGAATCACCACCCGGGAAACAATGCTCAGCACGATCTGTTGAAACTCATCCAGGATTTCCTCTGTATGCTTTGATTTGGTCCAGGTCACGGCCAGGCCAAGCAGCACGGAAAACACCAGAGCGCTCATCACCGGCATGATCTGGGGGATCTCCAGCTGGAATATTACATCCGGCAGCTTTTTCAGTCCCTCCACATCTGAGGCAATGGACAGATGCGGAATGAGCCCATATCCGGCTGCCATAGAAAACAGAGCTGCGCCGATAGAAGACACATAGGCCAAAATAAGGGCCACTCCCAGCATCCGGGAGGCATTCTGCCCAAGCCTGGTAATAGACGGGGCGATAAATCCAATCACGATCAGCGGCACACAGAAGGTAATTACCTGACCCAGCACCTGCTTCAGCGTAACCACCACATTCATCACCGATTCATTGGCCACAAGCCCTGCCAATACTCCCACTATTACACCCACCAACAGCCGCGCCGGCAGGCTTTTCCATAGATTCTTCATTCTAACGCTCCCCCTTCTCAAACCTGACACTGCCGGACTATCCGGCAGATTCACTCCTTCTAAGGTATGCATGAGATTTGAAAATTTTCCCATACACTTCCTCATGATCCTTTGACATCTTCCCCATTATACACAATTTGCGGAAAATGCACAAGGTATCCCGCAAAATCCTCAGGAAAGGGCGCTTGCAGCACAATGGGTTCCCCGGTAAAGGGCTGGCAGAACGCCAGCCGCCAGGCATGCAGCGCGGCCCGGGTAAAGCCTCCTGTCCTGGCATGCAGCGCGGCCTGGGTAAAGCCCTCCGCCCCGGCATGCAGCACGGCCTGGGTAAAGCCTCCTGTCCCGGCATGCAGCGCGGCCTGGGTAAAGCCCTCCGCCCCGGCATGCAGCACGGCCTGGGTAAAGCCTCCTGTCCCGGCATGCAGCGCGGCCCGGGTAAAGCCCTCCGCCATGGCTGCATACAGGGTGTCTCCCAGCAGCGGACAACCCAGCCAGGCCATATGGACCCGGATCTGATGGGTGCGGCCCGTATCCAGCGTCAGGCGCAACAAAGAGACGCCGTCCCTTTGAGCCAGCGTCTCATAAAAAGTCCGGGCAGGCTTTCCATCCGGCCGCACCTGCATCCTAATGGCCTCCCGTTTTCCCTCTGTTCTGTTTTTGGCTGGACCTATAGGCTCCTCCACCCATCCCTGATCCGGAAGCGGATTGCCAGCCGCCAAAGCCAGATATTCCTTTTTCAGGATTCCCTGCTCCCGCTGTTTGCTCAGACGGCTTGCCGCCGCCTGGCTCTTGGCCGCCAGCACAATGCCCGAGGTTTCCTGATCCAGCCGTCCAATCAGACGAATCCTTCCCTGCTGCCCCTTCCTCTGGAAATAATCCTGCATCACATTGGCCAGGGTATCGGCGTAATGCCCCCCGGAGGGATGACAGACCTGGCCCGGGGGCTTGCACACAGCCAGCACATCCCCGTCCTCATAAAGCACCTGCAGTTCTCCTGCCACGGCCACCAGCTGATCCTGGCCGTCTCCCTCCTCTTCCAGACAGACCGTGATCCTCTCTCCCTGGCGCACAGTTTCCGTAACCCGCCGCCTGACGCCATTGACGCAAATGCCCTGGGGGCGGAATTTAGCTCTTCGGATCTCCCGGGGACTTAGTTCCAGAGACCGCCGCAGAACCTGCTCCAGCTTGTTTTCGTCCTCCTCCAGGGATACCTGATAAGAAATCTCTTTTTTCACGTTCTCTCCTCAGGGCTTTTCCGCCACCACCCGGCAGGGAAGTCCTGTCATCCCCTCATAATTCATGGGATAGGTGTGGACCAGAAACTCCTCTCCGTCTGCGGGAAGGCTCCCCAGGTTGCAGAGGTTTTCCACAATGAACACGCCCTGGTCCGCGCAGTACTGATCTGTGGGCGTGTGCTCCTTTCCCCGCCTAACCCCGGCAAAGTCAACTCCGATGATAGAAACCTTTCTCTCTACAAGCTTCTCCACCAGCTCCCGGGAAAGCTGGGGGTGCTCTGTAAAATACCGCTTGCCCCCATAGCCCTCCTGCTCCACAAAGCCTGTGTAAAAGAGCACGGCCATGTCAGGACTCACCCGCTCCAGCTCCACATCCGCTGAGGTGATCTCCCGCTCCTTCCAGGCGCTTACATCAAACACCACGCCTCTGCGTGTGATGTATTCCAGGGGAAATTCCTGATTCATCACATCAAAATGGGTACCCAGATGGCCTACCATGGCCTTCTTTTCATTTCCCTGGGCGTCCTCCACCATTTTGGGGGTAATACGAAGTGTAATGTCAATCAGCATGGGTTGATCCTCCTTCTGGTTCCATTGTTAAAACCTGGCCCAACTGTGGATTTTATTATAATATATCTGCTTAGGAAAGTAAATAACCCTCCGGACGATGCTCAAATTGGACCTGCTCCTCATCAATGGAAATCACCAGCTGCTCTGTGCTATACTGCTCTGCCAGCCTCTGGAAATACGCCGCCACCTGTTCTTCCTTCATGGCAAGCAGCTCCTGCAGACCGCTGTCCTCCCAAAACCGGCGAATCTCCTTCTCCATACCGCCCACCAGTCGGTCCCGCTCTCCCACGGTGACACGACTTTGATCCGGAATTTCGTAGGAAAACTGATAGTACAGCGTGCACCAGTTTCCTGTGCTCTCCTCCTGTTTTACCCACTTTCTGGAGCCTACCCAGGCGGGCTTTAATGGCTCCCCCGTCTGCCAGCTGGTCACCATGCGGTAATTTTCTTCCCGGGAAAGGGGAAAGGTCCGGGACACAAATTCTTTTTCCTCCTCTGTCAGAGAAACCTGGTAATCCTCCAAAAAGACATCCTCCGCGATTCGCTCCATACCCTCCGGATTTTCATTGCACCAGTCCAGAAGCTTCCCATTAAACTCCTCCAGGGACAGCTTATCATAACCCTCTACCCTAAGCTTAAGCAGAGAATCATAGTCCTGCCTGGTTCCGTGCTCTGTCTCTCTTGCCCTGCGAAGCGCTTCTTCCCGGAAGGTTTCCTCCTGGGAGGCCCTTTCGTTCTCTCTTCGCAGTTCGTCCCATTCTTTCTGCTCCTGTGGAGCAGCCTCCCGCAGTCCGCTTAACCGCCCGTTTTCCCGGACTGCCATAAGCTCCACCGCATCTGCGTCATATCGGCCAAGTCCCGTATGATCGGAAATCCATTCCCCCGTCTCCTCATCCCAGATTCCCCGGACCTCCCGGCCCTCATAATACATGCGGACATACCCGCCGTTTCCATCCTCGGTATACGTGTAAGTAAGCCCCAGGGGCAGATAGGGATCCAGTCTGTTCTTCCACTCATCCTGAACCTCTGCGGAAATCTGGCTATACAAAAAAGCGTCGTCCATGGACGGAGGCATATAAAACCAGGAGAGGGAGAGAGAAAGAGCCGGCTCCGTGTCAAGCTCCTCCCAAATCCGCTCCCATTCCTGTCTCAAAAGCACCTCCATCTGTTCTTCATCCCGCAGCTCCTCCGAAGTCCTCTCTCCCAGAAACCGGGCAAGGGCCTCATGGACAGCTGGCGGTACGGCCTCATAGCTTCCCACTGTCAGCACATTTCGATCCCTGATCTCCAGGGTGAGAACATACTCCAGTATCCCTGGATCCCCATGCTCCTCCCGGGTTTCCATGATAAAATCCCCAAAATCCCGGCTCTGCCATTTTTCTGCGCACAGGGGCTCAAACACATGGAAAAAGTATTCGATAAAGGCGTCCAGTCCATCCGCCTCCCGGCCCTGGGGAAGCTCCCAACTCAGCTCTGCGAAGCTGAATCTGTCGATCAGCTCCATATATTCATTTGTATCCGTCATGTTCCACAGCTGTTCCTGAAAATCAGAAACTGTCATGTTCTCATACCCTTCGATCCACAGATCAAAGAGCTTCTGACTCTCTTCCCGGGTAAAGTCATCTCCGGGAATCTGGGTCAGAGCCTCCCGCAAATCTTTCTGACCGTACTCCTGCCTGGGGGAGGTGGCAAACACGCTGCTCACGCACAGAATCCCTACGCCTGCTGCCAGCAATGCCCCAAGAGACGTCCTGTGATGCTTCATAATGGCTGTGATCCGCTCCTCCACGGCGTTTTTCCCAAACCCGCTGTAAAGAGGCAACAGACCGCTCTTTTTCTCTTCCATGGAAATCAGCATCCGGGCATAGGAGGATTTTACCTGCTCTCCCAGGCGCCTGAGCACCGCCTCATCGCAGGACAGCTCCAGATCCCGGTTGGCAAGATGAAACATCAGCCACACCAGAGGATTCATCCAGTGCACACAGACAGCCAAAGCCAGAAACAGCTTAAAAAGGGCGTCCATGCGGCAGATATGCACCCACTCATGTTCCAGAATATAATCTGCGGCCTGGCGGTCGCTCCAATCCATGTCCCTGGGAACCAGGATCACGGGCCGGAAAATCCCATAAGTCAGAGGCGTTCCCAGCCGATTCAGACTGCGGATAGAAACAGGTCTCCTCCAAAGTCCGGGCGTCCTGCCATCTGCTGTCAAATGCTCCCCCAGCCACTCCCTGGCAGTCCCCTCCACCGGCAGGGCCACCTGAAACTCCCTCAGGCACCGCAGGTAGGAGATACCAAAAGAAAGCGCCGCCAGGCAGGTTCCCAGAATCCAGATAAGCCCCCAGAAGTCTTTCGTTAAAAACAAGCTTGCCAGTTCAGAGGATTTCTGTACCGGTTCCTTCGGCCCTGTCAGTCTCTCCTGCCCATGATCCCCGTAGATCTCCTGATCTCCTGCTGTTTGGATCTCCTGGATGTTTGCCGTATCGCTCTCCTTCACGTCATCTGTAAGGGACAAGTGTTCCAAAGCCCCGAAGTCCCCTGGAAGCTTCCCCCCGGGAGCTTCTATGCCATCCGCATATTCCGGATTTCCAGAAGCTCCGAAGCTCCTCTCTTCGTCCCCTGCAAACATTGCGCGCTCCACATATTCCGGACTCCCTAGCAGCCCGTAAATGCTAAAGGGGGAAGAAATAGAAAAAGGCACCAAAAGACGCGCCAGGATAATCCCCCACAATACAAGAAACACCTGTTTAGGAAGCCGGTGAAGCAGCAAAGCCCGAAAAACTGCCGCCACTCCAATCATTGCCGCTCCTGAAATTCCCATCTGTATCCATGTCATAGCTATCACCTCACTCCAGCTCTCCCACGATCTGTTTCAGTTTCTCGATCTGTTCTGCTGACAATTTCTTTCGTCCAAGCAGAGCCGCAAACAGCTTATCCGCTGATCCGTCATATACCTTATTGATGAGCTCATTGGTCTCCGCCTCCTGAACCTCCTCCCTGGGAATCAGGGCATGACACTGAAAATTGGGCTCCGTGCGTTTAATAGCCCCTTTTTTAATACAGCGCTTAATCAGCGTATAGGTGGTATTTACATTCCAGCCCACCTGCTCCTTTAACTCAGCCGCAATCTGCCTGGCCGTGGTGTCTCCCTCCCTCCACAGCACCTCCATAACCTTTAACTCCGAGTCAAATAATTTTATCTCCATGCCTGCCTTACTCCCTTCTCACATATTGTTTCTTTTTCCGGTTCCACTAAAATAAGACTGTAGTAGTTTCTTTTTGTTTATACTACCACAGTCTTATTCTTGTGTCAACTATTTTTCCAATCCCTTTTCAAACCCTATCATTCCATTTTTAACTGCCCATTTCTTTCATCACAAAGTACAGAGACTGCATGCTATGGCCAGCGTATCAAGCAGGGACCAGGCAAAAGCAGTGGAAATATTCCCGTGCCTGTGTTATAATTCTCTCTAACGTATTTTGTTTTCCATGTATTTGACCCTATGCATCAGCCAGGAAAGGAAGGATGATACATGCCAACATTGCAGTCGCAGCTTCCCATTACTACTTTAGAGCAGTATGAAGCTTTGCCGGAACATGTCAGGGCAGAAGTTTTTGACGGACAGATTTTTTACATGTCCAGTCAAACGCAGGTTCATCAAGCCATACTTTTAACTATTTCGAGGGAGACCTGATCCATGTGGTATTCAGCTTTGATGCCACCATCAAGGTAAACATCTACGACGATCTGCTCATCAATTTCTCAGCGATTGCCCGTGAATTGAATCTTTAAGGAGAGGAGAATTTCTATGAACCCTATGGATTTACTGCGCGTCAAAGGACTCTGGGACCGTTTTACACGCAACCATCCCAAATTCCCCCTGTTTCTCCAGGCCGTTGCCCAAAACACCATTGCCGAGGGCACGATTCTGGAAATCCAGGCCACTACGGCCGCTGGTGAGACCTACAGCTCCAACCTGAAAATCACCGCGGACGACATGGCAATTCTGGAAGAAATGCGCCAGCTTATGGGAAATATGCGGTGATTCCTTCCCGGCCCCCGGGGCTTTGTGATCCCGCATGCAAGCAGAAAGGCAGGACTGGACAATGAGGATCCGTCCTGCCGTTTTTTTATCTCTTCTGCAAAGGCATGGATTTGCGAATATCTGCCAATGTGACCGGGAACGGACGGAGCAGTGACATTTTAGGTCACATTTATGCATAATTCTTACAATTTCTCTCAAATTTATATATCAGATTCTGGTAATATATGATATACTGTACAAAGTACCAACAAGCAGTACCACAAAGGAGGATTTCTTATGCTGACTTTGATCCGCAAAGCTAAAATTTATGCCCCGGAATACTTAGGCGTACAGGATATTCTCATAGCGGATTCCCGCATTCAGAAAATTGCTCCGGATATTCCGGCTGTCAGCGACTATGAGGTACAGGTTCTGGAGGGGGAAGGTATGCTGGTGTTCCCGGGCTTTCTCGACAGCCATGTGCACATTCTGGGCGGCGGCGGCGAGGGAAGCTATCACACTCGGACTCCTGAGATCATGCTGACCGACATTACCCTGGGAGGCGTGACCACAGTGGTGGGGTGCCTTGGCACGGACGGAACGACCCGAAGCGCCGCTTCTTTGCTGGCGAAGGCCCGGGGACTGGAGGAGGAGGGCATTTCCACGTATATTTATACAGGCTCTTACCAGGTTCCGGTCCGCACTCTTACCGGAAACATTCTGGACGATCTGATCCTCATCGACAAGGTGGTGGGCTGCGGGGAAATCGCCATCTCGGATCACCGTTCTTCCCAGCCTACCCGGGAGGAATTTACAAGGATTGTGGCGGACACCCGGGTGGGAGGCATCCTGTCCGGCAAGGCAGGTCTTGTGAATATCCATATGGGCGACGGCCCCCGCATGCTGTCCTATCTGCGGTATGTAGTGGAGGAAACGGAGATTCCCCCGGTCAATATGCTGCCCACCCATATCAACCGCAGCACCCGCCTGCTGCGGGACGGCATCTCCTACGCCAGGGAGCTGGGAGGCTTTGTGGACCTGACCACCAGCTCGGATCCGGATTTTCTGGAGGAGGACGAGGTAAAGGCCAGCACAGGTCTTCGGATGATGCTGGAGGACGGCGTGCCGGAGCATCAGATTGCCTTCTCGTCCGACGGCCAGGGCAGCATGCCCATCTTTTCCAAAGATGGAACCTGTCTGGGCCTGGGAGTGGGAAAAGTCACCTCCTTGTACCGGGAATTCCGGGACTGCGTTCTGCAGGAAGGCCTGGATATTTCCAGGGCTCTTCTGCCCGTAACCGCCAATCCGGCTGCTCTTTTGAAGCTCTCCCGCAAAGGACGCATTGCTCCTGGTATGGATGCGGATCTGGTGCTTGCAGAGGAGAACACGCTGGAAATCCACACGGTTCTGGCCAGAGGAAACCTGATGGTACAGGATAAAATCCCTGTCCAAAAGGGTACCTTTGAGTAGCCGTCCATTTAGCGCGGCAGCCAACGCTGCCCGGCGCCCTGTGAGGAAAGGCGCCAACACCCAACTGTGAACAAAACACAACAACGCGTATTTACGCAAGAGGGAACGGAGAAGAAACTATGAATGAAAAAAAGCGAAAGCTGCAAATGCCCCATACCTATGTGATTATTTTCTTTGTCATTTTATTCGCAGCGGTTCTGACCATGTTCGTGCCGCTGGGACAATATGAGACCAAAGACATCACCTACATGCAAAATGGGGAGGAGAAAACCCGGACTGTTCTGGATCCGGACAGCTTCCAGTATGTAACTGACGAAAACGGCAATAAGATCACCAGCACAGCGCCTCTGTTTGGAACCGAGGATTTCGGCGGCCAGGGCATTCTGAACTATGTGTTCGAGGGCCTTACCACCGGAGACAAGTGGGGATCTGCCGTAGGTATCGTAGCCTTTATCCTGGTAATCGGAGGCGCCTTTGGCATTGTGCTGAAAACCGGAGCTGTGGACCAGGGCATCCTGGCTATGATCGAGCGGACCAAGGGCGCGGAAAAGTTTCTGATTCCTGTCCTCTTTGTCCTCTTTTCTCTGGGCGGCGCTGTCTTCGGCATGGGCGAGGAGGCCATTCCCTTTGCCATGATCCTGGTGCCCATGTTTATTGCCATGGGATACGACGCGGTAATCGGCGTGCTGGTCACCTACTGCGCTACCCAGATCGGCTTCGGCGCATCCTGGATGAATCCCTTCAGTCTGGCTATTGCCCAGGGAATCGCCGAGGTGCCCGTACTCTCCGGGGCTGGCTTCCGTATTGTACTCTGGTTCCTGTTTACCGGCATCGGCGCAGGCTTTACCATGATGTATGCCGCTAAAATTAAAAAGGATCCCACGGCATCCGTGGCCTATGACAGCGACGCCAAATACCGGAACGAGTTTAAAGAAGAGGATACCAAGGCGGATTTCCGTCTGGGCCATAAGCTGATTCTCCTGGTCATCCTGGCGACCATGATCTGGACCGTCTGGGGCGTGGTGAAAAAAGGCTTCTATATTCCGGAAATCGCCTCCCAGTTCTTTGTCATGGGTCTGGTATCCGGTATAATCGCCGTGATCTTCAAGCTGAACGACATGCGGGTCAACGACATTGCCACTGCTTTCCAGTCCGGTGCGGCTGACCTGGTAGGCGCTGCTCTGGTGGTCGGTATGGCGCAGGGAATCATTATCATTCTGGGCGGAACAAGCGCTTCCTCCCCCACAGTGCTGAACACTATCCTTCACGCCATCAGCAACGGCATGCAGCACTTCCCGGCTGTGATCTCCGCATGGCTCATGTACGTGTTCCAGACCGTATTCAACTTCTTCGTGGTTTCCGGCTCCGGACAGGCTGCTCTGACCATGCCTATTATGGCTCCTCTGTCAGACCTGGTGGGAGTATCCCGTCAGACCTCTGTACTGGCCTTCCAGCTGGGCGACGCCTTCTCCAACCTGATCGTGCCTACTTCCGGCTGCCTGCTGGGCACCCTGGGCGTAGCCAAGCTTGAGTGGGGAAAATGGGCCAAATTCCAGATCAAGATGCAGGGCGTGCTGTTTGTCAGCGCCTCCCTTGTCATGATTATCGCAGTATTGATTGGATTCTAAGCATAAGACGATAAATCCCATATAGACCATAGAAAACGGACTCTTTCGAGTCCGTTTTCTGCATATACCAAGATTCTCTTTTATCATCTCTTTCCGGAAAACAGCTTACCCAATCTGGTAGATCCAGCCCTCCGGAGCCTTCAGGCGTCCCATCTGGATGCCGGTCAGGGTATCGTAAAGCTTCTGGGTAACAGGTCCCATGTGCTCCATACCGCTGGGCAGACAGATCTCCCGGCCGTGATCCACGATCTTTCCCACAGGAGAGATCACAGCTGCCGTGCCGCACAGGCCGCACTCTGCAAATTCTCCAAGCTCGCTCACAGGAATCTCCCGCTCCTCTACCTCCAGGCCTAAATACTCCTTGGCCACATACACCAGAGAGCGCCGGGTGATAGACGGCAGAATACTGGAGGACTTGGGCGTTACCACCTTATTGTCCCTAGTCACAAACAGGAAGTTTGCTCCTCCTGTCTCCTCCACATAGGTGCGGGTAGCCGCATCCAGATACATATTTTCATCGTATCCGTCCTCATGAGCTGTCACAATGGCATGAAGGCTCATGGCATAGTTTAATCCGGCCTTAATATGGCCCGTTCCATGAGGCGCCGCCCGGTCAAAGTCAGAGACCCGGATGGTAAGAGGCTTTACGCCGCCCTTAAAATAAGGTCCAACCGGAGTTACAAAAACACGGAACTGATACTCATCTGCAGGCTTCACGCCGATCACCGGATTGCTGCCGAACATATAGGGCCGGATATACAGGGTCGCTCCGGTTCCATAGGGAGGCACATAGGCGGCATTAGCCTTCACCACCTGTCTAACAGCCTCAATAAAACGCTCCTTGGGAAACACCGGCATCTCCAGCCGCCTGGCAGACTGCTCCATGCGCTCTGCATTGAGGTCCGGGCGGAAGGTCACAATGCGTCCATCCTCTGTAGTATAAGCCTTCAGGCCCTCAAAAATTGTCTGCGCATACTGCAGCACTCCCGCGCACTCGCTAATGGTCACCATGCTGTCTGTGGTGAGACCGCCTTCCTCCCAGGCTCCGTTCTTGTAATTGGAAACAAATCTCTGCTCTGTAGCTATGTAGCCAAAACCAAGATTGCTCCAGTCAATATTCTTCTTTTCCATCATAGCCTCCAATCCGCCGCTCCTGACGGCTTCCAGTCTTCTCTATCTGGCATGGAAATTTCCCTGTGTCCAGATAAATCCTGTCCACCATTATAGCGCAATTCCCTCTATTCTGCAACGCAAAAATTGCGGCTGAGGCAAGGCCTTTCTAAGCTTTGTTACAATTCACACCCACGCCAGTTTTTGAAAAGCTTTTATTTGATAAAGGTGCGAATTGTAACAGGGACTGCCCATTTAAAGTCGCCTTCGGCGAAGGGCAGTCCCTTCGGCCCCATAACTGTATTTGCTCCACGCCAATCAGCGGAGTGATTGGCGTGGGTGTGAAAAGTAACTAAGCCTTTTTCATCAACAGCTCTTTCCCTGATATTCCCGGCTCTGTCATCTGAACCGGATCCAGGATCAGATCCAGCTCCTCCTCCTTCAAAAGTCCCTCTTTCAGAATCAGGTTCCGCACGGATTCTCCTGTCTGAAGGGCTTTTTTCGCCACATCCGCAGCCACCTGATAGCCCACATGGGGAGAAATGGCCGTGATAATTCCAATGCTGTTTTCCACCAGATTGCGGCAGCGCTCCTCATTGGCCGTGATACCGCTGACACAGTTGTCCACAAAGGTCTGCACTGCATAGGACAGCATATCAATGGACTGGAACATGCAGTAAAAGATAATAGGCTCAAAGGCATTGAGCTCCAGCTGTCCGGCCTCCGCGGCCATGGTGATGGTCATATCGTTTCCAATCACATAAAAGGCCACCTGGTTCACCACCTCAGGAATCACCGGGTTTACCTTTCCCGGCATAATGGAGGAGCCGTTCTGCTTGGGAGGAAGGTTGATCTCGCCAAAGCCTGTACGGGGGCCGGAGGACATGAGGCGCAGATCGTTGGCCATTTTGGACAGAGTCACGGCACATGCCTTCACGGCGCCGGACACAGCCACAAAGGGGTCCAGATTCTGGGTGGCGTCAATCAGGTCAAAGGCCTGAATAAATTCCATATCAGAGACCTCGGACAGGTTGGGCACAATCCGTTCCAGATAAATCTCGTCCGCATTGATGCCGGTTCCAATGGCGGTGCCGCCCATATTCAGGGTGCGCATTTCATCCATAGCCTTATCCATGCGGTAAATGTCCCGCTGGATGGCGTTGGCATAGGCGTGGAATTCCTGTCCCAGGCGAATGGGCACTGCGTCCTGCATCTGGGTGCGTCCCATCTTGATCACGGAATCAAATTCCGTTGCCTTTTCCGTCAGCGCCTTGTGAAGCCGCTGCAGCTCCTTCTTTAAGTGGTACAACAGCCGCAGAGAGGTCATTTTTCCGGCAGTGGGAATCACATCATTGGTGGACTGGCCGCAGTTTACATGGTCGTTAGGATTGATCAGGGTATAGTCTCCTTTTTTTCCTCCCAGAAGCTCGATAGCCCGGTTGGCGATGACTTCATTGGCATTCATATTCAGAGAGGTTCCCGCCCCGCCCTGAATGGGGTCCACGATAAAATGCTCATGTAATTTACCGGCCACGATCTCGTCGCAGGCCCGCACAATGGCTTCTGCTTTTTTCTTCTTCAGAATACCTGTCTCACAGTTGGTAATGGCCGCCGCCTTTTTTATGTAGGCCATGCTGATAATGATCTCCGGGTGCAGTCCCAGCCCTGTGATATGAAAGTTTTCCGAAGCCCGCAGAGACTGAATGCCGTAATAGACCTGCTCCGGTACCTCCTTGGATCCAATGGAATCTTTTTCCAGTCGATAGCCCTGGTTTTCTGTCTGGCTCATGTGAAATCCCTCCTGATTAAATTCTCAAATTTGGTTGTTGCAGCTATTATAAAAAAAGCGTAAACTATAATCAAATACATATATTCTTATAATTTCTATAAATTTAAAATTATAGTAAGGAGACTGCTTATGTTTCAGGGAAAGGAATACGTCTATGAAGTATACAGGGAGCGCAGCTTTATAAAGGCGGCCCAAAATCTGTTTATCTCCCAGCCCTCTCTCAGCGCCACAGTGAAGCGCATTGAGCAGCAGATCGGATATCCCCTCTTTGACCGCAGCACAAAACCTCTGGGGCTCACAGAGTGCGGAGCGCGCTACATACGGGCAGTGGAGCAGATCATGTCTGTGGAGCATGAATTTTCCAATTTCGTAAATGACTGGGGAGATCTGAAAACAGGAAGCCTGATTCTGGGCGGAAGCAGCCTGTTTTCCTCCCTGGTTCTCCCGTCCCTGATGGGAGAATTTTCCAGGTGTTTTCCCCTGGTAAAGCTGACCCTGGTGGAGGAGAGCACAGCCCGGCTGGAGGAGCTTCTGCAGCAGGGCAGCGTGAACCTGGTGATTGATAATCATGTTCCGGATCCCGGGCTCTTTGAGCATGCAAAGTTTCAGGAGGAGTCTCTTCTTCTGGCAGTACCGGAAAGCTTTGCCGTAAATCAGAGAATGGGGGCGTACCAGCTGAAACTGGAAACCATCTACGACGGCTCCTTCCTAGAGGACCAAATAGCCGCCGTTCCCCTGGAAGAATTTTCTCAGGAGCCCTTTATCATGCTGAAGCCGGAAAACGATACCCGAAAGAGAGCTGTCCGTCTGTGTCAGTCCCGCGGCTTTTTGCCCAGAACCATCTTTGAACTGGATCAGCAAATGACCGCCTACAACATTACCTGCTCCGGCATGGGAATCTCCTTTGTGAGCAGTACCCTGATCTGCAGGACGCCTCCAAACCCAGGGGTGGTCTATTATAAGCTTGAGGGGGAAATAAGCATGCGCAACATTTATTTTTACTGGAAAAAGGGGCGCTATCTGAGCCGTGCCATGGAAGAATTTCTCCGCATAGCCGCCAGTCCCGCTAAATCCCCGAATTCCCTTATCTGACCGGGATATCTAAAATGGATTGAATAAAATCCTCTGCAACAGACGAGAGAGCCATGCGCTGTTGTTTCACCCAGCCATATTCAATAAAATAGGGCAGGTCGGACAGGGGAATGGCCCGTATTCCCGGTTGGGCCGTGTAGGCAAAGGCGTTTGCGGAAAGGGTAAACGCCTGGGTATTGGCAACCACGTTATACAAGGCGCTGTTGGTATTGACACAGATGGTGCTTTGCAGATGCTGGGAAATCCCCAAGCTTCGCAGGAGCCGGGAACTGGTAAGCTCCCGGTGAGATCCATAGCTGACATAGGGATAGGCAAGCATATCCTCCAGGGTAATGGGGGCCTCCTGGTGATACAAAGGATTCTTTTCCCCGATCATGATATGAAGCGGGAAAGAAAAGAACCGATGATATTCCAGGCCGCTGTTCACACACCTTCTGATCTCCTCCCGCCGTTCGATGCTGAACAGGTTGATGACAGCCAGATCACAGGCAGAGCTTCGCACCAGATCCAGAGCCGTGTCCAAATCTTCCGTATTATACAGGGAGAAATGGAGGTTATGATCTGAACTGGCGGCGATAACCTTGGAAAAATGCTCGTTGATCCAGATGCATTTGGTGACGGCAATGCTCAGGGACAGGCGGATCTCCTGGGAATGGTGCTGGCAAAAACTGTCCAGGGAATCCAGCTCCTTCTGAAGGGAATACAGATGATCCAGGTATTCCCTGCCAAAGGGCGTAACCGTGACTCCGGAAGGCGCCCGTTCAAAAATATTGTTGCCGATCTCTTCCTCCAGCTGTTTGATGGACTGGCTCAAATTGGGCTGGGAAAGATATAGCTGCTGGGCAGCCTTGGTAAAGGACCCTGTGTTTGCCACGGCGATTACCTGGGCGATCTGTTCAAGTTTCATGCACTCCCTCATTTCTGCTTTTCTATTTAAAAAATTTTGTTCCTTCTATCCTGTTTCCGCTTTTTTGTCTCTTGTGTCTCTTCTGCCTCTCGTGTCTCTTCTGCTTCTTGTGTCTCTTCTTCTCGTGTCTCTTCTGGAAAGACAGCAGGCAGACCCTTATATAAAAAAAGACAGGATTTCTATAAAAATTATATATTTCCCCCATTTTTGTGTCAAGTGTTATGATGATTCCGAAATATTTCCCCAAAAAATTTTGATATCTCCGGGTCCTTTCGGTATAAACAACAAAAACCGGATGTGAAAGAGTTCGGATCAGCGTCAAAATACATAAAACAAGGCTGAAATTATTTTATTGGGAATCCCAGCAGGCAAAGAAAGGAGAAACAATGTATCAGAAACTGGTAAAAGAAGCGAAGAATCTGCAGGAACAGCTGGTTCACTGCCGGAGAGATCTGCACAAATATGCGGAAACCGGATGGCTGGAAATGCGAACTTCATCTTTGATTGCAAGACGGCTCAAAGATCTGGGGTATGAAGTGCTTACAGGAACAAAAGTCTGCAAGGAGGAGGCGCGCATGGGGCTTCCGCCAAAGGAAGTCATGGAGGAACACTATGCATGGGCCCTGGAACACGGGGCTTGCCCGGAATTCCTTCCCCAAACAGCCGGAGGCCATACGGGCGTCATTGGAATCCTGCACTGCGGGGAAGGGCCTGTAATAGCCCTGCGCTTTGACATGGACGCTCTGGGCGTATTTGAGTGTGGGGAGGAAACCCACAAGCCGGTCCGGGAGGACTTTAGATCCCTTACAGAGGGCGTTATGCATGCATGCGGCCATGACGGCCATATTACTATCGGCCTTGGCGCGGCAGAGCTTCTGGCCTCTGTGCGGGATCAGCTTGCAGGAACCGTTAAAATTATTTTCCAGCCTGCGGAAGAGGGCGTCCGGGGCGCCCGGTCCATTGTGGAAAACGGTCATCTGGATGATGTGGACTATGTTCTGGCCAGTCATCTGGCGGAATCCTCTGACGGCGGCTTTCAGATCTGTCCTGGTCTTTCGGGAACCCTGGCCACCAGCAAGCTGGACGCCTATTTCAAAGGAAAATCCGCCCATGCTGGCCTTTATCCCCAGGAAGGCCAAAACGCGCTGCTGGCAGCAGCCACTGCGGCCTTGAATCTCCACGCCATTCCCCGGCACGGGGAGGGAAGCAGCCGGGTGAATGTGGGAACCCTGCACGCCGGCAGCGGCAGAAACGTTATCTGCGACCAGGCGAAGCTTGAGATTGAAGTGCGGGGGGAAACCACTGCCATCAATACGTATATGGAGCAGTATACCATACAGATTCTGGAAAGCGCGGCTGCCATGCACGGCTGCACCCTGGAGGTAACCCGTATGGGCGGGGCTGCCGCCATGGCCTGTACGCCTGCTCTGGTGGAGCGGCTGCGCAAGGTCTGTGAGGAAAAGCTGCACCTGGAAACCGGCGATCCCAAAGACATGGGCGGCAGCGAGGATTTTGCCTATATGACCCAACGGGTTATCGAAAAGGGCGGTCAGGCCTGCTTTACGGGGATTCAAATTCCCTGCGCTTCGGCTTTCCACAGCCGGCAGTTTGATTTTGATGAGCACGCCCTGTCTCTGGGCGCCGCCTATTACGCAGGCGTCGTGTGGGATTTGCTGGGAAAGAAGGAGGGATAAATTTCCATGAAAACAACATTCATAGCCTCCGGGGATTCTTTTGCCACCAGAAGAATCCCGGCAGAGTACCCTGGGGGGAAAGAGCTTCAGCAGCTGATCCTCTCCCACGATGTAAGCTTCAACAACCTGGAAGTTACCTGTCATGAGGAGGAGGGATATCCGTCGGCCTTTAGCGGCGGCACCTGGGCCATGACGGATCCTGTGTTCCTGGACGACTTAAGGGGAATGGGCTTTAACCTGTATAATACCGCCAACAACCATGCCTGCGATTTCTGCCATGGAGGCCTGTTGGCTACTGCCCGGCATCTAAAAGACCGGGCCATGATATTTGCGGGAACCGGAAAAAATCTCACGGAAGCCTCCCGGGCCGCCTATCTGGACACGGGCAGCTGCCGGGTAGCCCTTATTGGCGTTACCTCGGATTTTCATGATTCTGACCTGGCAGGGGAGCAAAGTCCCCAGATGTGCGGCCGCCCGGGAGTAAACGGCCTGCGGGTGGATACCGTCTACCATGTGACCCAGGACTATTTTTCCACACTGAAAAGCCTGGTGCAGGAGACAAACATGAACGCCTATGCGGATTACGGCGTGAAGCTGGGCTATGTGACTCCCCTGCCGGAGGATATCCTGTCTGTAAACGGAATGAAATTTCAGAAATCTTCCTGCGGCACCTGCAGGATTTGAGTAAGCTTTACCACACGGAAATAAAGATTCGGGATGGGATCGGTGTGATTGATAGCCTGTAGGCTATGGAATCATGGGAATCCATTATTGGACTTCGTCAAAATGTACAGATTATAATAAAAACATAGAAAACACTTTGGCGAAGTGCAAAACAGGAGGTGCTGTATGAAGATTACTAAAGTAGAACCCATTATGACCGGATGGCGGAGAATGTTTGTGAAGGTTTATACCGATGAAGGAATTGTTGGCGTGGGGGAAGGCGGAAATTGGGGATTCCGGGAATCTATGGCGGGAGCCGTTCACAGGATGGAGGAGCCCCTGCTGGGACAGGATCCTCTGCGAATCGAGTATCTGGACAGCGAGCTGTACAGCCGGTTTAAATTCGGTGGAACCTCGGTCTGCGGCGCCATCAGCGCCATTGACATTGCGCTCTGGGACATTAAAGGAAAGTATTTCAACGCACCCATTTATCAGATGCTGGGCGGTGCGGTCCGGGATAAGATCCGTCTGTGGGGCGTGGTACGGGGAAAAAACATAGAACAGAGCGTAGAAAGCGCCTTAAAACTAAAAGCGGAGGGTTATACCTGCATCCGTCTCAATCCCACAAACATCCAGGAAGCAAACGGCTCCTATGCCAAACGCCAGGATGCCATGAGCCGTATGATTCATGCGGTCCGGGAAGCCGTGGGGCTGGATCTGGATATTGGCTGTGAGATCCACCGGTCTTTACAGCCCCATGAAAGCGTGGATCTCATGAAGCGCACAGCCGACTGCCATCTGCTCTTTTTTGAGGATCCCATCAACTATGAGAATTATCAGACTCTCCAGGCAGTGTGTAGGAAGGCGGAGGCACCCATCGGCGTAGGGGAGCGCAGCTTCTGTATCCAGGATGTAGATATGCTGTTGCGGGAGGACAATGTTAGCTTCCTGCGGCCGGATGTGTGCATTATGGGAGGAATCACCGGCTGCAAAAAGGCGGCGGCTATTGCAGAGAGCCACTATGTAAATGTGATCCCGCATATTGCCACAGGAAGCATCAATACGGCTGCCAGTCTGCATCTGGCGGCATCCATTCCCAATTTTGAGGTCATGGAAATGTGTCCTGCCCCGGATCCGGAGTGGGAGAAAATCCAGCAGGAGATCCAAACGCCCTTTGTCATTGAGAACGGGTATATGCTGCTCCCGGAGGGACCTGGACTTGGCGTGGAGCTTCGGGAGGATATCCTGGAGACAGCGCCCTACCATGAATGGAAATGGAGCCTGGATTACAATGAATATAAATAGCGTCCCCGTGGGCCTTAGGCAATAAGCGCCTGCTGCGCGGACGGTATACAACTTATTTTTTACAAAAGGGGGATTTACCATATGAATACGCAGTTGATTATCTGTCTGGTCATCTTCGGATTGACCGTCATCGGGTACTGTAGCGGGCTGTACAGTCTGGCTACCGTAGCCATTACCTCTCTGCTGGCCCTGACTCTCACAGGATGTCTGGATGCAGCCAGTGCGCTTACTTATTTTTCCAATGCCAATGTCATTATGATTGCCGGCATGTGTATTGTGGCGGCAGGCTTTAACCAAACCTCATTCTGCACGAAAATTGCAGACGGTATTTCGGGAATTGCCAAGGGAAATCTAAACAAGATGATGCTGGGCTATTGCGCCATCGCTATGCTGTTAAGCCAGTTTATTCAAAGCCCGGTAGTCGTGTTTGGTATTGTGGCTCCCATGCTGGCGGCATCCGCAGAGAGCATGAACATTAAGCCCAGCAAGGTTATGTTTCCTCTGGGAGTCAGCGCCATCGTTACCTGCGGCACACTGCCTGTTGGAGCCGGCGCTACCGTGGCAGCCGAATTAAACGGATATCTGGAAAGCTATGGATACATGGATTTTACCGTAGCGCTGACAGATTCCATGAAAGCACGCCTGCCGCTTCTGATTATCTGTGTGCTCTACTGTGCCTTTTTCTGCACCCGGACTACACCGGATGAGCCTGTTGTTAAGCCCGTGGAGGCAGTCAAAAGCGCTGCCGCAAAGGCTTCGCTGAAGCCCCTTCAGGAATATGCAGGCGTGGTTATTTTCTTTGCAGATGCCCTGGCTCTCATGTTCGCATCCCGCCTGGGACTGCAAAACTGGGAAATCACCGTCATTGGAGCCATTCTCATGGTCCTGTTCGGCGTATTAAAGCCCCGGGAAGCTACCGCGGCCATTCCCATGAGTATGCTGCTTCTCATCGTGGGAGCTCTGGCCATGTCCGGCGCCCTCAGCGCCACCGGTGCAGGGGAGCTCATCGGAAACGGTATGGCTGCCATGGTTCATGCGGTCAATGGAAATTCTTATATTGTAGGCTTGATTTTCTTCCTGATTCCCTTTATCATGACACAGGTCATGCAGAATCGCGGAACCATGATGATTTTCCATCCCATTGCCATAGCCACCTGCGCGTCCATAGGCGGCAATCCGGTGGGGCTGATGATTCTGGTACAGGCCGCCTGCCTCTCGGCATTTATGACGCCCATGGCTACTCCTGCGGTTCCCTATATTATGAACTACGGCGGGTATGATCAGAAATGCATGTTTAAGCAGTCCGCTCTGTTGGCCCTGATCTGCTGTGTGGTATCCGTTGGGTGGATCATGACCGTATTTCCGATCTTGTAAAGGCAACGCCTAACACTGGGATCAGAGTCATCCAGCTATCTGGAGCTCTATGAAGAAAGAAGGGAAGGAACCATTGTGGATAAGCTGGAATATGTACTGACCCTGGCAGAGGAACGAAATCTGACACGGGCGGCGGCGCGGCTGTTTATCAGCCAGCCAACCCTTACAAACTATATTAATCGCTTGGAACGTGACCTGGAGATCAAGCTGTTTGACCGAAGCGTCCAGCCCATTCAAGTGACAGAGGCTGGCGTAATCTATATTGAGGATATGAAAAAGATCCAGACCCAGGAACTGGCGCTTCGGTCTAAGCTTGCGTCTCTCAAACAGAAAAGCAGCACCTTTGTCATCGGCGTGCCGCCTGTTCGCTGTTCCCTTATGATTCCTAAAGCCCTGGAACTCTTTATGCACCTGTATCCGGATGTGACCGTGCGGCTGGATAACCGGCTGGAAGCCGATCTGGAAAAGGATCTGGCAGCCGGCCGGGTGGACGTGGCCATTGGCGCGCTGACCACAGCCTACCCGGGCATCCGCTACAAGGTTCTGAAAACCGAAAAGATCTATCTGCTGGTTCCCAGAAGCTGGAGCTGTGTAGCTTCGCTGTCCCCAAAGGAAGGAACCCTGGAGCATCCCTTCCTGCTGGACGGAGGCTGTATCAATGGAAAATGTCTGTTGATGCCCAGAATCGGAGGCGGACAATATCAGATGGCTATGCAGATGCTGGAACGGCACAACATTGTCCCTCAAAATATGATCCACAGCGGAGACATGAACACCTTGTACCAGCTGGCCGGGCTGGGCGTTGGCTATCTGTTCGTCACCCCCATCCCTTTTATGTCCACCTATCCCCAGTACACAGAGCATTTAGCTTTCTGCGTATTGCAGCAGGAGGATTTGTACCAGAAAAGCTACCTGGGATACCCGGAGGAAAGCCCCAATCTGCAGATGACAGAGGATTTTTGCAGACTACTGGAACAAAGCAATCGCTTTTAGCACGCAGATACAAAATCAAAATAGGAAACCATAAACGGGAAGGATCCCGTCTGCATGACGCCTGCAGCTTTTGGATCATTATAAAAGAGGAGGATACAAGAAACATGGACTACGCGGCAGAATCATTAAAAAAACATTATGAATGGAAAGGAAAGCTGGAGATCGCGGCCCGGGCGGCCGTGGATTCCAAGGAAGCCTTAAGCCTGGCCTATACCCCCGGCGTGGCAAAGCCCTGTCTGGAGATTCAAAAAGACGTAAATAAAAGCTATGAGCTGACCCGGCGCTGGAACACGGTGGCTGTTGTCACGGACGGAACCGCTGTGCTGGGCCTGGGAGATATCGGCCCGGAGGCAGGTATGCCGGTTATGGAGGGCAAATGCGTCCTGTTCAAGGCCTTCGGAGACGTAGACGCCATCCCTCTTTGCATCCGCAGCAAGGATGTGGACGAAATCGTCCATACGGTCCGGCTGCTGGCCGGAAGCTTCGGCGGCATCAATCTGGAGGACATTTCAGCGCCCCGGTGCTTTGAGATTGAGAAGAGACTGAAGGAATGCTGCGATATTCCCATCTTCCACGACGACCAGCACGGCACGGCAGTGATTACCCTGGCAGGCCTGATCAATGCCCTGAAGCTGGTGGGCAAGAAGCTGGAAGAGGTAAAAATCGTCACATCCGGCGCAGGAGCCGCAGGCATTGCCATTATCCGGCTCCTGATGTCCATGGGCCTTAAAAATGTGATTATGACAGACCGCAAAGGCGCCATCTACAAGGGACGGGAGGGATTAAATCCCATCAAGGAGGAGATGGCTCAGATCACCAATTTTGATCACGAAAAGGGAACCCTGGCGGATGTCATTCAGGGAGCCGACGTATTTATTGGAGTATCCGCGCCGGGAACTCTGACGCCAGACATGGTCCGCACCATGGGCCGGGATCCCATTATCTTTGCCTGCGCCAATCCCACGCCGGAGATTTTTCCAGAAGAAGCAAAGGCGGCAGGGGCGGCCGTGGTGTCCACAGGACGCTCGGATTATCCCAATCAGGTCAACAATGTGCTGTGCTTTCCGGGAATTTTCCGGGGCGCCTTAGACGCCAGAGCCCGGGATATCAACGACGCCATGAAGGTAGCCGCAGCCCATGCCATTGCAGGGCTGGTAAGCCCTCAGGAGCTGTGCGCAGACTATATTCTCCCCGCAGCCTTTGATCTGCGTGTGAAGGATGCAGTGGCAAAGGCAGTGGCAGAGGCGGCCGTCCAAAGCGGGGCAGTCCGCTCTGAAACCGGACACAGCAAAAAGCAGGAGGCTTGAAAAACAATCTCTGGAAAAAGGCATGGAAAAGCGCCCTTTTTTCAAAGGGCGCGCCGCCAGAGTGCGCAGGATTGTCTTGCCCTGCCGTTCTCCACTGTGGTTCGGTGAAAATGGCACCAAATCAGGCTTCTCCACCGGTTCCTGTCACGTTCACTACAATACCTGCAGTTCTTGCAATCTCTACGCATAGATAGCACCTCCCTCTACACTTATACGCATGTCAATGGGTTTCTGTGCTGTTATAATAATCTTAACGGATTCTTAACAAAGTTACAAGTACTTTTTTAATATTCTATGATATTTTTACAAAAATGTTCTCTTTTGAACTACATTTTTTCGGCAAAATGATACTCTTCCCTTTTACTCTCCCTTCTTCCGGTTCAACTGGCTGGACAAAAGCCGATCCAGGTAAATGGACTTAAACTGCTTGCTGGCCAGGGCTTGTTTCAGAGGCGGCAGCTTGAGGATCGTTCCAAATACAGCCGCCATGGCCCGGTGATTGGCGAATGCCTGGTTGTCAAATACCAGGTTCTGCAAGGTTCCCTTCTCAATGGCCTGGAGCACAAAGCGGTGGGTGCTGTTCACCGGTGTGATCACCTGTACCGGGCGGCGCTTCAGCTCCAACGCCTTTGCCGGACAGTTGTGGGCGCAGACCCCGCAGCCCAGACAGATCTCTGTGTCAATCACCGCCCTCTTCTTTCCGTCCTCTCCCTCTTTCATGGAAATGGCCTGTATAGGGCAGGCCTTGGCGCATTTTCCGCAGCCCACACAGCGGCTCTCCTCCACCTCCGGAAGGTAATTGGTGGTGGCTACGGGCTGCATAGGACTGAATTTTCTGGCTGCCTGCAAGGCCTCGCAGCAGCAGCCACAGCAGTTGCAGATAAAGGCCGGATTCTCCCTGACATTTTCTCCGATCTGCACCAGGTTGTGCGCATAGGAGCGCTCCAGGACGTCCATGGCTTCCGCCTTGTCAATGAGCCTTGCATAGCTCCCGTTCTCCGCCAGGGAACGGGCCACATTTCCAAAGGTCAGGCATACGTCCAGAGGCGCGTCAATCTCACAGGGATGGCCTGCGTGGAGCATTTTGTGCCTGCAGTAGCAGGTGCCAAGACCGATATACTCCGCCTCCTCCACAATGTGACTGGCCCGCTCATAGTCCAGAATATGCAGGGTATTCTCCGTGGTCAGCACTGGCTCCTGCACATAAACCCGGCCAAGCTTGGTCTCTGTGGCATAAAAGAGATCCTTGACAAAATCCTCCTCCACATTCATATACTGATAGTAGAGCTGGCTTAAATATTTCTGGTCAATATCCCCCCGAGTCCGCATAAGGGCAAACTCAATAAAGCCCGCCATGGGCGGGGGCATGACAAATTTGCGCACTCCCTGGTGAAAGGAATCCACCAGCAGCGCCTTCCCGCACAAATGCTCCAGAAACTTTTCCGCCCGAGCCTCGGTGGTATTCCAGATCCGCGCCGCCCGTTTGGCCGTAAAGGGCCGCACCGGAAGCTTGGCCACCCATTTTGCCTCCTTTTCCGTGTAAAGTACCTGCAAAATATGATACAGGCTATCCGATACGGGCGCCCCCTGGGTGAACCAGTTAATCCGGTCCTCCAGATTTTTATAGGCGTCCCTGCTTGTAATATGTCCCATATTATGAGCCTCTCTTTCCTATCCTTTCTCAATATCTATCTTTTTTATGTTTCCACAGAATATTTCCTTTTCCGGCTATGCTTCAGAGCCAGTTTTCTCTTCTATCCCCATACATTCCTTCCCGGTTGCGCCGGCTGCATGCTTCGTCTTCCAGGGAATCCGGTCACCGGCTGCGGAAAATCCGCACCATGCACCAAATCATAGGCAGAAATATCAGCGCCAGAGAAACCAGCATAAACCAGGCTCCAAGACCTGTGCCTCTGGCCGAGCATAGAGTAATCCAGGCGAAATCCAGCACCAGGGCAAGCTTCATCCACACCACCATAAGCTTGACAGCCCCCAGTACCCGCTCCTGGTTCTCCGGCGTCACCTCCACGCCGGTATTCCAGATATCAGGAAATTGCTCCAGAAGGGTAATCATCCCATAGAGCAGGGCAGCTGTCACCGGACAAAACCACAGCATTCCTTTTCCGCTCCAGGCATCCGCCACCCCGGCTCCATTAAAATGGCTGGGAATCCGGTCCGGCAGCTCCTTCCACCTGAGAATCAGGTAGAGAAAGATTCCTATGAGCACCGCCAGCCCAATGGCGTCCAATACATGGTACAGCGGGCGGTCCGGCACCTTCCGCTTCTGCTTTCTCATCTCCTGCACCTCCCAAACTGCCTGCATGACATTTCACAGCTCACCAAACATGCTTCTCACCCGGGCAAATCTTCTCCCCCTGGGTTCCTGTTTCCATACACAAGCCCCTTAAAGTCCCAGGGCGGAAATCGCCCTTCTCATAGCCTCATTAAAATAGAAGAAGTCATGCTCTGCCTCCCATTCCTCAAAGGAATAGGGGATTTCCAGCTTCTTAAACTCCCCTATTAGCCGCAGATGATCCTGATAAAAGGGATCTCTGGTTCCGCAGGTGAGGAAAAGCCTGGGCAGCTCTCCCTTCTCCTTCGCAAACCGGGCCAGCTCCAGAATCTCCAGATCCGGGCGCCAGGTCAGATCCTCCCCAAAGGCCAGCTGAAAGTCCCGCATCAGCTGCTCCCCAAAGTTCTCCCGGTATTTGGAGTGCATGCCCTTGGTCTTGGTTTCCTCCATTCCCTCACGTAAAAACAGGCAGCCTGAGGAAAAGGCCCCGCAGATCCCATACTGCTCCGGCTTTGTCAGGGCGCAGCGCAGGGCTCCAAAGCCTCCCATGGACCCGCCCAGAATCGCCGTGTCCTCCCGGATGGCGGAAATGCGGAATAAATTCCTGCAAAGCTTGGGCAGCTCCTCTGTAATGTAGGTGTAATACCGGGGGCCCTGCTTCATATCCATATAGAAGCTTCTCTGCACCTCCGGCAGCACATAAATGGTATTTCCCGTGTTGGCGTAAATGGGCAGGAAGGAATAATCCAGCCAGGTACGATTGTTCCCACACAAGCCGTGGAGGACATAGGCAATCTTGTAATTGCCCTCCTCCCTCAGTCTGCTGGGGGTAATAATAGAAATATCCGTGTCCATCTCCAGCACATGGGAGAATACGGTTCCGCTCAGTCTCATAAATACTCCTCTTTTCTCTTTTTCGATTTTCCTTAAAAATCCCGCCGCCCAATAGGCGGCATTCATTCTGGGATACCAAATGCGACCACTGGAAGGGCTAGGAAAGTCCCCGTTCCTGAAGCGCCCCGGCAATCCGCTCATACACCGGCAGCCGCACTCCACAGCGCTGCCCCATGCGCACCACCTCATAGATCAGGCCGTCAATCTCCGAGGCCTTGCCCTTCTCAATGTCCCGCTGCATGGAAGTGGAGGCCTCCGGGGTCAGATCATCCAGAATCCGAAGATTCGTCTCCACCACATCCACAGGAAAGGTAATTCCCATAGACCGGGCCAGCAGATCAATCTCCCCAACCAGGGCTGCAAAAATATCTCGGATCTCCCCCGGCCTTTGCATTTCTCCAGCCTTCACCTCATAATATTGGCCGCAGGCCGCCATGGGAGACACGTAGGAGAATTTCTGCAGGGCGTCTCTTTGAATATTCTGGGAGAGAATTCCCTCAATACCGCTGTCCAGAAGGTCCAGCCTCACCTGCTCCAGCACAGGCCGGTATTCCTGGGGCTTTCGCACGCCGAACACCACCCGGAAAATATCCCCCTTCTGCCACAGGCAGCCGGGCTCTTTGATCTCCCCTGCAATGTAAATGCAGCCGTCCGTCACCAGAAGCTGGGGCAGCTGCTCCTGAAGCCTGCTGCCGGTTCCATAGAGATTCAAAATGGGAATCACCACACTCTCCGGCTTTGCGATCCGGCGGATCAAGGGCACGGTTTCCTCCAGAGAATACCCCTTTACGCAGACAAAGATCACATCCGGCTGCTCCTCATAGTGCTCCATATCCACAGCCTTCACCGGAAATACGGTGTAATTCCCCTTTTTCGTAGTCTCCATACGGATGCCCGACTCCTGCATGGCTTTTAGGTGGGGGCCTCTGGCAATCAGAGTCACATCCTTCCCGGCCTCCGTCATATAGGCTCCCATGCAGCCGCCGGTTCCTCCGGCTCCCAGAATCGCGTATTTCATGGCTTTTCTCTCCTCATCCTGTCTTCATTCCTTTTTTCATATTCGATCTAATTCCATACAGTTCTCTCAGATGTTCAAAAAATCAGTCGGCGTAATTGCCGGGATTTTGGATTTCGAAAAATCCCTTACATTGCGTGTCAAAATATAATCAGATCTTTTTCTTTCCGCTACGGCGTCCACAATTGCGCCCTCAAAATCGGGCATTTCCCGCATGAGCGCTGTCTGGACATCCACTGCCTGTACATCTGCAAAAGTGACAATCTGGGATAACTGTTCAATCTGTTCCTTCGCCCGTTCTGCCGAATGCAGCGACTTCCGAAGCAGATAGAAAATATCTGTGACCGCAGACACAGAAATCAGACATTCTGTCTCCGCTTTTATGCACTTGTGCAAAGCGGCATAAGAATCCTGAAAGAAAGGTTCCCGTTTTCCTAAAACATCCATTATCACATTTGTATCGATCAAAAGAGTCATTGTCTTGCCAACCGCTCCCCTCTGGCCGCCTCTTCCGCTGCTGCATCCTGCTCTGGAATAATGCCGACCAGATTATCTAATACAGCCATCTTGTCAATCGTGGGGCTGGTGAGACATGCAATATTTTTCCCGTTTTTTGTAATAAAGATATCCTGTCTGGCAGCCAATTCCAGGTACTTTCCTAGATTACTCTTTAATTCTGTTGCAGTAACGATCACAAGAAATCCCTCCTTACAAATATAGTATGGCATCTGCCTATTTATAGCATATGGAAATCGAACAATTTTGTCAATCTAAAACATTCTATTTATCCCGGTCGATTATTTTCGTCCATTTTCAATCCCGGCAGGCCTCCACAAAAGCCTGAAACAGCTTCTGCTGCACAGGCGCCTGCCTTGTCATGTGCTCTGGATGCCATTGTACCGCCAGACAAAAGGGGTACCGGTCCAGCTCCAGAGCCTCCGGATATCCCTCCGGACTGTCCGCAATGATCCAGAGATCTTTCCCCAGCGTGTCTACAGCCTGATGGTGCAGGCTGTTTACTGTGGCGGAATCCACATCCATGGTATCGCCCAGAAGGCTTTCCCGGTCGATCTCAATGGGATGGGTGGCTGTCCACAGATGCCAGAAATCATCATGCTGGTATTCCTGTTTGGGACGGATATCCTGGAGCAGCGTTCCGCCCAGAGCCACATTCAAAAGCTCCATGCCCCTGCCAATGCAAAACAGAGGCTTCCGAGCCTCCAGCGCCATCTGCAGAAGGGGAAGCTCAAAGGCGTCCCGCAAAAGATCTGGCATCCCGCAGCCTGGCTCCGCCGTCTTTCCATAGAGGCTGGGTTGAATATCCGGCCCTCCCGGAAACAAAAAACCGGCGCACTGATCCAGCACCCCTTCTACGGTCTCTCCGTCCCCGGAGCCATTGGCCTTTAAAATCTGTACCCTTGCCCCCGCCCGCTCCAAACAGCGGGTGTAACAATACTGCATGTAACGGCAAAGCAGGCTGTCGCCCAGACAGGGCACGCCCACCGACGGATAAAGCATAGCCTGATTCCTCCTCCATGAATCCCTATTTCCTGCGTCATTGCCAGAATTTCTTTGCATGCTGCCTTACATCTGAATAATATCCTATCACAAAGCCTGGAAAAATTCCATGATTTTCTCCTCCACTCTGGCAGACATGCAATTCTCCAATTCTTTCAAATACCCGGCGGCTTCTGCTCTGGAGGAAAACACATAGATTTCCTTTCCCTTTGTCTGCTCCAGCATTTTTTCCATTTCCGGCTCATAGTCTGTATGGAAACTTTTTACAAAGTCCAGAAATTCCTGATCCGGCTCTGTCTCCACCCAGGGCATATCAATCCGGGGCTTTCCCCTGCGCGCCTTGATCCCTTCCAGACAAACCTCCAAAGGATATCGCAGCCAGTAAACCGTGTCGCACGCCTGCAGCCGGACCGGAAGAGTCCTGGCATAATTGCCGTCTATCACCCATTCTTTCTCTCTCAGAATCAGGCCTAACTTCTCATCGAATTCTTCCGAAGAGCAGGTTGTCTGATCCGCCCGGTGGAAAATCATATCCAAGTAAAACAGGGGAATTTGGGTGATCCGGTTTAACTCCCGGGCAAAGGTGCTCTTCCCACTTCCCGGACAGCCGATTATGATTGCTTTCATAGCGCTTTCACCTCCCTTTCTATAATCGAACAATGCCTGACAGGGTTTGATAGAGCCCTGTCAGGCTGAACTATGGGCCTGAATCGCTTTCTTTCGGACATTTGGCAAGTAGCAAAACCCGGGAGGACATTGACCCAGCCTATCTTTCTATTAATACCTTTAAAGGATGCCGGATCACAGTTTTCAGATTCTCCGGCTTGCATTTGCGGACATCGCTGAGATAAATCTCATGATGGCGGCGGCTGCCTCCCAGATCTGTCTCATATCCCTGGACTCTGGCAAAGGCGTCCATGGCCTCCACCGTTGCAGGCTCCTCATCATAAGGGCCCACGTGCATGCACTGAACGCACAGGCCCTCCTCATAGGTGAAAAATTCCACCTGGGAAAAATCCGTTTTCTTCTTGGCTGCCGCCTCTTCCTTTGCCCAGTCAAACTCCTCCCTGGTCACAAACTCCGGCATCCGGATCATAGATATCCACTGAAAGTCCTCCTTGCGGGAATCATCCACCCCCGCCACGCCCTCCTGCCACCAAAGGCCTTCCAGGGGCGGGACCACATAGTCAAAATACCCCTCCATACGGTGACTGCCAAGCTTGCTCATTTTAATGGTGAAGGCAATACCGTAAAGGAGTCCCAGGGCCTGCTTGTACTGGCCGCCCTCCACGTTAGGATCTCCCTCTCCCCGGACAGCCACAAAGTTCATGGCTGGCACGGTTACCAACGCTGGTTTATTTTTCGGCAGATAAAATTCCTTGTATTCTTTTTTATAATCAAAGGCCATCCCTTACTCCTGTTCCTTCTTTTTCTTTTTAGGTTTCGGCAGGGGAAGCTCTGCACAGGTGGCTTTCACCAGCTTCGTGAGAAGCTCCCGGTCTTCCACATCCTCCATGAGATAATAATTCTTCGCCCCCCCATAGGGCGGCGCCTCCGGCAGGGCAGGACAGATCTTCCGGCCCGCCTCCGTGATTTTAATATAGAGCTGATCCTGACAAATCACCGCAAAAATCTTCCCATCGCAGTAGAGCCCGTATTCTCCGAACATTTTCCGGTAGGTGATCTCCCCTGCTTCTCTTAGCTGGTCTGTCACGAATTCCACAAATTCAATCTTTGACGCCATATGCTTTCTCCTTTAGTCCCACATAGATATGGATTTCCGCCTGATCCATGCTGTCATTCTGATATTCCTCAAAATCGCACTGAAACGCTCTTGGCAGATCCATCTGCCAGATCTCCTGCCAGGCCGCGGCAACTGCCTGCACCATGTCCCCATGAATCACAAATCTGGCGTACCTTCCGGCTGGGATCCGGCAGATTGCATATCCCCTTTTCCAGAATTCTTTCCCTGCCTCACCCGTCTGCGGCTTATCGTCTGTTCCTACCCCTGTCTCATCTGTCTTTGTCTCACAGGCCACTACCACCGTGTATTCTGCGGTTTCCGCCTTTCCGTCAAAAGCCTGTCCCTCCCCCTGAGACACACCGCCTCTGGCATACTCTGTATAAATTCCCAGAGCCTTTGCATTTTCCTTTTTGGGAATGGAGGCATACACGCCCTCCTCATAAAAACGTTTCCACAGACCGCCAATGACAGATCCCGCCTCCGGGGACAGATTGCTTGTCCTAGCCTCTACTCCCACTGCAATTTTTTCTTCCAATGTAACAATCTCATACTTCATTTTATAAGACCATCCTCTCTTTCTTTATGGTCTTATTCTATCAAGGCAATCACGACATCTGTGTGTCATGTTTTGATCCTGTCTACAAATATTTTTCCCGAATCCCCTCCGCAAATGCCAGAACATCCCTCCGAAGCTCCCCAGGCTCCAAAAGCTCCGCTCCAGCCCCAAAAGAAACGATCCAGCTCACAATGCTGATCTTGTCCATAAACCCGGCGGAGAAGAGAAGGCTGCCGTCAGGCTCCACCGTAAAGCTCTCCGGACCGTATTCCTCCACCAGCCGCCACTGAAATTCCGCACGGACCCGGGCCTTTACCTGATACTGAGGAGGAAAGACCCGCTCCGGGGACAGATTGGGAATGGGAACCGTGCGCCTTTTAAATTCCCCCTCCATCTGTAAATCCATCATGCGCACAAGCTTAAAAAGCCGGAAATCCTCCCTCCACGCGCACCAGGCCCACAGATACCAGTTTGCCCACTGAAAAATCAGGTCGTAGGGCTCTACAGTTCTCCTGGATTCCCCTCTGGGTGCAAAATAGGTGAAGGATACTCTGTGTCCGGACAAAATGGCTTGGTGCAAAAGCTCTATCTTAGGGGGCAGGGAGGTCTTGTGCCAGGAGGAGAGATCAATCAAAATATGCATATCCCCAGCCAGCAGATTGGAGGATCCCGCGGACAGCTTCTCCATAAGCTGGGCATAGCGGCTGGTGCCGCTTACACTGTCCAGGCTTCGAAGCCCTTCCAGAATTGCCTGCAGATCCGTCCTGCTAAGCAGCGTCCGGTCAATGCAATAACCCTCCATAATGGACACGCCGCCTTGCTGTCCCTGTTCTGTCACCAGGGGAATGCCCGCCATACACAGGGCCTCAATGTCCCTGTTAATGGTACGGCGGGAAACCTCAAATTTTTCCGCCAGGTAAGGCGCCGTCACCTTCTCCTGCTGCAGCAGGATTGACAGAATTCCAATCATCCGATCCAGCTTCATAAATCTCCCACTCTCTTTTCCTCTTACTCCTTCCCTCCACTGCCTGAACAGGATCCGTATAAGAGATCAGCTTTCAAAATAAAGCTCAGACTCCTCTGAAATATCAATCTCAAATTTATACCTGCGCAGCTCCTTTGTCTCCTGGTCCTGGTCTGCCAGAACAAGAAAATATTCCTGCCCCCTTACGTACCGGCCGCTCTTCAGGGTAAATTTCTCCGTAAACAGACGTTTCTTGGGATCCGGGTCTTTCCTGTTGGCTGTGATGGGCACGTCAAAGCTTATCTTGTGGCCGTCCCCGTCCACAAAGAAAGCCAAAAGCCTCCGGGGTTTTACAGTGTCGGTGACCGGTTCCATCTGCATGAAATCCAGCTTGATCTGAATGTCTGTGACCCGATGGTTAAAGGTGGACAATTCCACATTTACGAAATCCGTCTCCTGCTTTCCCTTAAAGGTGGTAATTTTTAACACGGGGATCGCCATTTCCTGCAGGGAGGAACCGCCGTGGACATAGTTCTGGCCGCCCCCGGGCATTTTCATAATGTCCGCTCCCAGAGGCGTGGTCACATAGGTTTCATTGGATTTACCTAAATAGGCCAGGGAGCGGCTGGTCAGGGCGTCCGATTGTATGGGGCTCTTGGAAAGGAGAAATCGTTTGTTTTTATAGCCTGGGTGCAGGGCGTCCACTGCGATCTTATCGCTCTCCTCAAGCTTTTCTCTCTTATAGATAAATCCGTGATCCCCAGTCACAAGGTAGCGGGTGTTGGATATATACCCTGTGAGCCTGCGGATCATCTCCTGTATCTCCCCCATAGCCTCCTGGCAGGCATGAAACACCTCATTTTCAGATCTTTGGCCCTCCCCCCGGCTGTCGATCTGATTCTGGTAAATGTAAACCAGATCCTTGTCCTGAAACATCTGGCGGACCTCCGCCTGTTTGGCATTCCTTACTCGGTCAAAATCATAGCAGGCGGAACGGGGAACTGTTCTTTGCAGGATCCTCTGCCGTTCCAAAAGGCTGTTGCCGCAGGGAAGGCCGTCCGCGTAAATATTCAAATTCTCATCCACCCGGATCTCCTCATGGGGCAGAAGGGCTGCCATTCCCAGGGTGGTCTCCGAGGGCAGGACGCTTAGCATAAGATCCAGGGATCCGTCACATTTCTCGTCCAGCTCCAGATTGTCCATAAGCTCCCGGCCGCACTCGTAGCGCAGACCGTCGGAAATGATCACCACAACCCGGCCTTCCTTGCCGCCCTCCCGCATAAAAGGTTCCACATAGGAATAGAAGAAGTTCTCCTCCTTTGCGCCCGCATATGTGCGGTACGCCTGGTCGGAAAGGAGCTGATTCCAATGGCAGGTAACATGGGCCAGATATCGGTTTGTGTACATGTTCTCCACCAGATCCCGTATTTTCTCCACATTCTCAGACATTCCCACCCGGTCCAGGTAATAATAAAATTTCCGGTAACAAGTGTCGATCCAATAGGTTTTGGCCCCATAGGCTTCCACCTCCTCCCGCACAGAGGTCTGCACTGTATGGAGAGAAACCTGCCGGATCGCCTCATAGGCGTAATACATCATCTGGTACTTCTCTCTGTATGCATCTGAAAAATGATAGCCGGTCTCCATTCGAAGCTTGCAGATCTCCGGGATGGAGAGTCCGTCGATCCGTTCGTCCAGCATATGATCCTCAATCTTGGATATCATCCAGTCGATCAGGTTCTCGTCAAATTCAGAAAAGGCGTCGCAGGCCAACACCCGAGGCAGAGGAATGTGCAGAAGCACGCCTTTCACATCCAGCTCCCGGGCCGTATTTTCCGCCAGAGAATCATAGAAAGCCCTTGACTCCTCATTTCCCATGAGATTCTTGACGAAAATAAAGGCGTCGTTCTGCTTGGACGCGCGGAATTTCTTCCACTCCTCAGGCTCGTTTCCAGCCATCTGCGCGTCTATATAGGTGACCACCATGGAACGGAGAAATTTCTCCAGGGTAGGGTTCTCATCTTCATACCCGTAATTCTTCCGGCAAAACTGCCAGAATACCCCCTGGATTTTCTGATTTACCAGCTTTTTAAAAACCACGTTGTCCTTTGTGCCTGCAAGGACGATCCGGCGGAGAGCCTCTTCAAAGCGCAGGGTTTTCACCCCCGCAAGGGCGCAGATAATCCCCAGGTCAATGGTTTCCGGCGTGTACTCCTGGATCTCCAGGGCTCGAAACCGGGCCGTATTGCCGGAAGTCCAGAATTTCTTATACTTCTTTACCTGCTCTTCACATTCCCCGGGTATCTTAAGCTCCCCCATAAGCTGAAGCAGCTTATCCGAGTAAAAATGCTCTGCGTAATAGAACATGTCCGCCAGGGAATTTTCCTTGTCCGCGGGCCTGGGAAAGGGCGCGTAGATCAGGTAGCCGGATTCCGGATCCTGCTCCTCAATCAAAAGCTTTGTGGCAAAATAATTCCGGCCTGTCAGCTTCCAAAGCTTGTTCCCCTCTGCCAGCTGAAGATGATCCACCTCTTCCTCATAGGACCCGTCGTCGTCATACCAGAAGACAAGCTTTCGCCGGGAACCGGAGAGCTTTCTGTTTAATTGATCCTGTATTTCCTGTATATCCATAGCTGTCGTCTCTTCTCCTCTCTCCCCTTAAAGCTTTGCAAGCAGGTTGATTTTCTGTCGCTTTTCCCCGTCTGCGCCAACCTCAATCCCCTGGAACTTCCCATAATTCATCTTGACGCCGTCGTCCAGATCCAGGTCTATTCTCTTAAGGGCCACATGAGACAGGGCCTGGTAGTAGGTCCGGATCTCCGCAAGCTGCTTCACATACTTGTCCCGCTTTCTAACGGCAACCGCCCGGTCCACAGCGCTTTCCGAGGTGGAAATGGTGTACTCCACATTTTTCAGGGCATACTCAATGGCCGACTGAGTTTTCACCAGGTACTCGGAGCGAATGGTTCCCACCAGATCTCTGTGATACCGGTGAATATAAATCAGACATTTAAAGCCGTCCTGTTTTCCGGAGTCAAAGAGCCAGTAAATGGGCCGCTTCCCGGATCCCGTAACCGAATAGGCATTGCAGTGATCCCGGTAGAAATCATGCAGAAAGTAATTGCGAATGGCCTCTTTTGGCGTGTTTCCCCTGGTCCCCAGCACTTTTGCCACATACCTCATATTTTTATCCAGGGCTTTTTCTCCAAAAGCCGCTTTTACAAATCCTTCCCATCGCTCTACGATATCGTCCTGGAAATAGGGCTCGTCGGTAATGGGGATCACCCCGTCCGCATCTGCCGGATATGTTTGATTCTCCCCAGATTCCAGGGTTCCGCCAGCAAACCGGATCCCCTCCTCATCCAGAGAGTATCTTCCCAGCATACAGCCCACTCCGTAGGAGATGAGGGATCTGATCTCCCTTCCCTCGTCTGCCAGGCTCACGGAAATATCCCCATCCTCCACCTGCGGCTGCAATTCCTCCTCTAATCCATAGGCCTTGATAAAAATGCGGTTTAGCGCCTCCTCATTTTCCCGGACTCTTTGAAATCTTCTCTCACATTCCCTTTCCCAGAGCAAAAAGCAGTCCTGGATCTCCACATGGTCCCTGTGGGGAAACAGATCCTTTTGCTGCCGGCTTATTGCCACCAGAGGATGCATTTTAAAATCCCAGGACTTCTCCGTGGAGTCCCAGTCCTGTCTGGATAACTGGATATTTTCCTTTACCAGGGCCTCAATTCTGTCATCCCGGATCTCCCGATAGGGCGCGGCGCCTACGGTCTCAATGGGAAAGGCCAGAGAGGGATTCAGCATGCCTAAGATGTAATTAAACACCTTGGAGTTCATGTAGCCCATAAGGCAGTACTCCTGATCCCCCTTGATTCGGATCATATTGGCGTTTACATCCGGCAGAGTGTCCGAGTCCATAAACCGGCAGCTGAAACGGCTTCCGCTCACCAGAGGCCAGGCAATGGTCTCCCGGAAATAATTCTCCTTCCTCCGCAGCCGGTAGGTGCCGGGAGAAATCAAAGCTTTGATGTTTCTGGCGTCCCAGGCCAGATCCAGCACATACTCATAATTTCCGTACCATTTCCGGTATCCCCCGCCCTTGTTGCAGCGAAACCAGGTCCTGGTTCCCTCCTTCATATGACGCAGGGATTTTTCCCTGTCCTTTTCCGTATTGGTCTCTGCCAGGCTCACTTCATGCCATCCCCGGAGAAACGCGGCGTTATTCCCATTCTTGATTCCGCATTCCAGGGAAAAGCAGTCTCCCAGGGAGGGACAGGAGGCGAATATATTCTTAAATGCCAGAGAGCACCAAAAGGCTATGGCTTTCTTGGGCATATCTCGAAAATCCCACAGCTTATTTTCGTAGGTTACAGGATTTTCCAGAAGCTTTCGTTCCTTCTCTCTGCCATCCCGTTCCTCTGTCAGATCCACATAGACTCCAATCTGATTCAGGCTTCTCCTTCTCAACACAAAGGTGACAGTGCCAAAGCCGTCGTCAAAGGCCCCCAGTCCCAGATGAGCCAGGCAGATAAGACTGGCTGTGCCCAGAAGCTTCTCCCGTATTTTCTCAAAAACCGCCAAAAACATCCAGGATTGAGGCGTCACCATGGCCACATAACCATCCTTCTTCGCATATTCCTGGCACGCCTCCATAAAGACCGCAAACATATCGGATTTGGCATCAAAATATTGGTTTCTTACATAGCCCGTAAGCTTCTGGCCGAAACCGCTTCCCATATAGGGGGGATTGGTGACCACCGCGTGATACCTGGATGCCATGACCTTTCCCTGGGCCAGCAAAGCTTTGAGCCTGGCCGCCGTATCCTCTATGCCCACCATTTCCAGATGGATCTGGCCCTCCTCCCCGTAAGAATCCCCAAAGCGCTCCAAAAGCTCCCAGTTGAAATCCTCCATCTTTAAAATAGAACCGTATTCTCTGGCATCCTCAAAGAGATCCAGAAGTCTCCCCATCTGATCCAGAGCCTCCTCCTGCTCCTCCATAGACAGGGCTGCGCCGAAAAACTTCAGGTGATTGCGAGAGATGGAATCGCTTTCCTCTATGGCGTACACCCGGGGCTCCACAGCCTGACGAGTGCCGTCCTCCATAGCCTTTCCCCGGAAAAAGATCCGGTTATACCCTTTTGCCTTCATCATCAGGGCAAAATAGGAGAGCTGATAGGCCCTGCGGTCTATGTCCAGCCCCCGGATATTTTTTTCCAGAATATCAAAGACCGCATCCCGCTCCCGAAAGCCTTCGCTGCGGTAGATGTCCATGAGCACGTCAAACATGGACACCAAGATATGTCCGCTTCCCATACAGGGATCCAGGCAGAGAAGGTCCTGGGGCGTCAAATCCTGGTAGGATCCCCGGATCTTCACCAGCTGCTCCTCCACGTCCTCCTCCTGGACAGACTGGGGCTGATAATATTTCCAGCCAAATTCCTCTGCCTTTGCCTTCTCATCCAGGGAGGGATCCAGGGCCCGCAAGTGATCTATCCACACCCTACCCAGGGAATTCTCCACCATATAGCGCACAATCCATTCCGGGGTAAAGATCTGGGTGGCTGCCGGGATCCGCTCTTTGGTGATCTTTATGTGCTCCTTCAGCTTTGCAAAGGTATCATCTTTTAGCTCTGTATTGTAGTACTGATACAACCAGCCAATGATTTCCACCTGGCCTTCTGTGCCCACATTAAAATGGTCCTCGGGAATATTGTCAACCAGCATGCGAACCACACCGTCGCTGGTATAGGACAGCTTCAGCAAAAGCTCCATATAATCATCAGTCTTTTGAAACAGGCCGGGAAGAAGGGCATTGAGCTCATTGCACTGCTTGATAAACAAAAGGCGAAACGCCTCGTCGTACCGGTTCTCCTCCTTGGCCCGCTGCACCCGCTCCTGCTCTTCCTCGGTCATGTTCAAATCCACAGACAGAAACCGGGTTACCAAATCCGGGGTGGCGCTTCCCGTCTCTGAGGATAAGACCCGCACTCTCCCAGGCAGATAGTCGTTGACTTCCATGAACCGAATAGCGATGATCCGGTTGAACCAGGTATAGGCGGTCTCCTCCATAACCTGATCAAAGCCCTGCTCTCTCACTGCCTGCACCAAATTCTGGCGGCGCTTCATATCATCCCCAAAGATGCGGTTCTGGGTGCCGGCCAGGGTCTCATACACCTCAAAGTCCCTGCCCTTTTGAACCGGCTCCCTGCACTCCTCTCTTGTAACCCCGTAGAAGCCTGCCTCCGTAGCTGCCATTTTCATCAAAACCCTTCGCGCTTCCACGGCAAAGTTTCGGATTGCGCTCTTATCCATGAATGACTCCCCTTCTCTTCTATATAAATCTACAATGCCCTAAATCCTGTTTTCTGTCCGCAATCCTGGGGAAAACCCAAACGGTTTACGACAACTTGATCACCGTATTCTCCCCCAGCCGCTCCTTCAAGGCGGCGCGGATCCGCTCCACGAACTGATCCACATCCTCCTCGCTCTCAAGAGCGTAAATCCTTCCCTCCGTCAGAGTCCGCAGGGTAAGGGAAACCGTCTTCTTAAGCTTCCTGGGCTCTGCTTTTGCCCAGTCCTGGCTCTGGCCTTCTCTTTTCCTGGCCTCTATCTCCCTCTGGTACGCGTTCTCCGCCGCCTCAATTTCCCGCAGGCAGTTCTGGAGCAGCGCGTTGCTCTCCGAGGGGACGCTGTGAATGGAGGCAATATCCCTGCCATGGGCCAGTTTGTGCAAAAGCTCGTCAAACTTGGGAATCAGTTTTTTCCTCAGTTCTTCCGTGTAAGGCCTGCCCTCCGTTATGCTTTCCACCACCATCTTCCGGTCTGCCAGCACCTCTGGCTCAAGCTTTTGGGCGTGGGCCTCCAGAAGCTCCACCAGGGCGTTGCCCAAGGCTGTCTCCTGTTTCCCCAGATCCTGAATCATGCTGTAGGGTCTTTCCATATGGATGATCTTCCGGATCCTGGCCGCGTATTCCTGGATCTGCTCGTCAGAAATATAGTTTTTGCTGGCCTCATACATTTCCAGCGTCTTTACAGCCTGTAAAAACCGGGCCTTTTGAGGGCTCCCCAGGAATTTGTTCAGATCCTCCAGATCCAAGGCCGCCTCGTCAAATTCTTCATAGAGCTCATATACCTTCCTGTAAAACGTCATAGGATCCTGGATGCTTAAGGTTTCGTCCATAAGCTTCCCGGCCGTCTCCAGGGTTCCCCGGCCCGGAAGCCTGGAATCCCTGCCGTAATCCTGCCGCAAAAGCTCCTCCACCGCAGTCTTCCTGGCCTGGGCATAGCTCCTGTAATCCCGCATTAAAATATCCGGATCCTCCGTTACCGCAGAGCCTCCGTAGAAATCCCGGATCACATCTTTCACAGCCTTCACCCACTGGGTCTGGGGCACGGATTTCATCTCCAGGAGAACCTTCTCCCGGTAATCCCGCCTGGTAAGATACTGGTAGGCTTCCTCCGGCTGTGTATTGGCAGGCGTGTGGAGCACGCTGTTCAGTTTCAGACTGATCTGTCCCTTTTTGTAGAGAGAGGCAATCAGATACTCCACGTCCTCCTCAATATACCCATAGGGAGCTGACAGAAATTTATCCAGAGCCTGCTTCACGGAAAACTTTGCTCCGGTTCGCCCCCCGTAGGAAATGGCGGCAAACATTTCGTTCAGGGCATCCTGATCCAAAGCCTCCTCCCCCACTCCGTAATCGCTAAGAGACAGCTGGGTCTTGCTCATTTTCAGCAGATCCAGAATATCCGCCTGAGAGGGCTGGCTCTGCATGTCCTTTAGCTTGCTGTATTCTGTGCCGATAAGCTTCCCAAAGGCCTCCATAATCCGGTCCATCACATTCCTGGACTTTGTGGTAATCCTTTCCCCATTTACATAAATCTCCGCAGCCTCCAGGGCAAACTTCACATACTCGCTGACCCGCTTTGCCTTTTTGGTGCGCTCTTTTCTCTTGTTGGCGCTGATCACCTCAAAGTCCGTGAGATTTGAGGAACCGGGATCATGCAGGAAAGCCTCGATCTTCTTCATCTCCTCAGTTTCCACCAAATAGGCGTACTGGTCGGACATACGAACCACCACGCTTTTTTCCGCCAGAGACAGCATTCCCAGGGCCAGCTCATCCTCCTGTCCGCTGTAGGCGGTCAGCAAATGGAGGCCGATTTCATGAGACTGGTTATTGCGGTAGAACCTGTCGTCAATCTTCTGATTAAAGGAAAACTGATACCGGTTGTTATAGCGGTACCTGTTATTGGGAAAGGAAAGAGCCTCCTCAAAGGCCACCTGGGCAATATAATTCACCACGTCCGTGGGATCAATGTGGATGCTGCGGATCTTATTTTCCGCCTCCTGCTCCTCGTTGGTGAGGAAGGTGTACTCGTCCCCGTTTTTCTGTACATACATCTCCTGACAGAGTACCCGAAGAGACCGCTCTACCTGTTTCCCCAGATCGATCCGGTCCTCATTCACGCGGCTTAGCATAAGGGTGGTAAGATTCTCCAAGGTTCTGCCAAAGTGATTTACATGCTTTGTCATAAAGAGAACCTTCAAAAGCTCCACGTCAAAAACATTGAGCCGGGTGTTTCTGGATGCCTGGGTAATCACAATCCGGTGGGTGTGGTCGATAAAATCATCCAGGGCGCTGTAGAAGGCATGGAAGGGAATCAAAATGCCCTCCCGTTCCCCTGCGTACCTGGCCGCCGCCTCCTTGAACAGGGCCAGCATGGACCGCTCTCCGTCTGCCAGGTGCTTTCCGCTGGAGGAAAACTGGCGAATGGAGGTGAGCACATTGCCCAGGAGGTCAAACTGATAGGGGATAAAGGGGTACACCTGGGCAAATTCCTCCCCGTCCCGGTACAGCGGCATATGGGGCGTGCCCTGGCTGAAGGTGACAATATTCTTAATGGAGGACTCATATTCCCGGTACAGGTTCCGAAGCATTTCGGCCGCTTCCTCTGTCTTAAAGAGAATCCTTTTTCGGATCACCTCGTCCACATTGGCGGAGGAAAGGGCGATCCGGGTATCAAAGCGCCCCTGGATCTTGGAAAAATCCTCTCCCATGGTCTTGGTAATGGAGTCAATATCCTGCTGGCTGGTCACGATAATCCAGGCCTTTCCCTTACAGGCAGTGCCCAGGTCCTCCGCCACGGTCTGCAGGTTCAGCATCAGCTTGCTGTCATCCGCAATATACTGGCCGATTTCATCCACCAGGAAAAGCACATGATGATTCCTTCCCTTTTTCTCACAGAATTTTTTCACGTGCTCCGCGAACTTATCTATGGACAGGCTGTAGGAATCCTGGCCGTGCTCCGCCCAGTTCCTGGCCTCCCCCTCGCTCATAAGGTTCAAAGACGTGACCGTCTCGATAATCTCCTCCTGGATAAAATAGAAATCCTCCCTGGACTCCTCCCAGGAAGCCCCGTTGATCTCGTAAAATTTTTCCTTAAACGCGTCAAAGCTGCCGTCCAGATCCAGCTTCCGCTCAAAATCCGCCAGAAAGGGAATCGAGCCGCAATAGCCCAGATAATCGTGGAACACCTTCATGAACACATCCTTGATGGCATCCTTGTTAAGCTTAGAATCCGTCGCGCTCTTAGAGTCAATGTTGAACAGAATCACATCCAGGTCCTCACTGTCCCCGGCCAGCTCCCTGATCTTCTCCCGCAGCCCCTGATCTTCCACCTTCACGCCCTCTGTAAAAAAGCTGGACGCCCTGTGGAGCCTGCCCTTCTGATCCCTCACCTGCCGGTTCTCCAGAATATAGGACAGGATCTTGAGAAAATGAGATTTACCGCTGCCAAAGAAGCCGGAAATCCACACCCCCATCTTGTCCGTGCTTCCCTTCCTGCTTCTCTGGTAGGCATCAAAAAACCGGTTCATATATTTTTCCAGCTCCGAGGTAACCACGTACTCCTCCAGCTCCTGATACGCGTTCTCATCATCCGACTGGCCCACCTTGATGACTCCCTTAATATCCCTGGTAATGGATTTTACAAACATATCTTGAATCTTCATGGAATCCTTTTCCCCTTTCGTACTCTGGCTACTGAATCAGCGGAAACGCCCGGTAATAGTTGTCGTCCCGGATAGTCCCAAACAAGCTTAAGCTAAGCCCGTTCCACACCCCCGGGAAGAACATGACCACCGGCACCCGGTCCAGCACCTGATTCAGGTTATTTAAAATGCTGTGGGAGCGCACAAAAGGGAACACCTTGCCAACCCCGGTGAGAAACACCACCGCATGCTCCGGGGTTTCCCGGGCAATCCGGTTTACAAGCAGGTTCTGATCCGTGGTAAGCCGAAGAGTCTTGGAGACCGCCGTATACACATACTCCATGCCCCTGGCCTCCTCATATTTCATGCATTTGTCCAGATAGCCCTTCTCCTGTAAAATCCCGATCACCATTTTGTAGAGATCAAACTCCACGATCTCAAATCCATCCGTCTCCGGATGATTCTGCCTTCTGAGGGATCTGATTTTTTCCCTCACAACCAGTTCATCCCCAGGCTCATAGTCAAAAATATAATACCGGACCTCCCCGGCCACTCCCCGGTTGGCCAGAAAATCCGCGTCTGTAATCCGATCCCAAATCTGATCCAGTCTCTCCTGAAACTCCATCTATTTCTCTCCTGTCAGCGCCGCCAAATAGTTCCCCATGCCGTTATTCTGTAATTCCTGTCTCAGCTCAGGCTCTATATAGGGCTTTGCCACGATTCTCTCCTGTCCCTTTACCTGAATGATCCCTGCCTCAAACATATATCTGCTGTAAACCTGCTTCAGCTTCCGGATCGCCCCCTGGGAAAACCTGGAAATTTTTTCATACTCCTCCTGCTTATCCTTAAAAAACACATGCAAATCCCCGTCGCTGATATTCTCCCCCCCATAGCAGAGCTTTCCCCCGTAAACCTCATACATCAGGTCAAAAAACAGAGGATCCGAAGCCATGCAGCCAATCAGATTGACAAGCTTGGCGGTCCTTAAATCTGCGGACACCAGCAGGGAAATCAGAGAATCCGGCAGGGCCTCCAGTCTGGCCCGGATACAGGAAAACTGGTTTTTGAGCCGGGATTCCTGGTTTTGTTGGTACAGGTTCTCCCGCAAAACAATCTCCCGGACCTCCTCCATGGCGTGTGCCTCCAGCAGGCGGGCGGTCTCCTTGGCCTCCACAAACCAAAAAAGGTGCTTCACAGCGCTTGCTTTGTATTCCCTCATCTTCTGTCTCCGTCCTCTGCCCCTTCAAAGCTCATAATATCCCCGATATCACACCCCAGAAATCTGCAGATCCGCTCCAGCACATGGACAGACACGGCCTCGCCCTTGCCCATCTTCGCAATGGTTGCCGAACTGATCTCCAGCTGTTCCACCAGATCCTTTTTCTGCAGCTTTCTGTCGATCAGCAATTTCCACAATCCGTTATAAGAAATCATCATTAAAAAGCACCCTTCCGCCAAACTCGTGTTTTGTTTTCAGTCCCCTGACCACTGAGCATAATATGGGACATTGTACCACAGATCCCTCTGTTTGTCACTGGAATTCTTTAGTTTTCTAAAGATTAGATTTAACATTATTGTCCCTTTGGTCCCATCCAGTTTCGTTTAATTCCTGAAACAGCATCTGTTCTACCGGAATTCCTGTAAACTCTGCGGTAAACCGGCACTGCTCCCGGGAACCATCCACCGCGCGAACCCTGTATCCCCGCTCCAGAAAATATCGGGTATCCCGGCCACAGCCGCAGCCGAAATCCAGGATCAGGGCATTGGCGGGAAGCAGCTCTAAAAAATGATCCTGCATGAACGAAAACTCCACATTTACGGTGCTGTTTATGAAGGACTGGGCATTCTGGTTGTAGTAATCTAAGGTTGGGTTCTCTTTCCCCACAGGGAAACTTCTCTCCATGGTTTCTAAACACCTGCCTTTTTCAACGCAGCGCTTAAAGAATAGGGAATCCCCCTGGGCCCTCTCACTGCAAAAATTCCATACTCCTCCTTCAAAACCTGGAAGGTAAACTGTTTGGGCTCAAACCGCTTTACAAGCTTAATGCGCATCAAAGCGCTGATGGTCAGCTTCCCATCTGCATATGCATAGGGAATCTCTGTTTTTATCACCTTGCACTGATACAGAATTGCGGAAACCGGCGCAGCCACATAGAGAAAGACCGTATCCCCTGACTTTATGCCGCTGCCCTGCTTCCAGTCAATTTCACTGGCATTGTCAAACGCGTGCTCAATATCATAATATTTGGGATTTGCCGGGATTATCCACTCCTTGGGCCCCCGGATTTTTTTCTTCTTTTTTACAGAAGCCGTAGCCTGAAAGCTCTGATCAAGAAGATCAAGCACCCGATCCTTCCCAACGGTTCCATCCAGAAAAACCGTAATCCAGTGCTGCTTGTTCATGTGATATCCCGGCATGATGCCCTTCTCCCGAATCAGCATGTCCCGAAAAAAGGGATCCCCCACCTTCAGGTTAATCACATCTATGTCCTCCCCGCCTGCAAGCCCCAGCTTCTCCCTTTCCACACGCATTACCAGGGCAAACCACTTCCTGTTGTCCTGATGGCGGAAAACCGCGTTGCCGTCGTATTTCTGCCAGGGATACTCCGGAGAGACCTTGTATTTCTTTTTGATATAGTCAAATACCAACTGTTTCATAACCTGCCCCTTTCCTATTTCAGTTCCCCTGTCACAGCATACTGGTATCCGTATCGGAATCCTGAAACTGCTCAAACTCTGTAAGTCCGATCAGATCCCAGGGAAGCTGAAGAGTTACCCCCCGCAAGTCAATGTCGCTGCCTTCCTGATTCGTCCCGTAAGCATAGCTTCCGCCCAGGCCCAGGAGCATGATTCTGTCTCCCAGGTGAGCATGATTCCGAAGGAAATCATATGCGGTTGTCTGTAAAAGTGACGTCCAAATCATTTTTTGCTCATTCCTCTTTCCATTATGAATCCTGGTGAACATGCATGGGATACTTCTTCACATCATACCATTCTTTTTAAGACTATTTTTAATGACCTCTGAGCGCCAGCAGCCATGCCATAATATGGACTGCCTGCTGAAACTCGCCTTTTCCAATCTTTTCTTCAATCTCCTGTGCCGACAGTTTCTTTACCTTTAAGAATTCCGTCTCATCCAGAGCTTGCCCGGACACCCGGCGGCAGTTTTCTGCCACAAACAGATGCGCATAGTTATCCGCTATGGTAGCATTGGACGGCACGGTGAGAAGGTGCCTCCATTCCTCGGACTCATAGCCAGTCTCTTCCCGAAGCTCACGCTTTGCCGCCGCAAGAGCATCCTCCGCAGACAAATCCTGGGAACCGCCATATTCCCTGCCATCCTTGCGCTCAATTCCGCCTGCCGGAAACTCGGTGGTCACCTTTTTTATTCCTTGCCGGAACTGCCTGACGCACAGATAGTTCCCTTCCGGATCAGAAGCCACGATCACCACATAATCCCTGCGGCTGTAGCTGTAAAAAGGTTCAAACACGCTCCCGTCAGGAAACCGATAGACGGATCTGCGAAAGTCTATCCATTCATCTTGTATAATATGCTCTGTGCTGACCTCCTCCCACGCCAGAGGGTCCTTCTCTCCAAGGGCCTCTTTTTGTTTTCCTTTGGCTGCAGGTTTTCTGTCATCTATGTAATCAAAGCCATGATCTTCGCACCACTCTCTGGCAAGCTGGAAATAGGCCTCTTTCTCATAGTCATACCATCTCTGTTCCATGCCATATCGGTGGACAGAATCCTTGAATCTGCGAAACGCTCCCCTTCCCTGTATAGAATTCTCCAGAGAATCCTGCATCCGCCCCTCCGGCAGGCTCCAGATAAATCCTTCCATGATGTTGTACTCGTGGATCTCATATTGGGAAGGCAGTCTGAAAAAGCGGACATTAAATTCCTCTTCAATCCGTTCGGAAAGCTCCTGGTCTTCCTCGTCATACTCGCCTGCGAACGGATACTCTGGCAGACTCACAACCTGCATCTCTTCTATGTCCAGATATTGATTCCATTCATCATTGGCCATTTCTATGGCATCTATGAGAATATGCAAGGGGATCTTTACTTCACTTTGTTTCTTCATGTTGTTTTCCTCTTTTTGTAGTAATTTTCGATTAACCTTCGTATGAAATTATCCGATTCTGAATCAAATCTCTTAAGTTCTTCCTGTCTGATAGAATCAATTTCTTTAGGTTGTTTTTCCATTGCAACCACTCATTTTTATGGTACATCCATAAAAAATCCATCAGTCTCAAAAATATGATCCAATTCATCATTCGTCATAGCATATAAAACCTTGTCACGGACGGCGCTCATGGACATATCCAGCCTTTTGAAGCGATCATGTCCTACTGCATCTTTACTCATACGAATCAACTGAATACGTCCCACACCCGGATTCTGCCTAGCATATTCTGCAAAACCTCTAGCCTTCCCGAGATTATCAATTCTGGTCCGATCATGCGGCTCAAGAATATCCACTACATACGCACCATCTCTATCTTTTCTTACAATAATGAAATCTGGATACGCCGCTTTCTGTTCTCCTCCCATTTCATATGGGATACAAAGAGACCAAGGCTTTCTCGGTGGATTCCTAAGCCAGCATACATAATCTGTTCCTCTCTGCTCTTCCACTAGGACTCCTTCTTCCCAAGTATTCAAATTAATTCTTGCCTTTCCATTATCATCCACAAACAGATGATCTTTATAATCCTTGCCATTTACTTCGCGAGGCAGGCTGATTGTCTCCGGAAGTCTGAAGTTATGTTTGCTAACAATGTCTCCATCCGAAACAATTGTATTATACAAATAATGTCCGTATTTATTCCCTACGCCCTCATTACCCAAACGTGTCTCAACCCGGCGAAACTGCCGGTCAATATCCATATCTGTGGTAGACATAAACATATGGATTATATTTTCATCCATGCTTTCACCAAATACATCGAAAACTTGTGATTTCATCTGGAATTCCATTACCTTCTGGGACAGTTCGTCGTACTTTCCATCACGTATCAGATCAGTGACATATTGTTTAACCGGGTAAAACTGGTTTGGAGTTGATGCGCGTAACCCTGATCCTCCTCCTCTTAATAGCCTTGCCCATGTATCTCTTTTTGTTTTTTCTACCAGGTTTAACATATCGCACTGGCCTTGCCAGACATGTGCATTACCCATAAAAACAAAAAATAAATACTCTTCAACCCTTGCGAACATATCTTTACGGTTTGCGCCATGTGGATTAATAACACTGCTAACCATCTGAATTCTTGCTTCTGGAAATATTTCTTCCAGTAGACATCCCGAATGGATATATTCTTTTTCATCTATAGTAATAACCATTATTGAATCCTTATGATTCAATAACTTTTTTGCAAGTTTTAGGCGTTTTTGCATCATACTTAACCATTTACTATGCCGATATGAATCCACACTGTCTACATAATCATTATTATATTTCCAATCCTTAGCGCCAGTATTGTATGGGGGATCAATATAAATACAGTCTACCTTACCCGCATATAAATATTCCAATAACTGCAATGCATGATAATTATCCGCTTCAATCAATGTATGCCATAGATCACTATCCGGAGCATTGCAAACACTATCAATAGGCTTTAAATATGGATAGATAGATTCCCCAAACTGAGCAACGCATACCAGTTCATTAACCAGAATTTCTTCCTTTTTTCCGTCATTTTATGATAGCATGTAGCTACACCATTCTTGATAGCGCTGACTTCATACATTTCACTAACAGATCCGGCCTTCTTTGCCACTGTAGATCCTCTCTTGAGGGATGCACATTTACATACGTTTTACATCCCTTATCATGCAATCTCCAAAGTGGTGCAAGACGATTAACATATGTAGCTGCTCCAGGCTCCATATACTTTCTGTACATTTCATCCAACAAAATCAACGTAATTCCGCACTCCATTTTCTTGAAATATATTTCCAGAACTTCCGGCAAAATTCCTATTTTTATTGGGTGAAGGCTCTTTTTCATATTCTCATTGGTGAATAGTCCCCAAAGTCTTTTGTAGCTTACTTCCATATTTTAAGCTTTTCGGTTTACCCTTCAGAACTTCTATATCATCAGGTATCCGCGTAGAATGATATAGTCTTCATTATAGCATTCTACTACTAAATCTACAAATAAAATCTCTGTCCATGAAATTAAGAAGGCATGGTTCCTGCTGATGAATACGTAAAATTGCTGAGACACTAATGGGCGGATTTAGATTACACGTTGCTGTATCAGTCTTACTCTGCGAAAGGTAAAAATGATCTGCTTTATCAGCTGGTGTATCGTCTAAACCAGAGATATCCGGAGTTGTCCTGCCCTTTTTGGGAACGCCAGACCGTTTATGACTGGCACACAGCCAGATTCCAGGGGAGAAACAATTATTGTAAAACAGATCCAGACGCTACATTTATGTATATAAAAGATGATGACATGAGAAGCCGCACAGCTAAGGCCGGGATATAACATACAAATCGGTGGAGACAGCCAATATATTGTTTCTGCAGATATCTTTCAGGACCAAAATACTGTCTGGACACTGGTTTCTTTCCTAAAAAACAATGGAAAAGGAGTTGGAGTTTTGTTACCCAAGTGTGACCGCGGATTCGGGATATGAGAGCGAAGAAGGCTACGCGTATCTGAGAGAGCAGAAGCAGGCACCATACATTTATCCACAGACCTATGAGAAATGGAAAAATTCAGTTTAAACAGGATATCAACAAATGGGAACATATGGAGTATGAAAAAACAACAGATATATACCTATCAAGCTGGAAAGAAGGGGCTTCCGCAAAATACAGCTTATACGCAAGATATAGGAGCAACCTTTGTGGCCTAAATGCTCTATTTTGTATATAAAAATTTCGGTATAGGTGGCAAAACGATTGATATAGTTAAGGAAGAATATATAAAGAAACATCAATAGTTTACGGTATGTGAAATGAGAGGAATTGAGTATTATGAATGACCAAACGCAGGAAATGAGAGAATATAT
>JAAWJI010000046.1 GCA_022796795.1 Lachnospiraceae bacterium | reverse complement strand
TCAATTATACCATCAAGTGCAGGTTTGTGCCTTTTTTATGGACTAAAGTATTGATTTTTCAAGGTTCAGCACACCAATCGGTGTGGGAAGTTTGAGTTACGTAATTTTCGATCAGGAACACAGCGTCGTGCTCATAGGCAAACTTGGCCAGATCCTCCGCCACAGCCTTAAACTCCTGATAGGCTTCCTCTGTAGAATTTTTCGGATCATAAAGCCAGTCATCATCGTGATAGGTTCCCGTCTCGCTGACCACATAGGGCGTGCCAAAATCCCTGGCATGGGCCAGAATCTCTTTTACCCAGTTGATATTCGCCTGCCGGACAGCCGGATCCTTGTGCACCAGATTGGTGTAGGCGGAAATAGCTATAATGGGGAGATTCGCATCCCGAAATGCATCCCGCACCTGATGCGCTTTCTCTTTGGTAATCTGTCCGCGGGACAGATCCACGTCCTTAAACTCCAGATCGAGCTGCACACAGCTCATGCCGTCCTTTTTGGCCCGCTCAATGGTCTCCGCCAGAGTATACGGATAGTAACCTGTAAAAATCCCTACTGATATCATGTTTTATCCTCCTAGTTCTTTTATGTAAATATTTTTCAGTTTCAACTTTATTTTCAATGTCTCTTCACAAGTTCGCCAGGAGCCTCCCTTCCCGATTTCACCGAAAAAGCCCCTTCCCAATTTCACTCGGAAAGCCCCTTCAGGATTTCCGCAAGATAAACCGTCCTCTCCTGGGCAATGGATTGATAGCAGGCCTCCACGCAGGCCAGAGTCCGTATATTATCCCTGGCGCTGATCTCTGGTTCCGTGCCATTTTCCACGGCCCGCAGAAGACTTGCCATGGTTCCCACAAAAGCATCCGGAAACCACATGGTCTCCCATTTAGGCTCAATCCACTGGTTGGGATACGACTTGCAGGTCAGGCGGAGGGTACTCCCGCAAAACTCCGGAGCCCGTTTGTGCCATCCAATGTCTCCCTCTGCGAAGCCCTCCGTGCCCTCCACGCGCCAGTTGATATAATTGTGCTTCTCACAGGGCTCCTCCGGCCATGCCCACACATCGTCCAGGGAAGTGGCCATAAAACCGTCCCCATACTGGAAGGTATACTGTACAATACCATCGGTGTGCTCAAACTTTGTTCTGGGATCAGTCCGGCACAGGGCAGTGATCTTCTCCGGATCCCCAAAGAGATACCGGAACGCATCAATATGGTGCACTGCCATGGCGTAGATTTCCAGCTTCTTGTAATCCTTCAGGAAGGTCTGCCAGTCCGGGATCGCACGCATATCAATAGATGCAAGGACCGGCTGTCCCAAAAGCTTTTTATCCAGAATCCTCTTTAACGCCCGCATGGACTGGTCATAGCGCATATTGGAATTGACCGCTATGGGAATCCCGGCCTCCTCCCCAAGCCTGGCAATCTCCTGAGCATCCTTTGTGGACATGGCAACAGGCTTCTGGCACAGGATCCCCTTAATATGCTTTTTTTGACAGGCATACCGCACAATATCCGGCTGCACATGGGGAGGCACGGCAATATCCAGGATTTCCACCTGGGGATCGTCAATCAGCTCCTTCCACGTGTCATACACATGGGGAATCTGAAATGCCTCTGCCGTCTCCTTAGCACGTACTCCTGATTTGGAGGTAATGGCATAAGGGCAGAAGCCCGCCTTTTCATACGCTACCAGATGACATCCCTGGACAATAAATCCGGCGCCGATAATCCCAATACGGTAGTCCCTCCGTCTGGGAAGCTCTGGTATGGTTGCCTGCTCCAGTTCCTCTCTGATACTGTTCATGTAATACACTCCCTTCCTGATTATCCCTTCATCTTTATTATTTTTTCCTGTTTCTGTACTCTTCTGTCAAGACAGGCATGGCTCATCAGCCTCTGTTATAGGTGCGGACTGCCCTTGCCAGGGCGTCCACATTTGCCGCCGGCACCCCTGGCACAATGTTATGGATGGTATTGAACACGAATCCACCGCCCTTTCCAAAGATTCTGCAGCACTCCAAAGCCTGCTCATAGACCTGCTCCGGCGTCCCCTCCGGCAGCATATGCTGGGTGTCGATTCCTCCTCCCCAGAACACGACCCGGTCACCATATTCCCTTTTCAGCATATTTCTGTCCATATCATTCGCCGTCCACTGCACCGGATTGATGCAGTCCAGACCGGCATCCGCCATGCGGCCTATAAAGGGGGCGACGCTTCCGCAGGTGTGCTTAAAGGTGGCCCATGTCGTATGGGTGTGAATCCAATCGTCCACCTTCTTGTAATAGGGCGCATAGACATTATCAAAGGTATCCAGGCTGTAGAAGGGAGCCCGCTGGCTTCCGAAATCTGTCCCGCAAATATAGGTTACATCCAGGAAATCTCCCAGCGCCTCATACATTTTTTCCAGATTCTGAAGGCCGATCTGCAGCTCATAGGAAAAGATCTCATGAAGGATCTCCTGATCAGAAACCGTGGCCATATACCAGTCTGTAAGGCGCCGGAGTCCCTTGGGAGCCCGCAGCATAGGACCGGGTACAAGGGCTGGATCCCCAAATGCGGTTCCGCCCAGATTTCCCATGACCACCTGATCTGTAGAGCCAATGTCCTCCTTTTGCTTTCTCAGCCAATCCAGATCCCTATCTGTAACAGGCTGAAATTCCTCAAAATTATCCCTTACGTCATAATGATCCTCGTCATATTCCGGTGCGCGGTCAATATTGTCAAAAAATTTCCCTGTCTTCGGCATCCGCCCCGCAGGCTCAGTGCTTCTGTCCCCACAGGCGTAAATCAGAGTATCCCCTTTCTCGTCCGTGGTCACCTCAAATTCCTCCGGCACCAGCACCTCCTGTCCCCAGGGGGTGCGCCATTCCTTGAACTGATCCTCCACCCGGAAGCCGAACATGCATCCTGCAGCCCACAAGGGCGTTGTCTCAACTCCCAGACACTCCTTCAGATCATCCTCCAGCACGCCAAGCATCTGTACCGGCTCCAGAATTTTAATAGGCCGCTTCTCCAGACCGTAGAAATCCCGCAGCTCCTCCATGACAATACAGTGCATCCCTGTGGTCGGCATGCCCCCGATATCAAACAGCAGAGGGCCCTCCTCATGATTCAGGGCCAGCTTTAGCTTTTCCTTTCCTGTCATACTTTCCCGTCTCCTTACTCTTATTATTCACATATTGTTCATGAATCGTTTCATGATATAATTATATCATACATAAAAATAAAAATCAACTTGTAATAATTCACGAAAATCAAAAGGGAATTTTATGACTACTGTTCAAGAAGGACTTTGCATTTGCTGCAAAGTCCTTAAGATGGTGATTCAAGAGTGTGTAGATCTCATTCACGCAGGGAATTTTAAACGGATGTCCTCCCAAACCCGCTCCCAGAGCTTCCTGCCGTCCTCCTCCGCCCGCTGGCGAAATCCGGATTCTTCAAACTGATCTTGTTCCAGGGCCTGCTCCAATTCTTTTTGCTCTTCCCCAGTAAGGCCGATATAGCTGCTTTCCAACTCTTCCAGCTTCTCCGGCCGGAGGCCAAAATACAAGGTGGGATATGCCATTGCCCGGATCTCTTCTCCCAGCTCTTCCTGTTCTTTGGTGTTCCCCACATCCACCAAAAGAATATCTATGCCCCTTTCTGCCAGCCATTCCAGCTGCTGCCGCGCCTTGTCATAGCTGCTGTCGCTGTCATGAAGCTCCACTACAATGGGCGTCTCACAGGCCTTTGCCTCCTGGCAAAACTGTTCAAAGACCACCACGGCATAGGGATTGGAGCAATCCGCCACGATGCCTACCTCCAGCACTTCTTCCCGCACGGAAGAAAGATCCCCCTTGTTTGGATCCTCCATGGACGCCTGGCCCGCCGCCTCCTTCATATCCGGCAGCTCCCTTTGGTCTGCCTGTTCCTTCTGATCCAGATTCTCCCGGCCGGTCTTTGCCTCATCTGTCCCTGGGGTATTTCTCCGGCATCCCTCCACGGACAGCAGGATCACTGTCGTCATCATAAGAATCTGAAAAATCTTTCTCTGCCTGCTCATGCCTGCCTCCTTGTTCCTGCTGTCCCTTGCGCCTTCCACTTTCCCTGCCATTGCTTTTCCTGTCATAAAGCTTCCCTATATACGCCCAGGCTATGCCAATAGTATACGCATTCTTTTCTGTTTCATACCGCCTCTGATTTTTGGGAATGATTTTGGGGAATATGTAATGTAAATTCTGACAAGAGGAATTTTCCCCGCCTTTTTTGCGCATACTGCTCTTGCAGCATTCTGATCAGGCAATATACGCGCCTGTGCAGGAACGCTGCCATCATAACACAAAGACATAACACAAAGAGGAGAATGTATCATGAAAAAACATCCCTTTATCCTCTGTGGCCTTATGGGCTGGTGCCTGGAGGTCTTCTGGACCGGCCTCACCTCCCTGCAGCGCAGACAGATGAAACTTATGGGCCGCTCTTCCTTCTGGATGTTCCCCATCTACGCCATGGCCGCCTTTCTGGGCCCCATCTCCCGCCTGCTGCAGGGAAAAAGCGTGTGGTTCCGGGGGGCTCTGTACGCTGCCGGCATTTATCTGGTGGAATTTTTATCCGGAAGCTGGCTCAAAAAATACGGCCTGTGTCCCTGGGATTACAGCAAAGCCAGACTCAACTACAAGGGTGTGATCCGGCTGGACTTCCTGCCCGTATGGTTTCTTACAGGCCTGCTCTATGAACGGGTGCTAACCCCCAAAAGCTAGGTATGGGCACGTTTTTTGTTCCGCCAGATCCACGCGCCCATACACCGGCCAGCTTCCTACTTTTTCTTGTACTTCTCTTCGCAGTATTTGCACCGGTAGACCTCTTTCTCCGGATCTGTCAACACAAAAATGTGATCCAGTTCCTGCTCAATGGAGGTAATACACCGGGGATTCCGGCATTTGATCACATTTACGATCTCTTTTGGCAGGGTAAGTCCCCGCTTCTCCACAATATCATTATCCTTGATGATATTGATGGTAATGCTGTGGTCGATAAATCCCAACACATCCAGGTCAATATAGTCCAGAGAACACTCGATCTTAATAATATCCTTCAGGCCCATCTTGCTGCTCTTGGCATTTTTAATAATGGCTACCGTACAGTCCAGCTTGTCCAGATTCAGATATTTGTAGATTTCCATGCTCCGGCCTGCCTGAATATGATCCAGCACAAAGCCCTCCTCAATGCGTCCGACATTCAATACACCCATTATACTTCCACCTCCAGCAATGTGAGAATCAAGGCCATGCGTACATAGACTCCATATTGTACCTGTCTGAAATAAGCGGCCCTGGGGTCCGAATCCACCTCCACAGAAATCTCATTGACACGGGGAAGGGGATGCAGCACCAGTAGCTGGGGTCCGGCCAGCTTCATTTTCTTCTTGTCCAGAATATAAAAATCCTTCAGGCGTACATAGTCCTCTTCGTTAAAGAAACGCTCCCGCTGTACACGGGTCATATAGAGAATGTCCAGCCCGCCGATCACATCCTCCAGGCGCTCCACCTCCTCATAAGGCACTCCCTTTGCGTCCAGCACATCCTCCCGGATATAGTCGGGAATCCGAAGCTCCTCCGGGGAAATAAATACAAAGGATATATTGTCATAGCGCACCAGGGCATTAATCAGGGAATGTACGGTCCGTCCGAATTTCAAGTCGCCGCAAAGACCAATCGTAAGATGATTGAGATGTCCCGTCAGGGAACGAATAGTAAGCAGATCCGTCAGGGTCTGGGTGGGATGCTGATGGCCTCCGTCGCCGGCATTGATTACCGGAATTCCGGATACCCGGCTTGCCACCATGGGCGCGCCCTCCTTGTTGTGGCGCATGGCGCAGATATCTGCATAGCAGGAGATCATGCGTATGGTATCCGATACGCTCTCCCCCTTAGCCGCGGAGCTGGACGCCGCATTGGAAAAGCCAAGCACCTGTCCGCCCAGACGCAGCATAGCGGATTCAAAGCTTAACCGGGTCCTGGTACTGGGTTCATAAAACAATGTGGCTAAAATCTTTCCCGCACAGGCATGTGCATACTTCTCCGGATATTTCTCAATGTCATTGGCCAGATCCAGCAGACGGTCCAGCTCCTCCACACTGAAATCCAGAGGACTCATCAAATGTCTCATTCGTGTTCCTCCCATTTTGTACATTCAAAGGCAAATTCAGTTTCTCATTTTCGGTACTATGTTACATCAAAACCGACTTGATTTCAACAAATATCTTTTGCCAAACAAAGATTTTTCCTGTATACTAAAATTCAGGATTCTAATTCCCTTTGCTGTAAAATACCGGAACGAGTTTCGTAGAAAGGAGCTTATCATATGGAATTTATAGAACGCAAACGCTGGCCCTTCCTGGGTCTCCCTCTCACCTTTACCGTCTATACCGTAAAGGAAGAGGTGGTCACCATCAACGAGGGCTTCCTGAACCGAAAGGAAAACGACTGCTACATGTACAAAATCCAGGATGTCTCCCTGGAGTCCTCCCTGCTGGAGCGCATGTTCGGCCTGGGAACCGTGATCTGCAATACCGGGGATGTAACCCATCCCAAGCTTATCCTGACCCATATTAAAAACGCAAGGGCCGTGAAAGATTTTATCCTGGAACAGTCTGAGGCTCAGCGCATGAAGCGCCGCACTCTGAACACCCAGGATATCGGAGCCTCTGCAGAGTGTGAGCACGACATGGATTACTGAGAATAACCGTTTTCCCGAAAAATATTTAGGATTGTCCACGGCTGTGGCAGGGAATTTTCTCTTGTATTCGCTGCTCCATCATGATAAAATGAATAGATGTAAGTAAGACAGATGATCGCGGCTGACAAGACCGAAAGGCGTCAGGTGAGGAAAGTCCGGGCTCCGTAGGGCAGGATGCCGGATAACGTCCGGTGGAGGCGACTCCAAGGCCAGTGCAACAGAAATATACCGCCAGCAGCTGCTGGTAAGGGTGGAAGGGCAGTGTAAGAGACTACCGCCTGGCTGGTAACAGCCGGGGCACATGTAAACCCCATCCGGAGCAAGACCAGAACGAGACATAAGCCGGCCCGGCTGTCTCAGGTGGGTTGCTTGAGCCTGCTGGCAACGGCAGGCCTAGATAGATGATCATCCACGACATAACCCGGCTTATCGTCTTGCTTACCTTTTCGAAAAGATCCTGGACAAACCCGCTGCGGCGCCATAAGTCCGGCTTTCGAAATCCGGCTGTGAGTCCTTGATTCACAGCCTTTTCATTTTACAGCTCATCCAGGCCGCAGATGTTTTTTGCACATGAGGCCTGGATGAGGGGACGGATTATTTTTCCTGGAAAACTCGCTGATAAAAGGAGGAACAACCAAAATGACAAAACAGGAATTTGCTGCCCTGACAAAAAAGGGGCCTGTAATACTGGACGGAGCCACAGGCTCCAATCTCCTGAAAATGGGCATGCCCCGGGGTACTGCCACAGAACTGTGGGTAGAAAAGCATCCTGAGGTAATCGGGGAGCTGCAAAAAGCCTATCTGGAGGCCGGCTCCCAGATTCTCTACGCTCCCACCTTCCTGGCCAACCGCATCGGCTTAAAGGGCCACGGTATCCCGGAGGAGGCATTGTCGGACCGGGTGCGCTCCCTGAACCGCACCCTGGTGGGTTACACCAAAAAAACAGCAGGCAGCGCCGCTTTGGTGGCCGGCGATATTGGAGGCACCGGAAGCTTTATGCAGCCCAACGGCCCTCTTACCTACGAGGAGCTTCTTGCCTGCTATACGGAGCAGATTTCCTGCCTTGTGGAGGCTGGTGTGGACGTACTGGTGGTGGAAACCATGATCTCCTTGGATGAAACCATGGTGGTGCTGGATGCAGCCGCCTCTGTCTGCGACCTGCCTGTGCTGGCCTCCCTGACCTGCGAGGCGGACGGCAGCCTGTTTTTCGGGGGAAATATTTTTGACGCCGCAGAGATCCTGGCAGAGGTGGGAGCGTGCGCTGTGGGCTGCAACTGCTCCGTAGGACCGGATCAGCTGGAATCCGTAATCTCCACCATTTCCTCCCGGATTTCCGTGCCGGTCATCGCCAAGCCCAACGCGGGCATGCCGGTAATCACAGAATCCGGGGAGGCGCTCTACAGCATGGAACCAGAGGATTTCGCCAGTCATATGGAAAAGCTGCAAAAGGCAGGAGCCTCTGTACTGGGAGGTTGCTGCGGCACTGACCCTTCCTACATCCGGGCTCTGGTAGAGAAGGTGAAGGGCAATAATCCATAACGATTCTTCTCATACAACAAGGTCTGCCTGGAATGCTAAGCTAAGAGCTTCCTGACAGACCTTGTCTGTTTCACGGATCGCTTTCCCCCGCTCTCGGGCTATGCTTTCTCACCGTTTTCCCCAGCGTCAGGCGAATTCCTCTTATCGCAGCGCGCAGTAGTCGGCTTCGAACTCATTGGTGGCTTGGGCGTTAAATCTCAGGAAAAGCTCTGTGTTCTCATCGGCCAGCACATCCTCGTCCACTGCAAAGATGATAATATAAGTCAGCTCCTCTCCCTTATCCATGGGCCGGTAGAAGAAGGAATGTAACCGCTCCTCACCCTCCAGGTGTCCCGGCGTGCTCAGATAGAAGCATCTGTCGTCCATCTGCAGGCCGTAATTCTCGCTGGGCACCGGATCATAGAAAGTATCCAGCCAGTGATAGGCTCCGTCGGTTCCCGGCTTAGTCATGGATACAAGCTGGGCGTCCAAAGGCACCTCCGGATCTTCGTCCGCCTCGCCGTAGCGGTTTACGTGGATCTTCACTGCCATAAATTTGGCGTTTACTGTCTCTTCTTGCAGAACCTCTCCGGTCTGACTGTCAAAGCAGGCCCGCAGATAGGGCTTGTGCGTGCCGTCCTCATGGATCCAGGGCGTAAGCTCCGCCTTGTCATAGAGCCCCTCCTCTGTGTAGCCCGGCACCTCATAGATGCTGTCAAAGACTTTCATGGCCTCAATGCGGAATTTGGCGCCGCTGTATACGCAGTCCAATTCCTCTCCCAGAGTTATGATCTGATCGGCCTTTATCCCTGCCGCCAGGATCTGGGTAAAGTCCTCTCCCCCATCCGCGGCCTCTTTATCCTGCAGGATCTCCATGTCCTCCGACGCGTAGGAAAGATCTGGATCCTCCAGGACCTGGATCTTCAGTCCCTCCGCTACCTTCTTTAATTCTTCCATGGATACGCCGTAGTCGCCCCACAGCCAGACCACATATCCTTCGGTGGGATTGAAGAGCAAAATACTCTTTCCTCTCTGATATTTCTGGTCATCCCTGGAGGTAAGAAGATCCGCCTCCATGTCCAAAATGGTGGTATGCTCCACCTGATCCACAAACCGGAAATTCATCTGGGATTTCATCTGCTCCAGGTTCAACATGGTAACAGGGATAATCGAAATACTTTTCCCCTCTTCCTCCTTGCTGTAATATTTCCCAGGTTCCCCCATTTCCAGCCCCTCCGGCAGATATTCCGGCTCTGCCTCAACCGATACGGGCTGCATTTCATAATTAATCTGGAACTCATAGGACAGGACTCCGCTTTCTTCTGTGGCCTGTTTTGTAAAATATCCCATAGCAGCGGCGGCTACAATACCGGTTCCCAAAAGCATAACGGCTGCCAGGGAAGCCACGGCCAGACGTCTTGTGGAGCGTCTTCCATAGGAATGGACTTTTTTCCCGTTTTTCTGCGCGCACTGCCGGCGAATCTTCTCATAGGCATCCTGTATTTTTTCCTCCGACTCTGCGGTCATGGTTAGGGGCTGTTTCCAGATCATCTCCATGCGTTCCTCCATTATCTCTTTCTGTTCCCTGCTCATAGATTCCCTCCTGTCACCAGTTCCGGAAAAAAGGTCTGCCGAATCTTTGCCCTTCCCCGAAGCAGCCTGGATTTTACGGTGCTTTCCTTTTGATTTACAATCTGCGCAATTTCTCTGGTACGAAACCCCCATACATAGTACAGGATCATTAACAGCTGCTCCTCCTTGGGCAGCGGCTCCAGATAATCCAGAAACTCCCGGTTTTCCCGACTCATTCCCTGGGGTTCAAAGCCTTCCAGAGTCTCTATACTGGTCACCCGCTGATTCTGCTTCAACAGATCCTTGCAATTATTAATCAGGATCCGCACCAGCCAGGTGGTAAAATATTTCGGCTCTTTCAGTGCGTCCAGATGCTCAAAACAATCCAGTATGGTCTCAGAAACCGCATCCGCCGCATCTTCTTCTCTTTTCAGATACGCAAAAGCAATCTTGTACATGGACTGCCGATGCTGCTCCATCAATTCCACAAAGGCATCGCCGTCATAAGCTTTTGCGCGCCGTATCAATTCCTCCATGATACACCTCCTCGTCCTTGGGGCCCTTTTGTCTCTCAAATGTACATTCACCTATTAGACGAAAAAGCCCGGCATTTGGATGCAGGATTTTTTTGTTTTTTAAATGCTACAGTTTTGCGCATATGCAATTTTTATTTGACTCTATTCGTTTCCATTTTATCCGCATCTGTTTGCGCCCTGTTATAATACATGTACAAATCCATAGGAGGAACTCATATGGCCACGTACCATCTGGCAGCTAATCTGCTCCGGCTGCGTACCTTTCATGAGTATACGCAGCAATTTGTCAGTGAAAAGCTACATATTTCCCGATCTGCCTACTCCAGCTATGAGCGGGGCGTCCGTCTTCCTGATCTGGATACTACCATTCGCATGGCAGAATTTTTTCACATGTCCCTGGACTGCCTGATCCTCTCCCCGGACCCGGTCCGCACCCAGCGCCTGAGCATCCAGGAAACTGACATCTCCGGACGGCATACCGCCATTACCTCCGTGGGTTCCCGAATCTTTCTGGATGGTCCCCAGACCCACATGCATCTGACCTATCTGGATCTTTCCGAGAATACCCAGGAAGAAATCCGGGAATACGTTCGCTTCAAAAAAGAACGGCAGGAACGACAGAATTCCGCCTCCAAAAAAAGGCGGAATTCGTAATTTTCTCTATGAAGAGCATATTCAAAAATAGATCCATCCCTCATATCGTATCGCCATATCCAGTACAGCCATACCCATACTGAACAGCACCAGCACGGCCATAAGGAAAATGGCCATCCCGTCGTAAATCTGTTCTTCCCTTCCTCTGTGAATCCCCGCTGCCAGCACCTCTACCCCAAGAGAGATAAACACGATAGGCCAGAGCCGGAAAATCCATGCATAGCTAAGGGCCGGTACAAATACATGGATCAAAAACATCAGTCCAAATGCCACCAGCATTCCCCCAAAGGTTATGCTTCCAATTCTTCTCACTCGTATATGTTTTTCTTTTTCATCCTGCTCATTCGTTGCTGTTTCCGTCCGCATAGTCTCTTCCATCGCTGATTCCCCTTCCTGTATACTCTTCCTGCTCCAGCTCCCGCTTCTTTCCCCGAATCATACCATAGCCCAGCCAGATAATAAATATAGACAAAATCAGCTGCGGCACACGATAGGTAATACTGGTGACGAAAGACAGAAAAATATCCGGCAGGAAATAGGATGTCATATCCCAAATATTTTCCCATAAAATAGAGATTCCCAGAATAATCAGCACAGCGCCAAAAGCTTTCTGATACCGTTTCACAGAGCCGCTAAACAGATCCAGATCCGACAGGTGGAACAGGTATACATCCTCCACCGCATAAAATTCCGCGTCGTCCATGGCCCGCAGGTTGTGGACATGAAAAAAACCGTAAAACCAAACCAGAACATCCAAAACCAGCAGCACATGCAAATTGAACAAGGTAGCCAGCACCGGAATCAAAAAGAAGACTCCCATGAGGCTAAGCCCCATCTTCATAAATCCCATATACATCTCTCCTGCCCCAGGCAGAAAGGAAAAACAAAACGCCCAAAATCCATTCTTTTTCTTTGTCATAATCCTAACTCCTCCTTATTTCTCAAACAGCTTCCTGGCCAGCTTGTTCACCTGCTCCGCCACTTCCGCTGCCTTTTGATCCACTTTCTCCGCCAACGTCTTCCGGGGACCTCCATCCCATTCCGTCTCCATAGCTGGCAAAGTACTCAAATCTGGCATTCCTAGATCTTGGGGAATGGCAAAAATCAGAAACATGGCCGCAGCCGCAGCCGCGGTAATCTTGACGCTGTACCAGAAAAAGGACAGCCGCTTTGGCAGCTCCTGGGTACGCACTATCATTTGCACATCCATCCGCCTTGTCTTTTCCATGACCCGGCTTTTGAGTCCCACCGGCGCCCGCAGCATGCCTTCTGCTTCCACCTGGGAAATCAAAGCCTCCAGCTCTGCCTCTGTCAACTCCCGGTCCTGCCCCAAAACCAGCTGGTTTTGCTCCTGCTTTCTATCTGTTCTGCTCATGTACGTTTCCCCCTTTCCTCCAAAAGTCCCTTTCTCTTCTCCGGTTGACCAAGATTTTTTCCTTCTCCCAAACCCTTTTCTGCATACAGTTTCCGCAACATTCCTCTGGCCCGGTAAATCTGGGTCTGAATGGTCTTTGGATTTTTCTCATGCCGGGCTGCCATTTCCTTTACATCCATCTCATAGTAATAATGCTCCAGAGCAATCTCATCATAGGGAGGCTTCAGGCTCTGACAGGCCTTCCGAAGCCCTTCTTTCACCTCTTCCTCCAGACAATGCTCCTCCGGGGAGGATTGTCCGGTCTCCTGCAGGATAAAATACCCGTCTTCCGTGGGAATGCTGCGCCTCCCCGAATGTTTCTGGTAATCCAGGCATTTGTTCGTAGCGATGCGGCAGATCCAGGCCTTTTCATTTCTGCCGTCGAAAAGGGAGGATTTTTCATAGGCGGACAGAAAAGTTTCCTGGGCCAGATCCTCCGCTGCGAAATAATCGGAGGTAATCCGGAAACAAATGGAAAAAACCAGGTTCTGATACCGGTCAATCAGAAGCTCCAGTTGTTCTTCCCTGTTGATAAAAATCCACCTCCCCTCCGTTTTTCTATCCTATATAACGACAGCGCTTCCTCAAAATCTTCAAATTTTAAAAAAGTTTATTGGAACAGTTATCGTTCACCGTCCGTTCATGCAGGCGGCAAATACGCAAACGCCCATGCCCAGGGGAAACGGACGATAAAAACCGCAGAATCATTCCTATTTCCGATTCTGCGGTTCTCTTCAGACTTTTTTCATCTCTGCCCCTAGTCGGGAGCAAACTCAATCACATGCTCCTGGCAGCAGGCGATCCTGGCCTGAGCATAGACGGAAATCCCCTGCTCCTCCAGCTTTTTCCTGCCTGGCTGGTAGGTTTTCTCAATGAGTACTGCCAGTCCGGCCACTGTGGCATGGGCCTTGCGGATAAGACGGATGGCTCCTGTGGCCGCCTCCCCATTTGCCAGAAAATCATCCACAATGAGAACGTGGTCCTGATCGCTGATATAGTCCTTAGACAAGGTCAGCTCATAGGTCAGCTCCTTGGTATAGGAAATCACCTCTGTCTGCCAAAGATTCTGGCTCAGCGTCCGGGAGGAACGCTTTTTGAGAATTACCAGGGGCAGCTCCATATATTTCGCCGCAAATACAGCCGGCGCAATTCCCGAGGACTCAATGGTAAATATCTTGGTAATTCCCTGTCCCTTATAGTGCTCTGCAATATCTTTTCCGATATCCTCCATCAGGTTCACATCCACCTGATGGTTGAGAAAGCTGTCTACCTTTACAATATCCTCGCCCAAAAGCTTCCCCTCTGTCCTGATCCGTTCCTTTAATGCTTCCATGCCTTGTCTTTCGTCCTTCCTGTCATTTTATCCCTGGGGGTATATTATTCTGCGTCCGGCCAAACAATCTTTGGCAGGGCTTCCCTTACCTCTTCATAAATCACAAGATCCGCAGCTTTATCCAGATAATGCTCTGTGGAGTTAATCAAAACCAGCGTTTTCCCCTTAAAATAATCCACATAGCCCTCGCAAAGCCCGGAATTCAGCGTAGTTCCCAGCACCAACAGCACGTCTGCCCTTTCGATCTGTTCCACAGCCCGGGTCATAAGTTGATTATCCACCATCTCCCCAAACAACAGCACCTGGGGGCGAACCGTGGTCATGCAATCCCGGCACAGCGGTATCCGCCTGGAATTGCGCACATACAAAAGATCATATTTCTTTCCACAATGGGGACACCGGTTATCCTCTACAATCCCGTGGAGATTGATCACATTGCCGCATCCTGCCCGGCCCGGCAGATTGTACACATTATTGGTAATGCAGCATTGAAGCTTCCCCCGTTTCTCCAGCTCCGCCAGCGCATAGAAGGCACGGCTGGGCTCCAGGGGTTTTCCCAGCATTTCATTCCGGTAATACTCAAAAAACGTCTCGGTCCTGGTGGCATAAAAGGCCGATGAAAAAATCTCCTCCGGAGAATACCCATACTTTTTTTCTACCTCATACGCAATTTCCGGCGCACGCATACTGGGCATCCCGGACTCCTTCATCATACCGGTTCCGCAAAACGCAATGGTATAGTTGCTGTTCTCCAGCTCCTTGCGCACCCGCTCGTATTTTCCGTTCATTGTGACCCTTCTCCCTCCTTACAGTCTCCAATTTTGTATAGCTTTAGTGTGCCATTTTTTGTGCATTTTGTCAATACCTTCGCCGTCCCGAAAGGAATAATTGGAATATCTTTCAAATTCTTCCAATACATCTGCACAAATTCGTTTTGAACTCCCTGCAGGCCCTTCTATAACAAATGGGGAACAACAAACTTTTTATTTACTATACAGAAAAAACACGTACTTACAATGAAAGTACGCGTTTTCTCAGTCTTCATAAAAATAAAACACTCCTCTTTGGAAAGACGTATGCAGATACAAAATCCCCGGAGAAACGAATGTATTCTCCACTTCTCCAGTGACTCTCTCCCCCTTTTCTTCCCGGTTCTGGGAAATTGTCCAGAACCCTTTTACTTCTCCCACTCTGGCGTGCTTCCCGGGGCGGAGACCACCTCATGCTCTCCATCTGCCCTTTCTGGCACAGGCACGGCCTTTGTCAGAATCCATTCCACCCAGTCCTCATAATATTTTCCCAGCACATGGGCGTCATCCGCCGTGTATTTCTGATCCAGATTGCCCTCCCTGTCGTCAAAGATCTCGTTCACATCAATGTATATACTGGTCTTTCCATCCGCCAGCTTCTCCACGGCGCTGTTAAAACGGTCAATGCTCTCATTATTATAGACCTCTGAGCTCTGGGATTTGCGCTTGGCAATATGAAGATTGGCTTCCAGAAAGAAAACCGCATGGGGCTGAAGCTGACGCATCTTTTCCAGCAGCTCCTCATACCGGGCCAGGGTCTGCTCATAGGCATAGCCCAGCTCATTGATTCCCAGCATAAGGTAAATCTTTCCAAACTGCCGCTCAGCCAGAACCTCCTCCAGCTTCTTTTTCTCCCCGGAAGTCACGGGAATCTCTTTTTTATAGATCACATACAGGTTCATGCCGGATCCGGCAAACACCTCCGCCTCCCCCAGATCCCCGTACTCGGAAAGGCCCACGGTGCGGGAATCCCCGATAAACAAGGCGTCCCGGAAATAGGAGAGATCCGCCTTATAAAAGGCTGGTCCCTTGATCTCCTCCGTTTTCCCCTGAGGCTCCTGGACCGGAGTCTCTGTCCTCGGCACCACAGACGCCTTCATGAGATCCAGGCCTGCCAATGCCCCGCCCTCCTCCAGGCCCGTGTTCCCTTTCAGGCCAAAGGGCGTCCACTCCCGGTTCCCCTCCAGGGGCAGGGAGCCTGTCTGCCAGCCCGCAAGCATCACCAGAAAGCTTACGGCCAGCAGGATTGTATAGGAATATTTTCTCATCTTATCTCACCGAATTACGATTTGTCAGCCATCTGCGGCACTTGTCCCGCCCCATTGGCTAAAACTGATAATACAAAAACGGATCGTCCAACCCCATATACATGCAGTACGCACAAGCCCAGAATACCGCTACCAGCGTAAGAGCGGTCAAAAGGGAAGCTTTTCGCTTCTCATAGAGCTTCCGGGGAAGTCCTGTGCAGCAAATCAGGGCTGCCAGCAGGGAAAACAAGTACATGCGCCCGTATTTTACAAAATCTCCCGGAAATACGGCTGCAGACCCGCTTCCCGCCAAAAAGGGAAAAAGCCGCCCTACATACACCCCAAGCTTTCCCAGATCCGTTATGGCAAACAGCATCCAGGACAGAGGGATCACAAAGAGCATATACAGATGCCCCAGCAGAGGTACCCGCTCCAGGAGCTTCTTGACCCCCAGCTTCTCCACACAGACCAACAGGCAGATAAACAGGCCCCAGAGCACATAATTCCAGCTGGCCCCATGCCAAAGTCCAGTGAGCATCCACACGATTAGAAGGTTCCGGTACAGATGACTGCGGTTTCCGCCCAGGGGAATATACACATATTCCCGAAACCAGCTGCCCAGGGTCATATGCCAGCGCCGCCAAAACTCTGTCATACTCTTAGACAAATAGGGATCCCGGAAATTATCTGGAAACCGAAATCCCATGATCATTCCCAGGCCCTTGGCCATAAGGGAATAGCCGTAAAAATCAAAATAAATCTGGAAACTAAAGGCCCCAAGCCCCAGCCAGGCCAGAGGCGTGGAAATACTCTCATAGCCGATGGTTCCCACCTGTCCCCACAAAGCTCCCATCTGATTTGCAATCAGGACTTTTAATCCCAGGCCTATGGTAAACTCCCTAAGCCCCTCTTCCAGGTTGGACAAGGACTGCCTCCTGTCCCGCAGCTGCTCTCGCACCTGGGAATAGGTGACTATGGGTCCCGCAATGAGCTGGGGAAACATACAGAGATAGGTGCCCAGGGTCAAAATGGAGGGCTCCGCCGGGATCTTCCCCCAGTATACGTCAATCAGATAGGATGTGATCTGAAAGGTATAAAAACTGATTCCAATGGGCAGCACCAGCTCCGCATAGGGAAGTCTTGTCCCCGTCCCCGCCCATCCAAGGGCCGTATTAATATTTACACACACAAAATCTAAATATTTAAACACAAACAGGCATCCCATATTGTAGGTCAGGCCTGTGATAAGCCAAATCTTCCTGCCCCTTTGCTCGGTCTGCTTCTCGATCTTCCGGGCCGCCTTGTAATTCACCAGAATAGACAGCAGCATCAGCAGCACATAGGCCGGCTGATCCTTCACCCCATAGTAATAGAAAATCAGACTGCCGAGAAAAATTACCATATTTTTGGTCTTCTTCGACACCAGGAAATAGAGCAGCAAAAAAGCCGGCAAAAAATAAAAGAGAAACGTCAAACTGCTGAATACCATAGATGAATCCTCTTTATATACACCTTAAAAACCCCGGTCTTTCAGGGCTGCTACAATCTGCACATAGGTTTCCACTACGTCAAACCCACGATAATCCTCCCGCTTCAGATCTATCATATCTCCATGGGAAATCCCCCGGCTGTGCGCATTGGAAATCACACCCTGGAACTCTCCCCAGCGGGCGGAAGCCACGCTGACCAGCCCGTCATTGTCTCCCTCCAGCGGACGAATCATGCAGTAGGGAACGGCAAGCAGCAAGTGGCTGAAAGCATATTTCATTTTTGACATATAACTCTGATAGTACACCCCGGGCGCATCCGGCATGCAGTCGTTGAGACGGGCAGTCTCCTCTGTGGAAAACTGATGGGTGGCCGTATAAAAATCCGGGTTTCGATCCCCGAATTTCCGGAAAGTCCGGTCAAAGCAGCCAGCCACAAACCGATACAGCCCTTCCGGCAGCCGGCAGGCATAATCCACAAACCGGCAGCCTCTGTGAGGCGTATTCATGGTGGTAAGAGAGGCCACATAGGGCGCCATATCAAGACAGGAAATGGCGTACCGTGCATCCAGACCTCCCTTGGAATGAGCAATAATATTCACCTTCTCACAGCCGGTCTCCTGGCGGATCTCCAAAATCCTGCGTCGGATATCCTCTGCATTGTAGGCTACGGTTCCCAGCGCCTCCTGATTTCCATAGTAAATCACAGCGCCATTTCGCATAAGTTCTCTGGGGATTCGGCCCCAATAATTGAAATAGCGCAGATCCCGAAAACCAATACCGTGTACCAGCAGCAGGGGATACCGGGTGGCGCACAGCTTGGTATCTGTCCGCAGATTCCGAAGCAAAAGCTTGTCCCGCTCAAAATCATATTCCTCATAGACCAGACGGCAGGCATAGAGCAGCACTGCCAAATTCACCAGAGGAATCCACATGGTCAGCAGCATGACCAAACGCCGCACAATGCTGAGCCGTTTGGAGGTACAGAAAATCCGCACCACACCGTTGGCCAGGAACAAAAAAGCGCTGCACAGGGCCCATATTCCATTGGCCAGGAGCACCCCCGCAGCAACCAGACCAAAATCTCCTGCCACAAGCCCGGGATACAAGCCAAGGAACACCAGGACCTGCATAACCATTCCATAAAGGCCGCAAAAAATCAAACCGCGTCCGCCCAGCATAACCCGCAGACGAAGCGGCATCTTTACACGGTCCCTGGCCGGCATCACATGAAGATACAGCCCGGGAACCAGAGTCGCCACCAGCAAAAACTGCACCCAAAAGCTGGCAGCCAGCCCGGACGCTCCCTGTGCCGAAAGCAAGGCCAGAAGCTTATGCCCCGCCAGTATGAGATTCTGGGAAACCGGCAGATAAAAAGCCAGCAACAGTCTGCGCAGCCATTTACTCATCCAGGATCGCTTCCCATTCCTTCTCCCGGAAACCGGGATAAATGCCCCGCTCTGCAACAAGTAGGGGCCGTTTCACCAGCATACCGTCCGAGGCCAGAAGCTTAAGCTGCTCCTCCTCACTCATGTCCGGCAGCTTTTTCGACAGCTCCAGCTCCCGGTACTTCATTCCGCTGGTGTTGAAAAAGCGTTTCAACGGAAGACCGCTTCTGGCGATCCACTCCCGCAGCTCCTCCACAGAGGGGTTCTGCTCCACAATATGTCTCGTTTCAAAGGTAACCTTCCGCTCCTGCAGCCATTTCTTTGCCTTCTGGCAGGTGCTGCACTTAGGATATTCTATCAACAGCATGTTCGTTTCCTCTATTCCCGGATCCTGACCGCCTGTAAAAGCTTTTTTAACCCCCCAGGAGGCAAAACCCAACGAATTGCCTGAATTTCAATGCTTCCTTATTTATCATAAAGCCTGTCCGCTGATTTTGCAAGGGCATAATTCGCTATTTTTCGCTTTATTTTCCCCCTGGGGCCTGATTTTCTTATAGCCTGCCCAGGAAAGGAAACAGACGTCAAAAAACAAGACAGCTGCCTGCCCTTTCAGCCTGCAGCTGCCTTTCCCTTACGATTGGATCAGCCTTTTGATCTGCTCTCTTCTCTTTTCATGGGCCTTTTCCAGATTCCTCTGTTTCAACTCCAGCCACTCCCTGTTTTCCCGGATTTTCTGCCGGCCCGTCCGGAGCATTTCTTCCATGGCCCTCGGCCCGGTGCCTCCCCATACTTCCCTCACCCGCACAAAATGCCAGGGATCCACGCTGTCCAGAATCGGCCTAAAGTCCTCCCGGAACTCCTCTCCAAAAAACTCCTGATAGCTCTCTGCAAAAAATTTCTCCGTGATGTTTCGCAGGTTATACTTTTGCTTTCCGGCCTTTTTCACCAAAAAAGCCACAAAGGAGTGGGCTTTCCGGAAGGGAATCTCATAGGAACGATACATCTGGTCCGCGATTTCCGTCACCACGGAGAAGCTTTCAAAAGCCCGCCGTTCCAGCAGTTCCCGATCCACCTCCAAAGTTGCCAGGACCGCCTGGAACAGAACCAGATTTTTACCCAAGAGCTCCAGGCACTGATGCATGGTGTCCTCGATATCCTCGTAATCGGAGATATCCCCGTAGGGAGATTTTAAAAATCCCGTCTGCACCGTGTCCGCCATGCCCTTTACCACGGACAGGGATGCCCGCAGGTGCTCCAGGGCAATGGGATTTCGCTTCTGGGGCATAATGGAGCTGGTGGAGATATAGCCGTCCGCCATACGGATCATTTTCATCTCCTCTGTGGCCCACAAGATTAGGTCTGTGACAATCCTGCCCAGATTCAGGGCGCACAGGCCTGCCGCGGCTGCCGTCTCCGTAAAATAGTCGATATTTCCAATGGCGTCGTAGGCGTTTTCTATGACTGTGTCAAAGCCCGCCAGCTCTGCCACCCGCTGTCTGCTAATGGGAAAGCCGGTGGTTGTAATGGCGGCTGCTCCCATAGGGGAGGCGTTCACCACCTCATATGCCTGTTCCAGTCTTTTAAAATCCCGGTGGATCACATCTGCCATGCCTAGAAAATAGTGTCCTAAAATACCAGGCTGGGCATGCTGGGTGTGGGTGTGGATCACATAGAGGGTATCCTTATGTTCCTCTGCAAAAAGAAGCGCCGTATTTTGAAGACGCAGAAGCTTCTCTGCCATTTCCAGAGCCTGATCCCGCACCGACATGTGGGACCAGGCCACGCACATGTCATTGCGGCTTCTTGCCAGATGCAGGTTTCCTGCTACCCCTTGTGTCTCCTGGATGAGCCAGTCCTCCATCTCAAAATATAAATCCTCGAATCTTCCGTTGTAATGGCTGTCTTGGTAGGTCTCCTCCTTAAGCTCCCCCATAGCCCTCATCATGCAGGCGCCGTCTTCACGGCTTACAATCCCCTGCTCCCACAGCATCAGCAGGTGGGCCTCATTGATGGTTCGAATATAGGGAAGGAGCCGGTTCTTGGCCCGCTCATAGCCAGGCTCCAGCTCCATGGCCACCAGGGCCTTTCCCGGGTAGCCTGCTCCCTCCTGCTTCAAAATCTGTTCCCGTTCTTCCCTGTAAGAATCCTGAAGTTTCATTCTTCCTCCCGTTTCTACATAATTTTATCGTTGAGTCAGCCCGCAGATGATGGATAAATCAAGCTCATCGGAGTTTGACAGACACCCTGCGCGCTTAAAGGAGCGTCGCTCCCTACTGGTCCATGACCGAACCGTCCTCATGGAGTTTCGTCACATATTCCCTGGGCACATAGGGGCAGCTCTCCCTGGCATCCTCTGCCAGCTCCATGCCCAGGCCCGGCGCATCCGGTATCAGGAGAAATCCCTTCTCCAGCCTTGCCGCGCTCTTCACGATCCGGCTTTTGGGAGGTTCCTGTTCCCCAATGGGGTATTCCTGAATGGCAAAATTGGGAATACAAGCCGCCAGCTGAAGGCAGGCTGCAGTGCTCACCGGGCTTAAGGGATTGTGTGGAACTACCAGAACCCCGAAGGCTTCCGCCAAAGCCGCAATCTTCTTGGCATGGGTGAGTCCGCCGCACATGCAGATATCCGGCCGGATATACCGGCAGGCGTTTCGGGAAATCAGCATAGCAAACTCCTGAAGGGTGTGAAACCGTTCCCCGGTGGCAATGGGAATGGACAAAGCCTGCGCCACCCGCTCCATGTCGTCCAGATTGTCCGGTCTCACCGGATCCTCATAAAACAAAGGCCTGCAAGGCTCGATCTCCCGTCCAAGGGCAATGGCCTCGGGCACAGAAAGCTGCCGGTGAATCTCAATGCACAGATCCACCTCCTCTCCCACGGCTTTCCGGTACTCATAGACGCTTTCCGCCGCCTTTCCAATCTTGGAACAGAAGCTGGCGGATTTTCCTTCCTCTCTCCTGCTGGAATCCACAAAAGGGGTCAGATGGCCCACGGCCGTAAACCCCTGTTTTTTGGCCTCCATGCATCCTTCTACCAGCTTTTCCCGGGTATCCCCAAAAACATGGTAGTATACTCTTGCCTTATGCCGGGTCTTTCCCCCCAGCAGCTGGTAACAAGGAACCCCAAAATATTTCCCGCTAATGTCCCACAGGGCAATATCAATGGCAGACAAAGCCCCCATAATGGCCGCTCCCCGGAAATGATAGCAGCGGTACAAATACTGCCAATGGTGCTCGATCTGAAGAGGGTCCTGCCCTATCAGATATCTCTTAAAGGTCTCCACGGCAGCCGCCGAGGCCTCCAGAAAGGCCCAGGCTCCGGACTCTCCCAGGCCTGTGATCCCCTCGTCCGTATAGATCTGGACAAACAGGTACTGGTCCACCAGCAGAGTCTTCACATCTGTAATCTTCATTGTTTTCCGTTCCTTTCCCAGACTATCCCTTCACCGCTCCGCTGGTCAAGCCGCCCACCAGATATTTCTGGGCGAACAGGGCAAAGAGGAAGGAGGGAATACAAACCAGCAAAGACGCGGCCAGCACATCCCCCTGAAGCATGCTGTCCCGGGAGCTGAAATCCGCGATAATCACCGGAAGGGTCTTCTTCGCCTCATCAATAAGCAGCGTATTGGCAAGCAGGAAATTATTCCAGATGCCGATAAAGGTCATGATGCCGCTGGCTGCAAGCCCGGGCAGGGCCACGGGCAGAAACACGTGCCACAGAGTCTCCACCCTTGCCAGTCCGTCGATCTCCGCCGCCTCGATGAGATCCGCCGGAATCGTCTCAAAATAGGACTGCATGGTCCAGATGCAGATGGGCAGCTCAAAGGCAATGTAGCAGAGAATGAGTCCCGTCCAGGAATTGATCAGATTCAGCTTGGACATGAGCAGATAGATGGGAATGATAATCAGAATCTGCGGAAACATGTACACAAACAGAATCATTTTGCTGAAGCTCTCTCTAAGCCGGTATTTGTAGGCCTTATAGCTGAACGCCGCAAGACAGGCAATGACCAGGGTAAGGGCTGTGGCAGTGAGAGACAAAAACACACTGTTAAACAAAAACCGGCCGATTCCAAATTCCGCAAATACCTTTTTCACAAAGTACAGTGAAAAGCTCTGGGGCAGCAATCCTTGGGGGATCCTGGTAATGTCCTCCGGCCGCTGCAGGGCAGATACCATGAGCCAGTAAATCGGAAACAGGGCGGGGATCATAGCCCCTATGGCAAGCAGATTGACTCCCAGATCCTTACATAATTCTTTTCTCTTTTTCGTCATTGGTTCTCCTTCCATGGCAAAGGCGCTTTCCACGCACCCTATTGATAAAAATCTTCAATCGTAAATACTGTCCTGTTTGCTCTTCAGTTTAAAATAGATTACGGCAAACAAAATGAGGATCACAAACAAGACAATGGTAATGGCCGATCCCTCCCCCATGCGGTAGCTGCTGAATGCCCGCCGGTAGGCGTAGATAGGGGTGGTCTGTGTGGATTCGGCCGGTCCGCCTCCTGTCATTACCCAGGGCAGATCGTAGAAGTTGAAGGTCCAGATAAACCGCAGCATACCGGACACCATAACCACAGGCATAAGCAGAGGCAGGGTAATATGGGCAAACCGTTTCCATGCATTGGCCCCATCCAGACGCCCGGCCTCGTAGAGATCCCCCGGGATTCCCTGAAGCCCTGCCAGAAACATGGTCACCAGCATGGGAGTTCCCCTCCACACATTCGCCAGGATCAAGATCAGCATAGCCGTGCTCTCGCTGGCGATCCAGGCCTTTGGCTGCTCCAGAAGATGCAGACCCACCATCATGTAATTCACAATTCCATACAGGTCGTGGAACATCCAGCGGAAAATCATGGCAACCGCAACTGTGGGAACCAGCCAGGGAGTGATAATCAGCCCCCTAAACAAAGATTTAAAACGGAGCCTGGGATGATTCAGCAGAAGGGCCATGGCCATTCCTATGGTTACCTGGGGGATCAGGGAGCCCAGGGTAAACAGCAAAGACCTGCCTGCCGCCTCCCAAAAGCTTTTGTCTGTCAGGACCTTTACATAATTGGCCATCCCCGCAAAATCCATTACCGGCTTTCTCACGCTGTAATTGGTAAAGCTCATGACCAGGGCATACATCATGGGATAAATCACGATTCCAAATATGATTAAAATTGCAGGCAGGTACAGGAACATTCCCTGAACCGCCATCCTGTTTTTTCTCTTCTTATTTAATTCCTTCATACGTTCCTGCCTTCCAAGCCTTTTCATTCAAATTCGGCCAGAATGAAAACAAGGCTGCTGCAACGGAATTCTATCATGCAGCAGCCTTATCTTTCTCTCCTGATTTACAGAAGCTTTTCCAGTTCTTCTACAATATAATCCACTGCCTCTTCCGCTGTATAGGAATCAGTCAGCATACGGATCAATCCGTTGCCCAATATACACTGGGACTCAAATTCTCCCGCCCCCGGGAAGGGACCATTCACCATGCCTAAGCTGGTGGATCCGGAAAGAATCTCCAGGGCCATATCCGGCACCATTTTCTGCAGGGTTTCCGGAAGATTCTCCTGGTATTCCTGGTTGTCAAAGTAGTCCGGCCTCACCGGGAACATGGCGTAGGGGTAGCTGAGATAAAAATCTACCAGCCGGTCTCCCTCATACATGTACTGGATGAAGTCTTTGGCCAGAGCCGTGTTTCCGTCTGCGGAAAGGCTTAAGCCTACCCATCCCTGACCAGAGCCTTCCTGAATCCTGCCTGGAATCTTAAAATAGGATACGTCGTCTATGTCATCCGGGGCCACGGACTGAAGCGTGTAGTAGATTTCCGGCGTGTCAATACGGCTCATCACCGTTCCGCCAGCCACCATCTCCCGCACATTAGTCTGGGTGTAGCTGATGGTCCCCTCAGGCGCACAGTCCTTTACCAGCTTGTACAGGTAATCATAGGTCTCGATCATGGCCGCCCGATCCGTGTCGTCCAGGTCCACATACCAGTTGCCCTGATCATCCACATTGATCAGATCCACCCCATTGCCCTGAAGGAAGCTCCAGATGGTTTTCCATCCGTGAAGATCTCCCAGGGGAAGAGCAAATCCGTACCGATCTCTGGAGGGATCTGTCACAGCCTTACACATTTCATAATATTCTTCCCAGGTGGCAGGAAGCTGGGTAATTCCCGCCTCGTCAAGCCAGCTTTGTCTGTAATAGGCTACGTAGGGAGTAATATAGAGGGGAATCGAGTACAGGCCTCCGTCCTCGGCCACACCCTGGACAGATAAAGAGGTGCTGATGAATCCGTCTTTTCCACCGATTTCCTCTACCAGATCTGTCAGCTCCAGCAGGCCTCCGGTTCCCGCTAAGGTCTGGGGATATCCGGTTCCGGTAACCATAATATCCGGAGCATTTCCTGCCATAATAGCAGATACCATCTTGTCCAGAGCGCCGCTCCAGGGCATGACCGTAATGTTCACCGTGGTTCCTGGATGACTTGCCATATACTCATCTGCCAGCTCCTGAAGCTTGTTGGCCCGCTCCTCCTGGGTAAGCTCAGACCACACCTCAATGGTTCCGCCTATCTCCTCTGCCGGCTCTGCTTCCTGACTGTTTTCCTCGCCGCTGGCCGGATTGTCTTCCTGGGATGCAGGAGCCTGGGACGCCGTTTCCCCCTCCTTCTGTCCGGAAGAACAGCCTGTACCTGCCAGCGCCATTACACTGGCAAGCATGACACACAGTAATCTTCGATACCTCTTTTTCATACCTTTTCCTCCATATTTCCATGGTTTTTCATAAGTTGCCGTTCAGCTCTCATTCCCTGCAAGACATGCCCCTTGCCACATACTCCCCAGACGTTTCCTGTGGCTTGCTTTTTTTCAAAGAATCGCTGAACTCTATCCACATCAGCATAACGCTGCCTGTGCTTCCTTCCCCGCAGATGAAAACACCTGGTATTTTTCAATCTGTCCGTATTCGATGTTCACGCCAATCCCCGGTCCCTGGGGAGCGCTGATGGAACCGTCTTCCCCCAGTTTTATAGGACTGGAAAACATTTTCTTTAACAGGGCGTTTGTATTATTGTCGTAATACTCGGCAATCAAGCCATTTGGCACCGCGGACACCAGATGGCTGTGAATCTCCTGATCTCCGTGAGGGGCCACGAGAATGTGGGAAGCCATGGCCAGATCCGCCACCTTTTTCCACTCGGTAATCCCTCCCAGCACCTGGGCGTCCGCATTTAGGATCTGTGCCGCGTCGCTGTCGATAATCTGCTTAAATCCCCATCTTGTATACTCATTTTCACCGATTGCAATGGGGGTATCCAGCTTTCTCCTCAGCTCCGCGCATCCCTCCAGATCATCCGGGGACAAAGGCTCCTCAAACCAGAAAATCCCCCTTCGGTCCAGCTCCCGTCCCATTTTCAGGGCGTCCAGTCGATTGTACGCATTGTTGGCGTCCACCAGAAGCTTCACATCCTTCCCAATGGCCTCCCGTACAGCGTCGATCCGTTCCAGATCCTCCTGGAGGGACGCCGCTCCGATTTTCATCTTCACAGCTCTTGCGCCCGACGCCACATTTCTTCGCATCTCCTCCTGCAGTCCCTTGTGGTCCTTGCTGTCCTCATAATATCCCCCGGCAATATAGGCCGGAATCCGGTCTGCGTAACCTCCCAAAAGCTGGCGCAGAGGACGGCCCGCCGTCTTTCCCATAAGATCCCACAGGGCAATATCCACACAGCTAATAGCCCTGGTGGTAATTCCCTTCCGCCCGTATACCTTGGGAAGGTACATGCGCTCCCAGATCCGTTCCACATGAAAGGGATCCTCTCCCTGGATCCTTTCCTTAAGACTCAGGAGCGTGTCAATCACCAGGCGGCCGCCGTGTACCCAGCCCGTTCCCATGACTCCCTCGTCTGTCATTACCTGGCACACCACAATCTCCGTGGCCCCGTAGGTGTATTTTCCATTTGAAATCGGCTGCTCATAAGGCGCCGAGTAGGCAGTTACCTGCATATCCGTAATCTTCATCTGTTCCACCATTTTTATGTATTCTGTATAGGATTTTGTTTTCCTCTTACTGTAGCCCAGCAAATTAAAGTTCCTGTCTCCCGCACAAAAACGTCAAATTAAAATCTCAGTTTTTAAACACTGTCTATAAAAGCGTGCTGCAGGAGGC
>JAAWJI010000010.1 GCA_022796795.1 Lachnospiraceae bacterium | reverse complement strand
GTCGTCATCCTCTACCAGCAAGATCTTTTTCATATCCACACTCCTCTGCTTTTTTACATAGTATAACAAGCAAATGTCCGCGAAATGTTACAGCGGGCAGATTTTTGTTCATAATAATAAAATCCTCGCAGAGCGTAGATTCTATTATTCATTACAAAAGAATTTTCGCAAAACGTGGATTCTATTATATTCACGACAATAGAATTTGGGAAAGCGTAATTCTATTGTTTAAAACATAAATTTCTTCAATAGGGGCTTCTACAGCCCTGAAAATATCAATTACCAGATTTAATGACGGATTATATTGCGCTTTTTCCAGGCGCCTAATTGTTTCCCGGCGAACGCCTACTTTTTCTGCCATCTGCTCCTGTGTCAAGTCTTTCATTTGCCGGTACTTTTTTAATCTGCATTCAAATTCTGCCATATCCTATTCCTCGCCTTCCTCTGCCTGATCGTCATGGTAATACCGGAACAGCAAATATTCAGAGAGGAAAATCCCCATACCCAATGCAAGGGATAGGATAATAATCGCAGCAATCAGGGTGTACTCAAGGTTTCCCAAAAATTTCCCCTGACAAAGAATGATCAGTGCGGCAAGCATAATCCCAAAAATCCTAATACTCCCAAACACCCCAGCTTTGGATTTATTTTACGGGTGACATCTGTTGCTTTCACCTGTATCCGCTTTTTTCCTCCATGGATAAAAAGCATGACAAACAGTACAACAAGATAAACACAAACAAGAAAAAATGAAACAATCATCGGCAAATCCTTTATGTCAAATACATCTGTTTTAGCAGCAGACTCAGAACCGGAACCGAATCCCGTAACCATTGTATTCAATATACAGACAGTACCGAATACTATCATTGCCTTTTTCAGTTTCATAAAATTTCTTATCTCCTGGTTATTTATAGAAATAACAGCTATTTTATCACATAACTGTCTCCTATAAATCCCGATTGTCGTTGCTTTATTATATATCCGGACAAAAGGTTTGGATTCCCCCTTTCTCCCACATGGAGTAATACATGATTTATGGTTGCATTTATAATTCAAAGGGACGGCAACACTTTAGGCGGTTTTCCCGCCCCCTGATTGACTCTACTCTTCAACAGTAAAAACTTCTTCGATTGAAACATTAAATACCTTTGCAATGTTCCATGCCAAAACCAATGAGGGATTATATTTACCCTTTTCAAGATTTCCAATAGTTTCTCTGCGAACTCCTACAAGTTTAGCCAAATCTTCCTGCTTCATGTCGTATTTTGCTCTATATTCTTTTATCCGATTTTTAATCATTCTCTGCTCCCTTTCGTTCTCTCCATTCATGAAAAACAAGAGCAATAGTAAATGCTAAAATAGTTACTGCGAAACTAAGGGCAAAAGAAATAGGAACAGCTTTAGCAACCCCATAAATAAAGGTGCAAACAAACATAAAAGGAACCAGCAAAACCATTTCCGACATGAATGCAAATGTAGCAGCTTTTTGAACATTAAGCTGAAAAAATTCATCTGGTATTACCCAAAAATAACGAAAATAATATGCAAACCCAAAAAAACCATATAGACCTTTATTTTCTGTCTGCCACCCTAAAATCGCGATCAATACTAAGAGAGATAAAAATCCTAAGTAGTTAATCCTGCGTTTCATAAAAAATCCTCCTTATTTATGTGGTATATTTCGCTCTTCACGTTATAAATATACCGCTTTCAAAATTAAAAGTCAAGATATATTTCCAAGGAAAGTTATAAAGAATGAGAGGGGATTCCGTAGCAGTCGGCATTGTGGAAAATCCAAAAGTTTTTTCTTTACCGTACATGAGCATTTTGCAACGGCTCCACTCTTATGTTTTTCTTTTGAATCTTCATTCTTTTTTTATAATATCCTCACTCTTTTTTAATCCATCGTACACATTTCTGACACAAAATTCCAGTATGATAGAATCAAACAAAGGAGCTGCCGGTGCTGACCGATATCGTGCGACAAGGATCCATGGCGCTGACCAGCTTCGACTAACAATAACGGGAGCCTTCCTCCCTTTACATAGATACTTTTCTCCTTCGAAAAGCCGGTTTCCTTCTTCAGAACCGGCTTTCCTTTTCGTCTTTCCCCACTCTCTGCCAAAACTTCTATTCCAGACCTATTGCCTGTATTTAAGATTATCCTTTTTCACAGACTCTTCCTTTCCATTAACGCTTCTTTTTCATTGACACTTCTTTCCCGTCACATCTTTGGGGACTTCAGCCTGGCCTTTGCCTCTGTAACGATCAGACGTACCTTCTTCCCGTTATAAAACAGCTTTAGCTTCGGCGTGGTATCCCCCTGGCTTTCCACCCAGAGAAAGCTGTCTCCACCGCTTTCCCTGCCCTCCTTGAGCTCCACCCGTACCGTGCAGCCAAAAAGGCCTGTGGATGTGCCCACTGCTTTTTCCGCATCCCTGGAAAGCAGAGGTAGATAGATCAGATACTGGGTATTCACCTGTCCCTGTACCTCTTCCTCATATTTCAGCACATAGGCCGCATCATATTCCAAACCCGAGTCTTGAAACCAGGCTTCCACCTGGGGATCCTCACACTCCTGCAGGTATTCTCCCGTCTGTACCTGACACATACCCGTGGTTTGAGCAACTCCTTGGTAATTTCCTCCCCCTTGCATGTTGAGAAGCAGAACCACAAATAAAAACAGAGGGATCAGAATCACGGCTGCCAGGATCTTCCCAAGCCCCCTATCCTTTCTCCGAATGGGAGACGACACATCTGGAAAATCCGACGGGAGAGGCGCCGCACACCAGGGACAGACCTTCCATTCGGCTTCCACAGGCGCCGAGCAGGAGGAGCAGACAGCCCGAAGCTTTTTCCCGCAACCCGGGCAGACCACATACTGCTCTTTCACCGCCTCTCCACAGCCCGGGCACCGGAGATTGGAATAGCTGCCCCGTACCAGAAGATAAATAATAAATCCTATGAGGGAGGGGGTGAGAACCGCAATTAAGGTCCACAGCACTGCCTGCATGCCACGGCTTTTGGCATCCCTATACACATAAATCCCCGGCAATACCCAGACGCAAATGATCACCACCACATATAACAGCAAAATAGACAACGTAGCCCCTAACATGGAATCTCCCCCTCTCTGCTTCGCACAAACGCCAGTACCAGGATTCCGCCTCCCGCCCCGGCCAAACACAGATAGCCTGCGCATAGAAAGGAAAACAGGGGCATGATTCCGGAAAAGCAGATGGCAGACAATACAATACAGCACAGAATCAACAGGCTTCCCAGGGCCAGACACAGGGTCTGCCGCTGCAGGGTCCGCCTCTCCAGCTCTCTTCGCAGCTGTTTCTCCCGGAGCCTGGGAGGTTCTTTTTGTTCAAAATTGTAAATCTGTCTCATCCTGCAACACCTCTTTCAATAATCTGCGGGCCTTGTGAAGCCTTGACTTCATGGTTCCCGTGGGAATTCCCAGCGCCTGGGCCGCTGAAATAAGATCCATATCCCGAAAATAAAACAAAATTACCGCGACCCGAAGCTTTTCCGGCAAACGGTCTATGGCCTCATGCAAAGCCTCATAGTCCTGTCCCTCCTCTGTCTTTACAGGGGCAGCCTCCAGCAGCGCCTGTTTTTCCTCGCTGGTTGCAAACCGGTCAAAAAATGGGCTTCTTGCAAGTCTTTGCAGAGTATTCCGATAGGTATTCACACATATCTTTGTAAGCCAGGGCTCAAACTCCCGGTTCTTGTCATACCGGTCCAGATAGCGGAACGCCTTAAGCCAGGTCTCCTGATACAGATCCTCGGCCTCCTGAGCGGAGGCGCAGAGCGTAAGGCAGAGGCCGTACAGCCGCTTTCCGTATAACCGGATATATTCATCCATCAATCCCTGCGCCTCCCTTCTGTTTACACATACAAGCAAAGGGTCTCAAAGGTTCACTTCCGGAGAAATTATTTTCCTGTTCTGGACAAACAGTTGAAAAAGGAGCCCCGGCCTATGCCGGGACTCCCGAGTTTTTCAAATCTGTCCTTACTTTTGGGAGCGCTCCTGTTCCTCGCATACCTCCTCTTTTGCCAGCTTCTCCATCTGAACCTTATAGACCATCAGTCGCAGCAGATACTCATGGATACTGCGGTTTCCCAGCTCCCAGTCCTGCAGGGTTCTGTAGGGAATTCCAAAATATTCTGCAAACTGCCGTTTATTCATGCCAGTGCTTGTCCGAAGCGCGATCAACTCTTCACGTAAACTCATCTTTGTTTTCTCCTGTAACTGCGTATTGGCAGCAAACTGCCTGTATATACTATAGGCAATTTTTCCAGATTCGTCAACCGGTTATGTACTTAGATGACAGGCAATTTTATGCCCGGCCTCCCACTGGGAAAGCACAGGTCTTCTCTCAAAGCAGCTCTCTTTTGCCCGCGGACAATGCTTTGCGTAGACACAGCCCTTCCCCAGGAGACCCCCCGAGCTTTCCTTTCTCCCTAAAATCCCCGCTCTCTCTGGGACAACCTCCCAGCCTTCCTCCTCCAGAGCTCCGGCCTCTATGAGGCGCCGGGTGTAGGGATGCCTCAGGCGGGCAAAATCCCGGATATCCACCAATTCCTCCACTACAGCGCCCCCATACATCACCAGAAGCTTATCCGCCAGATAATACACAGCCTCTAAATCGTGGGAAACCAGCAGGCAGGTAAGCTTAAATTCCTTTTTTAAATCCCATAAAAGATTTAATAGCTGAGCCTGGACCGATACATCCAGACTGCTTAAGGGCTCATCCAGAAGCAAAATCCTGGGATCCGCCGCCAAGGCTCTGGCGATGCAGATGCGCTGAAGCTGTCCGCCGCTAAACTGCCTGGGATATTTGATCCGATCCTCTACAGAAAGTCCCACCAGCTCCAGGAGCCTTCCCACCTCCTGCTCCCTCTGGGTCCGGTTCAGAGAGGTAAAATTTTCCAGAGGCTCAGCGATAATGTCCCCCACCCGTAAGTGAATATTCACTGCGTCCATGCTGTTCTGAAATACCATTTGCAGGCTATTTCGCCTCTTTTTATAATCCATGGAGCTTCCTTCATAGAGAACTTCGCCCCGGTCCTGCCTCTCGATACCGGCAATCACACGGCAAAGAGTGCTTTTTCCGCAACCACTCTCCCCCACTACCCCCAGGCAGCAGCCCTCCTGCAAAGAAAAGCTCACTCCGTCCAGAGCATATACTGGCTTTCTCTTCCAGCTGCCATAGGTTTTATGTAGATTCCTTACCTCCAGCAGCGTCTTCTCTCCTGCTTCCGTCATTCCCTGTCCCCCCTGCCTGAACATCATGTCTATCATGCTCCCTAATGGGATACTTACTGTCTGTCATCCCCTGTCCCATTGCCTGCAACATCTCACAAAATGCTCCCCCTTTGTCTGTTTTAGCTCCGGCAGTTCCCCAGAGCACTCCCCAGCCGCCTCCGGACAGCGAGGGGCAAAGGGACATCCTGCTCCCATCCATTCTCCCACCCTGGGAGGACGCCCCGTCATGGCTGTGAGACGCTCCTTGGAATAAGAAGGCCGGGATCGAATCAGCCCCTTTGTATAGGGATGGAGCGGGTTTTCCATAAGCTCTTCCATAGACCCCCATTCCACGATTTGTCCTGCGTACATGACATAAATCCGGTCCGCCATCCGGGATATTACCCGCAGGTCATGGGAAACCAGCAGGAGAGACAAATTCCACTCCTTTTTCAGCTCTGCAAGCAGCAGGAGAATATCCCTCTGTACCGTACTGTCTAGGGCTGTGGTCGGCTCATCCGCGATAAGAAGCTCCGGCTCTGTCATCAGGCTTAAGGCAATCATCACCCGCTGCAACATTCCTCCGCTGAGCTCAAAGGGATACCGTTTCATAAGCCCCCCGGGATCCTGTAGATCCATGCGCTTCAGCCATTCTTCCGCCCCCTGCCGTCGAAGTGCCTTTTGTTTTCTCCTGCAGCCCTCCAGAAAATGAGCTCCGATGGTCATACGGGAATCAAAAGCAGACAGGGGCTCCTGAAGGATCATGGTCATGCGCCTGCCGCGAAAGCCATCCATGGCATCGTCTGATTCTATGGGAACCTGCTCTCCGTCCAGATACACCTGTCCCCCAATCTGCCATTGCTCCGGAGCATGCAGCCCCAGAAGCGCTCTACAGATCATGGACTTCCCGCAGCCGCTCTCTCCTATGATTCCCGTACACCCGCCGCGCTTTACAGAGATATCGCAGGGATGAACCACAGGAATCAGCTCCTTCCCGTCCCGCATGGATACTGCAAGTCCCTGTGTAGAGAGCAGATCTGCAGTATTTTCTTTCACGATCTTCTCGCCTCCAATCTATCCCGAAGCTTGTCCCCCAAAAGGTTTACACTGATCACAATCAAAACCACACAGAGCCCGGGCCACAGCATCATGCCTGGATGCTCCATATAATTGCGCCCGTCATTGATCATCATGCCCCACTCTGCCTCCGGCGGCAGGATTCCCAGTCCCAGAAAAGAATAGCTGGAAATCGCCAGAAGCGCCCCTCCAAAGTCAAGTGACAGCACCGGCAGCATTTCCGGAAGAATGGATATAAAAATATGACGTCTCAGAATCTTGAACCAGTTGCTCCCCGCCAGGCGGCTTGCCTGGATGGAGGTCCGTCCCATTTCCACCCGGGTCATATTCCTGGCCATTCTTGCATACCAAATCCACCTGGTAAGCAACATAGCCAGGCAGATGCTTCTAATGCCCACGCCCTGGATACTGACCACAATCAGCACCAGAACCACTCCGGGAAAAGAGCGCAGAACATCGCTTCCCTTCATAACCGCCCCGTCAAAAAAGCCTCCCGCAAGTCCGGACAGCATGCCAAGCCCAGTGCCCACAAGGGCTGAGACTGCAGTTACCAGAGCCCCATAGCCCATGGTCCTCCGTCCGCCCCACAGCAAGCGGGAGAAAATATCTCTTCCCAGATAATCGGTTCCCAGCCAATGTTCCGGGGACATTTCTGCAAATTTCATGGTTGGATCCGCCTGGTTGGGATCACAGGGCGCCAGCCAAGGCGCCAAAAGACAGGCCAGCAAAAGCAAGACTGGCAAAAACAAATAGATTCTCCCTTTCATTTTTCTGCTCCTAACCGGATTCTTGGATTCAAAGCCGCACAGGCCATATCCGAAATCAGATTGGTGACAACAAAGATTACCGCCATCAAAAGAATATATCCCTGAATCATAGGATAATTTCTGGAGGCCACTGCACTCACACACATTCTTCCCAGGCCCGGCCAGGAAAAAACATTCTCCACAATCACAGCTCCTGACAAAATTCCTCCTATATGAAGCCCCAGAGCCGTGCAGACGGGAAGCAGCGCATTGGGAATCACATGACGCCGGATGACCTGTTTTCTGGTAAAGCCCCGGACTCTGGCATAGGCCACATAGGGTTGATTCTTAATCTCCAAAATACTGTTTCGGAGCAGCTTTGTGTAGGTAGCTATGTAGGAGCAGGCCAGGGTGAAAGATGGCAGAATCAGACACCTGAGACTGGTAGCCCCCTGCACCGGAAACAGCTTCCATTTCAGAGAAAACAAAAGCACCAGAAGAAAGCCCAGCCAGAACTTTGGCATGGCAGCTCCCAGAAAGGTAAAGCCCCGAATGAGTCTGTCCCAAAAGCTGTTTGCCTTTTCCGCTGCCAGAATTCCGAAAAAGGCGCTGAGGACAAGCACCCAGACAAGCGCTGCCAAGGCCAGAATCCCAGTATACTTTAAATCCGTCTTAAGCTCCTGGATCACCGGCTGCTTTGTCTGGTAGGAATTTCCCAAATCTCCCTGAAGAACCTGTCCCAGCCATTTTACATACTGGACCTGGACAGAATCGTCCAGGCCCAGCTCCTCCCTGACCAGCTGCAGGCTCTCCTCCGTAACAGGCACATTCACTGAGTTCAGATAGGCTGTGGCCGGATCTCCGGGCAATAGTCGGATCAGGAAAAAGGCTGCCGCTGATACCAGAAACAACAGAGGAACCAGTTCCAGCATTTGTTTTAACAGATAGCGAATCATAGCTATTCCGCCCAGGTTACTTTGCCCACATCAATGCTGTCCTGCCCTGCCGCCAGATCCATGCCTGTCAAATCACTGCGCATGATTCCCAGCTTGCTGGTAACCGTCAGAGGCACATACACGGCCTCGTCGTGGAAGCTCTGCATAATATAGGAAAAATTCTTGGCAAGCTTGGCAGAATCCGTCTGGCTCAGACAGTCGATCATGATCCGATCCAGCTCCGCCTTGTTGCTCATGCCCTTCTGCACCGTGTGAAACTTGTCTCCCTCCTTGGCCATAGCCGCCAGGGTTGCATAGGGCTCGTAGGAACCGCCCCAGGAGCTGTAAATCAGGACTCCAAAGTCTCCCTTTGTCCAGTTCTCTCGATAAACCTGGCTGTCCTGGGGAACAATATTCAACTGAATCCCCACCTCTGCATACTGGGACTGGAGAATCAGGCCGATATCCTTATCCTTTGTCACAGAGGAATCGTAGATCAGATCAATCTCCAGTTTCTTTCCATCCTTGGAGCGGACCGTATCGCTGCCCTCATAAACCCAACCGCTCTCCTCCAGGATTTCCTTTGCTTTTTCCGGTTCATAGGGGTAGGGTTCTATGCCGGTATCCGTATAGGGAACTGCTTGAGAGAAATAGGCCGTGGCCGGCTCCTGGAGTCCGTTAAAAATCCCCTGGGAAATAGCTGTATTATCGGTGGCATATTCCAGGGCCAGACGCACGTTCAGATCCCCGGTAATCTCTCCTGCCGTATTGATATTCAGATTGGAAATACTGGTGGTGGGAGCCTGTGCCGTATAGAAGCCTGCTGCTCCCAGCTCTTCATAAAGCTCTGCAGTAATCTGGGTGGAATCCATCATCAGATCAATCTCTCCCGCCTTCAGGGCGGAGGCCGCTGTATTTACATCAGGAATCACCACAGCCCTCAGATACTGAAACGCCGGCTTTTCTCCCCAATAATTTTCATTCCGCTCAAACACCGCATACTGATCCGGCACATGCTCCTTCAGCACCCACATACCGGTTCCCACAGGCTCTGTGACGCCATTGTCATAGGGATCTCCTTCCGTGGGAAAACCAGCCTCCCCCAGCATCACCAGCGGACGGCTGAAGGTAAAATCACTCAACAGAGAATTGCAGGGCTCGCTTAAATGCAACACCAGAGTGTCCCCGTCCGGCGTCTCCATCTCTGTCACAGAGGCCAGAGACTGCAAGAAGGAATAGCCGTCTGCATGAGCCTTCACTGCCTCAATATTCCTTTTTGCAATTTCCGAATTAAACTCGCTGCCATCGCTGAATTTCACACCCTTTCTCAGATGGAAGGTATAGGTTTTCCCATCCTCAGAAACATCCCAGCTCTCGGCCAGTTCCGGGACGATCTCCCCATTCTTCATAGCCACCAGGCTCTCATAAACCCAATCCTGGGCAAACATCTGACTTTTCATGGTATGAGGATTCATATCCCCAATATCCTTGGCTGTCCGGACCACCAGGGTGTTGCTCTTTTCCTCCGGCGCCTCTGTCTCCTCCTTAGAGAGTTCTTGCTCCTCCTTTTGCTCCTGGGTCTCCTGAACCGTTTCCGGCGCCTCTGCCGCTTCTTTCTGTCCGCATGCTGTCAAGGATAACAGCATAGCAAGAACAAGCATTGTACTCCATACTTTTCTCTTCATAATGTCCTCCTGGTTTATCATCGTAAAGATTTACTGCTCTACCCACAGACAGGAGAAAATCCCCAAAGGCCGCGGTCCTGTCTGCAGACAAAAAAAAGAAACGTTCATCAACGTTTCCTTACCACATAAGCGCCCATACCTATAAAAAGCTGCGCATACTTTTCTCTTGAACACTTAGTCTTGGAAGCGTCAATGATTCAGAACCAAGCAGGTTTCCTGACTTCAGATCATGACCTTCCCGCGCCTTCTCATGCCTTCGCACAATGGCTTCTGCGGAAAAGCTCCCCGTTCACAGTGACCAGTTCGTTGGAGATTTACACTCCATTCCCTATTATCCGGATTTTTCCGGCACTTAGCTCTCTATTCAATTTCTATTTTTTAATTATACTTGATGCTGTAGAAGCTGTCAACAAAAATTAGGCTTTAAGTTTCTACTTGTCGATGACCTAAATAAACAGGAGCCGCAACTGCATAGGAACATGAAGCGTTGGTGTTTCTTTAGGTACGGACGCGCTTCCTCAACAGTCATCCCGTGGATTCTTTCCCGGTCATCCTTAAGACTCCTACTGATTCGGTTTCAGCACCGCTTTCTGCGATGGTTACTCTTTTCAGAGCATGCCGCACAGACCTCCCCAGGTACCACACGTTTCCTTCTCTCCATCCATCTGCCACATTTATCATGCATGATTCCGTGTAGTTATCAGGCTTTGGCTTGTGTTGCAGTCTTACCCCCATGCATAACCTCATATGTGATTTCTGTTCGTCAAATCAGAGACTACCGGGCGGATTCGGGACTTGCACCCGTTGGAAACGTGCGCCACCGGGAGCACCACTAAAAAAGTACCGCAATCCCTGAGATCGCGGTACTTTCCAGCCTTCCGGCATTTTCAATTCACAAAATATCCTTAGAACTTCCCAGCTGTGGCCGCTTCCTCAATGGCCACTGCTACCGCCACAGTCATGCCAACCATGGGGTTATTTCCTGCGCCGATGAGACCCATCATCTCTACGTGAGCCGGCACGGAGGAGGAACCTGCAAACTGCGCGTCAGAGTGCATACGGCCCAGAGTATCGGTCATTCCGTAGGAAGCCGGTCCTGCTGCCATGTTATCCGGGTGCAGGGTACGGCCGGTGCCGCCGCCGGATGCCACGGAGAAGTACTTCTTGCCCGCTTCCAGGCGCTCTTTCTTGTAGGTACCTGCCACAGGATGCTGGAACCGGGTGGGATTGGTGGAGTTTCCGGTAATGGAAACATCTACGTTCTCCTTCCACATGATCGCTACGCCCTCGGGAACGCTGTTGGCGCCGTAGCAGTTTACTTTGGCCCGCAGACCCTGGGAGTATGCCTTGCGGAATACCTCCTTCACCTCATTGGTGTAGGGATCATACTCGGTCTCCACATATGTAAAGCCATTGATTCTGGCGATAATCTGTGCCGCATCCTTGCCCAAACCGTTCAGGATTACGCGTAAGGGTTTCTGGCGCACCTTGTTGGCCTTCTCTGCGATACCGATTGCTCCCTCTGCGGCTGCAAAGGACTCATGGCCTGCCAGAAATGCGAAGCATTCCGTCTCCTCCTCCAGCAGCATCTTGCCCAGATTTCCGTGTCCCAGACCTACCTTGCGGGTGTCTGCCACAGAACCCGGAATACAGAATGCCTGCAGGCCCTCTCCGATGGCTGCGGCAGCGTCTGCAGCCTTGCGGCAACCCTTCTTGATGGCAATGGCAGCGCCTACGGTATATGCCCAGCATGCATTCTCAAAGCAGATGGGCTGAATTCCCTTGATCTGATCGTATACGTTTAAGCCTGCATCCTTGGTGATCTTCTCTGCTTCTTCGATGGAAGCAATGCCATAGCTGTTCAAAACCTCACTGATTTTGTCAATTCTTCTCTCATATGATTCAAATAAAGCCATTTCTATCCCTCCTCGATTATTCCTGTCTCGGGTCGATGATCTTTACTGCATCATCCACGCGTCCATACTGCCCCTGTGCCTTCTCCCAAGCGGTATTGGGATCGTCGCCCTTCTTGATGAAATCCGTCATCTTTCCCAGGTTGACAAACTTGTAGCCGATAATCTGATCCTCTTCATCCAGAGCGATTCCGGTTACATAGCCCTCTGCCATCTCCAGATAGCGGGGTCCCTTCTTCAGAGTTCCGTACATGGTTCCTACCTGGCTTCTCAGGCCCTTGCCCAGGTCCTCAAGGCCTGCGCCAATGGGAAGTCCGTCCTCGGAAAATGCACTCTGGGTTCTTCCATAGACGATCTGCAGGAACAGCTCGCGCATAGCTGTATTGATGGCGTCGCACACCAGGTCTGTATTCAAAGCCTCCAGAAGGGTTCTTCCGGGAAGAATCTCAGAAGCCATGGCAGCGGAATGGGTCATACCGGAACATCCCAGCGTCTCCACCAGAGCCTCCTGGATAATGCCGTCCTTAACATTCAGGGTAAGCTTGCAGGCGCCCTGCTGGGGTGCACACCAGCCCACACCATGAGTCAGACCGGAAATATCCTTGATTTCTTTTGCCTGCACCCACTTTGCCTCTTCCGGAATCGGAGCTGCGCCGTGAGCTACGCCCTGTGCTACCGGACACATTTTTTCAACTTCATGTGAATAGATCATGTTAAAACTCCTTTCAAATTAAGATCATCTAACATTTCTTTCATGCTTCTGCCCGACTTGTACAGGCTTCGCATTTGGATATATTTTCTCATATTCCGCCGGATTCGTCCAGTCGTTTTTTCACTTTTTTCCGCCCTTTTTTAACCTTCTTTTTGTACACCTTGCCGGAGGACAAAAGACTTCCTTTCCCCTCCTGGGGAAGGAAAAGTCCAGAAGGCTTTCCTGGGTCTACTTTTCCTCCCAGTAAATTCGCACCTGCTCTGGCTTCATCTGGTCCGCAAAACGCCGTTTAATCAGCAGAAATTCCTCCAGATCCAGCAGCATGTGAAAGAGAATGGCCCGGTCCTCAAATTCCCTTCGGCTCTTGGGCAGAGGCTCCAGGCGCATGCCCTTTAGAAGCTCCTCCAGTTTTCGCACCAGGTCCCGCACATTATTCCTCTCATGAAAGGACGCTGAAATCTCATACAAAAAAAGAGCAATGGGCTCCGCCTGCCTGGGAAGCTCTGTGAGAGCCCGGCTGGAATCCAGCAAGGCCTCCAGAACCTGGCACTGGCTTTTGCGCATTTCCATGTATTCTATGTAATACTGGGAATGATTGCTGAAGGTATTCTCCCGGTTCTCAAAGGCCCTCTCCAGACCCTGGGTCAGATGATTCCGCAGCTCTTCCAGCAGCTCCTCGCTGCCCTGTCTTCGATCCGCATCCCGCAGGCCCTCCGCCAGCCGCTCCAGAATCCGCTGCATCTGTTCCTCTATGGAACGGATATCCCTTCGGATGGACGCGGCCCCGTCCGGCATATAGGTATTTAAAAGAATGGCTATCCCCATGCCCAGCAGCACCAAGAGAGCTTCGTTTTCCACAAATGTCAGGCTGTGGCTTTTTCCCGTGAGAAAATGGGTGGCAATTACCGCGTTGACAGAAATGGCGTCCTCCCAGCCAAACCAATAGCTGACTGCCACCAGGAGAAGGAGAACCAGCCCAAAGGCCAGCGCGTGATACCCCAAAGCCCCGTAGATAACATAGGTCAGGACCAGCACAACCAGGAAAGACAACACCCGGCGAAGAGCCAGGGAAAGGGTGGCCCTCCTGGTATTCTGTATGGTCAACAGGGTTACAACGGCAGCGGAGGCGGCATAGTCAAGTCCCATAGCCTCAGCAGTAGCCAGGGCCAGGCAGCTTCCCACCGCAATCTTTCCTACCTTCAGCCAGACATTTCGCTCCAGTTCCCTCTCCCCTTCCCAATCTCCATTTTTATACAGCCTGTGTCAAAGCCCTCCTACCGCCGCCAGGCAAACGGTGGTCAAGAGCAATCCATGTGTTACACAAGCTCTCTTCCCATAAGCACGCCCATAACGGATGCCATCATCAGTCCCCGGGTCCAGCCGCTGGAATCCCCCAGACAGTGAAGCCCCTGAATGTTGGTGACAAACTCCCGGGTCATTTTAATGCGGTTGCTGTAAAATTTCAGCTCCGGGGAATACAGCAAAGTCTCATTGGAGGCAAAGCCAGGCACCACATGGTCCACTGCCTGAATGAAATTGATGATATTGGTCATGGCCCGGTAGGGCATGGCCGCCGTAATATCTCCCGCCACGGCGTCCGGCAGGCTGGGACGCACATTAGACTGACTCAGCTCCTTCTGCCAGGTCCTCTTTCCTCCCAGAATATCCCCGTACCGCTGCACCAGGATTTTCCCGTCTCCCAGCATGTTGGTCAGCTCTCCCACCTTCTGCGCATAGGCAATGGGCTGGTTAAAGGGATGGGTAAAATTGTGGGAGCACAATATAGCCAGATTGGTGTTGTTGGACTTCAGGTCCTTGTAGGAATGGCCGTTTACCACCGCCAGGTCGTTGTCATAGTTTTCCTGGCTCACAAAGCCTCCGGGATTCTGGCAGAACGTCCGCACCTTGTTTTTAAAGGGCAGGGGATAGCCGATAAGCTTGGACTCATAGAGCACGTTATTCACATCCTCCATGATCTCATTGCGCACCTCCACCCGGACGCCGATATCCACGGTTCCCGGCTGATGAGCAATATCGTGCTGCTCGCACAGGCGCTCCAGCCAGTCCGCTCCCTTGCGGCCCGTGGCCACCACCACGTTCCGGGCCAGAATCGTCTCCTCCTGCTCTGGATGGACGGCAGCTCCTATGACAGCGCCTTTACAGATGCTGCCCTCCACCAGCAGATCCTTGCATACCTTCTCAAACAGGATTTCCACCCCATGATCCAGAAGATATTTCTCAATGCTATAATAAATCTCCTGCGCCTTCTCGGTGCCCAGGTGACGGATGGGGCAGTCCACCAGCTTCAGTCCTGCCTGAATGGCCCGCTTGCGAATGTCCTTGACCTCCTTTTCGTTTCCCACGCCTTCCACCTTTTTATCTGCGCCGAATTCCAGATAAATCTGATCCGTATAGTCAATGGTCTCCTGGGCCAGATCTTCCCCGATGAGGGCGGGCAGATCCCCTCCCACCTCGTAGCTCAGGGACAGCTTTCCGTCGGAAAAGGCTCCTGCGCCGGAAAATCCCGTGGTAATATGGCAGTAGGGTTTACAGTTCACGCATTTCTTTGTGGTAGATTTGGGACAGCGCCTTTTCTCCACAGGCTTTCCCTTCTCCACAATCACAATCCTTTTTTTACTCCCCTTTTTCAACATCTCCAGGGCCGTAAAAATTCCAGCCGGTCCTGCTCCGATTATCAATACATCCGCTTGGTTCATGGCTTTTTCCTCCACTCTCTATTCTGCAATTTTCCTGCGCGAAGCTTCTCCCCTGCCTCCCTCACAGCTCCACCAGCTCCTTCGGCGACCTGGTGAGATTCCGGCAGCCCTCCTCAGTCACTACCACCAGATCCTCAATGCGCACGCCCCCAAAGCCCGGCACATAAACTCCCGGCTCCACGGTCTCAATCATCCCCGGCTCCAGAATGGTCTCATCCAGCCAGGACAGAGCCGGCCGCTCATGGATCTCCAGTCCCACACTGTGTCCCAGGGCATGGCCGAAATATTCTCCGTACCCGGCCTTCTCTATCACATCCCGGGCCGCCCGGTCTATCTGGGCTCCGGAAACCCCGGCCCTCACGGCCCCAAGCCCTGCCTCCTGAGCCTCCCGGACAATGCGGTAAATCTCCCGCTGCCTCTCATTTGCCTTTCCCAAAACCACCGTCCGGGTCATGTCCGAACAATATCCCTCATACCGGCAGCCAAAATCCAGGGTGATAAAATCCCCCTTCTCCAGCCGCTTCCCGGAGGGCGTGGCGTGAGGCATGGCCGAGTGAAGGCCTGATGCCACAATGGAGGGAAAGCTTATCCCCTCCGCCCCGTGGGTCTTAAAATAATATTCAAGCTTTGCGGCGATCTCCCGCTCCGTCACGCCTGGACGCAGCTCTCCCAAAAGATAGGTAAAGGCCTGATCCCCAATTTCCTCCGCTCTTGCAATCCTCTTAATCTCCTCCTGGGTTTTCACCCGGCGAAGCTTGGCCAGCTCCAATCCCAGAGCCACCCATTCCAGATCCTGGGGAAGCTTTTCCTTTAGCTTTTCCACGGTTCCGTAGATCATCACCTGATCCTCAAAGCCCAGACGCCCAATGGCTTCTTGCTTGGAAAGCTCCAAGAGCAGCTCCCCATATCCCTTTTCCCGGCTCACCTCCAGGACCTCAAAGCCAGACGCCTCCTCCTGGGCCTGCAGGGTGTACCGGCTGTCTGTCAGCACTGTCTGCTGCCCGGCCGACAAGTACAGATACCCAGTTTCTCCTGTAAACCCGCTCAGATAACGCATGTTGGCCCCATCCGCCACCAAAACTGCGTCCAGATGCTTCTCCCGCATAAGTCTGGTAATTCCCTCTCTCATGGCCGTCCTCTTTTCTTTTTCTGTTTTCGATAAAAATGCAGCACAATCCGCTCCAGATACCGCTTCAGCACAATCTGGATCTCCTCTTTGGGGTGTATAGGATTTACCAGCACCGTTGGGATTCCTGCCCGGTTTGCCCCCCAGATATCCGTAAACAACTGGTCTCCCACAAACACCGTGTGCTCCCGGTCCGTGCCCATACGCTCCATAGCCGCCCTATAGCCTCGTACTGCAGGCTTTCCCGCCTGACAGATATATTGGGTGTTTACCGCATCCGCAAAGGCCTTTACCCGGGGCTCCTTGTTGTTGGAGAGCAGGCAGCTTTGAAATCCCAGTTCCGACAGACGGGCAAACAAGGCCTTTGCCCTCTCGTCCGCAGGAGCGTTATGGGGAACCAGGGTATTATCAATATCAAAAATCACACCTCGGTAGCCCTGGCGAAAAAGCGTTTCAAACCGAATCTTATAGACAGACTCTTGTTCCTCCCCAGGGTAAAACTGTTTCCACATTCTGACAGCTCCTATTTATCCAGCATTTTCTTCAGTTCATCCATAAAGGTATTCACGTCCTTAAATTCCCGGTACACAGAGGCAAAGCGCACATAGGCCACGGAATCCAGATCTTTAAGCTTCTCCATGACGATCTCACCGATGACCTTGCTCTCAATCTCCCGCTCCTCCCGATTGAAGACCTCGCCTTCCACAGAGTCAATCACCCCGTTAATTTCCTTCAGGGCAATGGGACGCTTATGGCAGGCCCGCAGAATCCCGCCCTCAAGCTTGGTCCGGTCATAGGATTCCCGGTTATTATCCTTCTTGATCACAATAATGGGAATGGTCTCAATCTTCTCATAGGTGGTAAATCGCTTTCCGCAGAGATCACAGAGACGGCGCCTGCGGATCGAGCAGTTGTCATCCGCCGGACGGGAATCAATTACCCGGGTGTTATCCTGGCTGCAATAGGGACATTTCATGGCTGAACCTCCTGTATATCCTGCCGCCCCAAAAGGACTGGCAGCCTGCGCATCTGCGCAGTTTCTCTAGGTTTCAGTATAATCAATCCCGGAAAATAAGTCAAACAGATCTTAGCTTTTCGCCTCCTTCTATTATTCCTTAGAGGAGAAATGCGGCTGATCGGGTGCTCTTTTGCGGATTTCCCACATAATATAAAACAAAGACGGCGCATAGGAGTGATTTCGTGAGGTTTTGCGAATTAAAAGAAAAGGATGTTATCAATATCTGCGACTGTAAACGACTGGGAAACGTGGCGGATCTGGAGTTTGACCCCAAGACCGGATGTATCCAGGCCCTGATCGTCTATGAATCAGGGAAATTCTGGGGGCTCTTTGGAAAGGATTGCGAAATTATAATTCCTTGGTGCGATATCCGGCAGATCGGCCCCGACATTATTCTGGTGGAGCTTCCTCACAAAAAGTAGAAAAGAGCCCGGTGCATGGGCCGCACCGGGCATTCCCTACCCATTGATTTTCAGATATCCCTTCATGCTCTTCAGGGCATTTTTTTCCAGCCGGCTCACCTGAGCCTGAGAGATCCCGATCTCCTCAGCTACCTCCATCTGGGTCTTTCCCTGAAAAAACCGAAGATCAATAATGTGCCGCTCCCGCTCCGGCAGTTTTTTCATGGCCTCGCTGAGAGACAGCTCTTCAATCCAGTATTCCTCTTTATTCTTTTTATCGCTGATCTGATCCATCACGTAAAGGGTATCCCCGCCCTCGGTGTATACCGGCTCGTAAAGACTTACGGGACTTTGTATGGCGTCCAGGGCAAAGACGATCTCCTCCTTGGAGATTCCCACCTCCTCCGCAATCTCCGTAAGCGTAGGCTCCCTTAAATTTTTCCGCAGAAGCCCTTCCTTTGCATAAATGGCCTTATAGGCTGTATCCCGCAGGGACCGACTCACCCGGATGGAATTATTATCCCTAAGATAACGCCGGATTTCTCCGATAATCATGGGTACCGCATAAGTGGAAAATTTCACCTCCAGATCGGGATTGAAATTGTCGATGGCTTTCATCAGGCCGATACAGCCGATCTGAAATAAATCATCCACATTTTCATTGCTGTTGGAGAACCGTTTAATTACGCTGAGAACCAGTCTCAGATTCCCCTTAATATACAGCTCACGGGCTTCCTGATCCCCCTGGACAATGCGCCGGAACAGCTCCTCCTTTTCCTCGTTTTTCAGAAGCGGCAGTTTGGCTGTGTTCACGCCGCAGATTTCCACCTTATTCAGTGCCATAATCCGAATCCTCCTGATGTCATTTCTCATTACCATGATTCTCAGAAGAATTCCTGAATATGCGGTGATTGCAAAAATTTTAGAAAGTTTTAGTCCTTGACAACCGGGCTTTTTTGTGAAAGGAACCTTTGCTCCTGCCATTTGTTGCGAAAAATGTCCCCGCCCGCTTGTAACCCGGCTCATTTTTGTTTATAATAAAAACGATAGCATGGAAACCGTACCTTGTCCGGCTCCATGCAACAGAGGAGACCTTACCTATGAAAATATTAGCCATTGCCGACCAGGAATCCCCCTACCTGTGGGATCACTTTGAACCCCATAAGCTGGAGGGCATTGACCTGATCCTGTCCTGCGGGGATCTGAACCCCCTGTATCTGTCCTTCCTTGCCACCTTTGCTCACGGCCCGGTGCTGTACGTCCACGGCAACCACGACGACCGTTACAGCCATACTCCGCCGGATGGCTGTATCTGCATTGAAAACAAGATCTTTACCTATAAGGGGGTTCGGATTCTGGGTCTAGGCGGCTCCATGCGCTATAAGCCAGGCCCTCATCAGTATTCCCAGTCGGAGATGAATCTTAGGATTCTCAAGCTGCTTCCCCAGCTTCGACGGCACCGGGGGTTTGACATTCTCATGACCCATGCCCCGGCCTACCAGATCACGGATCAGCCCGACCTGCCTCACCAGGGCTTCAAGGGCTTTGTCAAGCTCCTGGACCAATATTCTCCCGGCTACATGGTTCACGGCCATGTACACCTGACCTACGGCTACCAGGTCAAGCGCCGGGAATCCTACCGGGCCACCACCATCATCAACGCCTACGAGCGTACTATCTTTGAGCTCTGATCCCCTGCCCAGTCCTCCAGCTCATAGGCCGGATACATATGAGACAAGTGATATCCAAGCTTCTGGGCCAAAGCCGCGGAGCCTGCATTGTGGGCATCCCAGCTGGGATAGAGCCCTCTCTCCAGGCAGTCCAGGATCAACCTTGCGCCACAAATCTGGGCCAATCCCCTACGCCTGAAGTCTGTTCTCGTGTCAATCTCAATCTCTATTCCCTCTCTGTAGCGGGTGTAGGAAGAAGCCCCGGAAACAAGCTGCCCCTCATGAAGAATCACCACCCCAAGCCCCAGCCTTTCATAGCTTTCGGCATCGGGAAACTGGGACACCAGATCCCGGCTCCAGGCCTCCTGTCTGCACTGGTGATACATAGCGGCATCCAGCCTTTCCAAGGCGTATTCCGCCGGCAGAGCCTCTGCCATGCGCTTAAGCTTTTCCCGGTCAAAGCACTCCTGCTCCTTTCTGGTGGCATACCGGGTAATTTGCTTTGCCCGCTCCCCGAAAATATCCCGGATCAAAGGCTCCCATCCCTCATGCTGAGGAATCAGCATCACAAAGCCTTTCCTGCCCGAAGGATGGAAGGAGGTCAACTCCCTGTCCGGCTCCCCGGCCAGGAAACAGAAATCTCCTACCACCGCCATGGCTGCCCGTGGATTGTCCCCGTCTCTGGTGTAAATGTCCCCCATAATCCCCTGGAGGCAGGACCAGATGGGCGTCTCCTGCCATCCCGCAAAAAGCTCTGCCACCTGGGTTTTATCCTCGCGTCTAATCATCATCTGTACGTACTCTCCATTTATCTGTTTTTATCCAAATTATAACATAGTGTCCGAAAAATACAAAGAATATTCCCTACTCATACTTCAAAATCTCTTTCTTCAACCGCTTGATAATCTTTTTCTCCAGCCGTGATATGTATGACTGGGAGATACCCAGAAGATCCGCCACCTCCTTCTGGGTCATCTCCATGCCCAGAGGATGCTTCAGTCCGAACCGAAGCTCCACAATGGTCCGCTCCCGCTCCGACAGCTTTAGGATGGCTTTATTCAGAAGCTTACGCTCCATCTCATTCTCAATATCCTTGTAAATTACATCCTCATCCGTGCCCAGAATGTCCGAGAGCAGCAGCTCATTTCCATCCCAGTCCACATTCAGAGGCTCGTCGATGGAAACCTCCAGCTTGGTCTTGTTGTTCCGGCGCAAATACATGAGAATCTCATTTTCAATACAGCGGGAGGCATAGGTGGCAAGCTTAATGTTTTTGCCGCTGTTGAAGGTGTTGATGGCCTTAATAAGTCCGATGGTGCCAATGGAAATCAGGTCCTCCACCCCCACCCCTGTATTGTCAAATTTTTTTGCTATGTACACCACCAGCCGCAGATTATGTTCAATCAGCAAGGTTCTGGCAGAATTGTTTTCCTCGGTTCCCAGACACCGGATAGCCGTGGCCTCCGCCTCAGGCTCCAGGGGAGCCGGCAGCACCTCAGCGCCTCCTATATAATGAATATCATTCTGCCTTCCAAACAAAAAATTGGAAAAGCCGGAGACCACCTTTAACTGGATCTGGTCTGGTACAGCCACTTTGATTACCATTTGTTTTCCTCCTCTATCTGTCTGTTAAATCCGGATTCAGGATCAGGTTGTAGGATCCGTCCCCGGAAAGGGGCTCCTCCGTAAGCCCCAGGACGGGACGCTCAATCAGATATGTCTTGCCCTCCATCTCAATGGTGAGATAATCCGCCATCACTGCCTGCAGCATGCCGTCTGCCTTTCCCACGCTGTGAAAAGGTATGGGAAATAGCAGCTCCTCCTGGTCAATCTCTGGTTCCAGCATCCTTTTTTCCACCACACTGACCGGTTTTTGATGCAGCGGATCATAAAGTCTGTTTCCCGTATCCCAAAGACCGGTAAGCTTCCGGCAGCTTCCCCTGTATAGCAGGACCGCCTGGCACAGAACAGCCCGCTTTCTGCGGAATGTAAATAGCATACGCATTCCCAGATTCAAAAGTACAAGCCCCAGGGCTGCCAGTACCCAGAAAGGCGCTGAATGATCCCCCAACTGCTCCTGCATCCAGATCACAATTCCCCCCAGGAGCAGACTGCACAGATACAACATTGCCACAGCCTGCAAAAGCAGCCGGTATCCCCGGATCCTGTATGCCAGCTTTACCATAAGCACACTAAGCCCCAGATGGGAAATCAGCATCCCCGGCGCGGTTCCCAAAAGAGAAAACCAGCACAGGACGCAAAAGCTTGCACTTCCCAGAAAGGCGGCCAGCCAGATCCGGCGCTTTGTGGTGAAACAGCCCAGAATCCGGCGCACCAGGCAGAGCAATAGATAATCCAGGATCAGGTTTTCCAGAAACAGTACGTCTATGTATAGTTCATAGTACACAGGCCACCTTCTTTCTGGTCTCATTATAGAGGAGTGGTTACACGAAAAATGTCAAAGAACCAAAGAAAGCCCCAGGTTTTTGTTTCCAATATTCGACAAAAACTGGGGCAAAGAAATCGTAAGATTTTATTCTTATGAAAAAAAGAACCACACATTTCTGTGCAGTCCCTTTTCTGTTATCTGTTATTTATTCTTCTGTAAAAATTCCGGAATCTTAATCTCCGTCTCCTTCACATGGCTTTCCGGCCGTTTGGGAATATTGAGCCCCGGCAGCGGTCTGACCTTAGGCACTTCCTGCGTTCCGATAATGGAATCTACCGAGGGTTTTACCGGCCCGCTGGCCGCCTTGGTGTAAGGCATCTTGGGCAATACCTTGTTGTCGTCTCCCTCCCTGAGCCCAGTGGCAATGACTGTGATTGTAGCTTCATCGGTGTATGTATTGTCATACATAGCACCAAAGATAATATTGGCTTCCGCTCCGGCCTTCTCCTGTACATAGCTGACAGCGTCGTTGGCATCCATGAGGGAGATATCACCGGAAATATTGATAATAATATGGGAGGCGCCCACAATGGTGGTCTCCAAAAGGGGGCTTTCCACCGCCTGTTTCACAGCCTCCGTGGCTTTCTCGTCACCCTTTCCGCTTCCGATTCCGATATGGGCGATGCCCTTGTCTATCATAACCGTCTGTACATCTGCAAAGTCCAGATTGATCAGGGCCGGCAGATTAATCAGATCCGTGATTCCCTGTACGGCCTGCTGCAATACCTCATCCGCCTTCTTCAGGGAATCGGGAATGGTCGTCCTGCGGTCCACCATCTCCAAAAGCTTATCGTTGGGAATCACAATCAGAGTGTCCACACACTCTCTCAGCTTGTCAATGCCGCCCAGGGCATTATTCATACGCACCTTTCCTTCAAACGTAAAGGGTTTTGTCACCACGCCTACGGTAAGAATCCCCATATCCTTTGCAAGCTTAGCCACAATAGGCGCGGCTCCCGTACCCGTACCGCCGCCCATGCCGCAGGTCACAAACACCATGTCCGCTCCCTGTATAGCCTGTCCGATCTCCTCGCTGCTCTCCTCCGCCGCCTTTTCCCCGATTTCCGGCTTTGCCCCAGCTCCCAGTCCCTTGGTCAACTTCTCACCGATCTGAATGGTACTGGGCGCTTTACAATGAGTCAGCGCCTGTTTATCCGTATTAATGCCGATAAATTCCACCCCGCCGATCTGCTCAGCCACCATTCTATTCACTGCATTATTCCCGGCTCCGCCAACTCCAATCACAATGATTTTTGCCGCAGATTCCGGTTCATTTGACATAATTTCTAACAAAGCAGTGCCCTCCTTCTATATCTTTGCTCCAATCTATTGACAGCCGCCATTCCCGGCTACTTTATCCTAAACACTCATATTCATTATCATATCTTTTTTTTGGTAATTAATCAACCTATTTTTTTAGTTTTTTCAATTTTTTGTCACATGCCTGTTACATCTCTGTCACAAATCAAGACACAATCAGCCTTCATGAAGCCCCGTCCCGCTTAAAGCTTACCATGCTGGAGTCCTCAGAGTAATTTTCCATATGCAGAGTTCCTGACTGGCCCTCCAGCTCTGGCAAAAACTGCCGGAGTCTTCCAATCTTTTCCTCCAGCTGCTCTCCCTTTCCCAGAGCCACCTTCACGTCCTCAAAATGCAGCAACAGATCCAGATTCTTTTTAAACTCAATTTGATCCGGGTAGAGCTCATTCTTCTGCAAAAGCTGGGTAACGTTTAAAATGCTGGAGAACACCGAGTCATCCTTCACTCCCAGCCTCTGGTACAGGGATTGAGAATGAAACTGCAATCCGGTGATCTCCGGCACATCCTCCCGGATATCCGAGGAGCTCTCCACCACAATCCCGTCTTTGTCAAAATACAGGTTTGTCCCCATATAAGACGCATAGCCAATGAGACTTTTCTCATAGACCCGGATGCGCACCTTTCCCGCAGATAAAAGACTTACCTCTATTTTATCTACAAATGGGATTTCTTCTGTTTGAAAATAACGATATTTCAAGTAGAGATACAGGGAATTGGCGGAATACCTGTCAGAAATTACCATATCTTTAATTTCTTTCTCGGTATAATAGTTGTTCCCCGCCACTTCCACAGTGCGGATCCGAAATATCCCCACCACAGCCAGACACAGCAAAAGAAGCAGAAGCAGCACAGCTGCCCCTGCTATCCATTTACCTCTTTTTCGCAGCATCCTCTTATGACTTCTATAACGCATCCTGTCTTTCCTTCTGTCATTCATAACCTTCCGTTTTTTTATTGTATCACAATTCCCAAACTTTTTAAATCCCCAATAATATCTTCGTATCCACGGAAAATATACTGGCACCCGTAAATCCGGCTGGTTCCTCGGGCTGAAGCCGCTGCAATGCAGAGGGCCGCTCCCCCCCTAAGCTCCTTTGCCTCCACATTGCAGCCTTGCAGCTGCGAAACTCCCTGGACCACCGCTGTGTTATTCTCCACGTGAATCTGAGCTCCCATGGCCTGCAGTTCCTCCACAATCTTAAATCGGGCCTCAAAGACATTCTCCGTGAGACGGCTGGTTCCCTCTGCCCGGCATAGAGCCGCTAAAAGCGGGGACTGCATATCTGTGGCAAAGCCCGGATACGGGGCTGTATGAAGATTTTCCACCCTGCGGCAGCGCTCTGGGGCCCGTATCACCAGCATATCCGGCTCTATGGTAAAGCTTGCTCCCATGCCGCGTAAAACCGGAAGAATCTCCTGCATATGGGAAAGGGGCGCCTGGAGAAGAGCCGCCTCCCCTCCGCAGGCCGCGGCCGCCATGAGATAGGTTCCTGCCACGATCCGGTCGGAAGCAATGGTATACTCTGCATCGTGAAGCTCCTTTACTCCCATAACCCGGATACAGCTCTCTCCCGCCCCTTCAATACAGGCTCCCATGGCCTCTAAAAATCTGCACAGCTCTAAAATCTCCGGCTCCCGGGCGGCTCCTTCAATCCAGGTGGTTCCCTGGGCCAGCACTGCGGCCAGCAGCAGATTCTCCGTGGCTCCCACACTTGGAAAGCTTAGAAAAATCCGGGCTCCCTGAATCCCAGTGCTCTGGGCTTCCACCTGTTCCTCTGTCCGTTTCACTTGAACCCCCATTTTCTCCAGTCCCTTCAGATGGAGGTCAATGGGCCGTTCTCCAATAACGCATCCCCCGGGATAGGGAATACAGGCCTGCCCCAGGCGTCCCAGAAGACTTCCCAGCAGAGTGATGGAGGAACGCATCTTTTCCGCATGATATTTGGAGATTACAAAAGAATCCAGGGTGTCCGCCTGGATCCACAGGCTGTCTCCCTCCCAGCCGATCCGGCACCCCAGCTCCGATAAAATTTTACACATCTCCTTCACATCCTGGATCCGGGGACAATGGTGCAAAACGGTTCTGCCCCGGTTTAAAATTGCCGCCGACAGAATAGGCAGAGCCGCGTTTTTTGATCCCTGGATGCGCACCTGGCCACACAGGGGCTTCCCGCCCTCTATTTCCAGATATTCCAATTCTATTCCTCCTGTGCCATCCTATATCCTATGATATTCACAAGAGAAATTATGGTTCCTTCCGCATCTCCCGGGATACGCTTAAGGCCAGCCCCATCTCGGAGAGCAAAAATAAAACCGAGGTCCCCCCATAGCTAATAAAGGGCAGGGTAATGCCTGTGTTGGGAATCGTGTTGGTGACCACAGCCACATTTAAAATCACCTGAATCAAAATATGGCCCATGATTCCCACAGCCACCAGGCTGCCGAAGAGATCCTGCACATTCTGAGCAATGACAAGAAGCCTCCAGATGAGAAGCAAAAATAAAAACAGCAGGAACAGCGCTCCTGCAAGTCCCCATTCCTCACAGATAATGGAAAAAATCATGTCGTTCTGGGCCTCCGGCACAAACCCCAGCTTTTGCATACTGTTTCCAAGGCCCACGCCGAACATGCCTCCGGAACCGATGGCATAGAGTCCCTGCATAGTCTGATACCCCTTCTCATAAGCCTCCGGATGCCGCCAGATCGCCAGACGTTCCAGGCGGTAGGACTCCACGCTGAGGAAAATGGCGATAAATCCCACCCCTAGTCCGCCCATGCTGATAAACTGCAGGTATTTGGGACTTGCCACAAAAATCAGGATTACCGCAATACCCAGAATAATAATGGCTGTGCTCAGATTATTGGTCCCCACCAGGCCTACAATGGGCAGCACAGACAGGATAATGGGAAACATCTGACGAAGCTTCCCAAGCTTTTTCACCCGCAGGGTTACCATATGAGCCAGCAAAAGGATCACGGCCAGCTTGGCGAACTCCGCAGGCTGAAAGGAAAGGGGGCCCAGGGACAGCCACCGCTTGGAGCCGTTATATTCATCTCCGAAAAACAGGACGGCCGTGGACAGAATCAGGGATGCTCCGTAGGCCAGATAAGTAAACCGCTCCCAGGTGCGGTAGTCAATACGGGATACCAGGATCATGGCTATAAGCCCAAGAGCTGTGGCAAAGGACTGCTTTTTCAGATAATAAGCCGGATCCGCAAACTTAACTCTCCCATTGTAGGAGCTGGTACTATAAAGCATGACCAGCCCAAAGACCACCAGGATCAGAACGATTACAAAAAGACTGTAGTCAAAGGAATTCCCCTGTCTCTTTTGTTTCTCCATGGTTTTTTGACTGGTCATGCCACCACTCCCTATTTACTTTTCTATTTCCTGTGGGACGGCTGCCCTGTCTGCATGGCAGCGCTCTCCCCACAAGGCGGTCTTTTTGCCTCTTATTCCGGCAGCTGATTTACATATTCCTTAAACATGCGCCCCCGCTGCTCGTAATTGTCAAACATTCCCCAGCTGGCGCAGGCAGGGGACAGAAGCACCGCATCCCCTGGCTTTGATCTCCTGGCGCACTCCTCCACAGCCTCCTCCAGGGTCTCGGCAAAGGAGAAACTGGTGAAACCGTATTTCTCCGCAGTCCTGGCGATCTGCTGTGCTGTGGCGCCTATGAGCACCATCCATTTCACCCGGCCCGGAAACACCCGAATCCAGTCGTCAAACTCCACATGCTTATCGTAGCCGCCGCCGATGACCACCGTAGGCCTTGTCATGGCCTCCACGGCCTTGATGGACGCATCCGTGTTGGTTCCCTTGGAATCATTATAGTACAAAACTCCGTTTTTCTCCGCCACATATTCAATACGGTGTTCCACTGCGGTAAACCGGATCACCGTCTCACGGATCACCTGCATGGAAACTCCCATGGCCGCCGCAATTCCGATGGCTGCCATAACATTCTCGTAGTTGTGGGCTCCCAGAAGCTTCAGCTCCCCGATGCGGCAGATCTCAGTTCTGCTGTTTCCGTCGCTGTAAATAAAAACGTCTCCGTCCAGGTAAACACCCTTTTCCAATATATGACAGCGGCTGAAATATATGACTGAGGCTCTTGTCCTGGTTCCAAAATCCCGGGTACGGGCATCATCATAGTTCAGCACGCAGGTATCGCATTTCCGCTGGTTCTGGGCAATGCGCTCTTTGGCCTCCACATAGTTTTCCATGGTGTGATGGCGGTTGAGATGATCAGGCGTAATATTCAGGATAGCGCTGACCTGAGGATGAAATTCCTCCACGGTTTCCAGCTGAAAGCTGCTGATCTCCGCCACAGTCACGGCCTGCTCGCTCATTTCCAGGGCTGCCGCCGTGTAGGCTTTCCCGATATTGCCCACCACATACACCTCCGGAAATGCGGCCTTCATAATCTCTCCCACCAGAGTAGTGGTCGTGGTCTTGCCGTTGGTGCCTGTGATGGCCGCAATGCGGCCCTTACCAAACTGGTAGGCCAGCTCCACCTCTCCCCACACCGGGATTCCCGCAGCCTCTACGGCCTCCACCACCGGAAGATCTACCGGAACCCCGGGGCTTAACACCACCAGAGACAAGGATGCTTGTACCTCCTCTGGAATCTTTCCGAATATCACCGGAGTTTCGCTTCCGGGTCTTAACTTTGCCCGCACGGCCTCTGCATCCAGCTTTTCATTGCTGTCATAGAGAATGGGGCAGGCCCCCAGCTTCTCCAGCATTTCCACGGCTCCAATTCCGCTGATACCAGAACCGATCACCAGCACATGTTTTCCTGCTATATCCATTTTTTCAATCCTTTCCGAGGCGCAAACAACCGGTGAAAGTTTTGTCAGATTCTTCCACGCTTCCTCTTCCCATCTATTTTTGCTTTTCTTCCCACAGGGTTCCTCAAACTCCTGCTTTCCTTATCCGCCGGTCCATCCTCCTACAGCGCCAGCAGGCCCACCAGACACAGAATGGCTGTCACAATGGAAAATACAGCCACCACCCGGGTCTCAGACCAGCCGCCCAGCTCAAAATGATGATGAATGGGCGCCATACGGAAAAACCGCTTTCCTCCTGTCTTCCGGAAATAGGTTACCTGAATCATTACAGACAGGATCTCCACCCAGTAAATAAGACCCACAATCAAAATAAATATAGGCATCTCCAGCATATACGCCGTGGCAGACACAAAGCCGCCCAGGGCCAGGGAGCCCGTATCTCCCATAAATACGCTGGCCGGATACACATTAAACAGCAGAAAGCCCATGAGGCTTCCCACCACCGCGCAGGTCACAGGCTCAATACCGCTTTTCGTACCCATAGCCACCACCGTAAAGAATACGGCCACCAGCACCGTCACACTAGAGGCCAGTCCATCCAGTCCGTCGGTGAAATTCACACCGTTTACTGTGCCGATTACAGCCAGAAATAGCACCGGCACAGCCAGAGCGCCTAAGTGCAGATAATGTCCCGGATAGAAGGGGATCAGCATGGCCATCTCCCCTCCGGTGCTCTTGTAATAGTAAAAGGCAAACACAGCCGTCACCAGAATCTGTCCCAGCATTTTCTGCTTGGGCGTAAGCCCTTCCGACCGATGCAGCACGATTTTAATATAGTCATCCAAAAATCCGATCACACCAAACCCTACGGTCACAAACAAAATCGGAATGATCTTAGGATACTCCTTTACATACAAAAGGGAAGTCAGCACTATGGCAGCCAGAATAATCAGGCCTCCCATGGTAGGCGTGCCGTTTTTCTTCAGATGAGACTGGGGCCCCTCGGTCCGCTCCGTCTGTCCAAATTTCAGCTTCCGCAAAATGGGAATCACCACCGGCCCCAGAAACACGCTGATGGCAAAGGATATAATCACAGGCAGTATCATGGTCTCTTTCATAACTCTTCCCTTTCATCGTTACCGTTCTACCGTACATCTACAATCTACCATACATATATAACACGTTTACTTCCATTAATCAACCATGTTTTTTTCCTTTTCAATCCCCAGATAGGGAAGAATATTTTCAAAAAGCCCCCGGATCACCGGCGCGGCAATGGTTCCCCCGTAATAAATTCCCTGAGGATTGTGGATAATGCACATGGCCAGCACCTGGGGATCCTCCGCCGGTGCAAACCCTACAAAAGAAGAAATATATTTGTTGGTTCCCCGGGGCAATGTCTGGGAGGTGGCCGTCTTCCCACCGATGCGGTAGCCCTCAATGCTGGCTTTATTGCCTCCGCCCTCCGCCACCACCTGCTCCAGCATATAGCGCATGGTAGCCGACGTCTCCTCTGAGACAATCCCGGTTTCCACCTCATAATCCAGCCGCTTCAGAAGCTCCCCCTGGCTGCTGCGGATCTCCACCCCAAAATGAGGGGTCACCCGCCTCCCCCCGTTTATAATTGAGCTAATGGTAGTTGCCAGCTGCACTGGCGTAATCTGAAACGACTGACCAAAGGACATGGTGGCCAGTTCCACCGGGCCAATATTGTCAAGCTTATGCATAATGGTCCCGGCCTCCCCGGGAATGTCAATGCCCGTCTTGGACATGAGGCCAAACTGCTGGAAATAGCTGTAGAAATCCTCGGCTCCGATGCGCTGGCCCACATCGATGAAGACAGGATTGCAAGAGTTCATCACCCCCTGGACAAAGGTCTCGCTCCCATGCCCTCCTACCTTATGACAGCGGATCCTCCGATCATCCACCACCCGGAAGCCCGGACAGCTGAAGGTATCCTCTGGAGTCACCACCCCCTTCTCCAGGCCTGCGGCAGCCGTTATGACCTTAAAGGTGGATCCAGGCTCATAGGTGTCGTTGACGCTGGGATTGCGCCACATCTGATTGCGCAGATCCTGGATCTGCTGGTCCGTAAGACCGGTGATATCCACATCTGAGGGCAGGGTAAACGGATCGTTGAGATTGAATTCCGGCACATTTACATTGGCGTAGATCTCCCCGTTCTGAGGATTCATGACCAGAATGGACACATAGGTGGCCTGCTTTTCCTCCAGGGCCTTCAGGGCCGCCTGCTGGGCGTAGAGCTGTATATTATAATCCAGGCTCACATACAGATCATTTCCGGCCACGGGCTCCACCCGCTCCTCCGGCGCCCCCTCAATCTCCACGCCCCGAGCGTCAGTCAGGGTGAGAATCGTTCCGTTGATGCCCTGGAGATACTCGTCGTAGACTACCTCCAGGCCAATGATTCCCTGATTGTCGCTGCCCGTAAAGCCCAGTACCTTGGAGGCCAGGGACCCGTAAGGGTAATAACGGCGGAAGTCCTCGTCCACCTTCACCCCTGCCAGCTCATAGGCCCGGATCCGGTCGCCAATCTCTTTTTCCACATTGGTTTTTACCCGCTCAATGGAACTGCGCTTCTCCACCCGTTTCCGCACGGTTTCCTCGGAAAGCTCCAGCTCTTTGCAGAGCACCTCAATGACCCGCTCCGGATCCTTGATCTGACTGTGAATGACAGAAATCGTACAAACCGTACGGTTGGTTGCCAGTACAGTGCCGGAGGAGTCAATAATCCTGCCCCGGGCAGCCTTTATACTGCGCTCCCGCTCATGCAGATCGTCCGCCAGTTCCTGGTAATACTCGGATTCCACCAGCATAAGATAGACCAGGCGTCCGGCCAGCACCAGGAGCATGAATACGCAGGCAGAAAATACCACCAGCATCTTCTTCCGATTATAGGTTTTACACTTTTCCCGCATAAAAAACCCCTTTTTCAGGTCTTTTTACAACCTATTAAAAGGGGTTTTCTTTTATTCATATCTTTCGTCCTCAGGGCGCATTATCGTCCAGAGATGTATCAATGACTCCCGTCAAAAGGCCGTCGCCCACGCCGTCTGGCACATCCGGCTCTTCTGTGCTTACCTCGTCTGCCTTTGGCATCTCCACGGTTTCCCCAGTCTGGGGATCCACCAGATTTCCCTCGGGAATCGGTTCTTCCTCCTCTTCCTCTGGGTCCTCCAGATCTTCCGGTGGATTCTGCGCAGCCTCCTCGGCCTCTACTTCCTCTCTCATATCCTCGGGAATGGCCTCGGTGGGATAAATATTCAGGTAGGGCATAGCCTCCTTCATGATATTTTTGAAAATCTCCTGGGCATAGGAAGAATTGGCCTGTTCCTTGGAGGAGCCGGCATTTGGCTCATCCACCACCACATAGCAGACCACCTGGGGATTGTCCACAGGGGCAAAGCCAATAAAGGATACCAGGTATTTTCGGTCTGACCGGGGAATTTTTTCTCCGGTTCCCGTCTTCCCTCCCATGGCATATCCGGCCACCCGGGCCTTGCGCCCTGTGGCATTGTTGCCGTTTCCATCCATGGGACCGTACATGGTATTGTACAGGTACTGGCGCATACTTGCCGAGGTTTTGGCGGAAATGGTCTGCTTGACCAACGTCCCGTTAATATTCTGCACGGTTCCGCCGTTGGGATCCAACACCTGCCTCACCACATGAGGCTTGTAATAATATCCGCCGTTTATCACAGAGGAAAAAGCGGAGGCCAACTGAATCATGGTGGTGTTAAACCCCTGTCCAAAAGAATTGGTTGCCAGCTCTGTAGGTCCTGTGGTGGTCGCCGTATATACGGTGGACGCATTGTTGGTCTCTCCAGGCAAGTCAATATTGGTCTTCAGGCCGAAGTTAAAAATACTCTGATACTTGTAATAGGTTTCATATCCCTCCATGGCCGCAATCTGCATGAGCGCGTCATTGCAGGAGAACATGAGGGATCCCTCCAGGGTAATGATGCCGTGCCCCAATTTTTTATTGCAGGCAATCTCTATATCACCGGGAAAGCTCTGATAGCCGTTGCAGAGAAAGGTCTCTGAGCCGTCCAGCACCCCAGATTCCAGGGCGCCTGCCACCGTCATGGGCTTCATGGTGGAGCCCGGTTCAAAACCATCGCTGATACAGAAGTTTCTCCACATCTGGTTCAGGGTATCCAGCTCTCTGGTGCCATCATCATCCTCATCTAGGGCCTTCATGGCATCCACTTCCTCCTGGGTGCAGTAGCCATTTGCAACCAGATCGTAGGGATCATTCAAATTGTAATCCACATCGCTGGCCATGGCGTAAATCTCCCCATTCTGAGGATTCATCATGAGAACCCCAATGCGCTTGGCTGCCGGTCCCTCCACATATTTATCTGTATAATCCTCCACAAATTTGTCAATATATTTTTCCACAATCTGCTGCAGGGTCAGATCAATAGTGGACACCACAGAATTTCCGTCCGTAGCCGCCTTAACGCTTTTAGCCTGATCCAGATCCTCGTTCAGATAATTGTAGCTGCGGCCGTTGGTTCCATTGAGCACAGAGCTGTATTCCTGCTCAATGCCAGTCTGCCCCTGATTGCCGCTGACCGTATAACCGATCACATTGCATGCCAAGGAATCGTAGGGGTATTTACGAATATATGTCTCCTCGAACCACACACCCTTAATCTTCCCACCGGTCTCCTCATCCTCCATAAGCTCCCGGAATCCAGCGATCTGGTCCTTGGTCAGCTCCTTTATGAGGGGCACATAGCTGGAAGACGCCTTTTCAGCCAGCACCTCCCTGGGGTCTGTCTTATCAAATTCAAAATATGTGTACAGAGCCTCCAGCGTAGGCTCCACGCAGTCTTTTTTCTCATCGTCGCTTTTATTTTCCAGCAGTACCTTAGGATCCAGGATCAGATTGAATACCTTCTCGCTGGTGGCCAGCACAGTTCCGTTCCGGTCCAGAATATCTCCCCGTTTATAAGGAAGAAGGGTACTGGCCGTATCCTGCTGGGCCAGCACCTTCTTTGTATACTTCTCTCCATTTGTCTTATTGATGTAGGCCAAACGAACATTGACTCCGATGAGCACCAGCACAATGGCGGTAAACAAAAAAGCCAGCTTTCGCTTCATCTTGTTGGTCATCTGTTCTCTTCTGGTTTTCCGATTTCTTCTGCCCAAACCTCTCACCTACTTCGAACCCAGCAATCCATCCAGGATCGAACTTTCCTCCTGGGGAATTTCCCGATACTGGCGCACATAGTCATTGGATTTTCCGTCATACAGCACTACCTGATCCGCATTGGCGTATACCATGCCCAGCTCTTCTATGGCTGTTTCCCGGATCTGATTCAAATCCACAGAGCCTACGAGACGATTGTATTCATCATCGTTTTCTGTTTTCAGCTCTGTCAGCTGCTTTTCCAAGGCCGCTATATTTTTCACCTTCCGGGTATTCTCCGCCTGCATCTTCAGGTATCCTGTGCAAACCCACAGGGTCACGGCTGCGCACACGGCCAGCACCACCACATATCCAAAACCAAAGGGCTTTTCCTGTACTCCCTGCCGGACGGTTGTCCGCTGCTGTCTTCGGGACTGTGAATCTCTCCCCGGACGCTTTTGTCTTCCTGGCTGTACACGGCTGTCTCTGGCCGGCTGCTGTTGTGGCTGCTTTGGCATCTGTACCACTGAAAATTTACGGACTGTATTTCCATCTACATAGGCGCCTCTGCCCACGCTCTCTTCTCTGGTTCTTCCCTGGCTCTGATTCCTTGTTGTCCTCACATGTCTGCTATCTCTCATATAATCACTCACCTATAAACCTGCACAAACAGTTCTTCGCGCCCTCTGTACAAGTCCCCAATCCTTCTGGAACTAATTTTCCTATTCTCTCTCCCCTATTGACGTTCAAAAACGCGAAGCTTTGCGCTTCGGGAACGGGGGTTTTCCGTCATCTCCTTCTCCCCTGGCGCCACTGGTTTTTTTGTGGCTACCCTGCCCTTCGGTTTTTTGCCACAAATACACACAGGGAAAGTTGAAGGGCAGGTACAGGGATTTTCATTTGTCTTAAAGCTGTTTTTTACGATCCGGTCCTCTAAAGAGTGGAAGGTTATGATACAAAGCCTTCCCCCCGAATTCAGTAAATCTATCATGGTATCCAGAGAGTCCCGCAGCACCTCCAGCTCCCGGTTCAATTCAATCCGAATGGCCTGAAAGGTTCTCTTGGCCGGATGACCGCCTGTCATCCTCTGCTTTGCCGGTATAGCGCCCCGGATCAGCTCTGCCAGCTCTCCGGTAGTCTCTATGGGGCTCTCTTCTCTCGCCTTTACAATATGGCGGGCAATGTTTTTTGCAAATTTATCCTCGCCGTAATCCCGGATGATTCGGTACAGCTCCATCTCCGGGCATTCGTTTACCACATCCCGGGCTGTCCTTGTCTGCCGCTGGTCCATGCGCATGTCCAAAGGCACGTCCTCCCGATAGGTAAACCCCCGCTCCGGCGTATCCAGCTGATAGGAGGAAACTCCCAAATCCAGCAGAATCCCATCCACCTTCCCAATTCCCAATCTCTCCAGCTCCTCCTTCATATAACAGTAGTTGCTGCGGATCACGGTTACCTGGTCCTGGAAGGGCTTCAGACGCTTTGTGGCTGCCTGGATAGCTGCCTCATCCTGATCGAACCCCAGCAGCCGCCCTTTTTCTGACAGACGTCTGCAAATCTCCAGAGAATGTCCTCCTCCGCCCAGGGTTCCGTCCACATAGATCCCGTCCGGCCGGATATTCAGCTGTTCGATTGTCTCTTCCAGCAGTACGGAAACATGTGCAAAGCTCATACTTCTTCCTTTCTGCTCAAAACTCTGCTTCTGCCTTTTGAGAATCTCTCCAGACATTCTGCCCCTTTGAAACGGAATGCCTAAATATCCAGTCCCAGGCTGGTCAGCTGTGCCGCCACATCATCCATATCAATTTCATCGTAGTTGTTGTTCTCGTTCCACCGCTCCTGGCTCCATATTTCAATATGATTCAAAAGGCCGGCCAGTATCACGTCTTTCTCGATTCCGGCAAACCTGCGCAGGGTGGCCGGCAGTAGGATCCTGCCCTGCTTGTCCAGCTCGCAGGAAGTGGCTCCAGCAGTCATGAATCGTGCGAAAGCCCGGGCGTTTTTGTCGGTCAGGGGCAGCTTCTTAAGCTTCCCCTCAAACTCCTCCCACTCGTTCATCGGATACACAAAGAGACAGCCATCCAGTCCCCTCGTCACAATAAACTCGTCGCCCAGAAGCTCCCGGAACTTTGAAGGGATGATCAGCCTGCCCTTAGGATCTACGCTATGGCTGTATTCTCCTCTGAACATACGCTATCACCTGTGCCTGTGCCCCGGGAATCCACCACTTTTCATCCCTTTAGCACCACCATTCACCACTTTTCACCACTTATAGGTTATATGATAGCTTAATCTGATGGGAAAATCAAGAACTTTTTCAAAAAGAATCCCACCAATTTCCTGTAAAGTAAAAAGCGTCCTGTGCTTTTCTACCAAAGCACAGGGCGCCGTATGATCCCTTTTATCTCACTGCAGCTAACATCCTTTTGCGTGGGCGACCCATCTGTCCGCCGCCTCATAGGTCTCCTGCTCTACCTCTAAAATTTCCTCAAGCTTAGGTGCCTCTATGGTTTTATGCATCGCCATCATCTCTTCAATAAGCGCATAAATGTCCAAAAACCGAATCTTCTCATGTAAAAACGCATCTACAGCCCGCTCATTGGCCGCGTTAAATACAGTCAGCATCGAACCGCCAATACGCGCTGCCTTCATGGCCAGAGGAATCCCCTGAAATGTTTCCGTATCCGGGACTTCAAAGGTAAGCTCCGTAAGCTTTTGGAAATCCAGACGTTCTCCTGCCAGATAACGCCGCTCCGGAAAGAATAGCGCATACTGAATAGGAAGCCGCATATCCGGCGGTCCCATCTGGGCAATCACCGCACCGTCCAAGAATTCCACCATAGAGTGAATAATGCTTTTGGGCTGAACCACCACCTCAATCTGGTCCATGTCTACCCCAAAGAGCCATCTGGCCTCCAAGATCTCCAGCCCTTTATTCACCAGCGTAGCCGAATCTATGGTAATCTTTCTGCCCATAGCCCAGTTGGGATGCTTTAGGGCATCCTGCACCGTCACATGCTCCAAAAAGGCCCGGTCCTTTCCCCGGAAGGGCCCCCCGGAGGCGGTGATGAGCAGCCTGCTGATCTCTCTTTGATTTTCCCCGTGAAGAGCCTGATAAATGGCGCTGTGTTCGCTGTCCACAGGAAGAATCTTCACCCCGCATCCTTGTGCCAAAGGCATAATCAGATGCCCGGCCGTCACCAGAGTTTCCTTATTCGCCAGGGCAATATTTTTCCCCGCCCGAATCGCATCAATGGTTGGACGAATCCCGATCATGCCCACCACAGCCGTCACCAAAACTTCCGACTCCTCCATCTGGGCCAGCTCCAAAAGCCCGTCCATACCCCAGCCGATCCGCAAATTCAGGTCAGCGGTCCGCACCTTCAGCTCCCGGGCCAGGCTTTCGGTTCCCACAGAGACAATCCGGGGACGAAACTCCCGAATCTGCTTTTCCAGCAGTGTAATATTTTCATGGGCGCTTAAGCCCACCACCTCAATATCTTTGTAGCTTCTGACCACATCCAGCGTCTGCGTACCGATAGAACCCGTAGACCCTAAAATCACAATCCTCTTCATAAATCCTTATCCTCTTTCATGCCCTGGGGCATATTGTAATGCAAATTCTTATAAAAATTGAATCCGGACTCCATCATATCATAAATGGTTTTTAAATACAAGAAAATAGGCCATCTTTCTGGGATGACCTACTTCCTGTATGCTACTGTTTTCGATGTTCACAGTAGTCTCTGTTTTACTTTTGTATTTGCAGTCCCTTCAGTGCTTTCACCTGCTTTCCGATCTCACCCTGCCGAAAAATATAGCTTCCCGCAATCAGAACATCCGCCCCGCTATTCAAAAGCCTGCTGCCGATTTCCAGGTTCACGCCTCCGTCCACTCCTATGGGAATTTCAAGCCCCGCCGCCTTTGTCAGCTCCTGCATGCGCCGCAGCTTTTCATACACACTCTCCTCAAAGACCTGCCCGCCATAGCCAGGCTCCACACTCATAAGGGTGAGCCGGTCTGCCAGATGCAGCAGGTATTTCAGGTTCTCTATGCTGTAAGCCGGCCCGATGCCCACCCCCGCCTCCATGCCTCTCCTTCTGATTTCCCTGAGAAAATGGAGGGGATTATGACAGGCATCCAGCTGAAAGGTGAGAATATCCGCTCCAGCCCCAGCAAACATATCCAAAAACCGCTCCGGATGAAACAACTCCAGGTGAACCGCTACGGGCAGGCTGGTGATCTTCTTCAGATCCCGCACATGCTGGGCTCCAAAGGAAAGATTTTCCACATAATTGCCGTCCATCACATCCACATGAATGAAATCTGCTCCGGCCTTCTCCGCCTTAAGAATCTGCTCTCCCATCCGCATTGTATCACAAGCCAATACGGAAACTGATACCTGGGCCATACTTCCCCCATCCTTTCTATTTCGTCCTGTCTCTCTGGGCGCGCTTCAGCGCCTCCAGCATATCCACAATCTTCTCTCTCCGGCTGGGCGCGTTGAGGATTCCACTGGTTCCGCCGCTTCCGTCAGCGCCCTCCATCACGACCCGATACACATCCTCCCCTGTGCTGACTCCCGCTGCCTGAATCACTTTGATATCTGGGTTCACGGCCTTTACCGCCCGATTGGTGGCAAGAATATATTCATCCCCGCTGGTCTTTCCTGTCCCGATCAGGCTTGTGGGCTCACAGATCATAATATCCGGCCCCAGCTTTGCCACGGAGGCGGCCTCCTCAGGCGTATTCGCACAGACAATGGTCATCAGCTCCAGCTCTTCTGCCCGGATCAGCGCCTTTGCCAGCTGGCCCACCGTCAGCGGATGCTCCGCGTGATTCAGCACCACGGCCTGTGCTCCCGCCTCCCGGATTCCCTCCGGCAGGATATGACCCATGCCCCGGCCCGGAACAAGCCCATCCATATGCTGAGCCGTCAAAATCACATGGGGAGCCGCCTCCCAGATCATGCGCAGATCCACATGCTGGGCCGTATAAATGATATCCAGGTCATACTTTACCGTCAATTCCTCGCAGATTCGGGCCAGCTCCAGGGCTTCCTCCCCGTAAATATATGCTTTAGGATTCACAATCAAAAAAGGAACGCGAATTTCTTTTTTCATAGCTTCTCTCCTCACTCTCCCATAATCACAATTTTGCAGCGGCGTCCCCGGGGCCTGGTGCGGTCAAAATCCACAAAATACACATACCCTGTGGCGCCGGCCCCCAGCTTTCCATCCGTCACATCCAAGACCAATAAATGCCTTCGCACGGGTTAATTCGGTAGTCAACATGGTAATATCCGTACCATACCAGAAAGTATTCATCCCCGCCCGGAACCACTTCTCAGCAATCGCATCATTTTCCATCCACATTCCAATGGATTTGGAATGTTTCTTACAGATGGTAATCGTTCTACCAATATTCTCCGTCATGGCTTCGGCATGAATATCAAGTCCGCAGCCGAGAGATACCGCCATATCATAGGGGCCAATGATCACGCCGGCGATCTCATCCCCATATCTGGTCAGCATTTCATCCAGATTATCAGTTCCAATTCTGGATTCGATCTGCAGGAACAGCAAACGGTTTTTGTTAAAGTCTTCCAGAATTTCCCCCTTGCGCAGCTGTGCGCGGCCCCCATACCCCTTACCGCCGACAGGAGCTAGGCGCATACATTGGATGGCTTTTTCTACCTGCTCCATGCTCTTTACATTGGGGATCATAATCCCGTCTGCGCCCCTGTCCAGAGGCTTGGAAATGCAATAATATTCGCAATCCTGCACTCTGACTATCACGGGCAGTTCAACAGAATTACACTTTTGAATCAGGTCACTACTGTTTTCCGGAGAAAAAGGGCCGTGTTCCATGTCTAGGACAAAAAAATCAATTCCTGTGGACTTGTATATTTCAGGCAGAACCGTGGACTTTACTTCTCCCAGAACCGTGGAATATATCTTTTCCCTTTTTTCCAATTTTGCTTTTAATTCGTCAATTCCCATTTTCCCATCCTCCATCTGTGACAATATCCTCTCTTTTTAAGCGAAAGGCTGTACGCGAAACGCATACAGCCTCCATATCATTTTTCATCAGGCCATATTTTTCACTTTCTCATACAGATCCATGTCCCAGGTTTTGACAAGCTCACTGTTCAAATATTTTTCTTCCACATAGTCGATGAAAGTCTGCTTATCAGGTTCCACAATGACAATGCCCTCGCTTTCAAAAAATTCAAGGAGTCTTGCTTCTTTTTCCAGATTGGTGGTCTCCATATAATCGCCGGCCTCATCAAGGGCTTCGATCATCTTGTCCTGCAGGTCAGCGCCCAAAGAATCCCACTTCGCTTTATTAATCACAGGCCAAACGCTGCCAATCAGATGATTGGTCAGACTAATCTGCTTGGTAACCTCGTAACATTTGCTGGATTCCAGGTTTGGAAGCGGATTGTCCTGGGCATCAATCGCACCGGTATTGAGAGAGGTGTACAGTTCCGCAAACGCCAGAGGAGTGGGATTTGCACCTAAAGCTTCCCCCATAAACAGCCAGGAGTCAGAATTCGGCATACGCAGAATTACGCCTTTTAGATCATTGGGAGTCTTAATCTGGGGCTCTGCAAAACGCAGGCTTACCGTTCTTGCTCCGTCATACCAGGCTCCCAGAGGCAGCGCTCCTATTTGTTCCCCAACATCAGCAAACAGGTTGTCTCCAATTTCACCATTCAGAACGGCATTCATATGTTCCACACTTTCAATGAAATAAGCGGCAGAGAACATGGACAGGCTAGGGTAATAAGGTGACAGCCAGCTGTCGCCTCCTGTTGCCATATCCAGATTGCCATTGATAACCGCTTCCATTTCGGCATCCTGCGCAAACAAAGAGGAGGAATGATAGATTTCAATCTGGATCTGCCCGTTGGTGCTTTCCTCAATGGCTTTCTTAAAAACCTCCATGGCATCCACAGTGGTAGAACCAGGAGTGGCAGCGGTAGAAAATCTCAGAACAATTTCTTCCCCAGGTGTTTCTTCCCCAGGGGCTTCCGCAGCAGGGGGTTCCTCATTAGGGGCTTCTTCAGCAGGAGGTTCTTTCGTGGAAGCGCCGCAGCCGCCGCAGACTCCCAGGACTAAAAACAGTCCCATGGTCAATAGGATCGTAAGTATCTTTTTCATATTTCGGCTCCTTTCTAAATTTGCCTATTTATAGTATGTTTGTGTATGACAATATTATATAATCATAAATATATAGCGTCTAATACTAATTAATTGAATTTTTCATAGATTTTACCTATGAATTATGCAATAGATCAATAAAAAACAGCTCATCAGACAGTCTTTTCAAACCATCTGATGAGCATATTCATAATACAACGGATTCCTAATTGTCATTGGAACTGTTTGCTGTAGGACAGCACAAATTTCAGAAACCGTTCCGCCGTAGGACCATGCCTGCGGTCCGCGCGCATGGCCAGAAACATGGTGCGCTCCATCTTTAATTTCGGCATGGGAATCACTGCAACATCCTCGTTCTGTATCTCATCCGTCAGAGCCACAAAGGCCCACCCCAGGCCCCTGGCAACCATTCCCCCGATGCCCACTGCAGACGAGCGATAGCGTACATCCGGCTCCAGCCCCTGTTCCTTCCAGAATTCCTGAATCTGATGATACATGACGGAATTGACGCCGTAGGACACGCAGGGTCTTTTGACCAGATCCTCGGGCTCCACATATTTCAGACTGCACAGGGGATCGTTCCGTGCCACAATCAGCACCATGGGCTGTCGAAAGAGCGGATACAGGATCAGATCGTCGGTCTCCCCGGCCCCCTTTGAACAGAAGCCAAAGTCGATCTCGTCGCTGCGGAGCTCCCGAAAAACCTTCGCTGTGCCCACCACATCAGACTCGATCCGTACCCCTCTGTTCTCCTCTCTCTCCAAAAAGTGAAAGATCAGATTGGGAATATATGCTTTGGGCATGGGCTCGGTGTGGGCAAACCGGATCACCCCCCTGTTTTCCTCATAAATGTGGTGCGCAGCCCGGGAGGCCATCTCGTGGGACTCCACAATCCTTTTTGCATAGGGAAAAAATTCGCTCCCCTCCCTGCTGAGAATGAGACGTCTTCCAGCCTTCTCAAACAGCGGAAATCCCATCTCCTCCTCCAGCTTGCGGATAGCCTGTGTCAGGCTGGGCTGAGCGATCATAAACTCCCCGGCAGCCTGGGTGAGATGCCCCAGCTCCGCCACCTTCACAAAATACGATATCTGAGCAAGTGTCATGGTCCTGTTCTCCTCTTTCTATCCCCTCCGTGTCCCCTAGTACACAGAAGAATCCCTTGTACATGGAGGGGTTTCTCTGTGAAAAAGAACACAACGCAGCAGGTTTGTCATTGGGCTACACCAGATACCGAAACGGCTGCATGATCAGTCCCACTACACGCCAGGCAGCCCGCTTCCACAAAGGGGCGGTCTGGGCTTTTCTTCCCTCTGGCAGAATTGCCTCCCCGTCGGAGGTGATCTGGCGGCAGTCCTGATGATACGTCTCCATATAGCCCAGCAATTCTTCCGCCAATTCCTCGCTTTCAATAGCCAGCATGAGCTCCGTATCCACATAGCTGCTGCGCAGATCCAGGTTGTAGGAGCCTACAAACACAGTTTTGCTATCCAACACCATGGATTTTCCGTGATAGGAGGTTCCCCCGTCATACTCCAGCAGGCGGATTCCTGTTTTCAAAATCTCCTTTTTGTGATATACATAGTCGCTGGAAGCCATGAAGTTGTCGCCATTCTCCACGGAATTGAGCATCATGGTAATGCCGGGACCTTGGGTATTTGCCTGTGCCAGGGCCTCCCTCATGTAAGCGTTGCAGACCGCGTAAGGGGTGTGCAGGATCACCTGCTCCTTTGCCCGCTTCATGCGCTCTGTGAGCTCGTAGAATACCACCGGCTCCTTCCCGTAAATCCCGGTGGGATTGGAAATCAGGGAAATCCCCCGGGTCTCATAGGTTCGGCTCTCATAGTCCGGCTTCTCAAAAAGCTCGGGGTTTTCCGCCTTAAGCATCTCGTAGCGTTCCTTTAAATTCTCAATCTCCTGGGCTACCCTTTTCTTTTCTGCCAGGGACTCCTCCCCGTGAAAAACCCTGCAGTCCTTCTGGTTCCACACCCCAGTAAAATATGCCTCCAGGGCAAAAAGGGAGCTCTCCTGCTCCTCCCCATCCTCCTGGGGCCCACGATAGACCAATACTTCCCGGTCCAAGCTTCTGCTGTTGGTGGGATACATGCCGATGAAATAGTCAAAGGTATTGCGCCCGCCCAGGATATAGGCCAGGTCATCCACAATCACATATTTGTCGTGCATCCGTCCCTGGGTTTTCCAGGGTGTCAAAAGATTCAGTTTATTGTAGAGCCGGATTTCCACCTGGGGATGGCTGGAAAGGGCGTAAAACAGGGGCTCCCCCTCCATGCGAACAGCGCCGCTGATACCGTCCACCAGGATCTGCACCTGCACTCCTTCCTCTGCCTTGTGGAGCAGAAGAGACAAGATATCCCGGGTGCTCTCTCCGTCTCGCATGTCAAAGGTAGAGAGAATAATCCGCTCCTGGGCCTGGTTCAGCAGACGAATCCGCTCCTCCCAGGCGCTCATATTTGTCTCCAGCAGCATAACCCGGTCCGGAGAGCTTCCCCCAGTCGCCAGCCGCTCCTCCTCCTGGTCAAGCTTGTCCTTCACCTGCCGCTGGGTTTCCTCACTCACCTTTGCATATACACAAAAGGGGGCGATCGCCCCCAAGATCAGGTAAAGCACTGCCAGCAATAATGCAAATGCCGCCCGGCGCAATCCCTTTTTCATTCTCTCATCCTTTCTCTTATCTTTTGCCGCCCCTCTTTTCTGTCATTCCTGGCTTTTCCCGGAAGCCTCCTGCTTCTCCTCCGTCATGACTACTTCCCTATTTCCGCCTCTTCTAAGCTTCATATGCCGGTACAAAATATATCCGCCCATAATTAAAAACAGCGCCAATGCCAGCACCTGGGATACAGGAATCCCGATCCCCGGCAGCAAAAGCGGGTCTGTCCGCAGGCCCTCAATCCAGAACCGTCCCAGTCCATAGCCTGCCAGATAAATGCAGAAAATCTCTCCGTTAAATTTTTTCCGCTTCCAGTACCAGAGCATAAAAATCAGAATACACAGGTTCCACATGCCCTCGTAGAGGAAAGTAGGGTGAACCTGAATAAATTCCGTGCCCCCGATCACCTGAATATGCTGCCGCAGATTCTCCGTAATATCCCAGGATCGGACCTGAGACACCGGCAGCTGCATGGCAAACAGGCCGTCTGTGTAATCACCAAAAGCCTCCCGATTGAAAAAGTTTCCCCAACGGCCAATGATTTGCCCGGCAATAAGCCCCGGCCCGCCCGTATCCAGCATGAGAGGAAAGGACAGTTTTCTCTTTTTGCTGAACACGTACACAGTCAGCACCGCCCCTATGACTCCGCCGTAGATGGCCAGTCCCCCATTTCGCAGGTTAAAGATGGATAACAGGTCATCCCGGAACATGTCCCAGGAAAAAATCACATAGTAAAGCCGGGCCCCCACAATGGCGAAAAATACGGCGTAAAGAATCAGATCCAGATACACCTCCGGATCCTGTCCGGTCCGCCTGGCAATCCACTGGGCCAGCAGAAAGCCTGTGAGAATCCCCAGGGCAATGATGATTCCGTAATAGGCAATCTCAATGCCGAAAACAGAGATAGACTTTCCCACATGCTCCAGAGTAATTCCCAGATGGGGAAAGATAATTTGATCTTCCATAATTTTTAACATTCCTTTCCAAGGCGCAAACAAGCTTTGAAAGTTTTGACAAATCTTTTCACCCTCGTGCCTCCTATACGTTAAATCGGAACAGGATCACATCGCCGTCCTTTACCACGTATTCCTTGCCTTCCAGGCCTACCAGCCCCTTTTCCTTGGCAGCCGCGTAGGCGCCGCAGTCCAGAAGATCCTGATAATTCACCACCTCGGCCCGGATAAAGCCCCGCTCAAAATCCGAGTGAATCTTGCCCGCTGCCTGGGGGGCCTTGGTGCCCTTGCGGATGGTCCAGGCCCGGGTCTCTGTCTCCCCGGCGGTCAGGTAGCTGATGAGCCCCAAAAGACTATAGCTGGCCTTAATAAGTTTCTCAAGCCCAGATTCCTTTAAGCCCAGATCCTCCAGGAACATGGCCTTTTCCTCCTCGTCCAGCTCTGCGATCTCCTGCTCGATCTGGGCACAGATCACAAACACCTCGCTGCCGCTGTCTCCCGCCAGCTTGCGCACCGCCTGTACGCAGGTATTCGAAGCCCCGTCGTCCGGCAGATCGTCCTCAGTCACGTTGGCCGCAAAAATCACAGGCTTTGCCGTCAAAAGGTTATATTCTCCAAGCCAGCCCAGTTCATCCTCGTCCTCGGTCACATAGTTAGCCGCCAGGTTTCCATCCTCCAGAAAGGTCTTCAAACGGTTTAACAGCTCCAGCTCCTTAGCCAGCGTCTTGTCGTTCCGGGCCCCTCTTGCCGTCTTGGCAATCCGGCGCTCCAGAATCTCCAGATCGGAAAAAATCAGCTCCAGATTAATAGTCTCAATATCCCGCACCGGATCAATGCTGCCGTCCACATGGATAATATTAGCATCCTCAAAGCAGCGTACCACGTGGATAATGGCATCCACCTCCCGGATATTTGCCAGGAACTGATTACCCAGACCCTCGCCCTTAGAGGCGCCCTTTACCAGCCCTGCAATATCCACAAACTCAATGACGGCCGGCGTCACCTTGGCCGAGTGATACAGGTCTGCCAAAAGCCCCAGCCGCTCGTCTGGCACGGCCACCACGCCCACATTGGGATCAATGGTGCAGAATGGATAATTGGCAGACTCTGCGCCTGCCTTTGTCAGCGAATTAAACAGGGTGCTCTTTCCCACATTGGGAAGACCCACGATTCCTAATTTCATAGCCTCTCACTTCTCCTTTGTCTAAAAGAAAATCTGTCTCACATCATTAAATAACACAAGCACCATTACGGCCATAAGCACCATAAGGCCTGCAAAATGAACCATGCCCTCTTTCTCCGGATCCACAGCCTTGCCGCGAATAGCCTCCAGAAAAAGGAACACCAGCCGACCTCCGTCCAGAGCCGGAATAGGCAGCAAATTCATCACGCCCAGATTGGCGGTCAGCAACAGGGACATATAGGCCATACTCAGCAAAACATAAAAGAAACCGTCCTGCCTGCTGGTCTCGTAGGACTCCCCAATAGCATTGACAATCCCCACTGGTCCCGACACCTCATCCGCTCCCACCTGGCCCTGGATCAGCATCCCTAAACTTTGAATGGTAAGGGAAATCCAATATTTTACCTCATAGAGGCTGTATTCCAGCGTTTTCAGGATACCGCCCCTGACCTGGACGCCGCCTCCCTTGAAGCCCAGATAATACTGACCGTCCTCCGCCTGCTTAGGCTCCAGAGTCACGCTGTAGCGCTCTCCATCCCGCTCATAAACCACGTTCACGGTCTCCTGCTGGTGCGTTTGCACATACATGCTGACTTCCCGGTAGACATGAATCCTGGTATGATTCATCTTGATAATCTTATCTCCCGGCTGAATTCCTGCCTCCTGGGCTGGAAATCCTTCCGCCACACCCTGAACCCGAGGCTCGTCATAGCCGATACTCCCAATAATAAACAGGGCCAGCAAAAAAGCCAGAATAAAATTGAAAACAGGGCCGGCCGCCACCACAGAAATCCGCACCCAAACTGATTTTGCTCCAAAGGAATAGGAGGGCAGCTTCCTCTGGGACTCTTCTCTCCTGTCTTCGCGGGAATCTCCTGTCTCCTCCAAAGTCTCCTCCTCGTAAAGTCCGTCCTCTCCCTCCATCATACAGGATCCCCCGAAGGGAAAAAGCTTCAGGGAGTATCGGGTTTCTCCCAGCTGCTTGCTTAAAAGACGAGGTCCCATGCCCAGGGAAAACTCATTGACCCGAATACCGCCCCGCTTGGCCAGCAGAAAATGTCCCAACTCATGTACGATGATTAACAAACTGAAAATTAACAGCGCTATTATAATACGCAATTTACCACCTGCTCTCAATCATTTCATAGATTTGCCGCTTTTTGTTCAACCTTTTGTGTTCTGCCCGCAGCTTTCATCCTGCCCCATCACCCGTTTCTATCTCTTGGGCCGCATAACCGCTGAGCCTTTCCGCCACAATACTGCCTGCCGCATCATCTGTTTATTTCTCCACAGCATTGCCTACCGCATCATAAGCACAGCCATTACATAGATAATAGGCGCCGTAAAAATCACGCTGTCAAAGCGGTCTAAAATTCCTCCGTGTCCCGGAATCAGGGTTCCATAATCCTTGATCTCATGATTCCGCTTAATGGCCGAGGCCGCCAGATCTCCCACCTGGGACACCACGGCGCCCACCGCGCAGATCAGGGCGCAGACTCCCCCATGGCTCATGAAAAATTTTCCATATAGAAATCCCAGAAGAGCCGCTCCAACCACGCCGCCAATGCCGCCCTCCACGGATTTCTTTGGGCTTAACACCGGGGCCAGCTTATGGCGTCCCAGCAGCATTCCCACTGCGTAGGCGCAGGTATCGCACCCCCAGGAGCAGATAAAAATAAGAAAGAATAAAAATTTTCCTTCCACCCCTTCCAGGGGTATCTCCCGGGTCAGATAGATAAAGGAAAGCATGACAGTCACATAAAACATACCGAATACGGCTGCCATAATCTCCTCCGTCTTATACTTGGGAAAGGTGAACACGTACACCGCCATAGCGCAGATCAGATAGGACAAAAGAACTACCATGCCCGTCTCCATGGATACATGCCGGTTGCGCACGCACAGATAGTATATGACAGTAAAAAGCAGGCCCAGAAGCCCCAGACTTTTTTTCTCCAAATGAAACACCCGGCAGAACTCCCAGAGCCCAATCAGGGAAATTGTAAGCGTGAAGGCGAAGAGCACCCAGCCTCCCAGGAGCCCCACAGAAATAATCATGGCAAGCAGCACAATTCCGCTGGTCAGTCTTGTCATAAACGCCTTCATTTACGCCTCCTCCTTTACCCCGCCATATCTTCTGTCTCTATTATTATACTGCACAATAGCCCTTTCCAATTCCGCTTTTGTGAAATCCGGCCACAAAACATCCGTAATATAGAATTCCGTATAGGCCAGCTGCCACAGAAGGAAATTGGACAACCGCAGCTCTCCGCTGGTCCGGATCAGAAGATCCGGATCCGGAATCCCCGCCGTATCCAGGTAGGAGGCAAAGCGCTCCTCTGTAATATCCTCCGGGTTCCAAAGACCTGCCGCCTGATCCGCTGCCATGCGCCTCATGGCCCGCACCATCTCATCCCGTCCGCCATAGTTAATGGCAATCTGAAAATGCAGTCCGTCGTTGTCTTTGGAGGCCTCCTCCAATTCCAGAATCCGCTGCCGAATATCCGGATCCAGTCCGGACACATCTCCGATGACCCGCACCCGCATCCGGTTCTTCTCCGCTGTCTTCAGACAGGTTTTCATATAATTGCGCAAGAGTCCCATAAGGGCGTCTACCTCATCCTGGGGCCGCTTCCAGTTCTCTGTGGAAAAAGCGTACACAGTCAGGTATTGAATTCCCATGCGGTAGGCGTCCTCGCAGATCCTCTCCACAGTCTTACTTCCCTGGACATGACCGTAATTTCTGGGCATGCCTTTCTTTTTGGCCCAGCGCCCGTTTCCATCCAAAATAATTGCCACATGCTGTGGAATCTTCATCCCAACCTCCCTATATCCGTAAACAGATGTTCCCTGTCACTCGTTGCCAGCGAAAATCAGAGGATTCAACAACAGAAACGGGGTTTACAAAGAAACCCCGCCCCTTTTGCATCCTCACACTGTCTATCTCTCTGCCTACAATTCAAATATAATACATCATTCTGCTTTTTTGGCCACAGAATCATCCCTATACGGTCAGAATCTCCCTAGACTTCTCCTCCACGGCCTTGTCCACATCCGCCACATACTTGTCCGTCATCTTCTGCACCTTGGTCTCCAGCTCCTTCTGATCATCCTCAGAAATCTCGCTGGCCTTGTTCATCTTCTTGAAGCTTTCATTGGCATCCCGGCGGATATTGCGCATGGCAACCTTGGCTGCCTCGCCCTTTTTCTTAATATCCTTCACCAGTTCTTTTCTGCGCTCCTCCGTGAGTTCCGGAAATATAAGACGGATCACAGAGCCGTCGCTGCTGGGATTAATTCCCAGATCCGATGTCAAAATCGCTTTCTCCACGGCTTTCAGAAGGCTCTTATCCCAAGGTTGAATCTGCAGCATCCGCGGCTCCGGCACCGATACGTTTCCCACCTGCTGAATGGGAGTAGGCGTTCCATAATAATCCACCCGAATCTTATCCAGCACATGGGGATTGGCCCGTCCTGCCCGGATAGAAGCAAATTCCCGCATCATGGAATCAAAGGACTTGGTCATCTTTTCCTCATAAATTTTCAATCTCTCATCCATACCTTAAAACCTCCGTTACCCTACTGTAATTTTTGTCCCCGTAAACTTACCCTTTACTGTATTTACAATGCTGTTTGGCTGACCCAGCCCAAACACCAGCATAGGCATATGATTTTCCATGCACATAATGGAAGCCGTCAAATCCATAACCGCTAGGCGCTGATCTACCACCTGGGCAATGGAAATCTCGTCAAACTTTCTGGCCGATGGATTCACCTTAGGATCGCTGTCATACACGCCGTCCACAGCCTTGGCCAGCAAAATCACATCCGCCTCAATCTCAATGGCGCGCAGCGTGGTAGTAGTATCCGTGGAAAAATAGGGATGTCCCGTGCCTCCTGCAAAAAATACCACCTTTCCCTGCTTCAGATATTTCACAGCCCGGTCCTTGGTAAACAGCTTGGCAAAGCCCCCACATTCAAAAGGTGTCAAAACCTCAGTCCCCATACCTGCATACCGGAAAATCTCCGACACGTAAATACAATTCATCACCGTTGCCAGCATGCCGATCTGATCCGCCTTGGTGCGGTCCATATGCTCGCTGGTCCGGCCTCTCCAGAAGTTTCCGCCGCCGATGACGATCCCCACCTGGATTCCATCATCCACCAGCGCTTTCACCTGCCCGGCCACCCCCAGCACCGTAGCCTCGTCAAACCCGGTGTGCTTTTCCCCGGCAAGGGCCTCTCCGCTCAGTTTCAGTAAAACTCGTTTCATAGTATTCTCCTGACTTCGTATATAGACATACGCAATATAGCTTTCCATTTCTACCCTATAGAGCTTCTGCGTACAGTATACCATAATCTCAGAAAATTTCAATCAATTCAGAATATTATTTCCGTCCAATACCATGGATAAACAATCCGCTGCGAAGCTTAGGCTCAAACCAAGTGGATTTCGGCGGCATCAAAAGCCCTGCGTCCGCCACTGCAAACAGCTCCTCCATGGAGGTAGGATACATGGCGAAGGCCGCCTTCATATCCGTATGAACCCGGCGTTCCAGCTCTTCCAGCCCCCGGATCCCGCCCACAAAATCTATGCGCCGGTCGGTCCGGGGATCGCCGATCCCAAGTACCGGTCCCATCAGATAGTTCTGCAAAAGGGATACGTCCAGCCCGTCCACAGGATCGCTGGTTCGAATCTCCGGCTTTGCCCGCAGGAGATACCACTGTTCCTCCAGAAACATGGTCACAGTGCCTTTCTCATCAGGCTTCCTGCGCTCACTCAGAAGCTGGATCTGAAAGCTCTCTCCCGCCCGCTCCAGAAATTCCGCCCTGCTCAGCCCGTTCAAATCCCTTACCACCCGGTTGTAGTCCAGGATCTGAAGCTGGGTATCCGGAAACGCCACAGCCAGAAAATAGTGAAAGGGTTCCTCCCCGGTAACAGCCGGGCAGCTCTGGCGGCGAAGCTGTCCTACCTGCACGGCCGAGGCCGCCCGGTGATGTCCGTCTGCAATATACAGATGGGGAATGCTCCAAAAGGCCTCGGACAGCGCCCAGATCTGCTGGGGTCCCTCAATCCTCCAGCCCCGGTGGCCCACTCCGTCCTCAGATACAAAGGAAAACATAGGCTCCTGCTCTTTTGCGGTATCCACGATTTGAGAAATCCGCTCCTCCTGCCGGTAGGCCAGAAAAATGGGGCCTGTCTGGGCTCCGCACACATCCACATGGCGGATTCGATCCCGCTCCTTTTCCGCCCGGGTATTCTCATGTTTTTTGATCACCCCAGACAGATAGTCGTCTATGGATGCGCAGCCCACAATTCCCGTCTGACTTCGCCCGTTCATGGTCAGCTCATAAAGATAGTAGGCAGGTTTGGCCTCCTCCACAAATTCCCCCTGCTCTACCATGGACCACAAAAGATCCCGGGCCTTCTCATACACCCGTTCATCATAGGCGTCTACCTGGGATGGAAACTGGGTCTCCGCCCGGTCAATGCGCAGAAAGGAGCGCGGACAGTTCTTCACCGCTGCCAGCGCCTCCTCTCTGCTGTATACGTCATAGGGCAGAGCCGCAATCTCCTGCTCCAGACCGGGAGCAGGATGAATGCAGCGAAATGCCTGAAATACTGCCATTACTGGATCACCCTCACCTTCAGCACGCCCTGAATCGCCTCAAGCTTCCCAATCAGCTCCGGACTTGCCTTGGATTCCAGATCAAACATGGAATAGGCATAGTCTCCCCGGCTCTTGTTTGTCATATTCCCGATATTGTGGTCCTCACTGCTGATGACCGTGGTAAACTGCCCCAGCATATTCCGGATATTCCGGTGCGCAATGGCGATCCGGCTGGGATACGCCGGGATTCCCATATCACAGTCCGGATAATTCACGGAATTCTTAATATTTCCATGCTCCAGAAAGCAGCGGATCTCCTTCACCGCCGCCCGGGCGCAATTTTCCTCCGCCTCTGTGGTGGATGCTCCCAGATGAGGAATCACAATGGTGCCTCTGGCTCCTGCCGTGGTAGGATTGGGGAAATCCGTCACATAGCGCTTCACCTTACCGCTTCGAAGCGCCGCCACCATGTCTTTTTCCTCCACCAGGAGATCCCGGGCAAAGTTTAATACCACCACCCCGTCCTTCATGCGGGAGATGGCCGCTGCATTGATCATCTGTCTGGTACTGTCCAAAAGGGGCACATGGATGGTAATATAGTCGCACTCCCGATAAATGTCGTCCACATTGGTAATATGGCGGATACTCCGGGACAGATTCCAGGCCGCCTCCACGGAAATATAGGGATCATACCCCAGCACCTCCATCCCCAGATGGGTGGCTGCGTTGGCTACCTGCACCCCGATGGCTCCCAGGCCGATGATTCCAAGCTTCTTTCCCAGAATCTCCTGCCCGGCAAACTGCTTTTTCTGCTTTTCCGACTCCTTGGCAATCTCCTCATTCATACGCTCGGACTGCACCCAGTTTACGCCTCCAATAATATCCCGGGAAGCCAGCAAAAGACCGGCAATAACCAGCTCCTTCACGCCGTTTGCATTGGCTCCCGGCGTATTAAACACCACAATTCCCTGCTCGGAGCATTTCTCCAGGGGAATGTTATTCACACCGGCTCCCGCCCGTGCCACAGCGCAGAGCCTCTGGGGCAGTTCCATGTCGTGCATGGCCGCGCTTCGCACCAGAACCGCATCCGCCTCCTCGATTTTCTCCGCCGCGTCATAATCTTTTGTAAAATAATCCAGCCCAAAAGCCGCAATGGGATTCAGACAATAATAATGAAACATTACCGGTTCTCCTCCTCATATTTCCTCATAAACTCCACCAGAGCCTCCACGCCGGCTTTTGGCATGGCATTGTAAATGCTGGCCCGCATGCCGCCCACGCTCCGGTGTCCCTTCAGGTTCACCAGACCTGCAGCCTTTGCGGCCTGCACAAATTTCTCATCCTTCTCTTTGTCCCCGGTAACAAAGGGCACATTCATGAGAGACCGGTCCTCTTTTCGCACCGTGCCCCTGAAGAGACGGCTCTGATCCAGATAATCATAAAGGATAGCCGCCTTTTCCTCATTGCGCTGCTTCATCACAGACAGGCCGCCCATGGCCTTCAGCCATTGGAATACCTTTCCGCACATATAAATACAGTAGGAATTGGGAGTATTATAGAGAGATCCATGATCCGCGTGGATCTTATATTTCATATAGGTAGGAGTTCCCGGAAGCGTGTCCTTTGTAATCAGATCCTCCCGGATAATCACAATCACCATGCCGGCCGGTCCAATATTTTTCTGCACGCCGCCGTAAATCAGGCCGTATTTTCTTACATCCACAGGCTCTGACAAAAAACAGGAGGACACGTCGGACACCAGAAGCTTTCCCTTGGTATTGGGAAGGGTATGAAATTTTGTTCCGTAAATAGTATTGTTCTCACAGATATAGACGTAATCCGCCTCCGGGCTTATAGTCAAGTCCGAACAGTCCGGAATATAGGAAAAGGTTTTGTCGCTGGAATCTGCGATTTTATTGGCCTTTCCAAAGATGGCAGCCTCCTCATAGGCCCGCTTTGCCCACTGGCCTGTCACAATATAGTCTGCCACCCGGTTTTTCATCAAGTTCATGGGGATCATGGAAAACTGCAGATGCGCTCCTCCCTGGAGAAACAACACCTTATAGTTTTCCGGAATCTCCATAAGATCCCGCAGGTCCTGCTCTGCTGTATTTAATATGTCCTCAAATGCCCCAGAACGGTGGGACATCTCCATAACGGACATGCCGGTTCCCTTGTAATCCAGCATTTCTGCCGCCGCTTCCCGCAGCACTTCCTCCGGCAGTACTGCAGGCCCGGCCGAAAAGTTGTATACTCGACTCATTTTTTCATTTCCTCCTCTTGTCAATAGACGAAACATTGGGACATCTCTTTATCCAAAGAGACTAATAGTACGTAATCACAGGCATGCCCAGCTCCACATTTTCAAAAATAAGCGGCATGACGGAGGGCGGAATATTCACGCACCCATGGGAACCGTTGGTCTTATAGATACTCCCCCCAAAGGATCCCCTCCAGGAGGCGTCATGGATCCCATAGCCCCTGTAAAAGGGCACCCAGTATTTTACGAAGCTTTCATAATCCGGCCCCCGCAGGACCCGGTTCCGCTCCTTGCTGTATACGTAGGCCAGGATTCCCGGAGTCCCCCTGCTAAGTCCTGTATTCCCGGTGACCACATCCGTCTCCAGCACCAGCTTGCCCTCCCGGTACACCCACAGATGCTGCGCTCCCATGTCCACCTCCACATAGGTGTCTCCAATCTCAGAGCCCATGCTGGGGCCCTCCGGCACCTGGTAGTAGGGCTCCCGTTTAATGACGCCTCCCTCCTGGACGCAGGCCGTCAGCGCTTTAGTCTCCGCCTCCCGGTCAATGATCCACTTATGCCTCCGGTCTGTCAGGACAATCCTTCCCCGGCGGGTGCTGTAGAATACCCGCTTGGCGCTCTCTCCATCGTATGTATCCGCCAGCTCATCAATAAATTCCCCGATCTTTTCCGTCTGAAGCTCCGCCTTCCCATCTGAATAGCGAATCCATTTCTGCAGCTGCCTGGCAGTCAGCTCCACAGGCTCTTCCCCAATCTCATAAGTAACCCTGGCGGAAAACCAGCAGTCCAGCTGAGCGGTCATGGCCTGAAAATCCTGGTCGCTGCTTCGCACCGAAGGCTCCTCATAGCACCCGCTCTCCTCCAGATTCACCTCTGTGTCCAACTGGGCAAAGGCCTGGCGAATGGCGTTCTCAAACCGTTCCCGGTTAAGCTTTGCCCCTTCCTGCTCCTCTTCCACCCGGTATCCGCTGTCCGTAAAGATCACTCGGGCATCTCTGGGGCTCATGTTCTTTTGGGTACATTCCAGGTTATTTAAACCCTGCTGAAACAGCTCCTCGTCAAAAACAGGCTCCGGATAAAGCTCATACTGATCCTGCCTCCACAGCATCCGCGGCCACAAAAATCCATTCTGGCTGCGCTTCACCCGCAGCACCTCATGCCGGGCCTCATAATGGCCTCCCAGTTCCTCCAGCGTCAGCTCTTCCTCTGTCCCATCCCGCTCCACCAGAGTCAGAGGTGCTGTTCCCGCCAGGGAGAGAAGCCATTCCTCCACCTTTGAAACCTCCTGAAAGCTGCAATCCTCTCCATTTACCCGGGTTCCCGGGAAAAAGCGATCCATAAAAAATACGGAAAGCCCCAGGTACACCGCAGCTGCAGCCATGATAATGCCAAACACCCATCGATTTTTTCTTATTCTCTGCATATTCATATCACAAACATCCCTGCTAAAATAGTCTGTCATCTGACAAGCCTTCACATGCTCTTATCTTATGACGGTAATGCCTCATATCTCTTGCGAACTGATCTTATGCCGGAAACCAGAAATCGTGAAGTGTCCCACCTTTTCCTTACATCTTATTCCCTGTTCTTTAAATCCTCTGCGTCAAAGGCCTCCTCAATGGACGCTCCCGGAGAAACCATGGGGAATACCTTGTCATCTGCTTCAATCTGGCAATCCAGCACCACGGGCCGCCCCATGGCTATAGCCTGCTCCAGCGCCGGAGCAAATTCTTCTCTTGTGGTTACCCGGATCCCTGCGGCTCCCAGGCCCTCCGCCACCTTCACAAAATCCACCTGGTCATCCAGAACCGTGGAAGAATACCTCTTTCCGTAAAACAAGGACTGCCACTGGCGCACCATACCCAGCACATGGTTGTTCACTACGATCTGGATAATGGGGATCTTGTGGCGGGCCGCTGTGGCAAGCTCGTTTAAATTCATGCGGAAGCATCCGTCGCCTCCGATATTCACCACGATCTTGTCCGGATTGCCCACTTTAGCTCCGATACAGGCTCCCAGGCCGTAGCCCATGGTTCCCAATCCACCGGAGGTAAGGAAGGTACGTGGTCTGGAATATTTGTAATACTGGGCCGCCCACATCTGATGCTGTCCCACATCTGTTGTCACAATGGCCTGCCCCTTGGTGATCCGGTACAGCTCCTGGATTATAAAGGGGCCGGTCAGCTTATCCGTCTCATACCGCAGGGGATATTTGTTGCGCAGAGCCTCTATTTCTCCCAGCCACTCCGGATGCTCATAAGCCTCCAACCGGGGATTCAAAATCTGCAGCACTTCCTTGATATCTCCGATAATGCTGGCATCCACAGCCACATTTTTATTGATCTCCGCAGGATCAATATCAATCTGCAAAATCCTGGCCTTTTTGGCAAACCGCTCTGCGTTCCCGGTAACCCGGTCGCTGAAGCGGGCTCCGATGGTGATCAGAAGATCACAGTGGGCGACTCCAAAGTTGGAGGCCTTTGTCCCGTGCATGCCCAGCATGCCCGTATACAGGGGATTCTCCCCGGAAAAGGCTCCCTTTCCCATAAGACTGTCGCAGACAGGAGCCTGAATCTTCTCCGCCAGCTCCGTCACTTCCTCCGCCGCGTCCGAGAGCACGGCACCGCCGCCTACAAAGAGGAAGGGACGCTTTGCCCGTGCGATCATCTGCAGGGCCTTCTCCACATCCTCCTCCAAAATGGTATCCTTCACCCGTTCCACAGGCTCTGGCTTTCGGTACTCATACTCCGCCTCATTCGCCGTCACATCCTTGGTGATATCCACCAGCACAGGACCAGGCCTGCCGGATTTGGCAATGACAAAGGACCTGCGGATAGTATCCGCAAGCTTCGTCACATCCTTCACTATATAATTATGCTTTGTAATGGGCATTGTGACCCCGGTAATGTCAATTTCCTGAAAAGAATCTCTGCCTAAAAGAGAATTTCCCACATTGCAGGTAATGGCCACCAAGGGAATGGAGTCCATGTAAGCCGTGGCAATACCTGTCACCAGGTTGGTAGCTCCCGGTCCTGAGGTAGCAAAGCACACTCCCACCTTTCCCGTGGAGCGGGCATAGCCATCCGCCGCATGGGAGGCTCCCTGCTCATGGGACGTGAGCACATGACGAATCTCCGGGTGCTTATACAATGCGTCATAGATATTTAAAATGGAGCCGCCCGGATACCCAAACACAGTATCCACGCCCTGCTCTTTCATACATTCAATTACAATTTCCGCGCCTGTCAGCTGCATATATTCTTTCTCTCCCTTACATTTTTCCTGCGATCCAAAGCGCTGTCTTTCAGCTCTTTGTTTTGGAAAGCCGCCTTCCAAAATCTTCGGCTATTTCTCCAGGATCGCTCCCCGGTTTCCGGAGGTTACCATCTTGGCATAGCGGCTCAGATAGCCGGTGGTTACCCTGGGCTCCCTGGGCTGCCATTTGGCCTTGCGCGCAGCCAGCTCTTCCTCTGATACCGCCAGCTCCAGCTTATTTTCCGGAATATTGATGCGGATCAGATCCCCCTCTTCCACCAGGGCAATGGGTCCGCCCACTGCCGCTTCCGGAGACACATGACCAATAGAAGCTCCCCGGGAAGCTCCGCTGAACCGGCCGTCTGTAATCAGAGCCACGCTGGAGCCAAGTCCCATTCCTGCAATGGCAGAGGTAGGATTCAGCATCTCCCGCATGCCCGGCCCTCCTTTAGGTCCCTCATAACGAATCACCACCACATCGCCGGCCACAATTTTTCCGCCCTTAATAGCCTGGATGGCGTCCTCCTCGCAATCAAATACCCGGGCCGGTCCCTCATGAACCATCATCTCCGGCACCACAGCCGAGCGCTTCACCACGCCGGAATCCGGGGCCAGATTTCCCTTCAGCACTGCAATGCCGCCGGTCTCGCTGTAGGGATTTTCCACCGGACGGATCACCTGCGGATTCCGGTTTACGCAGCCGGCAATGTTCTCGCCTACAGTCTTCCCGGTCACGGTCATAAGCTCTGTATGTAAGAGATTTTTCTTGGTCAATTCCTGCATTACCGCATAGACGCCGCCTGCCTCGTTGAGATCCTCCATGTAGGTAGGGCCTGCAGGCGCCAGATGACAGAGATTGGGGGTGCGTGCGCTGATCTCGTTGGCAATATCCACGTTCAGCTCCACATCCGCCTCATGAGCAATGGCAGGCAGATGAAGCATACTGTTGGTGGAACATCCCAGGGCCATATCCACGGTTAGGGCATTGAGAAACGCCTTCTTTGTCATGATATCCCGGGGACGGATATTTTTTCTCCACAGCTCCATGACCTGCATGCCCGCATGCTTGGCCAGCTGCAGGCGCTGGGAATACACGGCGGGAATGGTGCCGTTTCCGCCCAGCCCCATACCCAAAGCCTCAGTCAGACAGTTCATGCTGTTGGCCGTATACATGCCGGAGCAGGAACCGCAGGTAGGGCAGACATTCTTCTCAAACTCCGCCACCTCTTCCTCGGACATGGTGCCTGCCGCGTGAGCGCCTACCGCCTCAAACATGCTGGAGAGGCTGCGCTTCTGTCCGTGCACATGACCAGCCAGCATAGGACCGCCGCTAACGAAGATGGTGGGGATATTGATGCGGGCCGCCGCCATCAAAAGTCCCGGCACATTTTTGTCGCAGTTGGGCACCATAACCAGGGCATCAAACTGATGGGCCATGGCCATACACTCCGTGGAATCTGCGATCAGATCCCGGGTCACCAGGGAATATTTCATTCCCACATGACCCATGGCTATGCCGTCGCAGACCGCAATGGCCGGAAATACAATGGGGGTTCCGCCTGCCATAGCCACTCCCATCTTCACAGCCTCCACGATCTTATCCAGGTTCATGTGTCCTGGCACAATCTCGTTGTAGGAGCTGACAATTCCCACCAGGGGACGCTCCTGCTCTTCCTTTGTATATCCCAGTGCATTAAACAGGCTCCTGTGAGGCGCCTGCTGTACGCCCTTTGTTACCGCATCACTTCTCATATTTCTCTATCTCCTGTCCTGAAATCTCTTCTGTGGGCTTGGCCTGTCTGACTTTGCCCCTTTGTTATCGGTGACGGCACAGCCCTTCCCGGTCCTGTTTCTTCTATAATAATAGCTCCTTCACAGAATCTCCAGAAGGGCTCCCCTGAATCATTTAAGCTTATATGCTCCCGGCGGCCCTTATCCTTGAATCCGCTCCGCGATCAGATCCCCCATGGCCGCTGTCCCCACCAGGGTACATCCCTCCGCCATGATATCACTGGTCCGGTAGCCCTCCTCCAGCACCTGCTCCACAGCTCTCTCCACGTCCGCTGCCTCCCTGTCCAGGTCAAAGCTGTAGCGCAGCATCATGGCTGCGGAAAGAATGGTGGCAATGGGATTGGCTACATCCTTCCCGGCAATATCCGGGGCAGAACCGCCGCTGGGTTCATAAAGGCCAAACTTGGTGTCGTTGAGGCTGGCGCTGGACAGCATCCCAATAGAGCCCGTCACCATGCTGGCCTCATCAGAGAGAATATCACCGAACATATTCTCCGTCAGGATCACGTCAAACTGCCGGGGATCCTTCACCAGCTGCATGGCACAGTTGTCCACCAGCATATGCTCCAGAGAGATCTGCGGGTAATCCTTCGCCACCTCTTCCACCACCCTTCTCCAAAGACGGGAGGAGTCCAGCACATTGGCCTTATCCACGCTGCACACTTTCTTCCGGCGCTTTCCCGCAATGTCAAAAGCCCGCTTTGCGATGCGACGGATCTCATTCTCATTATAAACCAGAGTATCCACGGCCGTCACAACACCGTCCCTCTCCTCTGTCTTTCTCTCCCCAAAGTACAGGCCGCCTGTCAGCTCCCGCATAATCATCATGTCAAAGCCGTCTCCAATAATCTCGTCCCGCAAAGGGCAGGCTCCCCGCAGCTCCTTATACAGATACGCCGGGCGGAGATTGGCAAACAGATTCATCTCCTTGCGCAGACGCAAAAGAGCCGCCTCCGGCCGTTTCTGGGGCGGCAGCTGATACCAGGGCGAGGTGGCCGCATTGCCCCCTACAGATCCCATGAGGATGGCATCCTGCTTCCGGATTACTGACAGAGCTTCCCGTGTCAGAGGCTCCCCAAAGGCGTCAATGGACGCTCCTCCCATCAGTACCTCTGCCGCCTGAATCTCATGTCCATAGATCTCTGTCACCCGATCCAACACCTTCCTGGCTTCCCTGACAATTTCCGGTCCAATCCCATCTCCCGGAATCACTGCAAGTTTCAATCTCATTTTCATCTCTCCTCGTTTTTATAGAAAAACCTGTCTTCCCACAGGCCTATTGTATTTAATATAGCGTAATTCGCCATTTTTTTCAACTACTAAATTCCGGGAGTCCGGCGGCGGCTGTCATCCCGGCTTTCATGTCTGTCATTCCGGGGGCTTATCTGAAATCTACCCACTGCGGTTCCCTCCACAATACTCTCAAAGAAAACTCCTTTTTTGCCTTCCCCGCTGGCTATTTTTTAATGGAGATCTCCACATGAGGATTCTCGGAGGCTCCCTGGCACCTTGACACGTACCTGTACCCAGGTCACAATCTGGCTGGCAATGGCCCCCTATGCATTGGCAACCGCAGCATTTTCGTCAATGATAGTCCCTGTCCCCAAAAGCTCCGCCCACTTCGTTTCTTTATATTATCCATAAAAAGACAGAACAACTCAAACTTATGAGAAGCCCTGTCCTTTTAATTATTCTCTTTTATTTTTTTCTCGTTTATTTCCAGCTAAATGATGCAGAATGAATTTCCATCTGCCGCGTTGTTGCCGGTCAACCATGCCATTTTCATTCCCCCCGCCCCAGAGCTTTTATTCCATCCCTTTATCCTTTTCTCCCACACTGGTAAACAGTCTGACAAATGTCTGGCAAACATCCTCAATATGCTCGTCCATCAAAAGCGTAGCCCTTCGCTCATCATTTTCCTTAACAGCCTCTATGATCTCTCTGTGGCATCGAATACCGCTTTCAAATCCTCGACGTTCCACCAGTTTGAGCATATTTTCTCCCAGCACATCGGAAATCAGCTTCATACACGCAACCAGAAGAGAGTTCTGGGTAATTTGGGAAAGCTCCATGTGAAATCGCAAATCCGCTTTAGAAAAAGCTTCCACATTTCCTACCTGCCTTTCCATCTCCTCCACCATCTCTTCCAACCGCTTCACATCCTCCAATGTGGCCTTTTTGGCTGCCAGACCAGCCTGCTTGGCCTCCACCACTTGACGAAACTCCAGCACTTCCATAATGGAATTGGTGCCCAAATAGGCCACGGGCACAATCATGTTCAGATAAATGTCCGCACCTACTTCCCTCACATAAGTCCCCCCAGAAAATCGAGACTCCAAAAGACCGATGGCCGTCAATTTCAAAATGGCCTCACGAATAGAGACCCGGCTGACTCCAAAGGATTCGGCCAGGTCTGTTTCCGAAGGAATCTTTTGTCCTAACTTCCATGTTCCACTTAAAATCAACTGCTTTATCTGATCGCAAACCTGATCGCTGATGCTCACTCTATTAATTGGCTTAATTTCCATACACACTTTGTCTCCCCATGTTATCATTGGGTATATTGTAACACAAGCTGACAGGGAATACAAATTCTTTTTTCTTTAGGTTCGCTTTCTGGGTTTCAAATAGATGCCTTTCATATTCCTTTACCCAAAAAGCAGATTTGGCAAGGTCATTGAAAGCGCTGGAAATACTGCTGTCAGGATCAGCACTGTAAGCAGAGCCAAAAAGCAGGGTTTCAGATATTTATAAGTCGTATTCATAGGTACTCCGATCAGCGATGTGGTAGTTGATAACAGCACACCCACCGGAGGCGTTACCTGTCCCAATACCAGTGTCATTACAATGATAAGTCCAAAATGGACCGGATCGATTCCAAACTGCATTGCCATGGGATAGAGGACTGGCGCAAAAATCACCGTGGCTGCACAGGTTTCCATGAACATGCCAAGAATCAGCAGGAAAATAATTACGATGAAGATTACCGCCAAGGAATGATCCGTAATACTGCTCAAAACTGAACTCACTGTCTTGGGAAAATTCACCCGGGCCAGCTGATACCCCATGATGTTAGCCATGCCGTTCAGCATCAAAATGGTGGCTCCGCTCATGGCCCCTTTGGCGAAAATTTGAGGCAGATCCTTTAACTGATACCCTTTATACACAAATTTTCCTACTATCAGCCCGTATACACAGGCCAGCATACCAGCCTCTGTAGGGCTGCAAAAACCTGCCATAGTGCCTCCGATGATAATGACCGGCATGATGAGAGCCCAGATGGCCTTTCCGATGATCCTAAGCTTATCCTTTGCAGGCATCCTGGAACTTTTGGGAATGTTATTCTTTTTGGCATAAAAATACGATACCACCATCAGAGCTATACCCATAAGGATTCCGGGAACCACGCCTGCCATAAACATGGAGCCTACGGAAATACCTGCAATGGAACAGTACATAACCATCAAAATGCTGGGCGGAATGATTGGCCCGATCGTACCGCCGCAGGCCTGCAGAGTAGCTGTAAACGCCTTGTCATAGCCATCCTTATTCATGGCAGGAACTAAGAGTGACCCGAAGGCTAGAGCCGTAGCCACGGAAGATCCGGACACAGCCGCAAACAACATACAGGAGACCACACACACATGGGCCAATCCACCGGTTAAGTGTCCCACGATTGCCTTGGAAAAATTTACTAATTCTTTAGAAATATTTCCCGCCTCCATAATGGAACCGGACAGAATAAAAAAGGGAATGGCCATCATAGACACGGAATTCATGCCTGCAAACACCCTGGGCACCACACCCATAATATCCACGTTCCCCTGAAGCAGCACGGTTACGGTTCCGGCTGCTCCCATCGCAAAGGCCAGAGGCATGGCAAACATAAGCAGCGCAATGAACAGAAGAAATAAAATCGCAGCCCACATATTTTACTTTCCCTCCTTTCTTTCCTGTATAAATCGAACCGCGTTTTCCACCGTGATCTTAGCCTGGGCAATGATGCTAAGACCGACTCCTAAAGGCATACAGACATATACCAATCCCATGCTGATCCTCATAGCGGAGGATTTCGCGATCATATTCATGCTTACCATCTTCAGACAGGGACCCAGGAAGTAGAGCAAAAAGAGCAGAACGAATATATCTCCGCTCAGATAAAAAACGCGCTTTACCTTATCCTTTTTTACGAAGCTCTGAATCAGGTCCACCACCAGATGTTCCTTTCTCACGATCAGGACTGGGCAGGCAATAAAGGTCATCCAAATCATAATAAACCGCTGAGCTTCATCCGTCCATGTCAGGGGAGTTCCAAGCATTCTGGAAAGTACCGTGGCAAAACAAAGGAACAGGAGCACAAACAGAAGAAAGCCTGCCAGATAATAGCACCCCTGGAAAAAGATATCCAATGCCTGGTCGATCTTTTGGTATATTTTCATGTGCATTTCCTCCTCGCTATTTAGCCAAACTCTGCACATAATCAATCAGTTCAGCTCCGCCTTCTATGCTGTTTTCATATTCTTCCCAAACACCCACGCAGGCTTCCCGGAATGGCTCTACTTCCACTTCCGTGTATTCCATGCCTTCACCCAGCAGAAGCTGCTTGTATTCCTCTGTGGAATCGATGACGCGCTGTCTGTGACGATAGGCTGCTTCTTTCGCCGCTTCCAATACAATGGCTTTTGCCTCTGGATCAATACTGTTCAGCTTAGCTTCGTTAGCCATAATAGAGCAGTCGCAGAAAATGTGGTTGGTCTGGGCAATATATTTGGTCTGCTCATAAAGAGCAGATGTGTAAACTGTATTATGGGAGTTTTCCAGAGCATTTACAACACCCGTCTGCAGGGCCGTATAAATTTCACTGTATGCCACGATGGTAGTCTGACACCCCATAGCCTCAAAGGTGGATACATACAGGGGAATATCCGGAACGCGGATCTTCAGGCCTTTTACATCCTCCAAAGTTTCAATCTTCTTCTGGGAATAGATAGCCCGGAATGCGTCATAGGCGGGTCCAATGACGCGTACACCAACGGTATTGGCCATATCGTCGATCATCTCCACACAGCCTTCACTGTCATAGAAAGCTGCCACATGATCCCAGTCATTAAACATATAGGGGAGCGCTACGATATCTGCTTTCGGATATACGGTTGCCATGGTTGGAAAGTCATTGATGCACAGATCGATAGTTCCCATACGGACTGCTTCCGCTGTCTCCATTTGATTTCCGATTTCTGAATTTCCATGAACCTCGATGGTAATTTTGCCTCCGCTCTTCTCAGAAACCAGTTCTGCAAATTCTTTTGTCATCTGCACAGCCACATGTCCGTCATTTAAATGGTGAGCCATTACCAGGGTGATCTCTTCCCCGTCGTAGGTATTGTCAGAGCTTTCCTCTGCACGATCGCTTTCCTCCTCCAAATCCGGCGTACTTTCGGATGTTTCCTTGCCGTCGCATCCAGTCACTGCCGCCATCATCGCCGCTGCCAATAAAATACTTAAAATCCTTTTTTTCATGTTCCTTCTCCTTTTCTACTGGTTTTTTGCTTTTTATTTTTTGTTCCTATAAATATTGGGTGTCTACCTCTCCGCTGCATCGGCAATGGCTCTTCTGGCGCAGGCGATAAAGTTTCTGCCCTTCTCTATGGATTTCTCTGCTGTATCCAGAAGGCCAATGTTGTTAGCCCGGATGGTGTAGCCCATGGAACCCGTTTCATTTAACTCCCTGCAGATATTATAAACCACATGGTACATACCCGTTTCATCCGCTCGGATAATGTCTGTCTGGGGATTTAAGCATACTTCGATGGCACAGATTTTGCCGAAGTTTTCTCCTGCTGCCCGGGCGGAAGTCCAGGGTCCCTTGTGAATCATTTCAATCCCTGGTACCTTGGCAATGCTTGGATAAATCTGATCCAGTTTGCCGCAGCTGTGCCAGTAATTCAGTCCCCCAAACCGCTTTGACAGCCGGATTTCACAGGGCAGAATAAATTCTTCATACAGGCCCGGAGAAACTGTAGGCGTATTTACCTCGTCATTATACAAGTTGATTCTGCCCTGCTTTATGCCCAAATATTTTTCTCTCGCCTCAAAATACTGAATCTGGCGGTTTGTAAAGAACTCCATATATTTATGGGCAAAACCGTCCTCATCGTCGATCATATCCATAAGTACATCCTCGTATCCTCTGGTATAGGTAGCCATACCGAAAGGCCCTCTCTCCCATTCCGGAAAGATTACATCAAAATCATCATCCATCTGATCCCGACAATATTCGTATATCTTTACGGCATCTTCCATCTGGCCCGTATGGTAAAAATCCAACTCTGGAATCTTCTCCAAAGAGGCTTCATTCTCCAGAAAGTATTTAAAATCAATCCACGGATCCTCATGGTCCCCATAAACAACTTTCATCCCCATAAGACTGGCTTCAAAAGCAGAGCCCATCCAGATTGGTATCATCTTGTCCACAAAAATATCATCATCGAAAAGTTTGAACCGCTCAATTTTCATTTTCAGATAGTTTTCCAGAAAGACCTCTGGATTACGGTAATAGTCACAGACCTTATATCCCAGATACCCTCCCCAAAAATTGGTATTACAATCCATCTGAACCGGCGCCAGGCCCTTAGAAGCAGTTCCATCCATTTTAGGAGTGCCTCTCCACTGATCTCTGGCGGTTTTTTGAAGGCAGGCCCATTTCGCCCTTCGCCTCTGATTTTCCTCGCTCTGTTCCAAATTGCGGATTTCTTCCATCAAATATTTAATCTTATCCTCTGCCATATTTTTTCTCCTGCTTTTCCATAATTTCTAAAGAAATTAAATATCCCATGGCTGTCCACCTGCCAGGCAGCCGCCGTCTACGTGATACATCATGCCGCTCATATACTCCGAAGCGTCTGAAGCCAGCAAAATGGCAATGCCAAGCAAATCCTGCGGCTTTCCAGGACGATTCATTGCAATCCGATCTAGCAGGAACTTAGAACGAACCGGATCCGTCCAGAGAGGCTCGGTCAAAGGCGTACTGATATGTCCCGGGCAGATGGCGTTGGAACGAATGTTAAATTCCGCCCACTCAATGGCCTGAGCCCTTGTGAGAGCCGCTACGCCGCTCTTGGTGGCTCCATACACACCACAGCCGCCCAGCATCATAACGGAATTGTAGGAAGTGATGTTGATCACGCTTCCACCACCCTTTTCCTTCATTCTCTTGGCTACAGCCTGGCTCAAGAAGTGAACCCCCTTTAGGTTTACTGCCACAATGCGGTCAAAAGTCTCTTCATCCCCATAGAGCAACTTCACCCGCTTGTTGATGCCTGCGCCATTTACCAGAACATCAATCCTTCCAAACTCCTTTACGACCGCCTCCACGCAGGCTGCTATAGAGGAAAGATCCGTCATATCAATTTCAAAACTCTTGGCTGTTCCGCCGAACCCGTTGATCTCATCCTCTACTCTCCCTAATCCATCTTTGTTAAAGTCGCAGAGAGCCATGGTGCCGCCCACCTGAGCCATACCCTTGGAAACTTCGCTGAATATACCGCCTGCGGCTCCTGTGACCAGAATCACCTTCCCCTCCAGGGAAAACAATTCCTGTAGCTTTTCATGAATGTCCAATTTCTTTTTACCTCCATTCGTTTTCTCTCACTACCTATATTTAGGCTTTATATTGTATGTAAATATTATTGTCATACAATATAATTGATATTATAAAGCAATACAGCCTGTTTTTTCAACTATTTTTATATATTTTCCTCATATTTGTGCATATTATCTAAAACCCTTTTGATTTTTGCGCAAACTTACCCCTTGTTTGTTAATTTTTGTGCATTTTTCACATTTTTAATACTGCCTGTTGCGATCCAAATACTTCTCCCGCATTTCCAGACGACTTTCTGTTTCCGTAAAACTTTTACTGCTAATGATGCTCATAAGCATTTCCACATTCGCAATCATACCCAGGTAAGAATTGAAATAGCTGCTTCCCCGCCGTTCCGCCACCAAAACATAATCCGCTCCATTGGTGACAGGTTCGGTGATCTTATCTGTCATAACTACCAAATGGCAGTCACTCTCTCTTACCAATTCCAGGGTTAAAAGCACATTTTCCGAATACCGTGGATGGCAGATCATTACCACGCAGTCAGATTCCTTCAAATCATATAATTCCTCTGTCATCATGCCAATCTCTGTTATACACACCACATGTCCTCTGGACAGCTTTAGAAGTCTTCCGAAAAAGTCCACTGCGCCCACTGCCATCCGGTAGCCCACCAGAAATACCCTGTCTGCCTGCAAGATCATATCTGCGATCCAAATATATTTATCATAGCCGTTTTTCAAAAACGCATCCTTAAGATTCTGTTGCTGAGCTGCCATGCAGGCATTCAAAATTTCCCGTTCTCCCATTTTTTTCACATCCTGTAGCCTGGCTGGGGAAGTCTGAGTCTGGCTCAAATTTTCTCTCTGACTCATAACCTCTGTCTGCAATTCCTTCTTAAACTGACTAAACCTGGAAAATCCCAGCTTATTCACCACCCGGATTACTGTGGCTCCGCTTACCTGTACTGCTTCGGCCAATTCCACGGATGTATAGTAGCAAGCCTCTTCCTTATGTACCATAATAAAATCCAACACTTTTTGTTCCGTTTTTGTCAGCTTAACCTTATAAATCTTTTCTTCTATCATATGACTCTCCCTGTTCCTCCTTTTTCCTGTACAATTCTTCTCCCTCTTCATACTTTAGAATATTTCTATTCATTATATATTTATTTTTGAATAATTTTATTCTATCATTTTGTATATTGTTAGTCAATATCTTGTCTATTTTTCGTGAATTCTAACAAGCCCCTTCTATTTTAGGGTTTATTTCTTTCAGACTTTTTGTCAGCTTTATACAAAAAAGAGACCGCCCCGCTGGGGAACGGCCCTCTCTATGTAAATATCTGGTACAGGATTATTTGGGGGAAGGTTAACCAGCCGTTCCGCCATGCCTACCATGCCTGGTTGTATGTTTCTTCTGTCAGTGTTCCATTGTGATATCCCACAACGTTCTCCGCAAAGCTTATCCCTCAGAGCAGACAGGATTTCTTCCCTTTATGCTTGTGCATGATTTACCAGTTTTGCTTAAAGAACGCCAGTGTCTTTTTTGCCTCTGTTTCAAAATCCTTTGCATATGCCTCACAGCTGATGCGCTCATCATAGCCAATGACTTTCAGGGCATCGAAGAATGGCTTATAATCAGCCTCGTCGTCCTGATTTGGGTAGGCTCTTCCTATGGGATTTGCAAAATGTACATGTCTCAGATTTTCTTTCCCCATCATAAGCAAATGTTCCACTGGCTCACGCTCCACAGCCATGTGGTAAAAATCCACCAACACCTTCACATTCGGAACAGCCACTGCTGCGGCCAAGAGGCAGCCTTCCTCAAAAGTATTGATAAGATTGCACTCCTGCTTGCGCAGCGGCTCGATTACAATCATGATTCCATGCTTTTCAGCCAGAGGCGATACTTGCTTTAACAGCTCCGTCACCTGCAGGTACCCCTCCTCTATGGGAAAACCTTCCGGAACGCCTTTGGCCTTGCCGCTTCCAAACACCACATACCGAGCACCCAGCTCTCCCGCTCTGCCCAGGGCCTTGTCCACATAGACCATCACCTCTTGCATATGTACATCCGTCCCCGTCAAGTGGATCGTGCTCGGGAAAAAATTGTTACAAGTTTCACAACAGATTCCCGACCTTTTTACCTTTTTCTTAACTTCATCAAATTCTTCTCTGGTAAGGGCCATCAATTCGGCCAAAGGCAGTTCCACATAGTCATAGCCCAGCTCCGCCAATTTTTCCAGCTTCTCAATACCGGTTCCGTCTGAGCCAGTGGCTACCATGTTTAAGCAGCACCCAAATTTCACGCCTTTCAATCCTCCTTATGTATTTTATATGATTGTCCTACAATCTTACTATATTATGCATCATTTTTTCATTTTCCACAATATATTATTAGAACTTTTTTCTTTTTTAAGCTGGATAGACCAGAGCACCGGGGTGGTTGTCCCAAAAAGGTACTGTAACATAAGAACGATGTCGGCCAAACATTCGGTTTATTTGCTGCATTTATAGCACGACAAAAAGCGATTCGACTTGTGATATTTCCAAATCGAATCGCTTTCTATCAGTTTTATTATTCCTTTGACTTATAAAAATATTTCTTACTTATAATTCACGATCTTTCCAAAATCCGGTTTTAGGGCTGCGCCGCCTACCAGACCGCCGTCAATATCCGGCTGTGCAAACAGCTCGGCCGCTGTGGATGCATTGACAGATCCACCATACTGGATCCGGATAGCCTCTGCCGTAGCCTCATCATAGAGCTCTGCGATACAAGCGCGGATGCCTGCGCAAACCTCCTGAGCCTGCTCGGTGGTGGCCGTCTTGCCGGTTCCAATAGCCCAGATCGGCTCATAGGCGATGACTGCAGATGCAGCCTGCTCCGGGGTTACGCCCAGGAATCCCACCTTCACCTGCTGACGGATGAAGTCCATGGTCACGCCCTGCTCCCTCTGGGTCAGAGTCTCGCCGCAGCACATAATGGGGGTCAGGCCGTGCTCAAAGGCCTTGAGCATCTTCTTGTTTACGGTCTCGCTGGTCTCTGCGAAGTATTCTCTGCGCTCAGAGTGTCCCAGGATCACATATTTCACACCTACATCTGTCAGCATAGCGGGAGAGATCTCGCCTGTATAGGCTCCCTTCTCCTCGAAATACATGTTCTCTGCGCCTACCTGGATATTGGAGCCCTTGGCAGCCTCCATCACCGGGATAATATCAATGGCCGGTACGCAGAATACCACGTCCACCTCATCGTTTGCCACCAAGGGCTTTAAGGTATTTACCAGCTCTACCGCCTCGCTGGGAGTCATGTTCATTTTCCAGTTTCCAGCAATGATTTTCTTTCTTGCCATGATTTTCTCTCCTATCTTCCTTTTCCTCTATTTGTCGTTGGCTGCCATTACACCAGGCAGATCCTTGCCCTCCAGGAACTCCAGGGAAGCTCCGCCGCCGGTGGAAATATGGGTCATCTTGTCTCCGAAGCCCAGCTGATTTACAGCAGCTGCAGAATCTCCGCCGCCAATGATGGTGGTAGCGTCTGTCTCTGCCAGGGATTTTGCCACTGCTACGGTTCCCTTGGCCAGAATGGGATTCTCAAACACGCCCATAGGTCCGTTCCAAACCACGGTCTTGGCAGACTTTACAGCCTCTGCATAGAGCGCTGCCGTCTTGGTTCCAATATCCAGTCCCATCTTATCTGCGGGAATGGCATCTGAGGAAACTACCTCCACAGAGATCTGCGCATCAATGGGGCTGGGGAATTCAGCGGCAATGGTGGTGTCCACAGGAAGAAGCAGCTGCTTGCCAAGCTTCTCCGCCTTCTCCATCATTTCCTTGCAGTAGCCGATCTTCTCATCATCTACCAGGGAGGTTCCCACCTCATAGCCCTTGGCCTTTAAGAAGGTATAAGCCATGCCGCCGCCGATAATCAGGGTATCGCATTTCTCCAGCAAATTGGAAATCACATTAAGCTTATCCGCCACCTTTGCGCCGCCCAGGATCGCCACAAAGGGACGCTCCGGATTATTCACCGCATTGCCCAGGAAGTCGATTTCCTTCTGCATCAGATAGCCCACCACAGCAGTATCCACCAGCTCCGCCACGCCCACATTGGAGCAGTGAGCCCGGTGCGCCGTACCGAAGGCGTCGTTTACAAACACGTCGCACAAGGAAGCCAGATCCTTGCTGAATGCCTCGCCGTTCTTGGTCTCCTCTGCACGGTAACGGGTATTCTCCAGGAGAACCACTTCTCCGTCCTTCATGGCTTCCACAGCCGCCTTTGCATTGGGGCCTACCACCTGAGGATCCGCCGCAAATTTTACCTCCTGTCCCAAAAGCTCAGACAGGCGCACTGCAACAGGCGCTAAAGACAGCTCCGGCTTGGGCTCTCCCTTGGGTTTTCCCAGATGAGAACACAGAATAACCCGGCCTCCGTCGGCCACCAGCTTCTTGATGGTAGGCAGAGCCGCCACCAGACGGTTCTCATCGGTAATCTTCCCCTCTTTCAAAGGCACATTGAAGTCGCATCTGCAGAGGACTCTCTTGCCTTTTACCTGAATATCATCTACGGATTTCTTATTTAACATAAAGTCTGCTCCTCTTCTATTATTATATTGAATTACTCTTCGCAAATTTCCGAGCCATGAAACGGCTGCTACCCCAGAGGCGTCTCCCCCAGGGGCTTTTGCTTTACAGGTCGCATTTTTCCAGTAAAAAACGGGCCCGGCCCTAAAGCCGGACCCATCCTGAGTCGTACAAATCTATGTGGTTCTGTGGAACGAATTATGCTAACTCAGCAAAATACTTGATAGTCCGAACCATCTGGCTCACATAGGAGTTCTCATTGTCATACCAGGAAACAACCTGTACCTGTGTATTTCCATCCTCCATAGGAGAAACCATAGTCTGGGTTGCATCAAACAGAGAACCAAACCGCATGCCGATTACGTCGCTGGATACGATCTCGTCCGTGTTGTAGCCAAAGGACTCGGTAGCTGCTGCCTTCATCGCATCATTGATCTGATCCTTGGTCACATTGCCTTTAACCACTGCAATCAAAATGGTGGTGGAACCTGTGGGGGTGGGTACACGCTGTGCAGCGCCGATCAGCTTGCCGTTCAGCTCCGGAATAACCAGGCCGATAGCCTTTGCAGCGCCTGTGCTGTTGGGAACAATGTTCACAGCGCCAGCGCGGCTTCTTCTCAGATCGCCCTTTCTCTGGGGACCATCCAGGATCATCTGATCTCCGGTGTATGCATGAATGGTGGTCATGATACCAGACTGAATAGGAGCCAGCTTATTCAGAGCGTCAGCCATGGGAGCCAGGCAGTTGGTGGTGCAGGAAGCTGCAGAAATAACAGTATCCTCCTTGGTCAGCGTCTCATGGTTTACATTGTATACGATTGTGGGCAGATCATTTCCGGCCGGAGCGGAAATAACAACCTTCTTAGCGCCTGCGGTAATGTGTGCACTTGCCTTGTCCTTAGAGGTATAGAAGCCGGTGCACTCCAGAACTACATCCACACCGATCTCGCCCCAGGGAAGCTCAGCGGCATTTGCCTTTGCATAAATCTTGATCTCTTTTCCATCTACAATAATGGAATCCTCAGTAGCAGAAACCTTGTCCGCATACTCATACTTGCCCTGAGAAGAGTCGTATTTCAACAGATGAGCCAGCATCTTGGGGCTTGTCAGATCGTTAATTGCCACTACCTCGTACCCCTCTGCTCCAAACATCTGTCTGAAAGCAAGACGTCCGATACGTCCAAATCCATTGATTGCTACTTTTACTGCCATGATAGAATTCCTCCTATAAAATAAGTTGAATTTTATGGTTGTCATATCTTTCTCAGATATGGTACGAACCACAACCTCTTTTCCTATTGTACCCAATTAAGTACAAAATTTCAAGATTTATTTTTAATTTCGTTATATCCTGCATTTCTCTTCCCATTTTTTTCTTGCCATTGTGTATTTTTTCCTTTATTATGGTTACTGGATTTTCAAACCGTAAATTCTGCCTGAAATACAAGAATTCTATCGGTAAAAACAGCCAAAAAGCACGCATTGCAGTTGTTCCAGTTTTCACTGCAGAAAGGATTTGACCATGATTGATTGCCATATACACTCCAGCTTTTCCGGCGACAGCAGCGCCTCTCCTGCAGCCCAGGTACAGGCAGGATTACAAAAGGGCCTTCAGGCCCTCTGCTTTACCGAACATTATGATGCGGATTATCCCGATTCCCATGTGGATTTTACCCTGGATACAACGCCTTATCTCCAGTCCCTGGCCGCTCTGCAAGAAGCTTATCCGGAAATCCCCCTCCTGACTGGTGTGGAGCTGGGCCTTCAGCCCCACCTTGTGGATCTCTATAAAGACTACTGTCAGGAATATCCCTTTGACTTTGTCATCGGTTCCACCCACCTGGTAGAGGGTGCGGATCCCTACTATCCCGTCTTCTGGGAAAGCCGCACGGTGCGCTCTGCCCTGGAGGCCTACTTTTCCGTTACTCTTGAAAATATCCGCTTTCACCACTGCTTTGACTCCTACGGGCATCTGGACTATATGATCCGCTATATTCCCAAAGGCTCCAAAGCTTTCTCCTATTTGGACTACACCGATCTCATTGACCAGTGTCTGCGCCTCCTCATACAAAAGGGCTGCGCCCTGGAGGTGAACACCGGAGGCTATAAGGCGGGACTTGACGCTCCCAATCCCAGCCGGGACATTCTCCTGCGCTACCGGCAGCTGGGAGGAGAACTTCTTACCACCGGTTCCGACGCCCATGAGCCCCTTTATGTGGGATACTGTATGGACCGGGCCTATGCTCTCATCCGTGACTGCGGCTTTTCCTATGTGACCCTGTATCAGAAGCGCAAACCCCAAATGCTTCCCTTGTAGACAAGCTTCCTTTCCGGGGCTCCTGATCCGTCTGCCTTTTATTTTCTTCTCTCCCTTACAGACGGCCTTCCTTTCCGGAGCCCCGCTATGATTCTTCCGGCTCTTCCTGCCCCTGCTGCTCCTGGGCCTCCTTCTGTGTCTCCCAATATCCTATGATCCCCTCTGCAATGCCCTCCGCCAGCTTTTTCTGATAGTCTTGATCCTGCAAAAGTTTCCTCTCTTCCGCATCGCTTAAAAATCCAGTCTCAATCAGAGCCGCCGGCATTTCCGTATCCTTGATCACCACAAAATCCTCGGTCCGCACATTCCGGTCAAAGGCGTTTGTCTTTGCCACCGTACAGCTCTGAATCCATTCCGCAAGTTCTCTGCTGGCATCTCCTTTTCCCTCTGCATAGTATGTCTCAATTCCCGCGGCCTCTCCTTGTTCCAGAAAATTGCAGTGGATACTTACGTATAGATCTGGTTTCTTTTTGTTGGCAAGGCTGGCCCGCTCCCTGATATTGACAAACTCATCCTTGCTTCTGGTCAGCTGCACCTCATAGCCAGCGCTTTCCAGCTCCTTCTTCACCTTTTCCACAATCTCCAGAGTCAGATCCTTCTCCAGAATATCACCGTAGCTGGTGCCCTGATCCTTTCCGCCATGGCCCGGATCCAGCATAATCACCGTCTTTGTATCCACCCAAGGCAGGGAAATCCCACCAAATCCCTCTCCCGTCACCTCTTTTTTCAAAATGCTGGCCAGGATAAACAAGACAAGCACAATTAATACGATCAGAAGCGCCAAAAGACTGTAAATGAGGGCGCTAAAAAGCATTTTTTGCCGCTTTCTCATTTTCCGCCTGCGCATTTTCTCCTCCCGGGACATCCTACTGCCGTTGGAGACGCTGTTTGCCCGGGGCTTCCTCTCCTTTCTGGAAATCCTCTCCTCCTGGATCTGGCGGATTCGCTTGCTCCGATACCGTTCTCTCTTTTTGTCGTCCATAAAGAACCCCCTCTGTATTGTTTCCATTGTAATACAGAGGGGATCGACATTTTATTACATTTTTCTTAATTTTTCCTGAATTTAAGAATAGGGCGGCCCCAGGACTTAAGGGTAAAAACGCCTGTCAGAACCAGGAGGCTTAACAGCTCTGCCCACAAGGGACAAATGCTCTCTCATAAAATCGTCCCCCCGCCCAGCACATACTCTCCCTCATAAAACACCACAGCCTGTCCCGGCGTCACCGCCCGCTGAGGCTCCAAAAACTCCACATGGATACGGTCTTCCCCGATCTTCTCTATGACGCAGGGGGCACCTTTGTGATTATAGCGGATCTTTGCCGTTACCTGACGGCTCCCGGTCAGATCTGGTACAGACATGAAATTCAGCCTGTGAGCCTCCAAAGTCCTGGAAAATACATCCTCACTTTCCCCAATCACCACCTGGTTGGTCTCCGGGCAGATCCTGGTCACCGCCACCCGGCGTCCCATAGCCAGGCCCAGGCCCTTTCGCTGGCCCACGGTATAGTGGGTGATTCCCTTATGACGTCCCAGAACCCTTCCCCTGGCGTCCACAAAATCCCCCTCCGGAACGGAATGTCCGGTCCATCTGTCGATAAATCCGGCATAATCCTTGTCCGGCACAAAGCAGATTTCCTGACTGTCCGGTTTATGGGCCGTGGGCAGGCCTGCCCGTTCCGCTATGTCCCGGATTTCCTCCTTCTGATAAGCACCCGCAGGCATCAGGGTGTGGGAAAGCTGCTCCTGGGTCAGGCTGTAAAGAGCATAGGTCTGATCCTTCCCTGCAGACACCGCGGCACGCAGAGAAAAACGGCCGTTTTCCAGCCGTTCAAGCCTGGCATAATGCCCTGTGGCAATATAATCTGCACCGATCTCCAGGCTCCGCCGAAGCAGCGCATCCCATTTCACATAGCGGTTGCAGGCGATACAGGGATTGGGCGTCCTGCCTGCCAAATACTCTCCCACAAAGTAATTGATCACATGAATCTTAAAATCCTGTTTAAAATTTAAAACATAATAGGGAATGTCCAGCTTCTGCGCCACCCGTCTGGCATCTTCCACGGCAGACAAACCGCAGCACCCTCCGTTTTCCTGCTGAATCTCCTCTGCCTCGTCCTGCCAGATCTGCATGGTCACTCCAATTACGTCATAGCCCTGCTCCTTTAAAAGCCAAGCTGCCGCAGAGGAATCCACACCGCCGGACATTCCCACTACCACTTTTTTTCTATGCCTCATCCTTGAAAATACCTGCACACAGACGGAAATCCATGGGATCTCCGCCTGAAAATTCCTTTTCTTGTCTATCTTCTACAGTTTCCCGAACGGACCAGGGCTTCTATCTGTCTGTATTTCCGCTGTTCGAGGAGCCTCCCTGGCCGTAGGAATCTTGACCGTAAGAGCTTCCCTGACCATAGGAATCCTGACTATAGCCGCTCCCCTGACCATAGGAATCCTGAATATAGCCGCTTCCCTGGCCGTAGGAACCTCCCTGACCATAGCCGCCTCCCTGGCCATAACCGCTTCCCTGACCATAGGAACCTCCCTGACCATAACCGCTCCCCTGGCCGTAGGAGCCTCCCTGACCGTAGCCGCTTCCCTGGCCATAGGTACCTCCCTGACCGTAACCGCCTCCCTGGCCGTAGCTGCTTCCCGGATTGTAGACATAAGCATTTTGCGGCTGGCTTCCCTTCTTTGCATGCTGGATTGCTAAATACAGATAAATCAGTGAGATTCCGAAATTAATCACCCAGAAAAAGGGGACATTCACGTGAAACAGCTTCAGCAGCGCCTTAATGGCCAAGGGCAGCGTTCTGCTGTACACTCCTAAAAGGTACACCTGTCCAAAGGTCAGGTTCGCTTTTATAATGCTGTTGAAGAGCAAACCAATCAACGCCAGGAACAGGATTGCAAAGAAGAACAGCGCCACCTGGACGATGTATGTGAGGATCCCGCCTAAAAAGGCGCTGACATAAATCATGGGAATCCAATTCTTCAGACTGTCCCTTGAAATGTCCAAATCCCCAAAATCCGAAAAATATGCCGTCTGAATCTGTCCGTTGCTCTTCAGCATCATCTTCTCTACGTCCATGATAATGACAGACTGGTAGTCCCTAGCATAGTCATAGGCCTCTTCCAAATCAAAGAATCCGCTGGTATCTATATCCACTAAGCTGCCTCCGGACTCAAAATAACAGGGCCTTTCCACCGACAAGGAGCCGTCCACCAGGCGGAAATAGGGTACATTTTCCTCCAGAGATTTTCCAAGCCCTCCGATACGCGCCAGAAATATGACGCCGCTAATCAGATATGCCAGAAAAAAGTAAAAGAATATAAGCAGTACTCCATACCCAAACACCTTGCCCTTCCGGTTTCCCAGAAACCGGGGATACGCGGACACTTTTCCAACAGAACATCCCATCTCTTTAAATACATTCATTGTCTCATCCCTCATCTGCTTTCTTTCCTTGATCCTTATTCCTCTGTCCCTCCAAGAAACAGGCCCCTAATACGCTTCGCTCTCTTCCTCTTCGCCCTCGTGAATATCCGACTTCGGCTTTTCCAGTCCCTCAATCTGGATCCCATGCTTTTGTGCGTAATCCCAGAGCGCCGCGTGAATGGCCTCCTCCGCCAGCAAGGAGCAATGCACCTTTACGGGCGGCAGACCGTCCAGGGCCTCCATGACAGCCTTGTTTGTTACCTGCAGAGCCTCATGAATGGTCTTTCCCTTCACCAGCTCAGTCGCCATGCTGCTGGTTGCCACAGCCGCTCCGCAGCCAAAGGTCTTGAATTTCACATCCTGGATAATCTCATTCTCGTCGATATCCAGATAAATCCGCATGATATCCCCGCACTTGGCGTTTCCCACGGTTCCCACTCCGCTGGCGTTTTCAATCTCCCCTACATTCCTGGGGTTCTGGAAATGATCCATTACTTTTTCACTGTACATATTCATTCTCCTCTTTTCCTGTATTCTAACTGTTCCTGTCTGCCGGCCTTGGGCCTTTGCCACGGATTATCCCACAGCCCACCGATCAGAATCCCTGGGAAGGTTTACCTTTCTCCATGATTTTCCCGCTTCATAAAATCCTCATACAGAGGCGACATGTCCCTAAGCCTCTGGACAATTTTCTTGATCTGCTCCACCACGAAATCAATTTCCTCCCGGGTGGTTTCCTCTCCCAGGGTGAGCCGCAGAGAGCCGTGAGCAATCTCATGGGGCAGACCGATGGCCAAAAGCACATGGGAGGGATCCAGGGATCCGGAAGTGCAGGCAGAGCCGGAAGAAGCGCAGATTCCCTCCATATCCAACATAATCAGCAGAGATTCTCCCTCCACGAACTGAAAGCTGAAATTGGCATTGTTGGGCAGCCGTTTCGTCCGATGTCCGTTGAGTCGTACAAAAGGAATTTCTTTCAGCACCCGTCCAACCAGGTAATCACGTAGCTCCCGCTCTTTAGCCGTGCGCTCCTCCATGGTCTCCACAGCCCGTTCCACAGCCTTTCCATAGCCCACAATCCCCGGCACATTCTCTGTCCCGGCCCGGCGCTTGCGCTCCTGGGCTCCTCCATGTACAAAGGAGCGAAGCTTTAATCCTGTGCGGATATACAGGAATCCAATGCCCTTGGGTCCGTTAAGCTTATGACCGCTGGAGCTTAACATATCAATGTGGTACTCATCCACGGATATAGGAACCTGACCAAAGGCCTGTACGGCATCTGTATGAAAAAGAATCCCATGCTCCTTTGCGATCTCTCCGATCTCCCGGATCGGCTGAATGGTTCCGATTTCATTATTGGCAAACATAACCGAGATCAGAATAGTATCCGGACGGATGGCCTTTTTCAGTTCCTCCAGCTTCACCACGCCGTTTTCATCCACATTCAGATAGGTTACCTCAAATCCCCTCTTCTCCAGATACTCACAGGTATGCAGGATTGCATGGTGCTCAATCTTTGTGGTAATCACATGCTTTCCCTTTGATTCATAGGCCTCCACCGCAGCCTTTAAGGCCCAGTTGTCCGCCTCGCTGCCTCCGGCCGTGAAATAAATCTCATTGCTCTTTGCTCCCAGAGCCTGGGCAATGGTTTCCCGGCTCCTGGTAATCGCCTCCTTGCTCTCTCCCGCCAGAGCGTACACGCTGGACGGATTTCCATAATGCTGAGAAAAGTAGGGTAGCATGGCCTCTACCACCTCCGGCGCTGTCCTTGTAGTCGCCGCATTGTCCAGATAAATCACTTTTTTCATGTTTCCTTCCTCCTCGCTTACTTTGAAAGTCCCGCCGCCTGTCAGGCGGCATGTGTTCTGGGATTCCAAATGCGCCCTCAAGACTTTCCTGTTTCGTGGCGCGCTCATTTCGGGCGCATGCAGGTTTAATTGGAACAGCAGGAACCAACGGATGGCACCACATCCCGGACCTCCCTGCTCTCCTCCACCAGCTGACTCAATTTTATCTCATCAACAGTCTGATTGATACTGTCATTAATTCGTTTCCAGACATATTTTGTCACACAGGCGTCTGATCCGCTGCAGCCCTCTTCCTTAAGCCCCGGACACTGAACCGGATCCAAGCTTCCCTCCAGGGCTCGCAGAATATCGCCCACGGAAATCTCCTCCGCCGGCTTTGCCAGCACATATCCGCCTCCTGCTCCCCGTACACTGGATACCAGGCCCGCCTTCCGAAGCTTGGCTATGAGCTGCTCCAGATAGCTCTCCGAAATATTCTGTCTGGCGGCAATGCTTCCGATGGAAACCGTCTCCTTTTCACTGTACAGAGCCAGGTCAATCAAGGCCCGCAGACCATATCGCCCCTTTGTGGATAATTTCATTCCTTATCACCTCATGTAATTCCGAGTATTTTGCTCGGATATCGTAATGATCATAGCACCCTATTCCTGTTCTGTCAAGCATCTTCCTGGAATATATTCATAAAAAAAGAGCAAAGTAATGCTATGAGAAAAAAACATCCCCTTCTGACAGGAGCACTTATTTTAACACTTACGGGAGTTGCCACAAGAATTTTGGGCTTCTTCTATAAAATATTCTTAAGCCGCGTGATTGGTGCGGAGGGTCTTGGCATTTACCAGATGATCTTCCCCATTTTCGGCATCTGCGTTTCCCTGACTATTGCCGGAATCGAAACCTCCATCTCCCGCTTTGTGGCCGGTGAGGCGGCAAGAGGAAGCAGCCAGGGCGCCCGGAAAATGCTCTCGGCCGGCCTCTTTCTCTCCTTTGGGCTTTCCCTGATCACCGCCTTTTGGCTCTATCATAGCGCAGATTTTCTGGCTGTCCATTATCTGAAGGAGCCCCGCTGCGGCACGCTCCTTCGTTTCCTTTCCTTTTCCCTGCCTTTTTGCGCCTGCCATTCCTGTATTTGCGGATACTATTTTGGATTAAAAAAAACCGGGATCCCAGCCGCCAGCCAGCTGCTGGAGCAGATTATCCGGGTGGGAAGCGTGTTTTTACTGGCCCGGATCTGTATGGAAAAAAGGATTTCCCCTTCCCCGGTTCTGGCTGTCCTGGGCCTGGCTATCGGGGAGTTCTTTTCTATGCTTTTTTGTGTCACTGCATGGGCGGCCCGGCCGCCCCGGAAATCCCTCTCTCCCGTTCCTGCTCCCTCCATGGGCAGCTGCCTGGGACAGATCCTGCGCATGTCCCTGCCCCTGACAGGAAACCGGGTGGTTATGAATCTTCTGACCAGCATTGAGGCTGTCCTGATTCCTCTGACCCTTCAAGCCTATGGCCTGGATACGGCTGCGGCCTACAGCGTCTACGGCACCCTTACCGGCATGTCGTTGTCCTTTATTATGTTTCCCAGCGTTATCACCAGCTCCATATCCGTTCTCCTGCTGCCCTCCGTTTCCGAGCTGCAGGCCGCGGGCGACTATATGAGAATCCAGGCAACCATCCGAAAAGCCCTGTATTTCTGTATTCCCTTCGGCAGCTTCTGCACGATATTTTTTCTGGCCACTGGTAAAATGCTGGGCACCTTTTTCTTCCACAGCGCTCTGGCCGGAGACTTTATCATTACCCTGGCCTGGATCTGTCCCTTCCTGTACCTGAATTCCACCCTGAACAGCGTCCTCCACGGCCTGGGGCGCACCAGCATTGCTTTCCGGAACAACATCCTAGGCATCACCATTCGCATCCTGTTCATTCTCCTGTGTATCCCAAGCTTTGGCATTCAGGGATACCTGTGGGGTCTCCTGGCAAACCAGCTAGCTATCTCTCTTCTGTGCCTGGGAAGCCTGCGGGAGTATCTGGGAAACAGAGCCGCCCTTTTATTTTAAACTTCTGTTCCGCATGGGTCCATAGACAAAAAAGCTGCACGAAAGGACTGTTTCTTTGTCTGTCCTTTTATGCAGCTTTTTAAATAATTGTTTTAGCAGCGCTCTGCGATCTCATAGATCAGCCGCTCTGACGCCTCCCAGCCCAGGCAGGGATCCGTAATCGATTTGCCGTATACATGGTCATGAACTCCCTGACAGCCAGACTCAATATAGCTCTCTACCATGACTCCCTTTACAAGAGCCCGAATGTCCGGCGCCAGGGAACGGCTGTGAAGTACTTCCTTCACAATGCGGATCTGCTGTTCGTACTGCTTGTTGGAATTGGAGTGATTGGCGTCCACTATAGCTGCTGGATTTTTCAGATTCCGCCCCTCATAGAGCTCCAGCACACGCATGAGATCCTCATAGTGGTAATTGGGCAAGTTTACGCCCCGCTTATTAACCGCCCCCCGCAGCACCACGTGGGCCAAATCATTTCCGTTGGTGGCCACATCCCATCCCCGGTAGATAAAGGAATGGCCGTGCTGAGCCGCCGTCACCGAATTCATCATAACCGTAAAGTCCCCGCTGGTGGGATTCTTCATGCCTGTGGGCACATCAATCCCGCTGGCAACCAGGCGGTGCTGCTGATTCTCCACAGAACGGGCCCCCACCGCAATATAGGACAGGAAATCCATAACATAACGCAGGTTTTCCGGATACAGCATCTCGTCCGCAGCCGTAAGTCCTGTCTCCTCAATGGCCCGGATATGCATATGGCGCAGAGCAATGATTCCGGCCAAAGGATCCGGCTTCTTCTCTGGGTCCGGCTGATGCATAATTCCCTTGTAGCCGTCCCCTGTGGTCCGGGGTTTATTCGTATAAATCCGGGGAATAAGAATCACCCGGTCCTTCACCTTTTCCTGCACGGGCACCAAACGATTTACATAATCACAAACCGCGTCCTCATTGTCCGCGGAGCAGGGACCAATAATAACCAGAAATTTATCGCTCTCTCCGGTAAATACCTTTCGGATTTCCCGGTCTCTCTCTTCCTTTATTTTCGCCACAGCCTCCGGCACCGGATACATTCTCCTGGTTTCCGCAGGCGTGGGCAGCTTTTGTATAAAATCAAATGCCATGGTGTCCTCTTCCCTTCCTCTGTCTGTTTTATAACAATTTTGCCTTTTCTGCCAGGCCCTCTGTCAAAGATACCGCCATCTGGCAAGGGCATCCCTGCCAAATGACGGTACTTATTATAATACAGGAAAAATCAAATTGCAATGATGGAACATTCTAAAACTTCAATAATTATCCCCGGGGATGAGCCTTGGCGTAAACCTCCCGGGTCCTGGTGGAATACATCATGGTGGTAGATACATCCGAATGTCCCAGCATCCCCTGCACCACATGAAGGTCTGCTCCGTTGTCCACCAGATGAGCCGCAAAGGAATGTCGCAGCGTGTGAGGCGTAATCTCTGTTTGGATCCCGGCCCGTTTGGCATACTGCTTGACCAGCTTCCAGAACCCCTGACGGCTCATGCTTCCCCCGGAACAGTTGGGAAACAGTACCTGACTGTCGCCCTCCAGCATCTCCTTACGAGCGTCGTCCAAGTACAGCACCAGCGCTTTTTTGGCCTCCCGTCCAAAGGGGATAATCCGCTCCTTCCCTCTGTCTCTGCATACAATATAATCCATATTCAAATTTACATCCGAAAAAGTCAGACTGATCAGCTCCGTTACCCGGATTCCCGTGGCATACAACAGCTCCAGCATAGCCCGGTCCCGCATGCCCTTGGGCGTCTGGCTGTCCGGCTGTTCTAAAAGAGCCGCCATCTCTGAAATACTGAGCACGCCCGGAATCTTCTTCTCAACTTTAGGCGGCTTGAGCCCCTCCGCCGGATTTACCTGAATCTTTCCCTTCTTAAACAGATAGGAATAAAAGGCCTTCATAGACGCAATGCTTCTGGAAACCGTTGCCGCAGAAAGCCCCTGCTTCTCCAGCACCAGAATATAAGAATTTAAATTTGTTTCCGTAGCTCCCTCCGGCCGGAAAATGTTCTGCTGTTCTAAAAAATCCTTCAGCTTCCGTAAATCCCGACCATAGGAAACCTCGGTGTTCTCTGAAGTTTTTTTCTCGTCATGCAAGTAAAGAATAAACCTGCAAATCTCTTGCTCCATAAGTACTTTCCCCTCAACCACTTTTCTCTCAAAGGTGTTATGCATCCTATTATAGTAATAATTTTTTAGAAAATCAATGGTCTTTTTTCCCGGAAAAGCAAGGAAAATCAAGGGTTTTCCCAGTACCTACAACATCTGGTTTCCGGTTCTTTTCTTCCCACCAAATCTTGTAATCGGAAGAATTTATTTTTTTCAAAAATTTTATTTCAAAGAGGAGCTTTTGCATAGTTTCCTCATACCCTGCTCAACAAAAGCTTTAGCAGGGCCGGATTCACATAGCTCTCCAGCAGCACCCCTGTGATTACCAGAACTGCCGTTACCCCAAAAGAAACCAAATAGGCTCTGTTCCACTTCTTCTGCTGGGACATCTCATAAATGCGCAAGAGCCCGTAGAGAAACGCCGGGAAATAGATCAGATACTGTGGAAACATACTCATGACGCAGAGAAGAATTCCCGCAATCCCAAGCTTCATCACCGCCATAGTCAGAATCAGACCAAAGGAAAATCCAGCCCATAACCCAAACAGCAAAACAGTCATGGTTCCAACTACAGTCAGTCCCATAAGAAACAAAAAGACAAGCAGAGAGATCCTGGATTTCAAAATATAGCCGAACAGATGTATGGGGGCATATTCCATATACTGATATTTTGAAAAAAAGTAGCTGCTCATGAGCATATTGCTGTTCTCCACATGCCCCAGCAAAATCATATACAACACCCCCAGGACAAACCCGGTCAAAAAAAATGCCGTCAGCTTTTTCTTCTTTAGCTCTCGTTCCTTGGTCCACCAAGCCTCCATAACAAAAATCCTCCCATATAACTTATATATGAGAGGATCCTTTTAAATATGACAGGTTATCCAAGTTTCTCTGATTTTTCATAGCAGGCTGCACAGGCCTTCATCACCGCGCTGCGGAATCCCGCTCCTTCCAGAGCCGCCACGCCTGCAATGGTGGTTCCCCCTGGAGAACACACCTGATCTTTTAGCTCTGCGGGATGTTTTCCGGTCTCCAGCACCATTTTTGCAGCTCCTGCCACTGCCTGAGCCGCAAAGGCATACGCCTCCTTTCGCGGCATCCCAAACTGCACCGCTCCGTCTGCCAAGGCCTCAATAAACATATATACATAGGCCGGAGAGCTGCCGCTGGCGCAGACCACGGCGCTCATAAGCCTTTCCTCCACCTTCTCAAAGCGTCCTACTGCTCCGAAAAGCTTTTCCAGCATCTGAATCTCCTCTGGAACAAAGTCCTCCTGGCAATAGGCCAGGCCTGTCATGCCCTCCCCAATCATCGCCGGCGTATTGGGCATGGCCCGGACAATTCTCCGGTCAGAGCCAAGGCGCTCCCGAAGCTGGGAAATGGTAATTCCCGGCGCCAGGGAGATCACCACATGGTCCGGTGTAATCACATAGTGAATCTGCTTCAGCACCTCATCATAAAATTGAGGCTTCACTGCCAGAATCAAATATTTGCAGGCATTGGCGCACTCTGCATTCGTAGGCGCATAGGCCACTCTGGTCTCTGCCGTCACCCGCTGCCTGGTCTGTTCGGTCTTCGCCGTAAAGATCAGCTCCTCCGTTCCAAAAGTCTCAAGTGCTCCCTTTAACAAAGCGCTGCCCATGTTTCCCATTCCAATAAATCCAATCTTTGCCATCTTATTCCTGCTCCTTCCCCCCACAGCAAAATTCCTTCTCCTCACCGTCATGGGAGTTTCTCTATTTATATTTCTTGTTTTTACTGTAAGGGCAAATTCCTGTAAAAAAACAAGATCTTGCCCTTACAGCAAGAAAGAGGATGCGCTTTTGCTGCATCCCCTTTGATTTCTTTCTCCTTCGCAACCCGGCCTGTCCCGCCTATTTGGCATAATCGGTGACACGGCTTTCCCGAATTACGTTTACCTTGATCTGTCCCGGATACTCCAGCTCCGCTTCAATCTGTTTGGATATATTTCTCGCCAATAAGACCATGGAAGCATCGTCTACCTGTTCCGGTACTACCATTACTCGAATCTCTCTACCTGCCTGAATAGCAAAAGACTTGTCTACTCCTTTGAAAGCATTTGTGATTTCTTCCAGCTGCTTGAGCCGATTGGTATATGTCTCCAACGTCTCTCTTCTCGCACCGGGTCTGGCAGCGGAAATGGTATCTGCCGCCTGCACCAGACAGGCAACCAGGGACGTTGGCTCCACATCTCCATGATGGGACTCCACAGCATTGATAACTGTTGCTGACTCTTTATACTTTTTGCACAAATCTGCACCGATCTGAATATGTGAACCTTCTACCTCATGGTCAATGGATTTTCCGATATCATGTAAAAGTCCTGCGCGTTTTGCCATGCGCACATCTACTCCCACCTCACCGGCCAGAAGTCCGGCCAATTGGGCTACCTCGATGGAATGCTTCAATGCATTCTGACCGTAGCTGGTGCGGAATTTCATTCTACCCAGAAGCCGTACCAGCTCCGGATGAATTCCATGAACGCCAACCTCTAATGTGGCTGCCTCACCTTCCTCACGAATCATTACTTCCACTTCTTTTTGCGCCTTCTCCACCATCTCTTCAATCCTGGCTGGATGAATCCGTCCATCTACGATGAGTTTTTCCAGCGCAATCCTTGCCACTTCCCTGCGGATCGGGTCAAATCCGGATAAGATCACCGCTTCCGGCGTATCGTCAATAATCAAATCAATACCGGTCATGGTTTCCAGAGTACGGATATTTCTTCCCTCTCTGCCTATGATTCTCCCCTTCATCTCGTCATTCGGAAGCTGCACCACAGATATGGTGGTCTCCGCCACATGATCCGCCGCACACTTCTGAATCGCGGTTATCACATACTCCTTTGCCTTTTTGTCGGCTTCTTCCTTTGCTCTGCTCTCAAGCTCCTTGACCAGCACAGCCGTTTCATGCTTTACTTCGTCCTCAACAGTTTTTAATAAATACTCTTTTGCTTGTTCGGAGGTAAGACCTGAGATTCTTTCCAGTTCCTGTACTCTCTGGGACGACAGCTTCTCCAGCTCCGTATACTTCTTTGTCAGCTGTTCCTCCTTGGCGTTAAAATTCGCTTCCCGCCGCTCCAGGGTATCCGCTTTTTTATCCAAAGCTTCTTCCTTGGACAGCACCCGGCGCTCATAACGCTGGAGCTCCGCTCTTCGTTCCTTGCTCTCCTTTTCGAGTTCGTTCCTTGTCTTCAGCGTCTCTTCTTTCGCCTCCAACAGGGCCTCCCTCTTAGACCGTTCTGCAGTCTTTAATGCGTCATCTATGATTTCCCTTGCCTTTTCCTCAGCATTTCCGACCTTTTTGATATTCATATTTTTCAGGATCGAAACTGTTATGAGAATCGTAAGGGGTACCGCGATAACAAGTGCAATTAAAATAGGCACAACATTCTGCACAGGAGCACCTCCTTATTTAGTTTTCATTGTGCAATACAACACTTCAATTCTATACTTATTTTTGCATTATGTCAAGCAAACTCTATCTTTTTTGTCAGGTTTGTACAGAACCGGTTACTTTTCACACCCACGCCAATCACTCCGCTGATTGGCGTGGAGCCAATACAGTTATGAGGCCGAAGGGACTGCCCCTCGCCGAAGGCGACTTTAAATGGGCAGTCCCCCTGTCCAGTGAGGGTATAAGTAAACCAGAGCCTAGGACGCCAAAATACTTACGTTTCCTCCGATATTCGAAACAAGGCCCTTCGGATATCCTCGGATCGAAACCCCCGGCGGCTCAAAAACAAATAAAATTTCTGAAGCTCTGCCCGGTCTGCCGTGCAAGGATCCATTTTCTTCTTCTCCATCCAGCGACGGATCAAAAGGACCTCGTCCTGTTCCTCGGACTCCCCATAGGCCTGCTCCAGAATCTCCCGGGAAATCCCCTTTTTCATCAGCAGCTCCTGCTCGATCTGCCGGCGGCTTTTTACCTGGCTCTTGCAGGCAATATAGTTCTTCGCATACCGCAGGTCATCAATATAGTGGTAGGATTTCACATACTCCAGGGCCTCCTCCACCACATCCGGGGGATAATTCTGCTGGAGTTTCCTGCGAAGCTCCTGTTCCGTCCGGTCCATACGCTCCAATAAGTACAGGGCCCTGTGCTTTGCCCTTTTTCTCTCATCCATGACTATCCGGCCTATTCTTCGTTAGCTTCCTTTGTGTCCCTGGTTTCCTTTGCGACCCCATCCTCTTCCTGTTTCGTTTCGGGCGCGCCCCCCTCAACCAGTCCGTAGTGTTCCCGTACCTTCTGCTCCACGCTGCCGCAGATTTCCGGGTTCTCTTTCAAAAATGTCTTTGCGTTTTCCCGTCCCTGGCCAATCTTATCTCCATTATAGGAATACCAGGCGCCGCTCTTATTGATGATATTCAGGTTCACCGCAAGATCCAGGATATCCCCTTCCTTGGCAATTCCCTGTCCGAATACAATGTCAAACTCCGCCTCCTTAAAGGGCGGCGCAATCTTATTCTTTACTACCTTAATCCGGGTATGGTTTCCCACTACCTCTCCTCCCTGCTTCAGGGACTCCACCCGACGTACATCCAGGCGAATGGAAGAATAGAACTTGAGAGCGCGGCCGCCTGTGGTGGTCTCCGGATTTCCGAACATGACGCCAATCTTTTCCCGCAGCTGATTGATAAAGATCACCACACAGTTGGACCTACTGATCACAGAGGTAAGCTTGCGCAGAGCCTGGGACATGAGACGGGCCTGAAGGCCCACATGGCTGTCTCCCATATCCCCGTCTATCTCCGCCTTGGGAACCAGAGCCGCCACAGAGTCCACGATAACAATGTCTACGGCTCCGGAGCGCACCATGGTCTCTGTAATCTCCAGGGCCTGCTCTCCGTTATCCGGCTGGGAAATGTAGAGATTGTCAATATCCACGCCGATATTCTTGGCATAGGCAGGGTCCAGGGCGTGCTCCGCATCAATAAAGCCGGCGATGCCGCCCCTCTTCTGTACCTCCGCCACCATATGCAGGGCCACTGTGGTCTTTCCGCTGGACTCCGGCCCATAGATCTCGATGATTCTTCCTTTGGGTACTCCACCCAGGCCCAGGGCAATATCCAGGCTTAAGGATCCGGTGGGCACGGTCTCCACCTGCATGCGGTTATTCGTATCCCCCAGCTTCATGACAGAGCCCTTTCCGAACTGCTTCTCGATCTGCCCAATAGCAGCGTCCAGAGCTTTTAATTTATCTTCCTTCCCCATTACTTTATCCCTTTCCAGTTTCTTGTTCTCATTCTTTTCTGCTTTCATTGTTTACTCCCATACTCCTGTGGGATCCTTTTTCCGTTCTGATCCCCAGAATCCTCTCTTTTATTCGAACTTTTGTTCGTTTCCACTATCATAATATACTTTTGTCACTTTGTCAAGAGTCTTTCCTCACCTTTGTCTTTCCCCTTTGTCATTCCTCACCTTCCTTTTTCACTTTCCACGTATAACCGTTCGGATCCCCCCTTCCGTTACTCTCATAGGCTCAATAACGCCAACTGGCTTTATCCCTTTTACGTCTGACAAATCAACATTCAAACAGGAAACAAATGCAGAAGCTGCAGAAGCATCCCCATCCAGAAAAGACGGGAAATCAACCGGAAAATCCGGTTAGTCTTATCATAACAGAAATATCCGGTTCTGAAAAGAGGTTTTATGGATCCTTTTAAAAAAATTCAAAATCCGTTCGGCCTTTGCCTGGGGCATGCCGAACGGATTTTGAATTTTTTCTGCTTCGTATGATAGATCTTATTTTTTGGTGATATATCCTTGAGCCTTCAGAAGCTCTGCGCAGAGTACGGCTCCTCCTGCGGCGCCTCGGACCGTGTTGTGGGAAAGGCCCACAAATTTCCAATCGTAAATATGATCTTCCCGCAGGCGTCCAATGGAGACACCCATGCCATGCTCATAATCCACATCCAGCTGTACCTGGGGGCGGTTATCCTCCTCCATGTACTGGATAAACTGTTTGGGAGCGCTGGGAAGGTTCAGCTCCTGGGGCACGCCCTGATATTGAACCAGCTTCTCAATCAACTGCTCTTTGGTGGGCTTTTTGCGGAATTTCACAAACACAGCCGCCGTATGACCGTTCAATACAGGCACCCGAATGCACTGGCAAGTAATCACCGGCTCTTTAGCCAGCCTGATCTCTCCATCCTCCAGTTTTCCCAGCACGCGCAGGGGCTCCCGCTCGCTCTTTTCCTCCTCCCCGCCAATATAAGGAATAATATTCTCTACCATTTCCGGCCAGTCCTGAAAATTCTTTCCCGCCCCGGAAATAGCCTGATAGGTAGTCGCCACCACCTCATAGGGTTCAAACTCCTCCCAGGCCTTCAGAGCCGGAGTGTAGGACTGAATGGAACAGTTGGGCTTCACGGCAATGAAACCGCGTTTGGTTCCCAGCCGCTCCCGCTGCTTCTCAATGATTCCCATATGCTCCGGATTAATCTCCGGCACCACCATGGGCACGTCCTGAGTCCAGCGATGGGCGCTATTGTTGGAAACCACCGGTGTCTCTGTGCGGGCATAGGCCTCCTCAATGGCCCGGATCTCCTCCTTGCTCATATCCACGGCGCTGAACACAAAATCCACGCCAGCCGCCACGGCCGCCACCTCGTTCACATTCATAACCACCAGGTTTTTCACAGCCTCCGGCATGGGGGTGGTCATCTTCCAGCGGCCTCCCACAGCCTCTTCATAAGTCTTCCCGGCCGACCTAGGACTTGCCGCAATGGTCACCACCTCAAACCAGGGATGATTCTCCAGCAAAGAGATAAATCTCTGTCCCACCATGCCGGTTCCGCCTAAAATACCAACCTTTAACTTTTCACCCATTTTTTCATTCTCCTCTTGTCCGTGCGCCACATACATTCCCTTATTTGTCTTTCTATAGCGCACATATGTATTTCTCAAATATACTATCTCATTTCTCTACAAAAATCAAGTATAAACGATCAAGATCTTTCCAGATATTCCTGACAAATGCGGATCACCTGCTCCATGGCCTCTTTTCCCGGCGCCCCTATGGTCAGTCTCCGGTCCACGCAGGTCTTCATGGATATGGCCTCATAGATATCCTCCTCAAAGGCCGGGCAGAAGCTCTGAAGCTTAGGAAGCTCCACATCATCCAGGGCAAGATCCTGCTCAATGCAGTACAAAACAAGCTGTCCTACGATACCGTGGGCATCCCGGAAGGGCACGCCGTGATTTACCAGGTAATCCGCCGCATCTGTGGCATTGGTAAACCCGTTTCGAGCGCTCTCCTCCATAACCTGGGTCCTAAATTTCATAGTGGAAACCATTCCCTCAAAGAGGATCAGACAGTGCTCCGCCGTATCAATAGCGTCAAATACCAGCTCCTTATCCTCCTGCATATCCTTATTGTAGGCCAGTGGAATTCCCTTCATGGTGGTAAGAAGAGACATGAGGGCCCCATAGACCCGCCCGGTCTTTCCCCGCACCAGCTCCGCAATATCCGGATTCTTCTTCTGAGGCATAATGCTGCTCCCCGTGCTGTAGGCGTCGTCAATCTCCACAAACCGGTACTCATTGGTGTTCCAAATGATAATCTCCTCGGAAAACCGGCTCAGATGCATCATAATAGTTGCCAGAGCCGACAAAAGCTCAATGAGATAATCCCGGTCCGACACGGAATCCATACTATTTAAGGTGGGTCCGTCAAAACCCAGAAGCTGTGCCGTATACTCCCGGTCCAGAGGATAGGTGGTGCCTGCCAGGGCTCCCGCCCCCAAAGGACAGGTATTCATGCGCCGGGCCAGGTCCGAAAGCCGTCCCCGATCCCGGCGGAACATTTCAAAATAGGCCCCCACATGATGGGCCAGAGTAACGGGCTGGGCTTTTTGCAGATGGGTAAAGCCCGGCATAAAGGTCTCTGTGTGCTCCTTCATGATTTCCAAAAGAGTGGTGAGCAGCCTCTTCAAAAGCCCGTCCAGAGTTTCGATCTCGTCCCGGGTGAAAAGCTTCATATCCAGGGCCACCTGGTCATTTCTGCTGCGTCCTGTGTGCAGCTTCTTTCCGGTCTCCCCAATCCGCTGAATGAGATTGGCCTCCACAAAGCTGTGGATATCCTCATAGGCGGAGGTGATTTCCAGATCCCCTGTCTCCACATCCCGGAGAATTCCTTCCAGTCCCTGCAAAATCTCATCCCGCTCCGCCTCTGTCAAAATCCCCTGCTTTGCCAGCATGCGGACATGCGCCATACTGCCCTCCATATCCTGCCGGTACAGACGCCGGTCAAAGGAAATGGACGCGTTAAAATCATAAACCAGCTGATCAGTTTCTTTCGTAAACCGACCGCCCCAAAGCTGTGCCATATAATTTTCCTCTTTTCCTGTATTTACCGTCACTTCACATGGGCGGTAGTGTGGGGAAAGTATAGCACAGATTTTTTCATTCAGCAAGTGAAACCGCCGGCTTTTTCCGCGCTTTTTCCTTTCCCTGTCACGGTTCCCTCCGTTCCCGGCAGCCTTCCCCTTTTGCCTCATACTCATAGACGATCTCCCCGTCAATGATGGTGTACAAAGTCCGGGTCAGCACCTCCAGAGGATTGCCGGAAAACACGGCCACGTCCGCATCCTTTCCCAGCTCCAGGCTTCCCACCCGGTCCTCCACCCGGCAAATCCGGGCCGGATTGATGGTGACCGCCTTTAGGCCCTCCTCCATGGGAAGTCCGTGGCGCACTGCCAGTCCTGCGCACAGCGGCAGGTATTCAATAAGGGCAACGGGATGATCTGTGGTAACCGCAAAGAGGATTCCCGCCTCCTGTAAAATCCGGTTGGTCTTAAAATTCATATTCTGCACCTCCAGCTTGGAACGGGAGGTGAGATCCGTACCTACAATCACTGGAAATCCAGACGCCGCAATCTCATCCACAATGAGATGGGCCTCGGTGCCATGGTCAATGGTCAGATCCACATCAAATTCCTTTGCAATACGGATAGCCGTGAGAATATCGTCGGCCCGGTGGGCATGGGCCTTGAGAGGAATCTCCTTTCGCAGCACTGGAAGCCAGGGCTCCAGAGAAAAGTCCTCCTTTTCCACCTGTCCCTTCCACTTTTCCCGCTCATACTGCCGTGCCTGAAACAAGGCCTTTCGCAAAAGCATGGCTGTACCCATGCGGGTCAGAGGACATTTTCCCGCAGACTCATAGCTGGTCTTGGGATTCTCCCCAAAAGCCACCTTCATGGCCGCAGGCGCCTTCACCGCCATGCGGTCCACACTGCGTCCCTGGGTTTTCATGAATACAAACTGTCCGCCCACCACATTGGCGCTGCCAGGCCCTGTCATCACAGAGGTAATCCCGGCCATTATGGCATCATGGAAGGCCGGATCCATGGGATTTATGCCGTCCAGAGCCCGCAGCTCCGGCTGCACCGGGCCGCTGCACTCATTGCAGTCATCCCCTATGGCGCCTCTTGTCTCCTCCGTGATTCCAATGTGCCCATGGGCCTCGATCAGCCCGGGAAGCACCCAGGCTCCCCTTACGTCCAGCACCTGCTCTCCCTCCCTGGGCGCCGGCGCATGTTCCATAGGCCCTGTCTCTGCAATGATTCTATCCTGCGTCCGCACATAGCCCGGCTGGTAAACAGCTCCGGCCATAGTGTGGACCATTCCGTTTATAATCAGCATAACATTCCCTCGCCTTTTCGCTGCAGGCAGCCTTTTTCTGCCGCTTTTATTCCTGAATACTTTCTCCAAAAGGAAAGGGTTTTATGCTTTTACACCTTGCTGTCCACCTCAAACCAAAAGGTTACTCCATTGCTGTAATTAATCACGCCGCACTGCCGGTTCATGGAATCCATAATGGCTTTTACAATGGACAGACCAATGCCGCTGCCCCCATATTCCCGGGTTCGGGCCTTATCCACCTTGTAAAATTTAATCCAGATTTTATCCAGATCCTCCTCCGGAATGGGATTTCCCGTGTTGAATACGCTGACCCGCACCGTATCCTCCTGCTGTTCCATGCGGATCTCCAGTATCCGCTCTCCCTCACAGTGGTGGATGGCATTGCTCACAAAATTGGTCACAACCTCCTCGATCTGATACTCATCCGCCCACACATAGACGGGTTCCTGAGCCGGGAAACAGACCCGGATCTCCTTTTGCTCCATGAGAATGGCTGTGGAGGACAGCACATTGCGGATCAGGGCCGTCAGATCAAAGCGCTCCATGGTCACCATCTGATTACCGAACTCAATCTGATTCAGAGTCAAAAGCTTCTTCACCATGCTGTTCATTTTGGCCGCCTCATCCATGATGACCTCACAATAAAAATCACGGCTCTCCGGGTCATCATTGATACATTCCTTCAGGCCCTCCGCATATCCTTGAATCAGCGCAATGGGGGTCTTCAGCTCATGGGATACATTGGAGAGAAAATCCTTTCGCATCTCATCAATCTGCGTCTTCTGCTCAATATCCTTTTGCAGCTCATTGTTTGCTGTCTTCAGCTCAGAAATGGTAATCTCCAGCTTCTCCGACATCTGATTCATATGGCTTCCCAGAAATCCAATCTCATTTTGCTGTCTTCCGGAAAACTTTGCGTTAAAATCCAGATCCGTCATGCGCTTGGAAATTTCTGCCAGCTCCAGGATGGGTTCCGTAACCCTGCGGCTGGAAAAACGGATCAAGAACCAGCTGACGATCGTAGCCGCCAGTGCAATATAGGCGTAAAATTGATTGGAAACCGCCACGCTGTCCTGTATACTCTCCACCGCAGTCTGAAGGACAAAGGGATATCCATTATCCAGATTCCCCAGCATTTCCATATATTCCGCCTGATTGCTATGGTCTATGCGCCGACGGATAAGATATCGATCCGTGGTGAGCAAAACCCGCGTATCCTTCTTCTGATCCATGTCGAAGATATAGTTGTACAACGTATTCTGCAAAATCCGGAAATCCCTTACCGTGTACAGCTGAATCATTCCACTTGTGTCAATGACCAGAATAGAAATATTGTCCGTAAAGCTCATGTGATTCAACCGGGCCTGATAATCCTCATCCAAAAAAAGCTCTTGTACGGCTCCCTGGTTCAGCATCTCATAGGCCTCGATCACAGTCTGCTGCTTCTTCCTTATATAATAGGGTTCCAGGAAAAACACATTTGCCAGCC
>JAAWJI010000076.1 GCA_022796795.1 Lachnospiraceae bacterium | reverse complement strand
GCAGCTGGTGAAGCTATCCGCAGGCGATGCGTCAAATCGCAAATCTAAATATAAACGCTGAAGATAATTTAGCATACGCTGCCTAATGGCAGCTGTCGGCCTTAGGGCACCTGCACCTTAAGAATCCGGCATCGACTATGCAGGAAACGACATGCGCTAAGCTTTGCACGCATGGGCGTATTATGAAGCTACTAACGTCAGCAGGGTGTCAGCTCCCGGCTGGCTGAGGGAATGTCAAAGAACTGACTATGATAGTAGAAGAACAGGGAATAGGCTTTCGGACAGGGGTTCGATTCCCCTCAGGTCCACTAGAAAACGTTGAAAATCAAGGTTTTTGGGCAATTAAAAATCAAGGTATTTGAAAAGGTAATCCGTTAAATGTTCGGGTTACTTTTTTAATTTATAAAGTATATGCCCTGTTAACCATATTTGTTTTTATACCACAATACCATTACAAGTCAGATTTTCACACATATGCGGCGGGTCGCTTTCTAAAAAAACCTGTAGGGCGTAATTCAAAACATTTCAATGAGCCAAATGTTCTGTCAAAAGCAGACGCAAAATTATAGCAGGCAGACACAATTTCACTCTCTGTCTTTCCCAGTGCATGAAGATAAATCCCAATAAACATAAGCGTTCCTTCGACTAAACTACATTGCGCCCTGTACCCGCCTGCACCGTGTAATCCAACCGCAGACCAAATGACTTGTGGTAAAATAATGGTGCCTTACAATTCAACAAATTGGAATAATAGAGCGACAAATTGAGAATTTAACGTCTTTTTTCGAATCTAATATCGAGCCTTTTGCCCAGCTTCTTTTGTCCGTCTTTTGTCCCGCGTCACAAGAATCTTTGAGATGGGAGCTTAGGACTTTACATTCCTGCAATACTTCTGGTAAGATAAAAATATGGAGGGTTATTACAGTGAGACAATTAGAAAATACAAAAGAACTGGATCTTATATGGGAAAACGATTCCCTGCAGGACTATTTTTCTTTTCCCATCCGGCCCTATACTGCCGTGGTGGAATTTGAGCCGGAGGAGCTGATCTTGGGTAAGAATGAAAAGCCAGAGCGCCTTTTCTACCTGTTTGAGGGCAGGGCAAAGGTATTCCTGGCAGATGAGCATGGGAGAATTTCACCCATTGATTTTGTGGAAAGTCCCAGTTTTTTGGGAGAGCTGGAGTGGATTGGAGCCCGGGAGAGGGCCCAGTGCGTGTGCGCTCTGACCAGATGCCGTTGTTTTTCCATCTCTCTTTCGGAATGTCAGGAGGCCATGCTTCAGGATGTGCGGTTTCTGCAAAAGCTCTGCCTGTTTCTGGGGAATAAGACCCGGAGAATGTCGGAAAACTATGTGAGAAACCAGTCCTATCCTCTGATGAACCGGCTGGCTACCTTTATTCTGCTAACCATGCATCACGGTACTTATACGGAGAAGCACACGGAGGCGGCGGAGTACCTGGGAGTGACCTACCGGCATCTTCTGTATGTGCTGGCGGATTTCCGAAAGAGAGGAATCCTGGAAAAGACGCCTCAGGGCTACCGGGTGCGTGATATGGAAGCACTGGAGGAGCTGCGAATTATTGGGTGAGAAAATGGGCGTCGGATATATTTCACAGAAATGACATAAATCTTTGCTATACTATCTGCATACTCTCAGTGGTGCAAAACCGTGTATCCCCTTGTCCACGGAGGGAATGGAGCGCAAAGGAGGAATTCAGAATGGAAAAGGTGAAAATCTTAGTGGTGGATGACGAGAGCCGAATGCGCAAGCTGGTGAAAGATTTTCTCATAAAGCAGGACTATGAAGTGCTGGAAGCAGAGGACGGGATGGCGGCTTTGGATATTTTCTTTGGGCAGCAGGACATTGGCCTGGTGATTTTGGATGTGATGATGCCGCGTATGGACGGATGGCAGACCTGTCGGGAAATCCGCAATTATTCCAAGGTGCCCATTATCATGCTGACAGCCAGGGGCGATGAGAAGGACGAGCTGCAAGGCTTTGAGCTGGGGGTGGATGAATATATTTCCAAGCCCTTCAGTCCCAAAATTCTGGTAGCCCGGGTGGAGGCGATTCTGCGGCGCACCAGTTTGATTACCTCGGAGGATGTGCTGCGGATCAGCGGTATTGAGATCAACAAGGCGGCCCATCAGGTTACTATAGATGGGGTGGAGGTGGAGCTGAGCTACAAGGAATTTGAGCTGCTCACCTATTTTGTGGAAAACCGGGGAATCGCTTTGTCCCGGGAGAAGATTCTCAATAATGTGTGGAATTATGATTATTTCGGGGATGCCCGAACCATTGATACCCATGTGAAGAAGCTTCGCAGCAAGCTGGGGGACAAGGGAAATCTCATAAAGACCATTTGGGGCATGGGTTACAAGCTGGAGGTGGGGGATGCCTCATAAACAGATCAGAAATAGCGGCTTTTTCCCCCCAGAGGGGCGGGATGGAAAGAACGTGGTAAAACATTCTATCCGCATACAGATGACCTGGATTTTTATGAGCGTCATGTTTGGGGTGTTGGTGCTGACCTGGCTGGCAAATGTGTTTTTCCTGGAACCCTATTATATAAGGAAGAAGCAGCAGACTGTGATCGAGGCCTATGAGATGCTGAACCAGGGAGCCGTACAAG